>JBIIAM010000005.1:0-299720 GCA_044239895.1 Acidimicrobiales bacterium | reverse complement strand
GCGAGATCGCCGACGGTCGCAACCCCCATCCGTTCCAACTTCGCAAAGGTTGCGGGCCCCACACCCCAGAGTGCCTGAACCGGGAGCGGCCGCAAAAAAGAAAGCGTCTCCGCCGGCTCAACGACGAACACTCCTGTTCCGAACTGCGGACCCTTCGTGGACGCTTTCGGTTTTGCCGCTTCCGATGCGAGCTTGGCAATGAACTTGGTTCCGGCTACGCCAACGCAGCATGTCAGTCCCTCATCGTCAAGGACTTGTTGGCGTATCAACGTCGCAATAGTGGTTGCGCTTCCGACTCGACGGGCAGCTCCAGCTACATCAAGGAAAGCCTCATCCAAAGACAGCGGCTCAACCAACGGCGTGTAGCTCCTGAAGATCGTCATGATCTTTGCGCTCACTTCGGCATAGCGATGATGGCGTCCCGGCAGGAAGACCGCGTGCGGACACAGACGACGCGCCTGCGCCGAGGACATCGCTGAGAAGACACCATGGGCCCTCGCTTCATACGAGGCGGCGGCCACCACACCACGTTCGCCCGCTCCGCCCACCACAACCGGCCGACCCCTCAGTTCCGGTTGGTCGAGAAGTTCGACTGACACAAAGAACGCATCCATGTCGACATGGAGGATCGTGGCGAATGGCCTCTCGCCGGGCAGCAGGTCGGTGATGCGCGAGTTGCTCACATCCGCGTGACCCGGAGATCGTCCCTGCCGAGTCCTTCGATCCGATAGTTGAATCGCTGCGATGACTCCCACCGGTTCACGATCCATTCGATGACGGGTTCCGCTACCCAAGGGGCAACACCCTCGAGATGCGTCGCACACTCGTCATGAGGAACCCAGAGTGCGGTCTCGACGATCCCATCCGGATCGTCGAATCGAAGTTCGCCGCGCCAGGCAACGGCCCTCCACGCCTCAACACGCAGCCGCCATCCCATGTCGGGAGCTACGGCTTCGATCTCGTAAATCATCCCGGCCCATTCGGTGACAACAAGGCCCGTTTCCTCGAGCACTTCCCGGGCCAGTCCGTCGATTACTGATTCGCCCTCGTCAATTACGCCACCGGGCGGACTCCAGTCCGTACTTCCGTCCTGACGACGATTGTTGACGAGCAGCAGACCCTCGGGACTCTCGAGAACCGCTCCGCCAACGACCCAATCGCGCATGGTCTACGCGTCGGCCAGCGGGCGACGGCGATGGATGACGCGATCGCGCAATCCCCACCAGGTCACGAGCATGAGAGCTTCGACCACGATCCGCCCCGACATCTTGGACGTCCCGCGGATCCGATCGGTGAAGCTGATTGGGACTTCGACGATGCGACCACCCCGTCGGGCCACGTTGTAGGCCATCTCTATCTGGAATCCGTAGCCATCAGCAGTAATCGAATCGAGGGGAATCCTTGACAGCATCGGAGCGGCGTAGCAACGGAATCCGGCCGTCGCATCGCGGACCTTGAGGCCAAGCATCGATGCCGCATAGCGGTTTCCTCCGCGTGAGAGCCATTCACGATGCTTAGGCCAATCCGGGATGGCACCGCCTGGCACGTACCGGGACCCGATCGCCAGATCGGCCCCGCGCTCAACGGCGCTAATCAATGACGGAAGCGCGGCCGGGTCATGAGAAAGATCGGAGTCCATTTCGATGAGCGCGTCGAAACCGCTCTTCAAGCCCTGTGCAAAACCGGCGCGATAGGCCGATCCCAGACCGGCTTTGGCTCCGCGACGAAGAACCGTAAGTCCGCCACCGTTCTCGGCCGCCCACCGTTCGGCGAGGTCTGCGGTGCCGTCCGGGCTCCCGTCGTCGACAACGAGTATGTCGATGCCCGGAACGGCTTGCCGGGCTCGCTCAAGAACCTCGACGATGTTCTCGGCTTCGTTGTAAGTGGGGAGAATGACCAACGGCTTCACACTCGCAACTGTAGGAGGCGAAACCACCCCGAGGGCGCGCACCCGTTCGCCGCGCCATACGATCAGGGTGATGCCACAGATTGAAGACCACGATTCGGGCGCCTCAGTTGGCACCCCCACCGCCCAGACCGCTCTCCCTCCGGTGGGGGCCAGAGTGCTCGCGTTTGTCGCGATCGTTCTCGCCGGTGCAGCCGGCGGAACGATCGGCTACGCCTTTGCCGATCTTCAGACGACAGGTGACGCCTCCGTCTGGACCGGACTGGGGGCCGTAATAGGCGCACTCATCGCCGCCGGTGGAACTGCAGTTGTCGTTGTTCTGACTCTTCGGGCCATGGGCGAATGGAAGACCATTAAGTCAAGCAACCCGGATGCCATTGACGGTCGGCGTCGCACTCCCCCGCCATCGGGTGGCGTGCGCCAGCGACCTCGGGTTCGCTGAGCGTCGTGAACGTAAATGGAACCGACAAACTTCTTGCGCTCGCCGTCCAGTTTGCGTCAGACGCAGCCGATCTTCTTCTTGAAGGTCTGACCCGCGACCGCGTCGTCGTAGATACGAAGACGACAGGAACCGACATGGTGACCGAGATCGACCACGCTTCCGAGCGTCTTATTGTCGAAGGGATTCTGCTCGCGCGTCCCGACGACGGAATTCTCGGCGAAGAAGGAACCGATCGGGTCGGCACCAGCGGCGTCCGCTGGGTGATCGACCCCATCGACGGAACAACGAATTATCTCTACGGTCATCCCGGTTTCGCCGTCTCGATCGCGGTTGAGATCGACGGGATCATTTCGGTCGGCGTCGTCAACGATCCGCTCCACGGCGAGGTATTCACCGCAACGATTGGCGGGGGATCGTTCAGGAACGGGAAACCGATCACCGTCTCAACCCAGTCCGACCTCGCGAACGCTCTCGTCGGAACCGGGTTCTCCTACGAGTCCGAACGGCGGAGACGTCAGGCCGAGGTGCTCGGAAAGGTCATCCCACATATCCGTGACATCCGCCGCATGGGTGCCGCATCGGTCGACCTCTGTTCGGTGGCCTGCGGACGAATCGACGCCTACTGGGAACGGGGGCTCCAACCCTGGGATCATGCCGCCGGAGCACTTATCGCCACCGAGGCCGGCGCGATCGTGGGGAATCTCGATGGCGGCGCACCCGAGTTCGACTTCTGCCTTGCGGGTCCACCAGAACTGTTTGCCGCACTTCGGGAGCTGCTCGCGTCGAGCGGCGCTGCCGACGCCTGACAAATAATTCCTGACATTGGCCCCCGGCCGGCGGGTTCTTCAGGGAAGATGGCTGGGTTATGGGCACCCGCATCCTCACAGTCGAAGACGATGAGCGAATCCGCACCGCCGTGAAAATGGCGCTGGAGGATGAAGGCTGGGAGGTCGAAGAGGCCGACAATGGCGAGGATGCTCTTGCGGCGTTCACCCGTCATCCTGCTGACGTCGTACTGATCGACATCATGCTTCCCGGTATCGATGGCTTCGACGTCTGCCGTGCTATCCGTCGCGCCAGTGACGTCCCGATCGTCATGGTGACCGCGCGTGCCGACACCCACGACGTCGTCGCCGGCCTCGAAGCCGGTGCCGACGACTACCTCACCAAGCCATTTGCCCCGAAGGAACTCTCGGCCCGCATCAGAGCCTTACTCCGTCGAGCACGAAGCAGCGAACCCGGGCTCACGCATTTGCGTTTCGGTGATCTCGAGATCATCCCCGACGAGGGAATCGTCATGCGCGGTGGCAACGAGATACATCTCACGAAGACGGAGTTCCGCCTTCTCGTCGAACTCGCCTCGGTTCCCGGTCGGGTATTCAGTCGTGAAGTGCTTCTTGAACGAGTTTGGGGCTACGGCTACTTCGGTGACGGTCGACTCGTCGATGTCCACGTACGCCGACTCCGCATGAAGGTCGAAGCCGATCCGGCGAACCCCCGCTACGTGATGACGATCCGCGGTCTCGGCTACAAGCTTCAGCCCTGACCGTGACGACCGAATCCCGGCCGGCCGCGACTGAGGTCAAACCGCTCAGGCAGAAGCGCAAAGTTCGCAGGCGTTCCCGCAAGATTTCGCCAACGCGTCACCGACTCGGACTTCGGACCCGTCTCATCCTGACATTTGCCCTCGGCGCCGCAATGCTCTCCGTCATTCTCTCGGTCATCACCTTTGGGCTCACACGGTCAAACCTTTTCGATCAGCGTGAAGCCGTCGTCGTTGCGAGTGCCAATGCAAATGCGCTGCGACTTTCCGAACAACTCGTCGTTTCGAGTTCGCCCTCGACCGTCGAGCAGGCGCTCCAGTCGCAGACCACGCCGGAGGGAACCCTTCCCGTCCTTCACTTTCAAGGGTTGTGGTACGCCGCGAACCCGGTCGCCTTCGGTGAACGGGCCATTCCCGCGAGCCTTCGCGACACCGTGGAGACCGGGCTTCCCGACAAGACCCGAATCAGCTATCGGGGAACCTCCTATCTCGTAGCCGGCGTCCCCATTCCGGAACTTGGCGCCGAGTACTTCGAGGGTGTCTCACTCGGCAATGTGCAAAAGACACTCGACGGACTCTTGATTGCGTTGCTCGTGGCGTCGGCGCTCACCACGGTGGGCGGCGGACTCGTCGGGCTCTGGGCCAGTCGCAGAGTCTTCGCCCCGCTACTCAATGTCGGCAGAGCCGCCGAAGCAATCGCGGGTGGCCGACTCGATACCCGGCTTCCCGTCGGCGGCGATCCTGATCTCGATCTGATCGCCGCGCCCTTCAACGAGATGGCCCAGGCCCTTGAGGATCGGATCGAACGAGACGCCCGTTTCGCCTCGGAGGTCAGCCATGAACTTCGGTCGCCGCTCATGACACTCGCGGCAACCGTCGAAGTTCTCGAGAACACGCGCGACGAACTCCCCGAGCGGTCGCGCACTGCCCTCGGACTTCTCTCGGCCGATGTCGACAGGCTTCAGCAACTTGTCGAGGACCTGCTCGAGATCTCCCGTTTCGACGTGGGCGCCATCAAACTGAACCTCGAAGAGGTCATGGCCGTCGAGATGGTCATTCAGGCTGTGAGCGTCCTTGGAGGTGGCGGCGTTCCTGTCCGTTATGACCCCGAGGTAGCGGAAACCATTGTTCGTGTCGACAAGCGTCGAATGGGTCGGGTCATCGCCAATCTTCTCGACAACGCCGATCGCTATGCCGGCGGCGCCACCTCGGTCACTATCGACCGCCTCGAGGGGATGCTCCAGGTTGTCGTGGAGGACAGAGGCGATGGAGTCACCGAATCCGACAAGGGGATCATCTTCGATCGCTTCTCGCGTGGCGGCGAAGGCGGTAACCGATCCACCGACAGCGGCGTCGGACTCGGTTTGGCTCTCGTCGACGAACACGTTCGACTGCACGGCGGACGCGTGTGGGTTGAAGATCGTCTCGATGGCGAGTCCGGAGCGCGTTTCGTGGTCGAGTTGCCGATCGTCGAGCCGCCCAAAGACGAATCCAACGTCGACATCGATCTGCCGCTTTAGATCGGCAGATTTCCCGTAGCGACGCGGGTACTCCCGTGATCTCGATACGACGCGATCGTGCGCTGCGCAATCCGCATCTGATGGATTTCGTCGGCGCCATCAGCGAACCGAGCCCAGCGCGCCTGCTGATACATGTGGGCCAGCGGCGTATCGGTCGAGTAACCGAGTGCTCCATGTACCTGAATGGACCGGTCGATGATCCGATTCAACGAATTAGCCACAAAGTGCTTGGCCATTGACACTTCAGCAGAGAAGTCCTCGCCGCGATCGATCTTGTACGCCGCGTGCAGAACCATGAGTTTGCATTGGTAGAGCTCCATCGCCGAATCGGCGATAAGCCACTGGATACCCTGCTTCTCGGCGAGAACCGAACCGTGGGAATACCGCGTGAGTGAGCGGTCCACCATCATGTCCAGCGCTACCTCGGCCTGGGCGATCCAGCGCATGCAGTGTGCGAGACGAGCAGGGCCGAGTCGATACTGACCCAGGCGATGACCCTGCCCTCGCCCGCCGAGGAGGTTGGCATCGGCCACGCGTAAATCTTCGATCACGATCTCCGAGTGACCAGTCGAACCGTGCATCGTCTCGATCTGGCGAACCTCGTTCCACCCTTCGGTCGGGATGTCAACGATGAACGCCGTATTCGCCGCCTGCGGAAGATCGGGATCGTCCTCGGTCCGGGCGATCAAAATCGCGAAGTTCGCCCGATGCGCATTCGAGATGAACCACTTGTGCCCGTTGATGACCCACTCGTCGCCGTCAGCCACAGCATTGGTCCGAATCAGCGTCGGGTCTGAACCTGCAACCTCCGGCTCTGTCATCGCGAAACATGACCAGACTCGCCCCTCACACAACGGCCGCAGATACTTCTCCTTCTGCGCATCGGTCCCCCAGTGCAGCAGCGTGTGCATGTTGCCCTCATCAGGCGCCTGGCAGTTGAGAACCCACGGACCGAGACGCGTGCGACCCGACTCGGCCTGAACCATCGCCAGTTCGACATGGCCGAGCCCCATGCCGCCCCATTCGACCGGCATATGCGGGAGCCACAGACCGAGCTCCTGCGCTTGACCACGTAACGCGAGCAATTCAGCCACGTACGCCCGACGATCGGTTTCGGCGACCTTGTCGGCCTCCAGTCGTCGTTCCGCCGGAGTAACCACATCGGCGATGAAGGATCGGACCTTCCCACGGATCTCCTCGAGTTCCGGCGACAGACTGAAATCGATGCTCATACCTGCAGTCTGCCCGAGTGTCGTAATGTCCGCTCTCCATGGGAGTCGTTCTTGCCCTCGATGCCGGCACGACCGGCGTGCGAGCGATCGCATTCGACGTGACCGGGCTACCGGTTGCATCTGCGTACCGCGAGTTTCCCCAGTACTTCCCCCAGCCCGGATGGGTCGAACACGACGCCAACGAGATTTGGGATGCCCTCTGTGTCGTGATGACAGATGTCGCCCACTCTCTCAGCGAACTCGGTGAGTCGATCGCAGCGATCGGCATCACCGACCAGCGCGAAACCGTCGTCGCTTGGGATCGGACGAGTGGAAATCCTTTGCACCGCGCCATTGTCTGGCAGGACCGCAGGACGGCAGATTTCTGTGATGACCTGCGCGCCGCCGGCGCGCTTGATCAGATACGCCACGCAACCGGACTTGTGCTCGATCCGTACTTCTCCGGAACCAAACTCAACTGGCTCTTCACTAAAGGAAACGTCAAACCCAACAACGACGTTGCCATAGGCACGATCGACACGTGGCTTCTCTGGAAGTTGACGGGGGGCGCGGTCCACGCCACCGACACGACCAATGCGAGCAGAACCATGCTGCTCGATATTCGTAGCGGCGAATGGTCTTCAGAACTGTGCGACCTCTTTGGGGTTCCAACCCATGTGCTGCCTGAGGTGAAGCCTTCGAGCGGTCGATTCGGGACCACAGCCGCGTCGTGCCCGCTCGGCCAAGGGATCCCGATCAGCGGTATCGCCGGCGATCAACAGGCCTCGTTGTTCGGTCAGGCCTGCTTCGCTCCCGGCATGGCGAAGAACACCTACGGAACCGGCAGTTTCGTACTTATGAATGTCGGCTCGAATTGTCCAGAGCCAGTTGAAGGATTGCTCACCACCATTGCGTGGTCACTCCCCCGTTCCGACGGCACGATCGAGACCACGTACGCGTACGAAGGAGCGATCTTCGCCACCGGCGCGGCTGTCCAATGGCTCCGTGACGGACTTGGAGTCATCGCAAACTCCGGTGAGGTCACGGCGCTTGCCGAGTCGGTTACTGATGCCGACGGCGTCGTGATCGTTCCCGCGTTCACCGGACTCGGGAGCCCCTGGTGGGATCCTCATGCGCGGGGAACAGTGCTCGGCATCACACGCGGAACAACCTCCGCTCATCTGGCACGAGCAACACTCGAGGCAATGGCGTTCCAAACCCGCGATGTTGTCGATGCCATGGCGAACGCCGCCGGCTTCGAACTTGACTCGCTGCGCGCCGACGGAGGTGCCGCTAGCGATTTTGTCCTT
Source organism: Acidimicrobiales bacterium (assembly GCA_044239895.1). Lineage (GTDB taxonomy): Bacteria > Actinomycetota > Acidimicrobiia > Acidimicrobiales > Acidimicrobilacustridaceae > Acidimicrobilacustris. The sequence continues at coordinate 291,788 of JBIIAM010000005.1, read as the reverse complement.
CAGTTGCAGGCCGATCAGATCGGGGTTTCCGTCAGCCGGCCGTTGGTTCCCGAGACAACCGCACTCGGGGCTGCCTATCTCGCCGGGCTGGCCGAAGGCTTCTGGAGTTCGCTCGACGACATTTCAACGAACTGGGCACTCGATCGGACCTTCGTACCGGTCGGAGATCGCACCCGGGCCGACGCAAGCCACCAACAGTGGCTCCGGGCCGTCGAACGAACCCGAGGCTGGGCTACCGACCTCTAGACGGGTGTTGGCTCCGCGAGGCGAACGCCGTCAGTTCGCGAAATCGTGTGTCGACGATTCGGGCTAATGCCGCGGCCTGCCTCCGTTCTCTCGATCGGAACGCCTGACCGTCGCGGCCGAGCACAAGTGCTTTGCGGGCGGCCGGCAACGGTGCCCAGGCCACATCATCGGGACCTTTCGGTCCGTCGACAACGCGAGCCGAACTCTGCGAGCCGCCAACGAACGCGGTGATCCATGCAACCGGCGGAGCATCGCCCGTCGCCACAATCAGTTCGTCCGAATCGAGGTCGATGACCGCTCCCCATGTTGCGCCCACCGTTCGCACCGCGTGGGTGCACAGCTCGGTGATCGCATCTTCAGCTGTGGGAGCGCCAACGAGAATCGCGGCTGTTTCGAGGGCGTCGACGCGGGGATCGTGAAGGGCGTCGACAGCGAGACGAATATCCTCGACATCGACACCATCCACCTGATGGATTTCGGCGAGAAGGAGCTCGACGAGATCCGCTCTCGGCATCTCCACCACGAGTTCGTCGATCGCCCGTCCCGCACCGCGCTCAAGAATGTCGATTCCTGCGACGTCGCCGCCAACGGCACCGATACGACTCGCAAGTGCACCGAGCGCCCCTGGGCGATCAGGCATCCAGACACGGAGGATGTAGGTCGTCTTCATGAAGCTCACGGTAGGGACCAACCGTGAACAGGATGTTTCGACGGGGAAACAGCCCGGAGAACCCTGAGGGATTTCCGATCAGGATTCGAGGCGGGTGAGTGCCTTGCGAAGGTTTCGGACTGCTTGCTGAGTCCGCTGCTCGTTTTCGATGAGGGCGAATCGGACGAACCCGTCTCCACCCGGCCCGAATCCGACGCCCGGCGACACAGCAACGTTTGCTTCCTTAACCAGAAACGACGCGAACTCAATCGATTTCATGTCGCTGTACTCCTCGGGGATCGGTGCCCAGACGAACATCGTTCCCTTCGGCGGTTCGATGTTCCACCCAATCCGCTGCAATCCACCACAGAGCGTGTCGCGACGGTTCTGATAGACCTCGTTGACCTCGAGCGGAAAGTCGCGCGCCTCGTTCAATGTCACGGTTGCGGCGATTTGGATCGGCTGGAAGGTTCCGTAATCGAGGTAACTCTTCAGCTTCGCAAGCGCAGCGATGACATCTGGTCGGCCCAGCATGAACGCAACGCGCCATCCTGCCATCGAGAACGACTTCGTCATCGAGTACAGCTCGACCGCTACTTCCTTCGCTCCCTCCGCCTGAAGGATCGACGGAGGTCGGTATCCGTCGAATCCAATCTCGGCGTAGGCGTTGTCGTGGACCACGACGACGTCGCGTTCACGGGCGAAATCGACAACCTTCTGCATGAACTCGAGATCAACACAGGTCGTCGTGGGGTTGTGTGGAAAGGACATGACGATCACGCGTGGCTTCGGCCACGAGTACTCCCACGCCTCGCGCAGATTGTCGAAGAAGTCGGTGCCCGTCCCGAGGGGAACCTCGCGGATGTCCGCTCCGGCGAACAACGGACCGTAGATATGGATCGGATACGACGGCGATGGCACCAGAGCGGCATCACCAGGCTGAAGCAACGTCCACATCAGGTGAGAGAAGCCTTCTTTGGCTCCAATGGTGTTGATGACTTCCGTGTCGGGATCGAGATCCACGTCGAACCGGAACTTGTAATAGTCGGCGATCGCCTGGCGCAGATTCGGAATGCCGCGGCTCGACGAATAACGATGATTGCGGGTGTTGTGTGCAGCTTCGGTCAGTTTCTCAACGGCGATGTCGGGAGACGGAAGATCGGGATTGCCGAAACCGAGATCGATCACATCGGCTCCGGAACGACGAGCCTCGACCTTCAGCGAATCGATGATCGTGAAGACGTATGGAGGCAGCGATGTGATTCGACGGAATTCCATGTGGCGAGGCTACCTGCGCACCCGCTGCGCTCAGGACACCGGAGCGAGAGTCGCCCGCTCCGACTAGGACTGCTGTGTCTCGCCGCCGATGGCAAGAAGTGCCGCCCCGACCGCCCCGGCCCTCGAGCCGAGCGTCGCCACCTCGATTCCGGTTCCTGTTCTGGACGCACCTCCCAGCACGAGTTCACGAAAATGGACCCTGGTCTGCTCGAGATAGAGATCGGCGCAATCGGCGAGTCCCCCGCCGACAAGCAGGAGTTCGGGATCAAGAAGGTTGGCCAAGTTCGCCAATCCCACGGCCAACCACCAGGAGAATTCGCCGAAGACGTCGAGCGCCCCCTGGTCACCGGACTGAGCGGCTTCGGAAACCAGTTCGCCATCAATCCGTTCCGCGTCGCCTCCCACCCGTTCGAGCAAACCCGGAGCCTCACCCCGGAGAGCGGCCCGAGATCCGAGCCAGCCCAAACCTGATCCCGACGCGAAGCGCTCCCAACAACCGGACCGGCCACAGGTGCAGGTCGGTCCCGAAGGATCTACGAGCATGTGCCCAGGTTCACCCGCGAAACCGTGAGCGCCCCGCACAAGTTCACCGCTGCGAACGATCCCCCCACCGATACCGGTTCCGAGCGTCACAAGCATCATGTCGCGCACGCCGCGACCTGCCCCGAGCGTCGCCTCGGCCCACGCCGCGCAACTTGCGTCGTTCTCGACGACGACCGGGAAGCCGAGTATCGCTTCGAGGCGCGATTTCACGTCGACATCGATCGCGCAACGCAGATTCGGAGCCGCCCGAAGCATTCCCGTCGAGTCGACGATCCCGGGCAGCCCGAGTCCGACATTCAGGTCCGCGGGCGTTACGTCTCCCGAAAAAGCATTCGCTGCTTCGCTAACGACCTCGACAATGTCAGCCAGCCCAGCAATGAGTGCGTCCGCCGAATCCGGAGTATCCGCACGGGACTCAAAGAGAATCGTCGAATCAGAGGAGTCGATGGCCACGGCGAAAATCTTCGTTCCGCCCACGTCGATGCCGATGGAGAGTTCGCTCACGTATCTATCAATAGCGCAGAAGTGCCCCGATGGACCCAAGCACGTCGAGATCCGCACTCCCCGTGCAGATTTCGATGGTCGCACCCTCAAGCAACGCGGCATCTATCGCGTCACCGATCACATCGTCGAGGTGGACCATCGTCTGACCATCAATCGGGCACTTGGGACCGAGTGCAAAGAGACCTCCACATCCACACTGCCATCCGGTTTCGGTGAAACCAGCCGATACGAGTAGCGATGCAACACGCTTCTCGTTGAGGGCCTGAAGGACTGGCACAAGACCGGCGATGCCCTTCTTTCCAGAACCGATCGCATCGCGTAGACGCTTGACGGCATCAGCCTCACGTGTCGCCTCGATCACATGCTCCACGTCGCGCGCTGCCGCGGCGATCTCCGACTCCGATGATGAGACTCCGGCATGGATTCGCTGCGCCAGGCGCTCTTTCACATACGGATGAAGTACAGGTTCGATCGCCGCGTAGACATCGTCGGTGGCCCCGATCGTCAGCCGGCCGAATCCACGGTTCTGAAGGTACCGAAACGCGACCTCCGCAGAGTGCCGAAGATGCTGCAATGCGAGCTCGTCGATGTGACTGCGCTCACGTTCGCGAGTTCCACGACTCGCGTCGTCGCGTCGGTCGTAATCGCGCGGAAGAGCCTCGAACAGTTCGGTGCGGTCGACGACTTCACCGAAATGAAACACGAACATTCGAGCCATCTGGCGGTCAACGAGCAACACACCCAACGGTTCAAGTTCATGCACAAGTGCCTCAAGCGGCCCGACAGCCGGCGATTGGTTCACCGAGATTCGACTGGAAACGGGGACCGGCAGCGACAGCACCTTCCATAGCCCTCCAGCCTCATTCGAGAAAATCGCCAACCCTCGGACACCATGACGATCGATACCGGCCTTGACATGCTTCGAGATCTTCTCGAAGTCCGCGCTCAGATCCAGTTCAGGATGGGCGGCAACAACCTGCTTCATCAAGGAACTCATCCGCAGCTGGTAATCGTGTGGTCGCACTTGTCTACGCCCGTCCACGTCGAGATAACAGCTCACGACTGGACCTTCCGCGCTTTTGAAACCTGCCAGTTCCTTGATCGCGGCTTCGGTGATCACGGGCATGCGGCCTCCTGCAGTTGCGGGATATGTACCGTCAGCGTATGCCCATCAGGTGCTGCGCGCCGAGAGACTTTTTGTCACAACTTCCGACTGCGGGATGCGATCAATCGTCTTCGATTGGTCGCGGCGAGCCCTCGACTCGAGCTTTCAGCTCCGAAAGGGCCGTCTTGATGATCCGCCCTTCGGCACGACGCTTCACAAACCCCGGAATCGGGTAGACCAGATCGATCGCCAACTCGTAGACGACCTCGGTAGCGGCACCATCGCCGATCGGGGAAAGCACATAAGCACCATCAAGTTCACGCGGGAGATCACCGCTCACGAGGCCCCAGCCGAGACGATTCGGTGCGTCGGTGTAGTCGTAGCGGAGTTGGTAGGTGGTGCTGCGACCCATAGCGGCGGCGCGGAACTCAACAACTGTCGCCCGGCCCTCAGAATCGGTTTCGATGACCGCGACCTCTTTGAGATCTCCCGCCCATTGCGGGTACGAGGCAAAGTCGACGAGTGTCGCGAAACAGCGCTCGACCGGCGCATCGATCGTTGTCTGTTCTCTGGCCTGCTCGGACATTAGGTGCCTCCCGACAGAGGACCCGTGTCCTTGCCGAGCAAAACACTAGTCCTTCGAGGGGCCTTTTCCCGGCGGGTTCGAGGCCCTGTGCGCTCGTCGATCGGCGTCACGGCGACCAGTTCGAGTCGGCACCGGAGCACGCTCGGGAAAGGTTCCGTAGGCGGCTACCCACAACCCCGTGAGCCCAAGTGCCCACATAGGGGCAAGTACACCGAAGGCAAGAGCGGTGTAGAGATGAACCCAGGCCACCGCCATCGAGATGGCGACCTGAGCAGTGAGTGAAAGCATGCAGATGAGCTGAACGCGCGCCGGAGCGGTTCCCGATGCGAAGTACAGGCCACCTACGCCGATCAACTGGGTGCGGCTCCGGTCGACGGCTCGCAGGAACGCCAAGCCGAAGACAACCGTCCCCACCACGAATTCAAGTGCGGCAATCGCTACATAGAGGCCGGTAAACATTCCCTCGAAGATTGCCGCCAACAATCCAGTGAATCCGAACAGGACTGTGCCGCCGACCACAAGTCGCAAGATGCCCAAACCGTCTAGATGCCGTGCATCATCGGCTGATTCAGTGCTGCTTGCTTCGTTGTCGGCTGGTTCGTTCACGGGTTCGTTCCGAGTTTCTGTAGCGCTGCGTGCAACTTGGCCGCAAGCCTGTCATAGGTGAACGTCGACTCCGCGCGCAGCCGACCGGCTCGGCCCATCCCTGACCGCAGTCCGGCATCACCCAGCAACCGGTCGAGTGCGTTCACAACTTCCTGAATGTCCTTGGGCTGTTCCACAACCACACCGGTCACGCCGTCGTCGACTGCTTCCGCGGATCCTCCGCTACGGCCCGCCACGGATGCGACACCAGCCGCCGCCGCTTCGAGAAAGACAATGCCGAATCCCTCTTGCTCGAGTCCGCCCCAACGATTACGACACAACATCGCGAAGACATCACTCGAAGCCAGCAATGGCGAAAGGTCATCGTCATCGACACGACCAAGGAATGTGACTGGGCTTCCGCGGCGAAGGGCCCTTCGTTCAAGACGTTGCCGATCCCGACCGGAGCCAGCAAGCACGATCTGCAATCCCGGATAACGCTTCGCCAAAATTGCTCCCGCGTCAATTAAGACATCAAAGCCTTTTCGGGGCACCAGTCGGCTCAAGCCCAGGATTACGGGAGCATCGGGATCGAGACCCAGTGCAATGCGAGCGAGACGGCGATCGTCGGAACCGAGCGGAGTGAAACGATGCGGATCGACACCTGGCGGAATGATCACCGTGGGCAAATCACGCCCTGCGCAACGACGAGCCTCAGCCGCCGGATAGCCACCGGCGCTGATCACGATCTGCGCTCCCCGCAGAACCCCACCCAGCTTCCTGCCGAGGATGGGCAGCCGCCCGGGAACCGTCACCTCCGCGCCATGAAGAACTACGCCATAGGGATGCTCGAGCCACGGGCCGATGATGCCGAGAGGAACAGCCGGGTCGAGCAGAACAAGATCGGCACCTACATCAGCGGCGAGCGCGTCGACGCGCTTCGCCAATGCTTTGGTCGGAAGCAGCACCCGCGCCCGATCGCGTTCGATTCGGAACGGTTGTTGCGCATCGAATATCGCTGATCCCTCGTGCGGCGTCGTAAGCACCGTCGTCGAATCAGCAGGCAACCGACGCCACAGTTCCCATAGGTACGACTGGATGCCACCGACCTTCGGTGGAAAATCGTTCGTCACGAGTAGGTGCTTCATGCGCCCGACCCACCAAAAGGAATTGACCGCTCATCAAGACGTTCGAGTGCCCATTGGGCATGTTCGGCCAGCATTTCGTCGTGGCCCGCGGCAAAGGCTGCGATTTTCGAACGGACGATTCCGTCGGAAGGATCAGCAACGTTGCCGAGTGCGATCAGCGCGTTTCGACGCAAGTAACGCGGGTCGCGTTTGGGGATGTACCAGCGACCGTGACGTTCAAGCAGATCACCATCGTCCGAATCAAGTAGCGAAACAAGTCCGACCCACGCATCATCGGGGTCGACGGCGATCGCGCCTTGCGGGCCACGTCGACTCGGAGGACACACTTCCTGACAGTCATCACATCCATAGATCCGATCGCCGAGCGCGATCCGATGCTCCATTGGAAACGTCCCAGAGGCCTGCACCAACCATGCAAGGCAACGGCGGGCATCTACAACCCCGGGGGCGATGATCGCTCCGGTCGGACAACCATCCAGACAGCGGCGACAGGATCCGCAGCCGTCGGGAACCTGCTCGGATTCCACGAACGGTGCATCAGTGACGATCGCACCGAGAACGACCCAGCTGCCGTGGCCCGGAACAAGGATGTTCGCGTTGTGTCCGAACCATCCGATGCCGGCCCGCTGCGCAGCGGCTCGATCTACGAGTCCGTTGTCATCGATGACGACCCGCGCCGCAAAACCCATCTCACGGATCGAACCGGCCACCTGCTCGAGGGCGTCCCGCAGCGCGCCGTAATGATCGTCAGTCGCGTAGCGAGCAACCCGCCCGTGGGGCGCTCCGTCGACCGGACGATCGACATCGCCACCGGCGTAGGGCCATGCCCCGACGACCAGCGAACGCGCTCCGGGCAACAGCCGGGCCGGATCGGTCGATCGCTTCGGGTCTCGATAGGTGAACTGCATGCCGCCATGGAGTCCCTCGGCCTTGCGATGTTCGAGGATGGCGAGGGTGTCGACGAACGGTTCGACAACAGCAACTCCGAGCGCCACTAGTCCGGCGGCCAGCGCGACCGATCGGAGATCGCCGATGGGGAGATCCCCGACAACGTCATCGATCAGCTCGTTGCTCACACCCCCATTGTCTCACCGGCCCAGCCGCTCAGTGCCAACGGCCCTGCCGGGAGGGCGCAACAACCCTGCCGGGCCGGCGATCAGCTGATCCGTCGGCGATGGCGCAGTTCGGGCACAAGGCCGGAATCCGAAAGCATCTTGAGCGCCCGGTACTCCCCGACATCCACGATTACCGCATCGCCGGGCTCGCGGGAGCAGATGAACGACACCACGCAGTCGGCGCAGGCCTCGGTGTGCTGCATGACGCAATCGTCGCAGTCGATCGTGAGGTTGATCGCCCCAGATGCAGTCGTGGAACCGGTTTCGGTGCCGTGAACAAGGCCGGGGCGGGAAGGGGAAGTTTCCATGTCATGAAGTCTGATCCCGGGGTGTGACAGTCCTCCCAAACCCTTCCGGGCACTACGGTTACCTCGTTTCTTGACCTCTGGGGGAAGTCCAATGGAAGTTTCTGTCGCCGCTCCGACCGTTATTGGGCGCGTGCATCGCACCGAGCCCGATGGCACCCGGGTCTTTCTCCGTCAATGCCCACTGTGCGAGTGCATGTGCGGGCTCGAGGTTCATCTCGACGACGACGATCACGTCAAGGTCATCCGCCCCGATCGCGAGGATGTCTGGTCGAAGGGTTTCATCTGCCCGAAGGGAACCACCCTCGGCCGGCTCCATGAGGATCCGGACCGCATCCGCGTGCCGATGATCCGCGACGGCGAGACCTGGCGCGAGGTTTCGTGGGACGAGGCATTCGCCAAGTGCGAAGAGTTGCTCCATAAGGTTCGCAACGAACATGGCATCGAAGCCATGACCGCCTTCATCGGGAATCCAGCCGGCCATTCGTTCAGCATCAGTCGTTACGGTGCCCTGCTCATGGGTCAGGCCAACTTCCCGATGATCTACTCAGCCGGCACTATCGACCAGTGGCCGAAGAACGTGTCGTCGGTTCTCATGTACGGAAACATGTGGAAGATTCCGACGGTCGACATCGCACATACGGACTACTGGGTCATCATGGGCGGCAACCCGCAGGCCTCTGGCGGATCACTACTAGCCAGTCCCGACCAACTCGCGCAGATCGACGGCATCAAGGCCCGTGGCGGTCAGGTCATTGTCATCGACCCCCGTCGCACGATCACCGCCGATCACGCCAGCGAATGGCTCCCCATCCGCCCGGGCACCGACGCCGCATTCCTTCTTGCGATGTGCAACGTCATTTTCGACGAGGGCCTGTTCGATCTCGGCGCGGTTGACGGACTCGTCAATGGTGTCGATGAAGTCCGCGCCGCGTGCGCAACATTCACCCCTGAGCGCGTCGCCGACTTCTGCAAGGTTCCGGCCAACACCATTCGACGCATCGCGCGCGATCTCGCATCGGCCGAGCGAGGCGGCCTTTACGGACGCATCGGCCTGTGCAACCAGGAATTCGGAACCCTCGCCTCGTGGCTTGTCGATGTGGTGAACATCGTTGCCGGACAGTTCGACAAACTCGGTGGCATGTTGTTCGGAAAGCCGGCCGCTGATCCTCTCGTCTGGCAGGCGAACACCAACGTCATGGGCGAGCCCGAATTCGGTCGCTGGAAAAGCCGTGTCCGTGGCGCACCCGAGATTCTCGGGCAGGTTCCCTGCTCGTGCCTTGCCGAAGAAATTGCCACACCCGGTGAAGGCCAGATCAAAGCACTCATCAACATCGCTGCGAATCCCGCGCTCAGTGTCCCTGATTCGCAGCATCTCGATGACGCGTTGCCGTTGCTCGATTGCATGATCGCCATCGATTGCTACATGAACGAAACAACACGTCACGCCCATGTGCTCTTACCCGGGCCATCACCGCTCGAGTCACCCCATTTCGACGAGCTCATGTGGGCATGGTCGATCGGCAATGCCTCCAAGTGGAGCGATCAACTCTTTGCGACGTCGGACGATTACGTCCCCGAGTGGGAGATCATGGCGCGCCTCGGTTGGCTGTGCGCCGGCAACAACGACGCCGACTTCGATTTCGAGATGCTTGATGACGGATGGTTCACCGTCATGTGTTCCATGTATGGACGCGATCCGGAAACGACATTGCCGCTCTACGACCACGGCGGTCCCGAGCGAATGATTGATCTGCAACTCCGAATGGGACCGTGGGGAGATCGTTACGGCGAAAACCCCGAAGGACTCAATCTCCAGAAGGTCAAGGATGCCGAACACGGCATCGATCTCGGACCAATGGTCCCAAACCGCGCCGCTGAAGTGATCGGAACGCCGTCGGGCAAGATCGAACTCGCTCCTGAATACATTCTCGGCGACATTCCCCGTCTTGAAGAGGCACTCCTTCGAGATCCGGATGGTTTCGTTCTAGTGAGTCGACGAAACATCAAGTCCAAGAACACCTGGATGCACAACATCAAGGTTCTCGTGAAGGCCGGCAACCGCTGCACCCTTCTTGTGCATCCGGAGGATGCAACCCAACTTGGTCTCGTTGACGGTTCCGATGCCCGCGTCTCGAGCGAGGCTGGAACGATCGAGGTCCCCGTCGAGGTCAGCGACGAGATGATGCGCGGCGTCGTTTCATTGCCACATGGATGGGGACACAACAAGACCGGCACCCGCCTCTCCGTCGCCCGGGAGCATGCCGGAGTGAATTCCAATCTCCTGGCCCCAGGTCATTTCGTGGACAAACTTTCAGGAAATGCTGCGGTCAATGGAATCCCCGTCGAGGTTGCTCCGGTAAACGCGTAGCCTTGCCACGTGGACACATGGGTGTTTCTGGGGGTGCTGGCCTTGGCCACCATTGCCGTCCTCGCGTTCTACGGCCGAGCGATTAGCGCCTGGACACCTCCGGCTGCACGAACCGACATCGTCACCGCCCAACACTTTGTTCGCATGCGTGGCGATCAATACGAGATTGATTTGGGCAAGGGATGGCGGGCCACCGACGATCCCGGTGCGGCATGGCACGTCTGGTGGATTCCCGAATCGCGCGAACTCGTCGGATTGCGCACGAGTTGGTTGCCGCCGCCCCCCGGACCCGCCTACATGGGGCCCGCATTCGGCAAGAGCGTTCTCGATCCGCATGGCATCAACCAGTTCACCGGAATGCGAGTGCTCGGTATCACTGAGACCCGCCCGCCAAGATCAGCCTGCGACATGATGCGGCCATTGCCCGATGGTCTCGATCTGTTGTGCGGGGGGACTCACAATCAGTGGGGTCTCACCAACTGAGCGCACTGACCGTCGAGAACGAGCACATGTAAATCATGCGACCGAACCCGACGGACGGAAACACAACGGATTGAAGCGGACTCCCCGAATCGATCCGCCCCTTGTCCTCGCCAGTGGAGATGTCACGCACCACCAGTTGCTCCATCCATCCGACGTTGTCGTGATGGGCGCAGAACATGAGTCCGCTTGTCGGATCCAGAACCATGTGCGACGCGTGATTCTGCTCGACACTCCACCGAACAGTCATCTCACCTGAGTTGTCGATCTCGAACGCAGTCATGATTCCGTTGCCACTGTCGTAGCCGACCGCGATGCCGCGATCGGCATCAATCAACGGAGGGTTCGCAATAACACCGTTGGGCAGTCCGCAGATTTCGCTAAGGGTGACCACCCCCGAATCGAGAGCGACGCGCACAAGGTGGAGCGGAGCCTCATTGCGGCCGACGCCCCGGAAGGTGCCCGCATAATTCTCGGCACCGGCACCGTTGTCGAGAAACCATGCCGCTCCTGCAGCCAGCACGGCATCCCATCCGTGGGTCTGCCCCGGAATCGTCCGATAGCGGCCGACAAAAGCCTCGTCGTGGACCAGATCGGTACCGTTCCACGTCAACCGGAAGAGCGATTCATTTCCCACCACGTAGACATTGTCCACATCGGCGGACAACCGAGCGATCGACGGTTCCGGCAAGTCCGCTGATGCAATCGTTTCGAGTGTCACCGGGTCAAGGACGAGTAGTTGTGTACCGGGCAGTTTTGCCCCGGCTGTTTCACCGGGAAGGAGGCCACCGAAATCTTTGGTGACGAGGTTGCCATCGGGTAGCACCACAAAGCTGTTGTACGGACGGTCGCGCGGCAATTGGCGCGTAGCAACTAGTTCGAGATCGGCGGAAAGTCGATGAACGTGTTGTCCGAACACAACGATGAGCGATCCGTCGGCATGGGCGGCGATACCGCCGGGCCATCGGCGACCACCAGGCAGGTCGTCGATCCTTGCTTGCGTCTCCAGTGTCGTTGGATTGATGCGCTCGACCCAACACGTCGTGCGATCGTCAACATGATGGCCGTGGAGAAAAACCTCGCCCGGCGCTCGCAGGACGATCATCGTGGCGCCGTGTGCATCGCGGGAAACGACCTCGGCCGATTCACGAGACCAGCTCGAGAGGGCTCCGGCACTCGTCGCCTGCCGGGACGGGCCGTTGTCCTCGGCCGGCCACGGGCTGGGCCAGTAGCCGGCCATCGGTTCGTTCATTGACGTGTCATGTCCGAGCGCTGCTGGGCCTCGATGATCTCGGCCGATTCTTTCCTGTTGGCTCGGAGCAATTCGATGTCGACACGATGAAGAGTTCCTTCGAATGGGAACGCGTTGTCATAACGGGTACTTACCGGTAGACCGTTGTCGTAGCCAACGCTCGCCCCGACGCTCGAGATGACCTGCATCACGAAGGGGATCTCTACCGAGCCGCAGTCGGCGCCATCGATGACGAGTGTCGCTCGTCCGTTGCGGCCTAGGCGTTCGAACCGAACACCAATCTCGCTCGTTCCCGTCGGTACTGGAATGTCTGATTCAGCGACGTAGTGATCGCCGAAGCAGTTGTAATCAAACAGAAGTCGATCGTTCTGCACGAACGAACTGAACCCTGAATTCCCGTTACCCATTGCATAGAGAACCCCGCCATCGCCCGTGGACCGGGTGACTGTGGCCTTGAGCTCCCAACTTCGACCGGCCACTGCCGCGGCGCTTTGGGCCGGCAGCGGTGCCATCGGAGGGCGGTAGGTGTAGTGCCTCGACTTCGAATGAGTCAGATGCTCACCGAAGCGCACACCGAACAGTTCGACACCACGGTCGTCGAGGGGAAGCACCCCGTTCGCCTCGGCTTCCGCCCACCAGAGTTCGATGAGCTCAGCCAATTTCGCCGATTCCGCTTCGGCGAGATCGTTGCACTCCGATGGATCGATCGAGAGGTTGTAAAGCTCCCACTGATCGTCGTCGAACGACAGGCCGTGCGTGTGACGGGTGACGGCTTTCCATCCGTCGGCGTAGATCGCTCGGTGTCCGACCATCTCGAAGTACTGCACGCGATGTTTCGTCGGAGCCAGCGCCGCTTCGGCATCGAAGGAATAGGCCATCGATGTTCCGGAAAGGGGGAACTGCTCGAGCCCTTTGTATACCTCGGGGGCCGTAATGCCGAGAGCGTCGTAGACCGTCGCGGCAATATCGGTGACGTAATGGAACTGAGGACGGATACCTCCGGCATCAGAGATGCGCGCCGGCCAGTGCACGATGCACGGAACATGCACGCCGCCTTCATGGGTGTTCTGCTTGTACCACTTGAAGGGAGTATTTCCGGCCTGCGCCCAACCCCATGGGTAGTTTGCGTGACTGTTCGGTCCGCCGATCTCATCAAGACGATCGGTGGCCTCTTCTGGAGTCTCGATGAGGAAGTTGAAGAACTTCATCTCGTGCAGGACGCCGAACGGTCCGCCTTCCTGGCTGGCTCCGTTGTCCGAGAGCACCACGAATATCGTGTTGTCGAGTTTGTCGAGAGCGGCAAGCGCGTCCATCAGACGACCGATCTGCGCATCGGTGTGCTCGAGGAAAGCACCGAATGCTTCCTGCAGTTTGATCGCGAGAGCACGATGCGATTCGGGGAGTGAGTCCCAAGGTTCGACGCCCGGATTGCGCGGGGCCAGCACCGTGTCAGGCGGAATGATTCCGAGTTCGAGTTGACGAGCGAACCAGCGCTCGCGGGCGACATCCCAGCCCTCGTCGTACTTTCCGCGATGGCGGGCAAGGTACTCAGGGGGCGATTGGTGTGGAGCGTGGGTCGCTCCGAAGGCGAGATAGGTGAAGAAGGGACGATCGGGACGCACCGATGTTGTGTCGTGAATGAACTCGATTGCCTTATCCACCAAATCTTCGCTGAGGTGATATCCCTCGGCCGCCGTTGCCGGAGGATCAATGCGGTGGTTGTCGTAACAGAGATCGGGAGCGAACTGATCGGTCTCTCCGTCGAGGAATCCGTAATAGCGATCGAAGCCACGTTGCAGCGGCCACGCGTCGTACGGGCCTGCCGCTGACGCTTCGTCCATCGGACACAAATGCCATTTACCTAGAGCGAAGGTTGAGTACCCCTCGTCGCGCAGCACCTCGGCCATCGTGGTCGCGTGTTCGGTCACCTTGCCGGTCATGTGCGGGAAGCCGGTGTTCCAATTGGAGATACCGCGCATGCCAACCGTGTGATGGTTCCGGCCAGTCAGAAGCGCAGCCCTTGTCGGAGAACACAACGGCGTCACATGGAAGTTCGAATAGCGCAGACCGCCCTCGGCGAGTCGATTGACGTTCGGTGTAACGAGATCGGAGCCGAAACAGTTGAAATGTGAGAAACCGAGATCATCAAGAAGGATGACCACGACATTGGGAGCATCGTCACCCGGATGCACCGGCGTCGGCCACCATGGCTCCGATTCCGCCTGCGTGCGCCCGATCGAACCGCCAAAGTAGGGACGGATCGCCATCAGAGTTCGTCGCCGATCACAAGCATCTCAGGCGTTTGGCCACTCTCAAGATTTCCGTTGCGATGATGCACCCGCACGCGCGTGCTCTCATGGGTGAGCACCCAGAATTTGCCCTCTGTGATCGCATCGACGACGTTCCCCGCAACCACTCCAGGATCAAGTGCGGTCGTCTTCATGAGACCTTCAATCATTTCCATCAACACCGGTCGTGCCGGGGGGAGTTCGAGATGGGCCGGGGCGTTCCTGGTTGATTCGAAGATTCTCGTGGCCACGAGCTCGGGACACAGGCAGGAAACTCCGACACCGGTTCCGGCTAGTTCCATCACGAGCGCTTCGGACAATCCCACCACTCCGTACTTGGCAGCGTGGTACGCGCCGAGCATCGGGGTCGCGCAGAGACCAGCCTCCGACGCAGTGTTCACGATGTGCCCCTCTCCCTGATCGACCATCAGCGGGGCGAACGCCTGCACGCCGTACGCGACACCCAGGAGGTCGACACCGACCACCCAGTCCCAGACTGCCGGCGAGGTCTTCCACGTCGGCCGGCCATTTCCGCCGACGCCGGCGTTGTTGCACAGAACGTGCACGGCGCCGTACGCAGCCAGAGCACCATCCCGTAGCGACGCGATCTGGTCGGCGTCGGAGACGTCACACACAATCCCCTCGACCTTTGCCCCTGCGGCCTGCAACCTCGCCACGGCATCGGTGAGTGCGTCAACCTCAATGTCTGCCATCACGACGGACATACCATCGGCGACGAAACGCTCACTCATGGCCAGACCGATTCCCGATGCTGCCCCTGTTACGACGGCGACTTTGTTGCGAAGTTCCATGTCCTACGCTCCCCATTCAGCGGCTGATCGTGACAGCACCTGCTGTTATTGTCGCTAATACTGCCACTATCACTATCAGCACGCCACAAACGACACGCCACGAACGAGGCTCGCTATGACCGAGAAATCCCGCCGGGTTGCCGTTGTTGCCGACGCCCGCCATTACGTCGGCCCCGAACTGGCCAGGACGCTTGCTGCCCGTGGCTGCGACCTCGCCCTCGGCGATCCAGCTCCCGAACTCGTGACCGAACTTGAGGCAACCGGAGCAACCGTGCTTGCGGTCAACGGCGTGTCGAACATGTCAAAGCCCGAATCGGCCCCGTTGCTGATCGCATCAGCCATCGACAGGTTCGGCCACATCGATGCCGCGGTCGTCGCATCCGGACAAATCATTCCGGGCAAGTTCGTCGATTCCACTCTCGAACAACTCGACAAGATCGTCTACGGCTGCCTCCACGCGCCTTTCCATTTCCTTAAGGCAGTGGTTCCCCCGATGACCGAGCAACAGTCCGGTCAGATCCTCGTCATCACGAGTGCGTCGGGCGCCAAGCCGCTTCCCGGCGGCGCTCTCTATTCCTCGGTTCGCGCCGGCGCCACGATGCTCGCCCGCAATGTCGCCGGAGAAGTTGCGCGCAGCAACGTTCAGGTCAACGCAGTCGGCACAAACTTCATGGACTTTCCGGAGTTCCTAGCCGCTACCGGCGCCGACGACCCCGAGGTACGCAAGCTCGTCGAGAAACAGGTTCCACTTCGACGTCTCGGTTCCATGAACGAATTCGCGTCGTTCTGCAGCGTCTTCCTCGATGGGTCGAGCACCTTCACCACCGGCCAGTACGTCTCGTACGCCGGCGGTTGGGCCTGAATCTCAGGCAATGCCCCCGGCGGCGTCGACCGCTTCGGCTTCTTCTTCAGTGAGCGCCACGACGGAGCGATCGCTCGAGCACCACTGACAAGCAACGAGTTCCACTGACTCGACCAGAACTTCCTCGTCTTCGATCGAGAGTTCGCCCCCGACGCTGTAATGGTGGAACGCCCGAGTCTGCTTTGTTGAAGTCACGTCGAATCGGGTCAGGTTGCCGCACGCTGTGCAGCGGTATCGGGGGGTAGTCACGGGGCCGATCTTACCGAGGCTTGTCATCGTACGCATGTTCGGTCAGACTGTCGCCATGCCCGTGGAGCCAAGCCAGCTCACCCTTGACGATCTGGGTACGCCGTTGTGCGATGTCACGTTCTGCGTGATCGATCTTGAGACAACCGGCGGGTCGGCCGCATCGTGCGGGATCACGGAGATTGGTGCGGTGAAGCTGCGCGGCGGCGAGTGCCTCGGAACCTTCCAGACGCTTGTCAACCCCGGCTGCGCGATTCCTCCCCAGATCACTGTCCTGACCGGCATAACCCAGTCAATGGTGCTGCCGGCGCCGCGCATCGAAGCCGTACTTCCCTCGCTGCTTGAGTTCATCGGCGACGCCGTCATCGTCGGCCACAACGTGCGGTTCGACATGTCGTTCGTCCAAGCCGCCCTCGAGCGCGACGAGCGACCGCGACTGCGCAATCAATCCCTCGACACCGTTGCTCTCGCACGCCGACTCGTGCGCGACGAAGTGCCCAACTGCAAATTAGGAACCCTCGCGGAACGACTCCGACTCGACCACCGGCCATCGCACCGCGCCCTCGACGATGCCCTCACCACGGGCGATCTCCTGCATCTCCTCATCGAGCGGGCCGGTCGCCTCGGGGTCACCGGACTCGACGATCTCATCACCCTTCCCAAAATGGCCGGCCACGCGCAGGCCTCCAAACTTCGACTCACCGAAAACCTCCCGCGCTCGCCCGGTGTCTACCTCTTCCGCAATGCGCACGGCGATGTGCTTTATGTCGGCAAAGCCACCAACCTGCGATCACGCGTCCGGTCCTACTTCTCCGGCGATGAGCGACGGAAGGTGGGCGCGTTGCTCCGCGAGACCGTCCGCATCGATCACGTCGTCCAACCGCATCCGCTAGCTGCTGCGGTCCATGAGGTCCGGCTCATTCACAAGTACTCACCCGGATACAACCGCCAGTCGAAGGACTGGGCGAAATACGTCTACGTGAAACTCACGCTCGGCGAAATATTCCCCCGGCTCTCTGTTGTCAAGGAGACAAAGGAGGATGAAGGCCTCTATATCGGGCCTCTGTCATCGAGGTCGATGGCACACCGAGTGATCGAAGCAATTCACACTGCAGTCCCTCTTCGTCGATGCGCCGGACGCGTCGGACGCAATCCATCGCGCTCCGCTCCGTGCGCGGCTGCTCAACTCGGCGTGTCGATGTGCCCGTGTGCCGGTGGCGTTGATCCGGAGGAGTACCGACGTGTCGTCGAGCGAACCGTACGCGGCCTCACAATCGAACCCGATCTCCTCCTCGCCCCGCTCGTTGCACGAATTGCCGTGCTGGCCGACGAGGAGCGCTTCGAGGAAGCAGCCGACATGCGTGATCGTGCCGACGCTCTCGCAGGCGCCTTGAGCAGACAGCGTCGATTCGATCGCCTCCGCAATGCTGGTCGTCTGCGACTCGAGCTGCCCGGCCAGGGTGGCGCCGAACTTGAGGAAGGTCGTCTCGTCCGGGCATGGGGTCCCGGTGATGTCTTCGACGATGACGGCGTGATCATCGGGAAGCTTTTCGCTGAACCAGCAACACTCCCCCCGCTCGACCGCGAGCTTGCCGACGAACTCAACTGTGTTGCGGCATGGCTCGACCGAAGCGCTCACCAGTTGTCGCTCGATCATTGCGACGGAATCTTCGCCTCGGCACTTCCCCAGCTTCCGTCGTTCGCTCCCAAGGGAGGGTTGTCCCAACACAGTCGGGACAACGAACGCACTAGGGCCTAAGCGTTGGAAACGATCTGCAAGCGGGCAAGAACATTCGCCGCCGCGCCCGAATCGATCGAATTTCCGGCAAGTACGAAACCGGCACTGAGATCATCGGCGATCCCGGCAACGACAAGTCCAGCTGCAGCGTTAAGACACACGATGTCGCGATACGCCCCCGCTTCACCGGCGAACACGCGGTGAGCGATTCGCGCATTGTCCTGTGGATCTCCGCCTGCAATTGCTGAAGCATTCACCACCGCTATGCCAATCTCGCCAGGATCGAAGCTTCGTGTCGTCACCACTCCGTCGCGAAGTTCGTGCACGGTCGACGAACCCGTGATGGTGAACTCGTCCATTGCGTCGTCGCCGGTAACAACCATCGCCCGCGGCGCACCGCGGCGTTGCAGGGTGCCAATCACAATCGGAGCAATCGTCCGGTCGCTTACGCCGATGACCTGACGCTGGACGCCCGCAGGATGAGAAAGCGGTCCGAGAAAGTTGAACACGGTCGGCACGCCGAGCTGGGTGCGGACCGGGCCGGCATGGCGCATCGCCGGATGGAACGATCGGGCGAAACAGAACCCGATCCCCGCGTCGGCCACACAACGCGCCACGCCCGGACCGTCGAGTTCGATGGCGATACCTAGTGCCTCAAGGAGATCAGAGGATCCCGACGTTGATGAAGCCTTCCGATTGCCGTGCTTCACGACCCGGGCTCCGGCCCCAGCGGCCACAAAACTCGCCATCGTCGAAACATTGAGCGCATGGACGCGACGACTCGGAGCGCCACCAGTTCCGACGATGTCGATGGGATCGATTCCGTCTGGCAACGAAATCGGGGCGGCGGCGGCCAGCATCGTGTCGACCATCCCGGTGATTTCGTCGACGGTTTCACCCTTCATGCGCAAGGCAATGAGGAAAGCACCGATCTGTGCGTCGGTCGCCTCCCCGGCGAGTATTTGTTCCAGCGCCAGACCGGCCTGCTGCGGGGAAAGCCCCGTGCCGGCCATCAGCGTCGCAAGGACAACAGACCAACCGTCAAAGCGTTCCGCGTCGGTTGTCCGACCAAACGTTTGGTCGGTCATGGTTTCAGGCCGTACGCCGACGCTGCCGGATCATTCGACGTCGTTCTCGTTCCGTGGCTCCGCCCCATACGCCGTCCTTCTCCCTTACCGCGAGTGCGAATTCCAGACAAGGTTCGCGCACGGAGCACTCTGCGCACACCAGTTTTGCTGGTGCGGTGTCGAGATCATCCTCGGACGGAGGGTAGAAGATGTCGGGGTCGAGACCCGTGCAGGCGGCCTGAGAGTGCCAAAGCTGTTTCATCGGGAGTACTCGGCTCCTACGGACCGTCGGCGAATGGGAAGAAATGAGTATCGCCGCAGGCCATGGGCCGACACAAAACGAGTTTCGGTAGGTTTGATGCCTTTGTGCTGGTCAGGAACCACGCGGACCGCAAACGACCTGTTGCTTCGGCACAGCTCCTGAGGTGACCGACGTCGCTTCCGATGGGTAAGGACCCGGGCCGTCGCCCTAGGCTCTGACGTCATGATGCCCGGCACATTTGATCGCCAGTCGGCCCTTCAGAGGCTGGAGGAATCCCATTTCGACGTCATCGTCGTGGGCGGCGGAATAACCGGGGTCGGATGTGCACTCGATGCGGCATCGCGGGGTCTGCGTACCGCCCTGGTCGAGCGACACGACTTTGCCTCGGGAACCTCGTCGAAGTCCTCCAAACTCGTGCACGGTGGTCTTCGGTATCTACAACAGGGCGATATCCGACTTGTTTACGAAGCACTCGCCGAGCGCCAGATCCTGCGCCGCAATGCTCCGCATCTCGTCAAGGTTCTGCCGTTCCTTATCCCGATCTTCTCGAAGAACGGCGTTGTGAGCCGCAAACTCGCACGGGCAATGGGCACCGCCATGTGGATGTACGACTTCACCGGCGGCCTTCGTATCGGCAAAGTGCACAAGCGCCTCTCGAAAGAGAAATCCCTCGAGTACTTCCCGACGCTGCCTCCCGAGAACCTCGTCTCCTCGTATCTCTATTACGACGCACGAGCCGATGACGCTCGACTGTGCGTTGCCGTCGCTCGCACTGCGGCACTGGAGTTCGGAGCGGTCGTGGTCAACAACGCCGCCGTCACGTCGGTCCGAAAGAATGACAACGGAAAGATCTGCGGAGTTGATGTCGTTGCCGATGGCCGCACCATCAGCGTCACTGCCGATTCGATCATCAATGCCGCCGGAGTCTGGGCCGACGATGTGCGTTCGTTCGACGAACCGGGCCGGCCGCGCACCATCCGCCCTGCCAAAGGAATCCACATCACCTTGCCGTGGCACAAAGTTCGCAACGAGATTGCGGCCGTGATCGCCGTTCCGGGTGACAAACGGTCCGTCTTCGTGGTTCCGTGGGGTGACTTCTCGTTCGTCGGCACGACCGACACCGATTACCAAGGTCCCGCTGATGATCCGCAGTGCACCGCCGAGGACATTGAGTATCTCCTTCGTGCGATCAACGGTTCCGTGACAACTGAGATCACCGAAGCAGACATCGTTGGCACCTGGGCCGGCCTGCGCCCACTCGTCGCCGATCCCGAAGCATCGGGCCGCACCGCCGATCTCTCCCGACGCCACAGTGTGAGCCGATCCGATGCTGGCGTAGTCACCGTCACCGGCGGGAAGCTCACGACCTACCGGGAGATGGCCGCTGACGCCGTCGACGAGATCGTCGAACATGTCCTCAACCGGAAATCACTTTCGAATCTCCATCGTCGAAGTCGGACCAAGCGCCTCGAACTTCATGGTGCCGACGGCTACGACCAACTGGTCTTACAAGCCGCCACCCTTTCCCCCTTCGGTGCTGACGTGGTCAACCATCTCGCCGATCGGTACGGCTCCGATACCGAAACCGTTCTTGCCCTCGCCGAGAGCGACCCAGACCTCGCTGCCCCACTTGTAGAAGGGCTCCCCTATCTGCGGGCCGAAGCGATCTTCGCCGTGCGCTACGAGATGGCCCTCACTATCGACGACGTCCTCAGCCGACGCACCCGCGCCCGACTCCTCGCCCGTGACGATTCCGCTGCGGCCGCCCCCTCAGTCGCCGCGCTCATCGGACCTGAACTCGGATGGGACGAGGCCGAACAGCGTCGTCGGGTTGACGAGTACGTGGCGCAGATCAGCGAGGAACGAACGGCGCCTGGCCTGCCTGAGGTTCTGCTCGACACGGCGATGGGTTCGTGACAACCATCGGCCCAGGGCGACCGACGCCGCCGATCCAACTCGGCGGCGATGGGGCGGCTTCCACGACAGCCCACTTCGTCTCTCCGACAATCGGACTCAACGCGGAACTCATCCGCGATCTTGAGGCCACAGGAGCACTCGTAACGGTCGATCCGGCGACGCTCTCCGAGTCGAGTCGTGACTGGTGGCCACTGGCCATGACATGGGCGGCGGACAACCAAGTCGCAGCGCTTGCTGCGGCCGTCGTGCAACCCACAACAGTCGAACAGGTCTCGGCGATCTTGCGACTCTGCAATGCATCCGGAATCCCCGTTACGCCAGCGGCTGGTCGCAGTGGCGTCGTCGGCGGCTCCGTGCCGTTGTTCGGCGGCGTGATTCTCGACATGTGTGCGCTCACCGGCATCCGCTCGGTAGATCAGGAATCGGGCATCGTCGATGTTTGGGCCGGCACGTTCGGCGATCTGATGGAAGCCGAACTTCGCTCTGCACACGGCCTCACCGTCGGCCACTGGCCGCAATCGGTAAGCCTGTCGACAATCGGCGGCTGGCTTGCATGTCGCGGAGCCGGACAACTCTCGAATCGTTACGGGAAGATCGAGGACATCGTCGTCGGACTTGATGTTGTGCTTGCCGACGGAACGTTCGTGCAGACCGGCGGCCACGCCCGACAGGCGGCTGGCCCCGATCTTGATCAACTCTTCGTCGGTTCCGAAGGAACCCTCGGCGTCATCACCGCAGCCCGACTGCGCGCTTGGAAGATCCCTGAGGGCGAAGCTCGTTCAGCATGGTCGTTCCCCAGCTTTGAAGAAGGTGCCGACGCGTGCCGGCGGATCGTGCAACGCGGTCTCGCTCCAGCTGCCCTTCGCCTCTACGACGCTGCTGAAGCTGACCGCAGCTACGGAACCGGCGACGTCGCCGTGCTGCTCGTGTTCGACGAGGGCGACCCGGTAGTGGTTGACGCCGCATCTCGAATCACCGAGCAAGAGTGCGCCGGCACAAACCGACTGGACGACTCGCTCGTCGAAAAATGGCTGGGCCATCGCAACGATGTATCCGCCCTCGAAGCGTTGATCTCGAAGGGTTTCGTCGTCGACACGATGGAACTCACCGTTTCGTGGACAGAACTCCCGAATCTCTATGTCACCGTGCGCGACGCGATCGCTGCGGTTCCCGGAGTCCTCGCTGCCTCCGCACATCTCTCGCACAGCTATTCCGACGGGGCCTGTCTCTACTTCACGTTCGCTGGCAAACCTTCTGAGGACAATGCAGTCGCCACAGACGCGCTTTACACGGCGTGTTGGGATGCTGGTGCCCGCGCCGGGCTGGCCTGCGGCGGTTCCCTCAGCCATCACCACGGCATCGGCATCAACCGGGCGCGGTTCATGGACGAAGCCCTTGGTGACGGAGGCACGCAGGTGCTCCATGCGATTAAGGACGCGCTCGATCCCGCCGGCGTGCTGAACCCCGGCAAACTCGGAATGCCAAATCCGTTCGGCCCCGCGCCGTTTCCGGTCGAATCAGGAGCCGAGCAATGACTGACAAAGTCTTTGATCGCCGCGTCATTATCTCTGGCGCAACGTCGGGACTCTTCTTCGCCCTTCCCGCCGCGATCCTTCAACGGACGGTCTTCTCGGGATCAGCGATGGCAGTGGCCATGATCGGAATCGTCTTCTTCGCCGGCGCCCTTGCCGGTTATGCCGCCGCCCGCCCGATGCCATCGCATGCACTCATGCATGGCGCGGCCGCCGGTCTCATCACCTTTGTCGGCGCCCAACTCGTCTACCTGATCAGCACACTCGAAATTCCTAATCCGATCGGCATCGTCCTGTTCGGACTGATGTTCTCGTCGCTCGGCACAATCGGCGCGTATGTTGCGCTCTGGCGCATCGCCAACGACGCCGCTAAGTCGAGATGACCGGAGAAGGCTCGTGAGCATCCTCGTCATCGACATCGGTACATCCGGAGTTCGGGCTGCGGTCGTGCGCGCCGATGCCACCATCGCCATCGAGCACCATCTCGAGGTCCTGCCCCTCTCGCCAGCTCCCGGCCTCGTCGAGTTCGATGCAACGGCGATGGCTGACGCCGCGCTTGGTGTGGCTCGACGTGTACTCACCGAACACGGACCTGTTGACGCTGTCGGTATCGCCAATCAACGAGCATCGGCCATCGTGTGGGATCGGGCCACCGGTGTTCCCGTGGCTAACGGACTCGGTTGGCAGGACCTACGAACCCTCGGCGAATGTCTCGTACTTCAGGCTGACGGACTTCGACTCGCCCCGAATCAATCGGCGACCAAATTCACCGCACTTCTCGATGCCGTCGATCCGGAGCGGAACCGCGATCTGTGTGTCGGTACCGTCGACTCGTGGATCGTCTGGAATCTCACTGAAGGCAAAGCCCACGTCACCGACACCTCCAACGCCGCCGTAACCGGGTTGATGCACGCCGACGCCAGCGGTTGGGATGCAGCAATTCTCGCCAAGCTCCACATTCCGGAAACGTCGCTTGCGCGCATCGTTGATTCGAGCGGACCCATCGCTCCCGCGACGGCTCTACCGGGTGCCCCCATGATCTGCGGCATTGCCGGTGATCAGCAGGCGTCGCTCATCGGTCAGGGTTGCGTGGCACCAGGGCCAGCCAAGATCACCTTCGGAACCGGCGGCATGCTTGACCTCGTCGTCGGAACTCGTCGACCTTCATTCGCTACCCGCGGACCATCAGGAACCTTCCCGGTCGTGGCGTGGCGTCGGGGCGACGAACTCGTGTGGGGCATCGAGGCAATCATGCTTTCGGCCGGCACAAACGTCGAGTGGTTGCGAGACGATCTCGGCATCATCGACACCGTTGCTCAGTCGCACGATGTTGCTTCGATGTGCGCCGACTCCGAAGGGGTCGTCTACGTCCCGGCCCTGCTCGGACTAGGCACGCCGCATTGGGATTACGGGGCTCGCGGCGCACTGTTCGGAATCAGCCGAGGATCGGGCCGTGCCCACATCGTGCGCGCGGTGCTCGAGGGCATCGCCCACCGCGGTGCCGATCTTGTTGCCGCCACCGAAGCGGACGCGGCTTTGTCGATTCCTGAATTGCGCGTCGACGGCGGAATGAGCGCAAACCCGACCTTTGTTCAAGCGCTCGCCAATGCAACCGCCCGTCCCGTCGAAGTTTCCCCGGTCCTCGAGGCCACAACGCTCGGCGCCGCATTCCTCGCCGGCCTCAGCATCGGAACGTGGTCGGGTTGGGACGATGTCGCGAATGCATGGCAGCCGAATCAACGGATCGAGCCGAACGCTCCGGTCGACCGGGACCGTTGGGCTCGGGCTGTCGATCGCGCCCGGGAGTGGTACCCGGAACTTTCCGGACTGGATTTCTGATCACCATGACTCGACCCACTTTCACCCGCTCGCCCGCTCGGTCTTCCGTGCGCCGCCGGTCACAACTTGGGCTCGGGGTCCTAGCTGTTTTGTTCAGCGTGTTCTTCACCTCCTGCGGGGAAAGCCCCGACACCCCCTCGTCGCAGTATCCGACCACGTCGATTGCCGAACCGGCGCCTATCTCGGCGACCGTCCGAATCACCGACGGGAAGTTCGATCCACGCCGTGTCGAGGTCGCCGTGGGAGGCTCCGTAGAGTGGATAAACGAGGACGTGAACCCTCACCTCATCGTCTCCGCGACCCCGAATGTGATCCAGTCGCCCCTCATCGGCAAAGCTGGGTCCTACACGCGTACGTTTAGCTCGCCCGGCGAGTACCCGTACTACTGCACCCTCCGCAACACCCTGAAGGGAACCGTGATCGTGCGCTGAGCACGTCGCACCCTTCCACCGTTATCCGACAACACCCCCGAGGAAACAACATGTCGATCAGTTCGCAAGTTTCGGTTGACCAAACCCACTCACCCGATGCCCCAGAGGTCGGTTCGTCACGGCGCGGATTCATGCGCACCGTCGGGCTCGGCGCCGCTGCAGTTGGTGCCCTCGCTGTGGCCGGCTCGGTACTCACCGACGTCGTCGAAGCCGCCACCCCCGATGCCAACATCAGCGCGACCGACAAAGAACTGCTCGCGTTCCTCGGGAGCCTCGAGTACGCCGCCGAAAAGTCTCTCTACAGCGCAGCTGAGGTCGCCTACCTCTCTTCTGCGACGGCCCAGCGTCTGCGACAGTTCGCTCGCCTCCATCACGATCAGGCCGTTGCTCTCGGGGCCATCCTCCCCACGAGCACGATCGTGCCGATCAACTCCACGCTCCAGGCGCAGATCGACGGCAAAATCGCAGCCACATCCAACGAAGCCGCCCTCCTCGCGGTGGTCCAGACACTCGAAGAGAACCTTTCGTCCACAATGCTCTCGGCTCTCGGTCAGGCCCAGTCGTGGCATGTCGCCGAACAAATCGCCATTGTCTGCCCGGTGAATGGACAGCAGGCCGCTGCCATCGGGTTCGATGCCGGCCAGCCCACATCGCAGTGGCTTCCCGCCTTTGCCTCGACAGCGGGCTCATTCACCCAAGCCGCATTCCCGGTCCGCTGAGTCCGGGTCCCGAGAACGACGCAGAAAGAACGACAATGACGAACGATCAGAACGATTTCAGCTCCGACGAGATTCGCCGCCAACTGCGCGAGTCCGACACTGAGCACAACGACGCCATGCCGGCATGGAATGAAGCCCTCGAGATCATCCTCGATCCCGAGACCAATGCAACCGAAGACGAAAAAGCGCACTTCCTCGGCCTTCCGGCGCGACGTGCGTTCCTCGTGGGTGGATCGGTACTTGCCGGCAGTGCCTTCCTTGCTGCGTGCAAGAAGGCGAAGCAGCAGACGACCGTCACCGGAAGCACGCTTCCCAAGCCGTCAGTCACGACCACAACTGCACCTGGCAGCCAAGCAACTAACCAGATCCTGCTGCGTACTGCGCAGTCAATCGAAGTTCTTGCGGTCAACGTTTATCAGAAGGCCATCGACTCGGGTCTCGTAAAGACCTCGTCGCTTGTCGACATGATAAAGGTGTTCCAATCGCAGCACCGCGAGCACGGGGCTTCTCTCGATGCTCCGATCAAGGCCGCCGGTGGCACCGTCGTGACGACTGCGAACGAGTACTTGATGAAGAACACAGTCGAAAAAGCCCTTGCCGAGCTCACCGACGAAAAGAGCGTCCTCGCCCTTGCCCGTGAGGTTGAGACAATCGCAGCACAGACCTACACCAAGGCCAGCTATGTACTCACTCTTCCGTTGCTGCGTCAGGCGTCGATGTCGATCGGTGCCGTAGAGGCCCGCCACATCGCGGTCCTCAACGCGGCGCTTGGGTACACGGTCGTGCCATTGGCAACGATGCCTACTCGACTCGCTATCAATCCCAAGGGCTACGTCACCGCCTAGGGCTCCCGGGTCGCAGTAGTCGGGCATGGAGCGTTCATGTCGGACACATGGCACACTGAACGAGCGATGGTGAGTCGGTCGGGTGACCGCGGGTCGGGATTGCTTCGGCATGAACCGGTCTGAGGAAGGTCGGGGCTCCACAGGACATGGTGCTGGCTAACAGCCAGTTGGGGCGACCCACAGGAAAGTGCCACAGAGAACAAACCGCCGATGGCCCGGTTCGCCGGGCACAGGTAAGGGTGAAACGGTGCGGTAAGAGCGCACCAGCATCCGGGGTGACCCGGGTGGCTAGGCAAACCCCACCAGGAGCAAGGCCGCATGTCGGGTACGGGTGGTCCGCCCCGTCAGTCCCTCGGGACAGACAATCCGCTGGTAGGCCGCATAGATGGATGGTCACACAAGCGCCGGGAGGCGCCGGACAGAACCCCGCCTATAGACCGGCTCACCATCGCACCCTCACTGATACGGCAGTGTCTTCACCTTGAGCAGGTCCCGACTCGCTCAACCCTGGCCGGACAGAACACTGCGGGCTGAGATCGCAACCGCTTGCGACGCCGGGACCGCAAGGCGTGCTCCGCGGTCGTCCTGAACGCCGATGATCCCGTAACTGTCCGTGGCGAAGTCCACCCATGGATAGAAACCCATTCCACCGTTGCCACTGACCACAACGGTTTCACCGACCGCGTCAACGACATCAGGCCATGCACCCAGCGCGTAGCGGGGAATCTTCGTTATGCCTACGGCGAAATCGCCAGTCACGTCGTAGTCGCCAACCTGATTACCGATCAATTCCGCCACTGCAACTTCCGAGAGAACGCGTCGGCCCCCGTACACGCCTCGATGCAAGACCATGTCGAGAAAGTTCCCGTAATCGTCAACACTCACACGCACGCCGAACGCCGGATTCGCCGCCATTGGAGCACCCGGCCATGTTGTGGCTGTCATTGCCAATGGGCCGGTGAGCCGCTGCTGAACAACCGTTGCGAAATCAGCGCCGCCAGCCACTTCTACGATCCGACCGATCACGAGGAAGTCAGAGTTTCCGTAGGAGAACTTTGCGCCGGGCGAAAACTCTCTGGCCGATCCCGCGATGGAGCGGACGCACGAGGCCAGCGCAGTGCCGTTGCCCTGGCATGCATTGTCACGTACCCCGGAGGTATGAGTAAGGAGTTGACGAACCGTGATTGCGGGGCCGGTGGTTGAGAACTCCGGCAGCCATGTCGCTACGGGATCATCGAGACGCACGAGTCCGTCATCGACGAGTGACATGAGCGTGGCCGCTGTCAACCATTTTGTCGCTGAAGCTACAGAGAGCAGCGTGGATCCACTCACTGAACCGATCTTTTGCTCATGAACAACCTGCCCGGATCGGACAATCCGAACGAACCCGCCGGAAAGTCCGGCGACGGTAACCCTTGAAGACATGAGCGCGTTAGTGGCAGTAAAGGCCCCCGGTCCAAGAACGACTCTGATCGGAGCGTTCGTCGTCGTGGTCGTTGCAAGGGGTCCCGTAGGGGCTGAAACCGTCGCTGGATCTTCTTCCACGCCGGAGGACATCGCAGCGTCTCCCCCACACGACATCGCCACGCAAACGATGATGAGCAGACCTAATCCAGTCATGAAGCGTCGATGGCGGCTGATTCTGCTACTCATGCCCTTAACAATTCCACGATTTGACGATTCAGCTCGTTACTGGTGAACCTAAAGCACGTGAGTCAAGAACCCCGTCACTCGTTGAGTGCCCGCGAACTCACCCGGTTCCGCCTTGAGTTTCTTGGGCGCAGTCCATCCGATGCGGCCATCGATGACGAAAAGCAACTCGAACAGAGTCGCGCCGAGATTGAATTCCTCGAATCCTCGGGGCGATTCACTCACCTCGTCGCATCGTGGATCGCATCAGACGAATTTAAGTATCAGTGGACTCGAAATCCGTTTTTCGAACCGGTCCTGGGTCTGGATGATCTCGAGCAGATGAACCGATCAGTCCGACCGCTGATCCACATTCACATCCCGAAGACCGCCGGGACAACACTCAACACAGCAATTGCGAGCCATTTGCCGCCCCTCAGCTCATTTTCACAGCAATCTCTCGGCGAACTCCTAGCGCTCCCCCTCGCCCGACTCCTGTCGTTCCGTTTCATCTCCGGGCATTATGGATTCACCGCGGCCGATCTACTCGCGTTTCGAAATCCCATCGTGTTCAGCATGGCCCGTGATCCGCTCGAACTTTATCCATCCAATTGGCGCTACTACCGTCGAGAGCAGATCATCAGCGAGTCCTTAAGCCTCGAGGAATGGCTGGCCACGACAGCAGACCTGCGCAATGTCCAGACCCGCATGCTCACCATGGATATGAGCGAGACGGGGCCAACCCAATTCGATGGCCATGGGTGGATTATCAATTCCGCCAACAGCGACGAGAATCTACAGCGCATGTTGCAGCCAGCGGTTGATCGTCTCGACTATCTCGCTCCGAGCGAAAATGTCGAAGATCTCTACCGACTCCTGCACGCAAAAGCTGGTCTGCCCGGCGAACCGCTCGAGACTGTTCCAAGTCTAAATACCACCAAGCGCGAAGAAATCTCCTCTGAAGCCGCCGAAATGATTCTTGAGATGAGCCAAGTCGACAGTGAGCTCTATCGACTGGCCCAATCACGCTGGGCCACCGATTCGATTCAGCCCTGAAGATCGGCGAGGTGGGCAACCTCGTTGAAGGTGTGCAGCACTCCCCCACGAGGCGTTGTTCCGATGCGTGTGATCGACGCAGGGGCTACCCACAGACGCCACGACGTCATCTGATCAACACCAAGGCCCCAGCAAACCGCGGCCTTGATCGGCGACACGTGTGTGACCACCACAGTTGTCCTGTCCGTTGCCGAGCCATCTGATGCGAGTTCGTCAAGCGCACCGCTTACGCGATCGCCGAGTTCGCGAAGGGTCTCGCCGCCCGGCGGCCGGAAATCCGGATCTGTCCGCCAATCCGACCAGGTCTGCGACGTGATCTCTCCCAACGGCTTTCCGTCGTACTCGCCGTAATCGAGTTCGATCCACCGATCGTCAATGATCGGCTCGACGCCAAATGCCTTCGCCGTCTCACGCGTGCGGAGCAACGGGCTCGAAATCACTCTCTCGACCGGGCCGATCGCCGCGGCAAGCGCATCGGCCTGCGCCCGCCCGAGTTCGTCGAGGGGCGGGTCGATCCGACCCAGAAGAAGTCCTGACGCATTGTGGGCGGTGCGCCCATGTCTCACGATGAACAACATCGGAATCGATCTACCTAACAGGTGGGGGGTTGTTCAACGATGCGGTTGAGATGACCCGTGTGAATGAAACGGTCTCGTGTGCGTTTGTCCGAGAAATCAAACGTGCGCCATGCCCACACAAGACAGGCAATACCAACAAGTTCGAGGAGAACACTCACTCCGAATGAGTGACCAAACTCAGGGAGTCCCTCGCTGCCGAAATCGGTACCGAAGAACGGCCACCAGAAGTTTTCGGTTCTAGCCCAGATGCCATCGAGAGCGATGTGCATCATCATCCCGATGGGGATACCGATCCAACGTCTGCGCACCAGTCGGCGCTTCTGTGTCGCCAGCATCAGGACAGTGAGAACCGCTACCGGTGCGAGCAGCGTGTGTAGCAATCGGGGCCCGCCGAAAACAACATCCCCGATCGGCAGAATCGACCCGAGCATCACGAGTCGGTAATCGAGTGCCGGCGATCGGAAGACCCACCACACAAAGACAAAACTGACACCGGCAAACCAGAGGATCATCGAACGAGAATGCGACCGCAGTCGGGGCAGTGAACAAGTTCGTCAGCCGGGCGGCGGCGGAGTTCATCTACCTCGGCAGCAGCAAGCGACAAGAAACAACCCTGACACGTCGGTCCGACGAGACGGGCAATTGCTATACCCCCGTACTGCGGTCGGAGTTCCTCGTACGACTTCAGCATCTCGGACGACACCGCAGCCGCAAGTTGAATACGGGACTCTGCCACCACGGCCAATTCGGCATCGATGGCCGCCTGCGCAGCCGCCAGCGCTGCCTTGGTCCGCTCACGTTCCTCACGAACGCTCTCGAGGTCAACAATCGATATTGCAAGAGCGGCGTCGAGTGGCTCGATCTTCTCCATTAGTTCGAGAACCTCATCTTCGAGGGCGGCCTGACGGCGTTTCAACGATTCGAGATCAGCTTGAAGCGCTTGCGCTTCCTTCGGAGAGGTCAGCCCCTCTTCGTACAACTGATGAAGGACGACAGCCACCTTTTGTTCGATACCAGCGATCTCGTCCTCGAGGCGCTTCTGTTCGCGTCCCAACGTGTCTCGTTCGGCCCGGGGCTCGGCGACTGAAGCCACGATCTCGGCCTCTCGGACATCAATGGCCTTTAACTCGGCGTGCTCCGCCAGTGTCTGCCGACGATGCTTCAACTGATCCGTCGTGGTGTCGTTGGTCTGAAGTTCCAATACCCGGTCGAGATCGGTCATAGGCCAAGCATCACCCAAAAAAGAATCGGACGCGGCATCGACTCATCCGAGGTCGTCCGGCGGGGGAAGCGTGATCACGCTTGTCGTGGTTGGATCAACGCTTGTCGTGGTAGTGCGGGGCACCCGAGTGGTGGTCGAACGCGGGACGGTGGTTGTGGTTGAGCGACCGGGTTGTTGCGTTGTGATTGGCCCCGCCTCGGGTTCCGGGACCGTCCCGCCGTTCAGAATCCCGTAGGGATCGCTAGCTCCAGCCGCCGGCTGACCGGGGCGCAGGGCCGGCGCACACGCGGGAAAACCAGCGATCGGCTTCTGTTTGGTGTCGAGCCATGCCCTGTTGAAATTCCGCCAGATCGTGGCCGGCCACAACCCACCGAACTGTTCCTGTCCCGCGAGATTCCCCATCGACTTCGTGCCCTCAGAAGGGATTCCCATCCAAACGGCAGTCGTCAGGTACGGCGTGTAACCGACGAACCACGTGTTTGAGTTGCCCTCCGTGGTTCCGGTCTTGCCGGCCGCTGGTTGTGCACCGAGTCGGGCGTTCGTCCCCGTGCCAGATTGAACGTTGTTCTCGAGAATCCGCGTGGCGAGGCAGGCCGAACGGGCACTCACAGCGCGGGTCGGGTTCGGCGAATGCTCGACGATCACCTTTCCTGTTCGATCCTCAACACGATCGACGAAATACGCCGTCTCGTGAATACCACCGTTGGGAATTGCCGAATAAGCCGATGCCATTTCGAGCGGAGTCACGTCGAACACACCGAGAGGGGTTGCCTTGCTGCCAGCGTTGAACTGACTGGTCACGCCGAGTCGGTTTGCGATGCTGATGACATTGTCGATGCCGACCGTCTGGCCGAGACGGACAAATGCACCATTCGAGGATGCGGCAGTCACCGACATAAGCGTGCCACCTTCGCCGGCAATCACATACGGATCGGGGGTGCCCCCCTTGTTCGGCCAGGAACCTCCACCATCCACAAGATCGTCAGGCTGGATGCCCTGCTCGAGCGCAGTCAGAAGCACGAACGTCTTGAATGTCGATCCTGTCTGACGGCCTGGCTCATGTGTTGCGATGTCATATTTGAAATCGGCGAATCCCGGACCGCCGACCAACGCGCGGACCGCACCAGTCGACGAATCCACTGACACCATCGCGGTGGTGATTCCTTGGGCATCTGCTGCCTGTTTAACCGCATCAGGGAACGTGGTGTCATGAGCGATCTGGGCTGCGGACTGTGCAACAGGATCGAGCGTCGTATAAATCTGCAGCCCACCCCCGAAGACCGACCGATAGCGCTCCTCGTAGGTCGCCCCGAACGATGGATCGGCGAGGAGTTGCTCCTTCACCTGTTCCACGAAGTACGAGTCCGGCGGAGGTGGGGTGATGGCTCCGCACCCGCTAGGCCGGGGACCGCTCGTCCCCGTGCAACGCCCTATGGGAAGCGGAACAAGATCAGCCTCATCGGCCTGTTTCCTGGTGATGACGTCATTCGCGACCATGCGATCGAGCGCGGCATTGCGGCGCTCTAACGCCGTCGCCGGATGGATGACCGGATCGTAGGCAACTGGATTCGCAATCAGTGCGGCGAGAAGTGCGCCCTCGGCCCAGGAAAGATCCTCGACGTTCTTGCCCCAGTACGTTTCGGCCGCGGCTTGAACGCCGTAAGCCCCGGAACCGAAGTAGACCGTGTTCAGGTAGAGCCCGAGGATTTCGTCTTTGCTCAGCTGCCCCTCGAGACGGATGGCGAGTGCTGCTTCCTTGGTCTTGCGATTAAGGACACGATCGTCACTAAGCAAGGCCTTCTTGACGAGTTGTTGCGTAATTGTCGAGCCGCCCTGATCGACGCCGCCAGCCTGAACGTTCTTCAAGGTCGCCCGAATGAGCGAACGGATGTTGACACCGCCGTGGTTGTAGAACTCGGCGTCCTCGACCGACAGCACCGCGAGCCTGACGGTGTCGGGGATGACAGAAAGTTCCACGGGGTCGCGGTTCTCGACTCCGTGAAGAGTTGCAAGAAGCGAACCGTCCTCGGCAAAGACCTGCGATCGAACCGCGAAGTCCTGAAAAGATGCAATGTCGATGGCACCATCGCTACCTTCGGCCGACGAGCCGATCATCACGATCGCCGGAACAGCAATGACCGTAGCCAAAGCCACTGTTACTGCACCCGCCACGATTGCGGACCCGAACTGCGTCAGCTTGTTCACAGTCCTTGAAGAGTACCGGCCAGAATCGCTCTGTTACTGCCGGGGCCAGTCCACGGGACGCTTCTCGATGAACGCTCGCATGCCTTCCACCATTTCCGGAGATGTCATCGCCCGATGAAACAGTGCGACATCGGCGTTCGGTAGACGTCGATTCAGATCTTTCTTGACCGCAGCCCTCGCTTCAGGCCCAGTAGCTGAAATCTGCTCCAAAACCCATTCGGCATGTGAGTCGAGTTCGTCGTGCGGAATGACCTTTCCGACGAGTCCCATCGCCAATGCTTCGGTGGCACCGATCTCGGCCGCCGTGAAGAACAGATAACGCGCTTGAGCTATACCCACAGCCTCGGCAAGTCGCGCCGACATGAATGGATCGGGAATGCCACGAAGCAATTCCGGGATACGGAAGCGAGCATCTTCGGACGCAATAACCACGTCGCAATGCAACGCAATGTCGATGCCGCCTGCCTGGCAGACCCCGTTGATCTTCGCCACCCAGATCTTGCGACAGCGTTCGATATGACGGAAGGGAAAGTTGTCGGTCGCATCCCATTCGTTAGCAAGTCCCTCGACATCCTCGGAACGACCCGCCATGTCGCCACCGGCTGCGAACCACTTGTCGGTTCCCGTAAGACAAACCGCGTCGAGTTCCGTCTGCGTGTCGGCCCAAATAGCGGCACGCTTGAGAGCCCGATACATATCTTGAGTGAACGAGTTGCGACGCTCGATGCGATCGATGCGAAGGTACAGCACACGACCACGGATTTCACTGACAATGAATTGAGTCCCGAAGTCTGGGGCGATGATCTCCGACATTTCGCTCAAAGCCCGTAGAGGGTTGCAGCGTTTCCGGAAAGGACCTTCTTCGTCACTTCGTCACCGAGACCCTCGAAGATCCGCGTCGCATACTCGCGCGGCCGTTGTGCAGCGGTACGCGGCCCAGGGTGCATGCATGTGGGATGCGGGTAGTCGGTCTCGAACAAGATGTTGTCTGGGTACTTCGAGATCGCATCGATCGCGACCTGCTCCTCGAACCAAAAACACCCGTAGATCTGACGCTTGAAGTACTCGCTCGGCAACAGGTCGTACTCAGGATGCTCGTCGAGGATCCCGCCGTTTTTCCACTGCCAGTCGAACGTCTCGAGGGCCCCGGGGATCCATCCCACTCCTGATTCGACGGACACGAACTTGAGATCCGGGAATCGGTGACAGACCCCACCGAAAATGAGATCGGCGACGCTACGCATGTTGTCGAGGAAGATGAGCGACGAGATTTTCGCGAAGTTCGTCATCCATCCCATTTCGGAGGTGTCGGCAAACAGCGTTCCCATCGAACCACCGCCCACATGGAAGTTCACCGGCACGCCGGCATCCTGCAGGAGAGACCACACTGGATCCCAGTGCTTGTGGGCAAGCGGCGGCTGGCCGTAGTCCTGAGGCTGGTTGCAGAAGTTCACAGCCTTGTGTCCATTACCGAGACAACGTTCGATCTCATCCATTGCGAGATCGCGATCCCAGAACGGAATCGCCGTGATCGCAACCAGGCGCGCCGGATCGGCGCTGCACCAGTCGGTGAGAAAATCGTTGTAGGCCCGGACACAGTTCGCGACGAGTTCGCGATCGCCAAGACGGAGGAAGTAGCCGTTGCCGAAACCACCGACGTTCGGATAAAGAATCTGGGCGTCGATACCCTCTTGATCGAGAAAGGCCAATCGAGCTTTCGCGTCGTACATCGCCGGAGCGATGTCATCGAAGGTCTTGGGCGTCGATATCGGCATGACACCGTCGTGTCCGGCCATTGAGTAGTAACCCGGTGCGCCGAGACGCTCACCGGCACACATCCAGACATCGACTCCATCAATGCGTTCGATGTGCGGCACCGAATCATGAAGACTCTTCGGGAACGAACGAGTCCAGGTATCAGGTGGCTCCGTCAGATGGGTATCAACATCAATAACTCGGTAACGGTCGAAAAGATCGGTCATGGTTTTCTCCTGTGAGCGGTCAAAGGCCCTGAGGCCAGTTTCCAATGACACCGGCTTCTTCAAGGCCGGCAAGTTCCTCATCTGTGTGACCCAACCATCCACCGAGAATCTCGGCATTGTGCTCGCCAAGGACCGGGGCGGGTCGTCGAATCCATCCTGGGACACTTGCATATCGGAACGGAAGTCCCGGGATCGGGTGCGTACCGACGACGCTATGTTCGACAGCTTCGGCGTAACCCCTCGACTCAATCTGCGCGTGTTCGAATACTCGGCGGGAATCACGGACGGGCGCTGACGGCACTCCCCTGCTAGTCAGAAGTTCGACGGCCTCTCCCAATGATTTCCCCGACGCCCAATCAGCGATCAGTCCGTCGAGTCGCTCGTGGTGCTTGCGCCGGCCGGGCAGCGTCGCAAGTTCGGGATCCGATACCAGCTCTCCGTATCCGATCACGTCAGCCAGTGAGCGCCACTGCTCGTCGGTCGCACACGAGATTGCTAACCACTGCTCGGTCCCCGCACAGGCGTACAGATTCTGTGGGGCAGCGTACGGACTGCGGTTTCCTTCACGCTCGACGAGCAGACCATGAGCGCTCCACTCGAGCACCGGTTCGGCGGCGACGGCGAGAGCGGCCTCGAACATCGGCGCTTCAACGAGACAACCCTCACCCGTGCGATCGCGCCGCTCAAGCGCTACTAGAGCGGCGAACGCCGCGTGCAAGCCACCATTCGGATCGCAGGGCCCCCGTTGGATACGCGGCTGATCCTCGCGATGGCCGGTCATCCACGCAAGACCGGTGATCTGCTCCATCGTCTGGGCAAAACCCGGCCGGTCGCGCCACGGTCCGCTGAGACCGAACGCGGGCATGCGGACCATGATCGCCTTCGGATTGATGGCGTGGATCACGTCCCAGCCCATGTTGAATGCTTCAACGACGCGGGGGGTGAAGTTCTCGATGACGATGTCGGCCCGAGACGCGATCTCGAGAGCCAGCGCTCGGCCCTCAGGCCGATCAAGGTCAAGAGTGACGTCGTACTTGTTCGTGTTCGCCTGCAGGAAGAACGCGCTGTACTCCCACCATTGGGGCTTTGCGTAGAACGCCCCGCCTGCAGTGCGCATGCCGTCAATGCGACGCGTCGACTCGATATGAACAACCTCAGCTCCCAGCGCAGCAAGGATCGCGGCTGACGATGGCCCCGCCCACCACGCAGTTAGGTCGAGCACCGTGATGCCGGCCAATGGAAGCATCGGCGTCGCAGTCGACGGAGCCGGCCGATCACTCCGGTGCGGAATCTCGTCACCATTGTTTGCTCCGAGTGTTGGAGCTGGAAGCGGGGCGGGCGCAGGTTCGCCGTCAAGGGTGAATGGTCGCCTCGGCATTTTGAACTCTTCGAGGGGATCATCGATGAACACGCCTCGCTCAATGGGATGGTCGAGTTCGAGGATCATTCGTCCGTCTGCAACAGGGGCAACTGGTATGCGTAACAGGGCGGCTCGTTCGACTATGTCCGCAGTCGTGTGCCGGGTCGTCCACTCACGAACCAGCGCATTCCATTCGTCGGCCCGGGCAATACGAGCGCCAAGCAGTGCGAATGCGCCGTCTTCGAGGAGATCAGGTCGCTCGATCAGGATGCAGAACGACTCCCATTGATCGCGGGTGTTCGTGTTGAACCCCACCCACCCGTCGAGGGTCGGTTCGATCGAGGGGATCTCAACCGTTCGAGGCGGTACCGCCGGATCGGGCATCGGTCGGCCGCCAAGCGAGTTGAACAGATCGGAGAAGTTCGTTGCGGTGATGTTGGCCACCTCGAACAGCGAGAGATCAATGAACTCACCAAAACCCGTGGCCCGAGATCGGCGAACCGCGGCGAGACCGGCGACACCGCAGTAAGCACCGCCTACCCATTCGACGATGCGACCGCCCATCTGGAATGGCGGCAATTCGCGTATGCCCCTGAGTGCGATTGCACCGCTGTCAGCCTGAACCGTGAACTCCGTCGCCGGAACATCGGCATACGGCCCTGTCGTCCCGTACGGGGTGATTGAGAGCACCACCGTGCCCGAGAATCGGGCCGCAATGTCGCTCGGGTCACCGGCGGCCCCCGTCCCCGACGTGAGGACAAGGTCAGCGTTACGGCAGAGTTCCTCGATGACGGGATCGCCAGCCGTTGCGGTGACCGATCGCTGGCCGTGCCGGAGATAGCGAAAGAGCGGGGCATCAGCGATCGTTGGCTCTCCAGACCACTGCTGATGGCGCTGGGGATCACCGGCGGGTGGCTCGACTCTCGTCACAACCGCACCGGAGTCGGTGAACAACTTGGCGCAGTACGCGCCGGCCAGATCGGTCGATAGATCGACAACCACGACGTCGTGCAGTTCCCCGATGTCCCCCATTCACCCCGACCGTAGCCCGGACGGGGATACGGTCGTCACCGTGTTCCGCTCCCGCCAATCGCCCAAAGTCCCGAAGCCGCCCACCCTGGCGCTCGCAGGAGCCGGCGTCATCGCCGTCGTGCACGGACTTGCCGCCGAAGCAGCCAACAGCCGGATCGTGGCCATCGCCTCACGATCGCCTGAACGGGCCGCAGAATTCGCCAGCAAGGTTGATGCTCGATCGTGTTCCTTCGATGATCTCCCTGCCGGAGCCGACGCGGTCATCGTGTGCACGCCTCCCTCCCACCACTGCGAGCAGACCCTCGCGGCACTCTCCGCCGGGGCTCTCGTTCTCGTCGAGAAGCCGCTGGCCACGACACTCGCCGACGCTGACGCGATCGTCGCTGCCGACGTATCCGGACACGTTCTCTACGCCGAGAATCAGGCTTTCGCTCCAGTAATTGTTCAGGCGCTCAGGCTGATCTCCGAGCTCGGGCCACTCGAGTACCTCGAGCTGCGCACGTTGTCGCCACGACCCACGTGGGGAGATTTCCTGACCCCCGGCTGGGGCGGCGGAGCCCTTTTTGATCTCGGCGCCCATCCAATTGCTCTCGCACTGCTTGCTGCCGGCGATGACATGCCCATTCGGGTGACGGCAACGCTCTCCAGTTCCGACGACATTGAAGTCGACGATGGGGCCGAAGTCATGCTCGTGTTCCGATCTGGGCTCACCGCCCGCGTCGAAGTCAGCTGGCGCAACGCCGAGACCGTGTGGGATCTGCAGGCGTCGAGTGCCAACGGCGTCGTCCGGGCCGAGCTGATGCCTGAACCGGCGCTCGAGCACAACGGCGAGCCGGTCGCCGTCGGTGCGGCACCGGAAGGATCTGATCCTCGGATTCATAACCTCGGCTATGTCGAGCAGATTCATTGGCTCGCGCGAATCGATGCTGGAGAGACCAGCCCGCTCGACGCGGACTTCGGTCGTCGGGTTCTCGATGTGATCTGTGGCGCGTATGCCTCGGCCCGGAACAACAGCTCGGCCGAATCGCTGCCGTTCGCCGGCCCGCGCGACCGTTCGCCTCACGAGCTCTGGAAGAACTGACTACGGTTCGGCCATGACCGAACTCGCCAGCGAAGCCGTTCTCGCCGAAGCCACCGTACGCACCGGTGGGCTCACCGATCTCGGCCCCATTCCGTTCACCGACGGGCTTGACCGCTTCATGGATTCGTTGAACGCCGATGCCCGTCTCAACCCGACCGGTGAATTCATCGCCAGCGAGCGCGCTCTGCTGCACACCGTCAACCGCCTCAATTACGTCAACGACCGGAAGAACATTCCGGCGATCAGCGAGCAGAAGATCGTGAAGCCGGTGTTCATCATCGGAATGCCCCGCACGGGCACCACGATCCTCCACGACATCCTCGCCCAGGACCCTGCCAATCGGGCTCCGCTGACGTGGGAGACGATGTTTCCGTCGCCGCCGCCGGCTGCCGATTCCTTTGTCACCGATCCCCGCATCGCCGCCTGCGCTGCCATGTTCCCGCCCATCGAGGAACAGCAACTCCGCGCCATTCATCCGCTCGGCGCCGAACTCTCACAAGAGTGCGTAACGATGATGGGTGAGGCGATGTGCACGCCGCTCTTCCACAACCAGTTCTACGTGAAGACCTACCAGGATTGGGTCGACACCGAAGCCGACTGGTCACATGTCTACGACTTCCATCTGCAACAACTGCAGCATCTCCAAGCCTTCAATGAGCGCGATCGTTGGGTGCTGAAAACTGGGGCCCACCTGTGGGGTCTCGAGCACCTGCTCGCCACCTATCCCGATGCCCAGATTGTGTTCACCCATCGCGATCCGGTGAAGTCCATGACGTCGTACGCCAGTCTCACCAGCATCGTGCGCGGTGTCGGCAGCGATCATGTCGATCCAGTTCAGGTTGCAGCCGATTGGACTCCCCGCCTGCGCAACGTGCTGATGCACGGCGTAAACGTTCGCTCTGCTCAGGAGTATCCGGACGCAGTTTTCTACGACATGATGTTCCGAGATTTTGTCACCGATCAGTTCGGTGTCGTCGAACAGATCTACTCGGCGTTCGATCTACCGATGTCAGATGTGGGTGCCCAGCGGATGCAGGCCTTCATCGACGCAAATCCTCCCGGCGTACACGGAGTACACAGCTATTCCCCCGAGGAATACGGGATCGATCCTGCTGCGGTGCGTTCTGAATTCCGTGAGTACATCGATCATTTCGACCTGCCGCCCGAATGATCGCAATGCTCTGAGTTGTCAGAGCATCACGATGACGCGGCCCGTGGTGTTGCGTGACCCCATCGCTTCCATGGCGGCGGGAAGATCTTCAAATCTTGGTGCGCTACCAACGACGGCACGAACGGCACCCGACTTCACCAACTCGACGATGTCGGAGGTGGCGAGTTCGCCGAGTTCGCGGGGCGCAACGTTCCAGCCCATGCCTTGCTTGATAACGCCGATCATTTCCTCGGACTGATAGTTGAGCAGTACGCCGCACAGTTTGAAGTTCCCCATGGTGACATGGCGCGGAACAATGAACTTCTCGTCGGCGACAACTTTGTTCGAGGCGAAACCCATCATGAGATAGGTGCCGTTGTAGGCGGTACACGCGAATGAGTCAGCCATAACTGCTTCGCCGACATTGTCGAACACGATGTCGACACCGAGATTGTCGGTATCGGCAAGCACGACGGCCTTGAAGTCTTCGCTCAGGTAGTCGATAGCGACATCGGCGCCGAGTTCACGGCACAACGCAACCTTCTCCGGCCCACCAGCGGTGGCATACACACGAGCCCCGAATGCTTTGGCTAATTGGATCGCCGCCGAACCAGCTCCACCGGCTCCGGCGTGAACGAGGACGGTGTCGCCGGCTTTGAGACCGGCACGATCAATGAGGCCGAGCCATGCCAGATGGAATGGGAAGAACAATGCGGCGGCATCGGGAAGCGGGATCGCTTCATCGATTTCAAACGCCGCGATCGTCGGGCAGATGACGTACTCGGCGAAACCACCAAATGCCTGCTTGGTAACGGCAGCAATCCGCTTACCCATCCACTCTTCGGCGCCTTCGCCACAGGCGTCGACAACGCCAAACGCTTCCATGCCCGGGCTGTAGGGGAACTCGGGGCGGACCATCATGTTGCCGCCAGTGATGCGCTCGAGATCGTTGAGGTTCAGTGGGATCGCTTGAGCCTTGACGCGGACTTCACCAGGTCCGGGTTCGGGGATCTCAACCTCATCGAGACGCAAGACCTCAGTTGGTTGGCCATATTCGTGTACTCGCCATGCCCTCATGAGTTTCCCCTAATGATCCTGGACATTCAGTTCACCAGATCCGTCGCAACTGCGCACCTTCGCGACGAACGCTCAATCGCTCTTTGCGATCGGCCGGTGTGACGACTGGAGTGTCAGTGGGCAGATACTGACGGACATCATTAACCAGAACCTTGATCATCGTGGGATCGGGGAAATCACTGGCCTGATTCCATCGCATTTGGATCAAGCCCCATGGGACATCGGCTTTGTCGAGCCAGTTAGGAACACCAGGATCGGTTCGTGAAATCACCGCTCGAAATTTGCCGTCGCTATCGATGTGCGCTTGCACGTCGTTAAGGCTGGATTGACGATTCACCCAGTCAACTGTTGCGAAGCGGTCGTCAGCAACGAGTGCCTGCCAGTAGCGAACCGTTTTCGGCAACTCAGTTTCGATAATGAGCGCCTCGTCATCGTCGATCTCGTGGATTCCGTCGTAATACGCCTGAGTCGGCAACCCACCAATCGAATCAATCTTTGTTGAGCGCAAGAACGTATTGACTCCGTGATGTTCTCTATAGAACCGCGCGAGGCGCATATCGAAACCGATCATTCCTTCGATCCACTGAGGAAGCTCAGCAAACCGGCGTGAAATATCCGCAGGCGTCATGTCCGACCCGTTGTCGTCAAGTCGTTCGATGGCCACACTTGCATCGACTTCGTGATTCCAGTCGCAGGAGCACTTCCGCATCAACAACCGACGGGTTTCAGGGTCGAGCTGCCACCAATCTCCATCGTGCCCACTGGGACGCTCCGCGCTCAGCACCACGCTGAAATATCCATCATTAGAAAGCACCAGATCATCAAGATCGTGTGTCGCAGGGACACGGCTCCCATTGTCGACCTGAGATGGACTCATCATGTCGAAGGTCTGCTGTGTGATTTCAATGAACCGAGAGGTTCCTCGGTAGCCAGAGATCCGATACACCCCGTCTCTCACTACTTCGGTTGTTGAATAGACATAGTCAGGTGATGGACCACCCTGATTGAACGCGTAGTTCCACAGCGGCATGAACACTGGCCGATTGGCATCGGTGTAGACCCGACATAAATACCCCTCGGACAAAATCGAAAGCGCAAGTTTGTTCATGTCCTGGCGTTCAGCCGCCGTCGCACCATCGGGTCGCCAAACGTTCATGAGGCGATCGACTACAGGGCCAAGTGCCGCCATTTGATCGGCCCAACTCACTGCCATGTCACTGTTGCTGTTGCTCATCAGTTCACCCCTCTAGTTCCACGCCGAAACGATCGATGTAGAACGCGTAGTCGGCCCGTATTTCATCCGAACTCAAACCGAATTGCTCCGGCGTATAGCGATGTTCACCATGCGTACCCAGACGGTTGGCCTTCTGCCATTCATCGACTGCCAACTCGGTCTCATCGGTGAACGTGAGCCCGAGGAAGTCGTAGACGTTGCGCAAAACACCAATGGGGTCACGCGCTAATTCATTGTGATGGACATCAAAGAAACGTTCATCGCCCAGGCGATCACGCGCGGCGATCGCCTGTTCCATACCAACGCGCAAATGATTCGAGACCTGCGGCCCGACTTCACGAAGATCACGGGGACTCGACGCTAACGGGAAGATTTTCGACACAAGACTCGAATATGAAGGCACTGATTTTGCGGGGTCTCGGTGTGTCATGACGAAACGTACATCCGGGTACGCAGCAACAATCGGCTCAAGGTGGAACTTGTGATGTGGAGACTTGAATAACCAAGTCTGTGGCGGATACTGCGACTGCAGCACCTGAATCACGCGTCGATGGTATTGAAAAGTTTCAGTGAAGTCCGCTGAGCGCCACCACTGGTGATAGCTGTAAACCGGCAACGTGTACTGCTGACCATGAAACGCCATACCCAGAACTTCTGAATCTTCCGTCGTGGCATCGAGGTCATAGAGATGCATCGCCAAAAGCTCTGGCGACAGACCCTCGTTCGCTTCCGCCGCACGTAAGCGCCGCGCATCCGTCGCCTCGGTCAAAGGTATCGGCGGAGGAATCGGTTCGGACTGTTCCCAATTCCGCAAACATCGAAACTGCGGATCAAGCGACATCATGTTCGCCAATGCTGTCGTCCCCGTGCGGGGCAGGCCGATGATGTCAACCGGACCAAGCACCGGGGCATCGAGGGTGTGTGGGTTCGTAGCCAACCAGGCTTCAAGATGTAGGCGGTTTTCCAATCGCCGACGGAACGTCGCCATCACCGCGTCGTCAACTGACGGATCAAATTCCGCATCGTCGGCAACGCTTTTGAGAAGGACATCAAGCCCCTCTCGGAAGTCGCCCGGTCCGAAATCGGTCAGCCCAGTGTTCGCTGTCGCCAGCGCCAACAGGTCATCGACGCTCGGGTATCGACCGTCACCTGATTCGACTTCTGACCCTGGCATTTCGTCCCCCACTGCCGCGCCATACCGACGTTGGAGAGCACCGTAGCCGAGGTCCAGTTAAGCGGCGCTGCTGTTGACACTCGAATCAGCCCGCAAAGGCAGGCGCAACTAGATCCGTTCATGGCGCTACCGGCACTGACGAAGAATCGCCGGGCACCAGCCCACACTCAATTCTCAAACGGTGGGCGTTGAGGGACTCGAACCCCCGACCCTCTCCTTGTAAGGGAGATGCTCTAGCCAACTGAGCCAAACGCCCGCGCGAACCGAAGTCCGTCAGGCAAGCGTAGCCGGAGGCGTTGCGCCGCTTTTCAGAGCTCCCGAGTCTCGGGAATCGGCGTTGTCAATCGGGCCAACGCCACCATTGCTTCCGCGGTTTCGAACTGGAGCTCGGGCAGTGCGCTCGGGGCGAACCAGCCGACCTCGACAATCTCGGCCGAACACGGTCGGGCCTCGCCGACCTCGGAGAGCGAAACCGGCCGTGCTCTGTAAACGATGTCAACCCGCTGCGGATCGGCGTCAACCACTACCGCCGGCGAACCGATGAGTTCGATCGCTATACCAACCTCTTCAAAGACTTCCCGGCGAGCACCGGCTGCTGGGTCCTCGCCGCGCTTGAGCAAACCTCCGGGGATTCCCCATCGGCGGCGATAGGCCTGCCGGACGAGGAGGATGTGACCATCGGGTCGCTCGATCACACAGATCGCTCCGACGGTGTACGAGGGCGAGATGATCCGCACCGTCCAACGCCGCAGCATTTTCGGAAGCATCTGGAACAGTCGCAGCAGCACGCGGTACGCGCGGGCGGAGTAGGTGCGAGTGGCCACGA
This sequence comes from Acidimicrobiales bacterium, assembly GCA_044239895.1. Taxonomy (GTDB): domain Bacteria; phylum Actinomycetota; class Acidimicrobiia; order Acidimicrobiales; family Acidimicrobilacustridaceae; genus Acidimicrobilacustris. The sequence continues at coordinate 247,457 of JBIIAM010000005.1, read as the reverse complement.
TGGAAGCCTACGGCCGCGCTATCGAGAGACGCGCATCCACCAGCTCAGCAAGAAGCGCCGGTGTTGCGGCAGCTACCGGAGTCCGACGATCATCGTGCTCGAATGTCACGAGGTCACGACCTTCAGCATCGACGACAAGTGCGCCTGCTTCGGTGCACACGAGCATGCCTCCGAGGTAATCCCAGGATCCGTGGGCATTCCAAGAGCAATCCAGATAGCCATCGACGACACCGGCCGCGACCGCGCAGAGATCGAGTGCACATGCCCCCAATGCCCGGAACTGGTTCCAACCCAACCACTTCCCTGGGAAACCGGAAAGAGCGATGAGCGACTCGCGCAGCTCCGTCGATCCTGATGGCGTCAAGCGCTCACCGTTACAGAAGGAGCCGCCCCCACGCACCGCTTCGAACCGATCGCCGGAGGCAAGGTTGATGACGAGTGACGCACGCGGTCCGTCAGCATCAACTGCGCACAGGCTCGTCGCGTACCAAGGGATACCCCTGCTGGCGTTCGTTGAGCCATCAAGGGGATCAAGCACAACCGTGATTTTCGAATCGGGACGATGCCGGCCTGACTCTTCCGAGAGCACACCTAATCCCGCCCGCTCGAACACGCTGAGGGCCGCGGCGTCAGCGGCCAGATCGCTCAGGTACTGCCCCTGCCTCGTGCCGGCGAGTCCCCAGTCGTCAAGGCCTCCGAGCGCAGCTCGAATCGCCGTCGCAGCCTCATCGAGTACTTCGCACAGCGTTTCGTCGTTCATCCGTTCGACGGTAGCCCCGTGCTCCCCGTCATGGCAGGCTGGTGACGTGGCAATTATCGATGTTCCGGGTTTCATAGCCGATCTCAAAGATCACGCAGTCGACCACTCCTTCCATGTGCACGACGAGCGACACTTCATCGAGACCTATTCCATGCGTCAGGCCTGGGAGATCGACCTGCACCCGGAAGATGCCTGCGGCGGCCCCCTCGATCTCCATCTGGCCCTTGAAGTGGACCCCCGGATCATGATTCGGTTCGAGGATCAGATGCTGGAACTCCCCGACACCGCCGACCCGGTCGAAGGAATGGCCTTTCCTCTCATCTTCACCTGGGCACTCCCCCCGCTTCGGTACCCGCCTGACCTTCTGGTGCTCGCTACCGAACTCGCCGGACGCGGCGGTATCGATCTGCCACTTGAGGTCTCCGCAATCGATTCCTTCGCAGCGGTCACCGACGCTCCCGAGCGCAGCCTCACTATCGTTTCGCGCATCGATGTCGGGCTCGACCGGATCTATCTCGGGCAGGAACATCTCTGCGATCTGCTCGACACCTGCCATACGGTCAGCACCTACCTGCTGGAGCACGCATCGAAATGGCTTGACTAAACAAGTACTACGTCCGTCTCTGAGTCGGTTCAGTGGCGGGTCGACAACACTGCCGTCGGCCACACTGTTGTCGTGTCAGGTGATCAGGATCTCCAACGCTTTACGAAGCGTTTCGAACCGCTCGTAGGAACGGTCGTCGAGATCCGCATTGCACTGAAAGGCGATTGGGATGCCACCGAATCCGCTGCAGCCCGGATCGCAGACACAATCGTGGATGAGATCACCCGGCTCGAGGCAATCTTCTCCGCAGTAAGCACGTCGAGCGAACTCTCGCGTTGGGCGCGGGGCGAAATCGAGGAGCCGGGCGTCGAGCTCCGAGATCTGCTCGGGGCTGCCACGGACTGGGTCAGAAAGTCCGGAGGGCGATTCAATCCGGCATCGGGAGTTCTCTCCGCCTACTGGCGCGACGCGGAAGCCAACGGGGTTGTTCCCGATCGCGAGGTCCTCGCCGAACTTGCCGGATCAATCGTCGAACTCCCCTGGCTGGTCATCGATGATCACGTCATCCGGACCAGCGAGTGCCGCAACATCAATCTGAATGCCTTCGCAAAAGGCTGGATTGTTGATCGCTCTGCGGAGATGGCGATGGCTCGCTTCGCTCTTCATTCTGTGTCGGTGAATGCAGGTGGAGATCTCGTTCAACTCGGTGCCGAATCGATCGCTGTTGGCATCGAGAATCCGTTGCGCCCATACGACAATGAACCGGTGCTGCTGTCGGTGAACCTGTCGAACGAGGGCCTCGCCACGAGCGGTAGGGCACGACGGGGATTCGTGATCGGCGGCGAACGATACGGGCATGTGATCGATCCGCGCACCGGTTGGCCCGTTGATCACATTGCGTCTATCTCGGTGATCGCCGACGATGCCGCTACCGCTGATGTGTTGGCGACAATTCTTGGAATGCTTGAACCCTCCGCCGCCCTCGCCGAGGCCGACTCCTACGAGGCGGGCTGCTTCATTGTCGACAGCGCCGGCACACAGTTCATGAATGAACGGTGGAGAGCCGCACTCAGCTGAGCGTGATCCAAACGAGGATCAACATCGTTGCGGCACCGACTGCGGCGACCGCAAACGCAGATCGGCGACGCTTACGCAGAAATAGCTGCATCACCATTCCCGAGAACGAGATGGCAACCAGAAGCAGTCCCGAAACGTCGATGAGCCACTTCCATGACGAGTCGGCGTTTTGTCCTTTATGAAGGTCGTTCACGACACCAAGAAAACCCTGCTGCTCGATCACGAGGTCGTACGAGTCCGTGGTCTCGTTGAACGCGACATCAGCTTTGTACCCGGGCTTGCGATAACTGATCGAACCTTCGGTTCCGTTCGAGCCGAAGGCTTCAACCTCACCGCTGACTCCGTGCTCGGATCTCATGTATTCCGAGATCGAGAGGAAATCAACAGTCCCTTTGTCAACGGCCGGGAACGGGAGCGTTCCGGTAACTGTCGACCGGGAAACGGAATCCCCTATCGACCAGGTCGGATGATTGAGCGTGATGCCGGTGATCCCGAAGAACAGAACGATAAGAAGCGCCGCCATGCTCGTGTACACGTGAATAATCCGCGACCACTTGTTCGTGCCGAGTTTCAGTTGCTTGGTGTCGAGATCGATACCCATCAGGGCTTGTACGTGATCGAGGCGGCAGTGAGTTCACCCTTGGGGGTCAACTGATCACTGAACGATGCTGTTCCGATTGAGATCGGTTGGCTGATGACTTGGTAAGGGCCATCCTCACGGGCTGCTTCGATGTACACGACGTAGTCGCCTTGCGCCACGGGCTGGCCGCCTTCATTCGTGCCATTCCAGGCCACTGAGTAGGTGCCCGGGAGACGAGTCGCTCCCGAAGTTGAGGGGGTCTCTCCAGAGGTTGCCGCAAACCATTTGCGCATGTCGGACAGGTACTTCTTGCCCTCTGCTGTCTGCTCGAACCAGAAGCTGACCGTCTTCACGAGTGCGCCCTGCGGGGTTTCAATCCAGACGGCGATATACGGGTTCTCTATCGCTCCCGCCTCGCTCGTGGCGAAGGTGAAGTCGACGATCATCTCGCCGCCATCGGGAAACAGCGGCCCGCTCGCTGCAGTCGGCGAGGAAGTTCCGGCCGTCGTCGGCGATGCCCCCTGTGTGGTCGAGGTGCCGAACACGGATTTGTCGCTGTTACCACCACAGGCAAGAGCCGGAATAGCCAACGCTGCGCCCAATGCCGCCGTCCCCGCCAGCATCGACCGGCGGGAGATCATTTCGTAGCGGGATTCGGACGAGGACATTGGCAGTGATCCTAGGACCCCGACTCCTCTGATTCCGCTAGCGCCGGCAAGTGTTCGCCCGACTTTTGTCGCCACGTCGGAAGATTCGACTGCCACGGAGATGGTGGGGCGGGTGGGGCTCGAACCCACGACCGAGGGATTATGAGTCCCGTGCTCTAACCAACTGAGCTACCGCCCCGAATGAGGTCAGCCTACGTAATCCGACCCGAGCCGCCGATACGAGGCCGACTACGCCAAGAATCGTGCGTGCAATCGTTATGGCTCCGGGGGTGGGGCTCGAACCCACGACATTCTGATTAACAGTCAGACGCTCTGCCAGCTGAGCTACCCCGGAAGGAAGTGCCGAGAATAGCAGCGGCGAACCGACCCCCGATCAGGGCCCGATTTCAGATGCCGGGGGCCTCGCCTCGGATGTCGGAAAGGATTTCCTCCGGGGTCAGATCGAAATCAGGGTTGAACTCGAGACCTGGCTCCCACGTCGGTTCCGGCCGCCTAGACCGGGACAGCACAACAAGTCCGCCGAACAACGATGCGACCACTCCAGCAACCATCAGACCGACCCGGATCAGCATCGATTCATTCGCCTTCGAGATAGGCGTGAAGTTTCTGACTGAAGTGCTCGTGACGGAGTTTGGCCAGCGTTTTGGTTTCGATCTGCCGCACCCGCTCGCGAGTAACCCCGAACTCGCGACCCACGTCTTCGAGGGTGCGAGGCTGTCCGTCGTCAAGACCGAATCGCATCCGCACAAGTGCTTGCTCGCGTTCGTTCAGCTCGGCCAGCGCTTCCTCAACAGCGGCATGCAGCATTGCTCGCGCCGCCACATCGGCCGGAACTTCCGCTCCTTTGTCTTCGATGAAGTCGCCGTACGCGGCGTCGCCCTCGTCGCCATAGGGCTGATCAAGTGACAACGGATCCTGAGAGATCCTGAGCATCTCCCGCACCCGTTCCACAGAAAGGTCCACTTTGGCGGCAAGTTCCTCGACCGTGGGTTCCCGTTCAAGTTGCTGCGCCATCTCCCGTTGGATCCGATGCATCCGGTTGATCGCCTCGACCATGTGGACCGGAATGCGGATTGTTCGTGCTTGGTCGGCGATGGCACGAGAGATCGACTGACGAATCCACCAGGTGGCATAGGTGGAGAACTTGAAGCCTTTGGTCCAATCGAATTTCTCGACCGCTCGCATGAGCCCAAAGTTGCCTTCTTGGACGAGATCAAGAAGTGGCATTCCTCGGCCCGCGTAGCGCTTGGCTATCGAAACCACGAGTCGGAGATTCGCCTGAGTGAGTTCAGCCTTTGCGTCTTCGCCTTTTCGGGCAAAGCGGGTAAGCAATCGGCGTTCCTCGGCCTCGAGCGCATCGAGTTCGCCACTCGCCGCCAGATCGGCAAGTCGTTCAGACGCAGCCATACCCCGCTCAATCTGTTTCGCCAGAACGACTTCCTCAGGACCAGTGAGCAGCGCAACACGCCCGATCTCGCGCAGGTACATGCGTGTCGAGTCGGACGAACCCGGGGTCGGAGCTTTCAGTTTCATTGTTTCGCGGGTCGAAGGACGAAACCGCGCCCGCAGTCGACGCTCGACCAGATCATCGTCGTCGAGATCAGCAAGCAGAGGATCGTGGGCGACGATCACGATCTCTTCGATATCGACCACGTCGACCATGTCGACCTCGTCGTCGAGTGCGATCCCGCGAGCAAGCAGTGTCGACCGCACGGCCTCAACGAGCTCCGGTGTCGGGTCGAGTTCGCCGAAAACATCAACCACGTCGTCGCTGGACACCGATTCGGCACCGCGTGCCCGGGCGCGATCGATTGCACGTTGCAGCGCGACTTCATCAAGGCCCAAACCGATCGGAGACACCGGATCGTTCGTCATTCGACCTGCTCCAGTATCTCCGCCTCGGAATCATCAGTGACTTCACCATCAGCGGCTTCCGGTTGTGCATCGATACCGACGAGCCAGCTGTGCAGTTCCGAACGAGCCTGATCGACAGTGTGCGGTTCGCGCAGTTCCATAATCCGCAGGCTCAACCATGCGATAGCTGCACCGACCTCGAACGGATCGTCAGCAACCTGTGCTTCGGCTTTCAGCGCGGCGAGTGCCGAACTCGCGGCTTCGTCGACAAGCCGGGTGACCACATCAAGAACCTCGGCATCCGTTTCCTCCACCGCAAGGCGCTGAAGGAGATCGGCTGCCGCCGGATCGTCATCGCCCGCCATCTCGATAGCGGCCGCGACCGAATCAGTGCTGATAAGCGAGCGGAACGCGATGCCTTCCACCCAATTCGGGAAGAGTGCCTCGTTGAGCCAGGTGTCGACCTCGTCACGACGGGAGATGAAAAGTCGCAGCGCCTCGGCTCCGGCGGTGTCACGACTCGGCACCCGCAGGCGCCGATCCTCGGAGACTCGCTGGCCCCGATCGGAAGAACCATTGTCGGTTCGACGACGCGCCCCCGGCACTTCCACCGCTTTGAACGTGCGCCCTCGAAGTTGGCTCGGATCGAGCCGACAACGAGCGGCGACTTCCATCAGATAGGAATCCCGAACGAGTTCGCTGGGATGTTCCTGCACAACCACCATCGCCGCTTCGGCGGCACGGGCCCGGTGCTCGGGAGTATCGAGGGCCGAGCCATCAAGCACGCGATCGAGACGGAACTTAAGGAACGGTTTCGCTTCGGTGATCGCAGCGGCAAGCGCTTCCGGATCGCTTTGTGCGAGATCAGCGGGATCAACGCCGCCGGGGAATGAAGCCACGGCGATGTCGAGGTCGTACTGCTTCTCCCATGCGTACACACGCTCAGCTGCGTTCTGGCCGGCGGCATCGGCATCGAAGGCCAAGACGACACGACGGGCAAAGCTACGAAGCAACTTGAGATGGTCCTCCGTAAGCGCCGTGCCGCACGTGGCCACCGCTCGGGGAATACCGGCCTTGGCGAAACCGATTACATCGGTGTAGCCCTCGCACACGATGGACTCGTCGGCGCGCACGATGTCGGACTTCGCCAGATTGAGTCCGTAGAGCAAACGCGACTTGCTGTAGATCGCGCTGTCGCTCGAGTTCTTGTATTTGGCACCCTCGGCACCCGGCATGACGCGACCACCGAAGCCGACCGGATCGCCGGTCACATCGAAGATTGGAAACAGGACTCGGCCGCGAAACGCATCGGTTGGCCGTCCTCTGCTGTTGATGAATCCGAGGCCGGCCTCAACGAGCACATCGTCCGGAACTCGCAACGAACGCGAAAGTTCGTCCCAGCCTTCAGGGGCCCATCCGATCTTGTAGGCACGAACGTCGTCACCTGTGAGACCGCGCGACCGGAGATAGCCCCGAGCGGCAGCAGCATCGGCGGAAGACAAAAGCCGCTCGTGATACCAATCGACCGCTTTACTCACGGCGTCGAGCAACTTGACTCGACGTTTGCGACCTTCGTTCTGGTGCTCGTCGGTGTAGCGGAGGGTGACACCCGATTTGGATGCGAGTTTCTCGACGGCACCGACGAAATCGAGATGCTCGATCTCGCGGACGAAGGTGATGACATCGCCCTTGGCCCCACAGCCGAAGCAGTAGTACAGCTTCTCTTCGGCGTTCACGGAGAACGAACCGGACTTCTCACTGTGGAATGGGCAGAGCCCCGACCAGCGTCGGCCGACCCTCTTTAGGGCCACGTGCTCGGAAATCACCGCGACGATGTCGGTGGCGTTCCGCACATTGACGATGTCGTCATCCTGGATGCCCACGCGTCCCTCCGAAGACGGACGGTAGCAGCGTCGGCGTCAGATCAGCCGGGGCAACAAATACGCAGGTAGATCGACAATCGCCACCCGCTCCTGCGCCATGGAATCACGCTCTCGGACGGTGACCGACTGATCTTCGAGGCTGTCGAAGTCGACGGTGACGCAGAACGGGGTGCCCAGCTCGTCCTGGCGGCGATAGCGACGGCCAATGGCCTGTGTCTCGTCGTAGTCGCACATCATGAGGGGCTGGAGCATTCCGAGGACTTCGCGGGCCATCGGCGTGAGATCGCTCTTCTTGGAAAGCGGCAACACGGCAACCTTGTAGGGCGCCAGACGCGGATGAAGGCGAAGGACCGTACGGATCTCGCCACGCACTTCCTCCTCGTCGTACGCGGCCAAAAGGAACGCCATCATTGTTCGGGTGGCTCCGGCCGCAGGTTCGATCACATGCGGCGTGTAGCGCGTTTCGTTGCTCTGATCAAAGTAATCGAGCTTCTCCCCCGAATGTGTCGCGTGCTGCGTGAGGTCGTAATCGCCGCGGTTGGCGATGCCTTCGAGTTCGCCCCAGCCCCACGGGAAGAGGAACTCGACATCGGAGGTGCCGGACGAATAGTGGCTGAGTTCGTCCGCATCGTGCGGACGCATCCGCAGTTTGTCCTCGGGGATTCCGAGATCGAGATACCACTGGAAACGCTGCTGACACCAGTACTCGTACCACTGCTCGGCCTCGGCTGGCGGAACGAAGAACTCGAGCTCCATCTGTTCGAACTCACGGGTTCGAAACACGAAGTTGCCGGGCGTGATCTCGTTGCGGAAGGACTTTCCGATCTGAGCGATGCCGAACGGCGGCTTCTTGCGACTCGCCTGCAGAACATTCGAGAAGTTCACGAACATGCCTTGAGCGGTTTCAGGGCGGAGATAGGCGATCGCGCCTTCCGACTCGACCGGACCGGCATGAGTCTTGAACATGAGGTTGAACTGACGAGCTTCGGTGAACGTGTCCTTGCCCTGACAGTTCGGACAGATCGTCAGATCCTCGAGCTGGTCCTCGCGGAAGCGTTCGTTGCACGCACGGCAGTCGACGAGTGGATCGGTGAAGTTCGTGAGATGGCCAGAGGCTTCCCAGATCGCCGGTGGCGAAAGAATCGCGGCATCGAGACCGACGACGTCGTCGCGCATCTGCACCATCGAGCGCCACCAGGCGTCCTTGACGTTGCGGAGCAGCTGAACACCGATGGGTCCGTAGTCGTAGGTCGAGCGGAAGCCGCCATAGATTTCGGCAGACGGGAACACGAACCCACGACGCTTGGAGAGATTGACGATCTTCTCCATGAGTGTGGTGTCGTTGGGCACCTCAATGGGCGTGGGCGCGTCAGCTTCATCGGACATGGATGGAGAGCGTAGTTGCCTCCACCGGGTTGAACTGTCGATCAGCCTGGCGGCGGAGTGACCTCGACGACACCCTTCGCAATCAGCGCGTCGATTTCGGTTTGCTCGAGACCCAACACGTCGCGGCAGATCGCGACGCTGTGCTCACCGAGCCACGGTGCCGGCGTTTCGATCGGATCCACCATGCCTGTGGCATGGAAGGCAGGTCCGTCGAGCGTGAACGCTCCAACACCGGGCTGGTCGATCACGATGGGGAAGCCACGGGCGACGAAGTGTTCGTTCACCATCATGTCGGCCGAGGTGATCATCGGTCCGGCCGGCACGCCTGCAGCCTGACAACTCTCGGCCACCGCAAACCGATCCTGCTCGGCGGTCCAAGCTCCCACGATCGCATCGAGTTCTGCCGCGGCAGACGTACGCTTTTCGAAGGTCGAGTATCGGGCGTCGACACCGAGTTCGGTTTGGCCCATGAGTGTGGCCAGCGATTGCCAATCGGCATCGTTGCGACACGTGATCGCCACCCACTCTTCGGTGCCGGCGCAGCGATACATCGAACCAGGAGCACTCTGCTCGGCATGCGGACCCATCGGGCCCACCGAACCCGGCTCGATGGACTCGGCCGCGAGAAGATCGGCGATCGAGCCGACTACCGCTTCGCACTGCGCAATTTCGACGAAGCCACCTTCGAGTGTGCCGCGCTCACGCCCAATGAGTGTCGCCAATGCGCCACACGCTGAAAGTCGACCGACGAAGTGATCGGGGAAGATCGATGCAGTTCCGGCCGGTTCAGTGGAACCTTCGTAGCTCCAGAGGTATGACAGACCGCCCGGGGCTTGCGTGCTCGGGCCGTAGCCGCGCCAGTGGGCCCACACGCCGCGTGATCCCATCAGCTGGCTCGCCACCATCGCGATGCGGGGATTGGCTGCAGATAGATCGGACCAACCAAGGCCCAGAGCGTCCATTGCGCCGGTCGTCGTGTTCTCGATGACAACGTCGGACTTCTTGACGAGGTCGAGAAGTAGTTGACGGCCTTCGGGATACTTCGCGTTGACACCGAGTGCCTTCTTGGAGCGACTCGACGATGCAAACGACGGACCCATCTCCGTGCCCGTGACGACCCGGATGAAGTCGTAATGCGAACGGGTTTCGATCTTGATGACCTCGGCGCCGTACTCAGCGAACAACTTGCCGGCCTCGACACCGACAGCGCCCTGGCCGAAGTCCATGACACGCAGGCCAGTGAGCGGAAGCGATGGTGCCGGTGTTGCGACGCCCGAGCGTTGTGCCCCCAACGAGGCGAAGACCTGCTCGGTGTGCTGCCCGATAGCCGGCGGGGCCGATCGCGGACCGACCCGCGCTCCGTCGATCTCGAAATATCCAGCCGGCATGCTTGCCGTCACGCCAGGAGCAAGTTCCATCTGCGTGAAGGTCCCGCGCGAATCGAAGTGTTCGTTATGAAGTGCGCGCGGCGCGTCATAGACCGGCGTGCACACGATTCCGCGGTTTTGCGCATCGGCCGAAACCTGTTCGACCGTCATGTCGGCGAAGAGTTCCTCGTACAACGGATTGAGCACTGCCTCGGCGATCGCGAAACGTCCCGGGAAGGAGTCGTACTCCGGATCCTGCAAATACTCCGGCTCGCCGAGCCATGCACGCATTTCTTTCCACTGCGGAGGGCTGAGCACGATGAGTCGCACATAGCCGTCGCGACATTTGAAGATCGGGTAGACCGGCCCCGAACCCATGCGGATTTCGGGGGTGTCGAAACCGGCGGCGATACGAGCGGAGTAATTGGGCAGCGACCAGTCCGCAGTCTGCGCCAGCGCCTCGTTGAGTGAGACGTCGAGCAACTGTCCCGCGCCGGTCGAACCGCGCTGCCAGATGGCACACAGAACCGCCCACGTTGCTCCGGAACAGGCAACGTCGTTACTGAACTGGCTTGGAGCGGGGATCGGCTCGCGATCGGGGGTACCGGCCTTGAACGTCATGCCGCCCGTTGCCGAAAGGACAGCGTCGGTAGCGATCCTGTCTGACCACGGTCCGGTCATGCCGTACGGGGTGAGCGCGGCGACAACGAGATGCGGATGCGCGGCCGCGACCATGTCGACCGTCAGCCCGGTGCGAACTGTGGCCGAGGAAGTGATGAGGACGTCGGCGTGGTCGAGCAGCTCGTGAAGGCGAGCGAAGCCTTCCTCTGACTCGAGATCCAGGGCAACGCTGAGCTTGCCGGCGTTGTTCACGGCGAACGAAAGCGACACGCCCTTACGGACCGGCGCCATCGAACGGGCGGGTGAACCTTCGGGCGGTTCCACCTTGATGACCTCGGCGCCGAGATCACCGAGCAAACGTGCACACAACTCACCGTTGGCAACAGTGAGATCGACCACTCGCAATCCATCAAGCGGTAGTGCGTTCTGGTCAGCCATGACTCCCCCTCGGAAAATGCGGCCGCCCTCGCGACCCGGTCCGGCGACGGTACCAGCCCTACCCCTGTCCCCACCGCTCGGCTCGACGGCTTGGGCCGGGGAGTTAGTGATCGAGGATGGTGACGGATCGCAAGCGGCGCTCAAGATGATGCTCAACCGCACGAGTCGCAAGGTGATCGACCTCGGCACAGGCCGGTGTCACTTCAGCGTCAAGCGCTTCCCTCAGTCGCCCGCCGAGGATCTGCTGCAGCAAATCGGCAGCCTCCGGCGATACCGCTGTCCCCCGCCGACAGGTACGGCACAACAGACCACCTGAGTCGAGGTCAAAAGCCACGAGCGGCGTGTCGTCGTCGCCGCACAATGCACATTCATTGACCTCGGGTCGATATCCCTCGAGCGCCAGGACTTTCCAGAAGAACGCAGGTGTTACGAGTGGCGAGTCTGAAGCTTCGAGCGTGCGCAGGGCGCCCAGAACCATCTGGAATAGCTGCGGATTCACTTCGCCCTCTTGTGCAAGCTGATCAGCGGTCTCGAGCATCGCCGAGGCTCGTGCGAACCGGTCGAGATCTTCTCGGATCACTCGGAAGTGATCGATGCTCTCTGCTTGCGTGACGATGTCGAGCTCACGCCCCTCATAAAACTGGAGCGCACAATGGTTCGTTGGCTCGAGTCGAGATCCGAATTTCGACTTCGTCTTGCGAACACCTTTGGCCACCGCGCGAACTTTGCCCCGGCCAAGCGTGAGGAAGACCACGATCCGGTCAGCCTCGCCGAGCTTGTACGTGCGCAGCACGATGCCTTCATCGCGGTAGACCGATCCGCGACTCATTTCTCGTCAGGCTTCCGGACTCAGGCCACCGAAACGCCGGTCGCGGTCCTGAAACTCGCGCACAGAATCGAAAAGGTGCTCCCGACGAAAATCCGGCCAAAGCACATCGGTAAATACGAGTTCGCTATAGGCGGATTCCCACATGAGGAAATTCGAGGTCCGGAATTCGCCCGAGGTGCGAACCACAAGATCCGGTTCGGGCATGTCGGGCGCATAAAGCCGCTTCGCAATCGCCTTCTCGTCGATCTTGGATGACGAGACACCCTCATCGATCAATTCCTTCACGGCATCGACGATCTCCGCCCGACCCCCGTAGTTGAAGGCGATGGTCAGCGTGAGTGTGCGGTTCCGCTTTGTAAGTTCGACCGATTCATCGATTCGACGGGCGAGACGCTTTGGAACCCGCCAGTCGCGACGACCAATGAACCGGATCCTCACGCCCTTTTCGTTCAACTCGTCACGGCGACGGGTCAGCAGCGATTCGTTGAAGTGCATGAGGAACCGCACTTCGTCAGCGGGACGTCGCCAGTTCTCCGTGGAGAACGCATAAACCGTGAGCCACTTCACACCCATGTCGAGGGCTCCCTCGACTGCGTCCATCAGCGCTTCCTCGCCGGCGGCATGTCCATCGGTGCGCTTGAGGCCACGCCGTTGCGCCCATCGACCGTTTCCGTCCATCACCGCAGCGATGTGCACGGGGATGCGAGATGGGTCAATGCCGGGGACGTTCACATCCCGACGTTACCGCCGAGACCCCATCACGCCGGTACCATCTCCACCCTGATGGCTGCCCCCGACCGACTCGCCGCCAACACCGCAGCGGCTCTCGAGGCGATCACGGAAGCGTTGCCGGCGGGTGAGGTCCGTGAGGGTCAGATCGAAATGGCCGAAGCCGTCGCTCGATCCATTGTCAAAGGGGAACATCTCGTCGTCGAAGCCGGGACTGGCACCGGCAAGACGTTCGCCTATCTCGTTCCGGCGATCCTGTCGGGCCGCAAAGTAGTTGTGGCCACCGCAACGAAGACGCTGCAGGACCAACTAGCAGGCAAGGACCTGCCGTTTCTCGCTGAACAACTCGATCACGAGTTTTCGTTCGCCGTCCTGAAGGGTCGCTCCAATTACATCTGCCTCCAGCGCGTGCGAGAACTCGGACATGACGGCGATCAACTCACTCTTGAGGTCGGTCCGCGGCCGCCCACCGTGGAGATCGCTGCTCTGGCCCGCTGGGCTGACCAGACAAAGACAGGCGACCGGGCCGAACTAACCCTCGAACCTTCGACTCGCGCCTGGGCCGCGGTCAGCGTCGGGCCACGCGAGTGCCCCGGCGCTACCAAATGCCCGAAAGGCGACGACTGCTTCACCGAAAAGGCTCGCAGCGCGGCGGCCGCTGCTGATGTCGTCGTGGTCAACACTCATCTCTATGGGATGCACCTCGCAACACAGGGCGCCGTGCTGCCCGAACACGATGTTGTCGTGATCGATGAGGCCCACCAGCTTGAGGACACCATCGCCGCTACTGCCGGCGTCGAGCTCACCTCGGGACGCTTTCTCAACATGGCGAGAGCAACGGGCGCAATCGTTTCCGATCCCGAACTCGTTCAGAGCCTCGATGAACTTGCCGGCATGTGGCGTGATGCGCTCGTCGACGAGCGCGGTCGACGGCTGCGAGGTCACCTCGACGGCGAACCAGCGCGCGTTCTCGACCTCGCTCGTGCCCGCCTCGACACAGCGATGACCGCGCTGCGAGCTGTTCCCGATGAAAGTGTCGGGGACGTTGCCGCCCGCAAGCAGCGCGCCATGCAGGCCGCCACGTCGCTGATCGAAGACATCGAATCGGTCCGCAATGTTCAGGCCGACGAGGTGTCATGGGTCGAAGGTTCGGAGGACTTCCCGGTTCTGCGCGTCGCTCCGGTTGATGTCGGCGAGATCCTCGATGAAACGCTTTGGTCAAAGACCACCGCGATCCTCACGAGCGCCACTCTCCCGGCTGCACTTCCCGATCAGGTCGGCCTCCCCGACGGCACTTTCGTTCGACTCGATGTCGGCAGCCCGTTCGACTATCCGCAACAAGCCCTGCTCTATTGCGCCGCCCACATGCCCGATCCGCGCAACGCCAAGTTCGACGAGGCCGTCCACGACGAACTCGAAGCGCTCATCACCGCCGCCTGTGGACGAACGATGGCGCTCTTCACGAGTTACCGCGCACTCCAACTCGCCGTCGAAGCCCTTCGCCCCCGTCTCGCCGTCGAAGTACTTGCCCAAGACGACTATCCGAAGCCCGCACTCATCGAACGCTTCACCAGCAATCCCGAAACCTGCCTATTCGCAACCATGGGTTTCTGGCAGGGCGTCGACGTTCCGGGTGCCACACTCAGCCTCGTCACTATCGACCGGGTCCCGTTCCCGCGTCCCGACGATCCGCTCCTTCAAGCTCGGCGTGAGAGAGCGCGAGCGGATGCTTTTCGCGTCGTCGACCTCCCGAGAGCGACCACCTTGCTCGCACAGGGCGCCGGTCGTCTGATCCGCAGCGCTACCGATCGCGGTGTTGTCGCCATTCTTGATCCCCGGATGGCCAAGGCCAGTTACAAGTGGGATCTAGTGAACGCATTACCGCCGATGAAACGCACCAAGGATCGCTCCGAGGTGGAGGCCTTCCTGCGTTCGCTCCACGAAGACGGATCGGTCGACGAAATCTAGAAACCGAGTCGGTCGAGCGACGGCGCCTTACGTTGCCAGTCCTTGTCGACCTTCACGAAGAGTTCGATGAACGCACCTTCCGGCAGCTGCTCGCGCACGGCGATGCCGACCTGCTTCAGCACCGAACCCTTGTGGCCGATCACGATCCCCTTCTGAGAATCGCGCTCGACGAGAATCTCGACCCGGATGCGAGGCCATTCCCATTCGACAACACGAGTGGCGATTGAATGCGGAAGTTCGTCGTTTGTAACAGCAAGCAATTGCTCGCGAACGAGTTCGGCCACCCAGAACGCTTCGGGAACATCAGTCACGGCATCTTCCGGATACCACGCCGGGCCATCGGGAAGTCGCGACGTGATTTCTGCCAGAAGTTCGTCGACCCCTTCTCCGGTCTTTGCGGAGACAGGGAAGTATGCCGAGAGATTCAGTTGCTCGGCTGCCCGTGCGAGCTGGATCATGACCTCGTCGGCCGATGCGATGTCGGTCTTGTTGACGATGATGATCGCATCGGACGGAACCTGCTCAGCAACAAACCTGTCGCCGGGACCAATGGGGCCCGTCGCATCAACAACAAGACACACGACATCCGGACCTGACGTGAGTTCCTTGGCACGCGCATTGAGTCGCTCGCCGAGAAGCGTGCGCGGTTTGTGAATGCCCGGCGTGTCCACAAAGACGATCTGCAAATCAGGACGGTTCAGTACACCGCGAATCTGGGAGCGCGTCGTCTGCGGTTTGTCCGAAGTGATCGCCACCTTTGTGCCGAGGATGCAGTTGAGCAACGTCGACTTTCCTACGTTGGGTCGTCCGACGATCGAAACAAATCCTGACTTCATTCTGAGGGCTCCTCTTCATCAGTTGGCGTGATGCGCTCGAGGCGCACAGCGCCGATGCGACGGCCCTGCACTCGTTCAGCCCGCAGCCGAAACCCGTGGGCCTCGGTGGTTTCACCTTCATAAGGGACATGTCCGAGCAGATGGAACATGAGTCCACCGATTGTGTCCCAGTCCCCTTCCGGAAGTTCTGCATCGAGGAGATCTCCGACTTCATCGATCGCCATCCGGGCCTGGACCCGGACCACGCCATTCGGAAGATGTTCGATCATCGGATCTTCGCGGTCGAACTCGTCGACGATCTCGCCGATCAGTTCCTCAATGAGATCCTCGAGAGTCACGAGACCGGCAACACCGCCGTACTCGTCAACGACCACTGCCATGTGCGTCTTGCGTGCCTGCATCTCCGGCAGCAACTCGGCAATCCGTTTCGTTTCCGGCACAAAATACGCCGTACGAGAGATGCGTGACACGCGATCCCTTCCGCGGCCGCTGCGCTCGGCGCGCATCATGTCCTTCACGTATGCGATGCCGACGATGTCGTCGATCCCATCGCCACAGATTGGAAGACGACTGCGGCCGGCGTTGAGCGCGATCTCCATTGCATCGGAGATGAACTCGTCTGACTGCGCCGTCAACATGTCGGGACGCGGAACCATGACCTCGCGACAGATCGTGTCGCCGAACTCGATCACCTGCTCGATGAGTTCGCGTTCTTCAGCCTCGATCACGTCATCGCTCAAGGCCTTGTCAGCAATGGCAAGAAAGTCTTCCTCGGAGACGAACGGGCCTTCCTTCAGACCCTTGCCGGGAAGAATGACGTTCGCGACACCGATGAGTCCGCGCACCAGGAACCGGAGAGGAAACACTGCCGCCAGAAGTCGGACAGGGATGACCGACGAGAGTGACGCACGGTCGGGATGTTCGATCGCCCATGTACGGGGAACGGCCACACCAACAACGAAGACGATCACGACGTTCACCGCAGCCGCGATCACAAGGCCCCAACCACCGAAGAGTCGATCGGCAAGAACGCCAACGAGAGTCGCCTGCACCAGTTGGCAGGCCAACATCGAGAACATGACCGTGTTGAGATAGTGCTCAGGACGACTGGCCAGTTCGACGATGTGCTTCGTCCCCCAACCGCCCTTCTCTGCGAGCGTCTGCGCCCGTGTGATCGTCAGACGGTTGAGGGCGACCTCGGCCATCACGAGCACAGCGGAGATAAGGAGCAGAACAGCAACAGCGACGATGAGACCTATTTCGGTACTACCGATTTCAGCGAGGATTAGACCAGAGCGCACGTGACTAACCGGCTTCAGGTTCGGTCATCGGATTAGCAGAGGTCGCCGCGGCGCCTTCAGAAGCTTCCGCGGCGGCGGCAGCAGCCCACGGGTCGCTGGTCAATGGTCCGTAATGAGCGGAAAGCAGCTCACGCTCTCGGGTCTGCATGGCATTGCGCTCCGCTTCCACCGCATGATCCATTCCCATCAGATGCAAGATTCCGTGAACAACCAGCAGTGCGATCTCGTCATCGAACGAGCCGGCGTGTTCAGGGGCGTTCCGGCTGGCGACCGCCGGGCAAATCACGACATCGCCGAGTAGCAGCGGCAAGTCGTCAGGCGTGTCATCGGCGCGATCTGGTCCGGGACCACCATCGTCGGGCCAACGACCCGGAGGGGTCGGATCACCGTCGATCGGAAACGACAGCACGTCGGTCGGTCCTTCATGACCCATGAATCGATTGTTGAGATCGGTCATCGTGAGTTCGTCGACAAACAGAACCGACATCTCGCACTCACCTTCGACTCCTTCGTCGAAAAGTACGGCTAATGCGAGCTCTTGCCAGCGGCCTGGTTTAACAGCAGCAACGTTCTGCTCGTCGGAGACGAACACAGTCACATCGCCGTCGGATGGCCCGCGACGACGTTGACGGCGAGTGCGAGGCGGCTCAGCCATTCGAACGCTGCTTGGTCTCGGCTGCGTTTTCGTAGGCAGTCACGATGTCCTGAACGATGCGATGGCGGACAACGTCGGCGGCAGTGAGCTTCACCCAGGCCAATCCCTCGATGTCGCTCAGAATCGGTTCGAGTCCGAGCAGACCGCTGCGACCACCCTGAATGTCGACCTGCGTCGTATCGCCCGTGATGACCACCTTCGAACCGAACCCGATTCGGGTGAGGAACATCTTCATCTGCTCCGGCGTCGTGTTCTGGGCCTCGTCGAGGATGATGAAGCTTCCGTTGAGTGTGCGACCTCGCATGAACGCAAGCGGCGCAACCTCGACAGTGCCGCGCTCGAGCAAGCGCTGTGCTCCTTCGGCTTCCACCATGTCGTACAGCGCGTCATAAAGCGGCCGCAGGTACGGGTCAACCTTCGCCATCATGTCGCCCGGGAGGAAACCAAGACGCTCGCCAGCTTCGACCGCCGGGCGAGTGAGGATGATGCGATCCACCTCTTTGGCCTGCAGAGCCTGAACCGCCATTGCCACGGCGAGCCAGCTCTTGCCCGTGCCAGCCGGACCGACGCCGAAGGTCACGATGTTGTTCTTGATCGCCTCGATGTAGCGCTTCTGACCACTCGTCTTCGGTCGGACCATCCGCCCACGAGAGCTGCGCAGGACGTCCGTGGTCAGCACTTCCGATGGACGCTCGTCGGCCTTGACCATGTCGATGCTTCGTCGCACCGCCACTGGTTCAAGAACCTGACCTTGCTGGAGCAGAACAACAAGTTCCTCGAAAAGTCGACCGACCAGTTCAGCGGCCGGGCCGGAGACGTTGATCTCGTTGCCACGGACGTGTACGACGGAATCTGGAAACGCGTCTTCGACCAAGCGCAGCAATTCGTCCCGGGAACCGAGCAGGCCGGTCATCAGGTGATTTCCGGGGACGTGGACGACAACAGTGGTTTCAGGCATGTGGAGACAGCCTAGAGGCGGGCCGGATGACTCTGCCCCAGCCGGGTTCATTCACTGCAGACAGGAAGTTCTAGTGCTGAGATAAGTGGCGACGCTGACGTCTAAATCACCCTCGAAGCGGTCGGCTAGATCCTGACGGCCATCACCTCCGGATGGAGATGATCCAGCGAACCCGGTTCGATACGGCATGACGAGACAAACGATTCGACCTCGTGACGCTGCAGACGAATAACCCGACCAAACCGGTACGCGGGCAGACGACCCTCGTCGATGAATCGGTAGAGCGTGCGCGTTCCGATGCCTAACAACTCGGCGGCATCGCCGCTGCTTAACCATTCCGTTATCTGTCGCTCCGACATGTCGCACAACATATGGAACTCGATCGGCTGGTGTAAGTGCCAGATGGCCCATCTCCCTGGTATGGCCACGGCACACGTCCGACAGCGCTGAGATCCCGGTTCGTAGGCGGGCCCTGCAGCGCCGTACTGTCGGAGTTCCATGACCAACGCTGACGAACCAGAGGACTTTGTCCTCGAAGAGGCCGAAGAGGCCCTTGTGGACGGCGACCGCGTCTTTGAGCCCGGATCAGTCCGAACTGTTCTCGCCAACCGGAACTTCCGCACGATGTGGTTGGCCATGCTCGGTTCCGGCATCGGCACGTGGATGCAGAACGTGATTCTCGCCGCTTACGTCTATTCGGTGACCAGAAGTGCATGGCTTGTCAGCCTCGTCGGCTTCTTCAACCTGGTTCCTCAATTGCTCTTCGCAACATTTGGTGGCGCGATCGCCGACATGTTCGATCGCAAGAAACTCATCATTTGGCTTTCGCTTGAGCAGATGATCGCTTCGCTCGCCATCGCCTGGATCGTGCGAACGACCGACTTCTCCGAGCCGGCCCTCCTTGCTGCTGTAGGCGCAGTCGGCATCGGCGCCGCACTGCAGGGCCCTGTGTTCCTAGCGGTCACTCCGTCGCTTGTTCCCAAGAAGGACCTCGCCGGGGCGATTTCACTCAACTCCGTGAGCATGAACGTGTCGCGAGTGATCGGTCCTGCCATCGGCGGTGTCCTCTACGTGTTCATCGGCGCGTCGTGGGTCTTTGTCGCCAACGCCGCCACGTACGTCTTCATCATGATTGGCATCACGTGGGTGCAGGTTCCGAAGGTTGAGAAGATCCAGGGCGAGAGTGGTCTGGAAAAGATCCTCGGCGGGTTTCGGTTCGTTCGGCGTGATCCCGTTGTCTTACGAGCTGTTTCGACCGTGTTCCTGTTCTCCATGTTCTGCATGCCGTTCGTCGTCGTCTTTCCCGTTCTCGTCTCCGAGCACATGGGAGTCGCCACGAAGAGCACCCTCTATGGCCTTCTCTACGCAACGTTCGGACTTGGTGCTGTCGTCGGTGCGCTCTCAATCGGCACGTTCTTCTCCGGACGCAACCTGACATCGCTCGTCAGGGTGTCCTTCGTCGGTTTCGGCATCAGCCTCGCTGTTTTCAATTCCGTCAAAGGCCCGATCCCTGCGTTCCCTGTCGGATTCATTCTCGGTTTCTGCTACTTCGCCACCGTCACATCGCTCGCGACCGTCTTTCAGTCGCGCCTCGATCACAACATCCGCGGTCGCGTAAGCGCGGTGTGGATGATGAGCTTCGGTGGAACTGTCCCGGTGAGCGGACTTATCGCCGGTTGGGTCGTCACGCGCACATCTGTCGGCGCCGTCGTGTACTTCGGCGCCGCCTTCGCACTCTTTCTTGCCGTCTTCGCCGATCTGCGCATGCCCGAGCAGCGCACCGGCATCAGACAGTTGCTCAGACGTTGAGCAACGCCGCCGCAAGCCGTTCGAGGCCTGCGATCCGACTGCCCTTCACCAGTACCGCATCAGAGGGACCAAGTTCACCGAGTGCGATGATCGCCCCCTCAATCGAGTCCACGGGTTCTGTGCCATAGGCATTGGTTCCGAAAGCGATCAGGCGAATGCCGAGTTCTGCGGCCAACGCGGCAACGTCCCGGTGCGCAGCCTCGCTGTGATCCCCCAGTTCTGCCATCGGACCGAGCACAGCCAAGTGACGCACTGCCGACAGGTGCGCGACGGATCGCAACGCAGCGGCCATCGACGCCGGCCCGGCGTTATATGAATCGTTAAGGATGCGCGCACCGGATGGCGCGACCTGCAGGTCCATCCGCCACGGTGAGATTGCCCCTTGTTCCAGCCCGAAAGCCACGTCCTCCAATGGGATGTCGTTCACGAGAGCGATAGCCGCAGCCGCGAGTGCGTTACCAATGTGATGATGACCGCGGACAGCAAGCCGAACGTCTGTCGATCCCCACTCGGTTTCGAGACGGAACGACGCTCGCAATTCATCATCAATGACGATGTTCGCAGCACGAACATCGCCCGAACCGATTCCGAAGAACAGCGTTCGGGCTGACGTGCGCGACGCCATGGCGGCGACATGAGTGTTGTCAGCGTTCAGGATCGCCACTCCAGAACCAGGAAGAGCTTCGATCAGTTCACCCTTTGCTCGGGCAATGTCGTCAAGGCCACCCATGAACTCCGAGTGCGCCAGTTCAACTGCAGTGACAACAGCGATAGTCGGGCGAGCGATCGCGCATAGGTCGTCGATATGCCCGACGCCGCGCGAACCCATCTCGATCACGGCGATCTGCGTGTCAGAAACTGCGTTGACAAGAGTCAACGGAACACCAAGTTCGTTGTTGAAGCTTTTCTCACTGGCGGTCACAACAAGCTGTCGCGACAAGATTGCTGCCGCGAGGTCCTTCGCTGAGGTCTTGCCCACCGAACCAGTGATTCCCACCACCCGATCGGGAAGTCGATCACGGGCTAGTGCTCCGAGGGCCGAGAACGCTGCCTCGACGTCGGCGACCTCGATCGATGGGGCGCCCTCAAACGCTCCTTGCGAAGTCAGGACGGCGCCCGCTCCGGAGGCAACGGCGGAAGCGAGGAACTCGTGCCCATCACGTTCGCCGCGGACCGGCACGAACAGTTGACCGGGGACGAGGATGCGCGAATCGATCGCGGCACCGTCGATTTCGACGTCCACGCCGACAAGAGTGCCCCCGACAGCAGCGGCGATGTCAGAAGCGAGGAATATCACTCCCCAAACATACCGGTGTGTGATCGATTGAACGGGCGCCCCCGACTACGGTCGGTTCATGGCCGGTTCCAAACGTTTACGACTCGTTGTGCTTTTCGGTGGCCAATCCGCCGAACACGATGTCTCTCGGGTGACAGCCCGTCACGTTCTCGCTGCCGCCGATCCGGAGCGGTATGACCTCCTTCCCATTGGTATCGGCCGCGATGGTCGCTGGGTTCGCGCTGACGCAGCCATCGCTGCTCTAGCTAGAGGCACCGATTTCCTTCCCGAATCGCTCGCCGTCGAAGGACCGGTCGTCAATCCATTCGACGTTCTCGACCAGACCGATGGTCCCGTCGTCGTAATGCCTCTGCTCCATGGCCCCATGGGCGAAGACGGAACTGTCCAAGGCCTGCTCGAAGTGGCCGGCGTCGCCTACGTCGGTTCCGGCGTCCTCGGCTCATCAATGTCAATGGACAAAGTTGCCGCCAAGCATCTCGCTGCCGCCCACGGGTTTGCCCAGACAGCGTGGCGCGGACTGCATCGCAGCGAGGTCCCCGATTCACCGGCAGGCGACGAGTTTCTTGACGGGCTCGCAAAGG
The DNA here is from genome assembly GCA_044239895.1 of Acidimicrobiales bacterium. Taxonomy (GTDB): domain Bacteria; phylum Actinomycetota; class Acidimicrobiia; order Acidimicrobiales; family Acidimicrobilacustridaceae; genus Acidimicrobilacustris. The sequence goes on along the minus strand of JBIIAM010000005.1, from coordinate 225,316 downwards.
AACTGGGATTCCCCATGTTCGTCAAGCCCGCCAACATGGGTTCGTCGATCGGCATTTCAAAAGTTGATGACCGCACGACATTGCGCCAAGCAATCGACGCTGCACTTCAACATGACGACTGGCTCGTTGTCGAAGAAGGCGTCGTCGCTCGCGAGATCGAAGTCGCTGTTCTCGGGCACACCACATCGCCACGAGCATCGGTTCCTGGCGAGATCATCGCTGGCGCCGAGTTTTACGATTACAACGACAAATACACCGATGGCACAGCGCAGCTCCTCATACCTGCTCCGCTCAATGACGACCTGACCGAACAGGTCCGTGACTTCGCCTGTCGGGTGTTTCGTGCCTACCGGGCCGAGGGCTTTGCCCGCGTCGACTTCCTCTTTGAGGAAGGCGGCCGTGGCCTATTGCTCAACGAGATCAACACGATTCCCGGGTTCACACCGATCTCCATGTATCCGCAGATGTGGCAGGCATCCGGTCTTCCGTACCGAGCTCTGATCGACGAGCTGGTCGGCCTCGCCATCGAGCGGCACGATCTCGCCGCACGGACCCGCCCGAGCTGAGTCGCGTTCTACGGAGTCGCGACCATTGCGGCACGCAGGAAGGCCAACAACTCGCGACGACGGATGACCGTCGAGCGCAATGTCGGTTCGACTCCAACGGCGCGCAGCACCTCGGCTTCAGTTGCGACGCCGAGGACGGTGGAGTATGCAGACACGAGAAGCAGACCCGGATCGCAACGCCGAATGCGACCGGCGTCCATCTCGCGCGAGAAATAGTCGCGGGCGCGTTCCACAAATGGTTCAAGGTCAGTCGACACACGAATGGCGGCATTGCCACCCAAGCGACTCACTTCACGAATCAGACCGAGCAACTCCGGGCGACGCAGCGCGACGCGAAAGACCGCTCGCACGAGCGACTCGATGCGGTCCCAACCGGTACCGGCCTCGTTTAGGGCGCCGTCGAAGGCGATGATCAGATCAAGGCAGGCCCGATCGATGACGGCATCAAGAAGGGCGACCTTCGAGGGGTAGTGGTACAAGATCGCCTGCTTCGACACCCCAAGTTCAGCGGCGATCTGATCGAGCGATGTCGCATCGAATCCGTCCGTGCCGAAGGAATTGAGGGCTTCGTTGAGGATCCGATCCTCGGTCGCTTTGGTCTGCGCCGCCCGTTTACCCGGCTTGCGGGGCCCTGTTTCGGCCCCTGAGCGAGGCCGTACCCGCGGCTCCGATGCCATGGGGGGAATGGAAACAGGGGCGGCCATGAGGACCATGGTAGACGATTCACTTACCAAGTGGTAAACATTCGTCCGTGATTCGTGAATCTCTCGCCGGCAAGCGTCTGTTCATCACCGGCACCACCGGGTTCCTCGGCACCAACCTGCTCGAGCGACTCCTGCGTTCGGTGCCCGAGTGTGAAGTTGTGTTGCTGGTGCGCGCCGGCAAACGCTCGAGCGTCGAACAGCGCGTGAAGCGCGAGATCTTTAAGAACGACGCCTTCGACCGCCTGCGGGCCGAACTCGGTGCTGAGGGATTCGCCGAGATGGTCGAACGCCGCGTCACGTCAGTTGCCGGCGATGTCGGCCGCGATGGTCTCGGTCTCGACGAAGCCGGCCGTGCGGTGCTCGCCAGTTGCGACATCATCATTCACTCTGCCGCCACCGTGAGCTTCGATTCCCCCCTTGACTCGGCCGTTGAGGTCAATCTTCTCGGCCCAACCCGTATTGCACTCACGTGTCAGGACCTCGGCATCACACCTCATCTCGTTGCCGTCTCGACCTGTTACGTCGCTGGTAATCGCCGCGGCGCTGCTCCCGAGCAGCTCGTTGATGAGAGTCCCTTCTTCATTGATGTCCCCTGGCGCGGAGAAGTTGAGGGCGCCCGCCGTGCCCGTCGTGATGCCGACGCCGACAGCCGCACACCCGAGAAGCTCAAGGAATTCCGCGAGCGGGCCCGTCGCGAACTCGGCGCCGCCGGCACTCCCCTTCTCGCCGACAAAACCGAACAATGGCGCACCCGCTGGGTCGCCGATCGCATGGTCGAAGCTGGCCGTGCCCGCGCCGCTTCGCTCGGTTGGCCCGATGCATACGCCTACACAAAAGCGCTCGGCGAACGAGCACTGGTCGAGAACCGGGGCAACGTGCCTGTCAGCATTGTGCGGCCGTCGATTATTGAGTCGGCACTCGCTGAACCAGTTCCCGGTTGGATTCGCGGCTTCCGGATGGCCGAGCCGGTCATCATCAGTTACGCACGCGGTCTGCTCAAGGAATTCCCTGGCATCCCCGAAGGCATCGTCGACGTCATTCCTGTCGATCTCGTGTCGGCCGCCATCATCGCCGTTGCCGCTAAAGGGCCAGAAGAAAAGCCCGAGGTCGTGCAGGTCGCCTCCGGATCGCAGAATCCCCTGCGCTATCGCCGACTCGTCGATCTCATCAGCGCATGGTTCCAGCTGCATCCGCTCTATGACACCAAGGGCCAGCCGATCATGGTGCCCACGTGGTCATTCCCTGGTCGCGGCAGTGTTCAGACCCAGTTGCAGCGGGCAAAGTCCGGTCTCGAACGCGTCGAGAGCGTGCTCTCGGCTCTGCCGTTGCGCGGTGCACAGGCACAGTGGGGCGCATCCATCGAAGCGAAACGCGAAGAAGCCGAACGAGCCCTCGGGTATGTCGAGCTCTACGGCGCGTACGCCGAGTGTGAGGCCGTTTACGGTCTCGATCGCCTCATCGCCATGTGGGATGCGCACAGTGCGGAGGACCAGCGGGACTTCTGCTTCGATCCCCGCGTCATCGACTGGGACTACTTCGTTGAGGAGATCCATCTGCCGTCGGTCGTCAAGGCCGCCCGCGTGCGTACGACGCCCGGAGGCAAGGTCGGAACGTCGCGTTCGACTCGTCTGCGCGAGCAGGTACTCGCACCTGAACGTCAGCTCGCCGCATTCGATCTCGAGAACACCCTCATCGCGTCGAACGTCGTATCGAGCTACGCGTTCATCGCAACCCGCCGTATGCCGCGCGACGAGCGCATTCGTTTCGTCGCCTCGCTTCTGGCCGAGGGACCCTCACTGCTCTCGCTCGATCGCAAGGACCGCAGCGATTTCCTGCGCATGTTCTACCGCCGCTACGACGGTGCCCCGATCGACCAGATCGCCGAGGATTCGGCCGAAATGTTCAGTCGACTCATCCTCGCCAAGTCATTCCCCGCGGCGATCAGACGCGTTCGTGCCCACAAAGCAGCCGGTCATCGCACGGTGTTGATCACTGGCGCACTCGACTTTGTCGTCAAGCCCCTTGAACCCCTCTTCGACGACATCATTGCAACCGAGATGAACACAAGCGGTGGCACCTACAACGGTGAGCTGGCCAATGTTCCGCCGACTGGTGAGAGCCGGGCTCAGGTGTTGATGGACTACGCCGCGCTGCACGGACTCGATCTCGCCGAAACAGTTGCCTACGCCGATTCGACCTCCGATCTACCGATGCTCGAAGCCGTCGGATTCCCCGTTGCCGTGAATCCGGAAATGCGACTCGCAGCACTCGCCCGTAAACGCGGTTGGCTCGTCGAACAGTTCTCGAAGTCGCCAGGCTCGGCCCGCACGCTCGTACCGATCGGGCCTCGTCGGGGCCGCAACGGCGGTCTTTCCAATCCTCTCGTTCCCGGAGGCACAGCATGAGAGCGCTCCGTTTCGAACGGAACATCCCACGCTTCGCGGCTGCGACCATCGCTAGTCGCCTTGGCGGCAGCGGCGCCAAGGTCGGTCCTTTGCGTCTGCGCTCAATCGATGCTCCGAAACTTCCCGGCGCCGACTGGGTCGAGATCCTTCCCCGCCTTTCCGGCATCTGCGGTTCCGATCTCGCCACCATCAACGCACAGAGCACGCGCTACTTCGAGCCGATCGTTTCGTTTCCCTTCGTTCCCGGCCACGAGATCGTTGCCGACCTGCGTGAGCCCGTCGGCAACATTCCTGCTGGCCGTGTGGTTGTCGAACCCGTGCTCGGTTGCGTTACTCGGGGCATCGACCCGGTATGTGCAGCATGCGAACGTGGCGATCTCGGCAACTGCGAGCGCATCGCCTTTGGTGCCCTCGAACCCGGATTACAGACAGGGTTCTGCTGTTCCACGGGTGGCGGCTGGTCCACACGCATGGTCGCTCATGTCAGCCAATTGCATCCCGTTCCCGAATCCTGGACCGACGAAGCGGCCGTCATGGTCGAGCCCACCGCGTGTGCCGTGCACGGGGCGCTCATCGCCGATGTGGCCGAAGGCGACCTTGTTGTCGTGCTCGGTTCCGGCACCTTGGGTCTGCTCACCATCGCCGCCCTGCGTCGCTTCGGTCGCCCCTGCACAATCCTTGCGGTCGCCAAACACCCACATCAACGCGAACTCGCAACAGAGTTCGGCGCCGACATCGTTGTGTCGCCCAATGAACTCACTCGTTCGGTTCGCCGGGCAAGCAAATCGCTCGCGCTCGGCGACGGAGACATCATCCGCCTCGCCGGTGGTGCCGATCACGTGATCGATTGTGTGGGTTCGCAAGAAAGCATCACCGAAGCCCTCGGTGTCGTGCGTCCGAAGGGTCGCATCACACTCGTCGGGATGCCGGGTCATGTGTCCGTCGATCTCACCGGCCTCTGGCAGCGCGAGATCACGCTTTCGGGTTCGTACGCCTACGGAACCGAAACCCTTCTCGACGGTTCGCGTCGTCGCACCTTCGATTTGGCCTTCGAACTAGTCGAAGCTGCCGATCTCGGACGTCTTGTGTCCGCTGTCTATCCGCTCTCCAGCCATGAACAAGCCCTCGCACACGCGTCGGCCTCAGGTGTCCGAGGTGCTGTTCGCATCGCCTTTGACCTCCGTGATGAAAAGGAACGCAATCGTGCCTAGACCAGGTTTCGTCCTCGATGTCGATCGCTCGACACCACCAATTCTCTTTCACCACGGTGAAGGATTCCGGCTGGAACGCCTGCCCGCAGGCCGAAGCCGCGTGATCTACCCGTCGGAGCCAATCGAGGCGCTCAAGAACCCCGACGCGGCAATCCGCGACGCGCTGATCAACCCGATTGGGGATAGCGAGCCGCTCACCGCGCTTCTCAAGCCCGGCATGAAGCTCACCATCGCGTTCGACGACATCTCACTGCCATTGCCCCCAATGAAGCGCCCCGACATTCGCCAGCGCGTCATCGAGGCTGTCCTCGATCTCGCCGCTGCTGCCGGTGTCGACGACGTCATGCTCATCGCCGCGCTCGCGCTGCACCGTCGCATGACCGAGGCTGAACTTCGTCACGCCGTCGGCGATCGCGTTTACGACGCATTCGCTCCTGATGGTCGACTGATCAACCACGATGCCGAAGATCCCGACAATCTCCTTTACATCGGTTCGACCGAAAAGGGCGAAGAAGTCGAGATCAACAAGCGCGCCGCCGACAGCGATCTCATCATTTACGTGAACATCAACCTCGTGTCGATGGACGGCGGCTGGAAGTCAACCGCCACTGGCCTGGCGAGCTATCGCTCACTTCGTCATCATCACAACGTGCGCACGATGCAGCACTCGAAGTCGTTCATGGATCAGCACAAATCCGAACTCCATTCCGCCAACTGGCGCATGGGCAAGGTGCTGCGCGATTCCGGCATCAAGGTTTTCCAGATCGAGACCACGATGAACAACAACGTGTTCGGCACCGAAGGTCCGATGAGCGTTCTGCAGAAGCGTGAATGGGAATGGTCACTCAAGGACCGCGTCACGATGGCCGGCATGAAGACCGCCCTGGACCTGATGCCGTCGCGCACGAAGCGTTCGATCTTCCAGGGTTGGCAAGCTCCGCACGCCATGACGTCGGTGCAAGCCGGTGAGGTCGAAGCGGTGCACAAGCTCACCACCGAGAACGTCTACAAGCAGCACCTCGTTCAGGTTGAGGGACAGACGGACATCCTCACGATGGGCCTCCCGTACATCAGCCCGTACAACGTCAACTCGATCCTTAATCCGATCCTCGTTGCGTGTCTCGGGCTCGGATACTTCTTCAACCTCTACCGCGGCAAGCCCCCGGTACGCGAGGGCGGCGTCGTCATCATGAGTCATCCGACGCCGTGGGAATTCCATCCCGTCCATCATCCGAGTTACATCGACTTCTTCGAGCAGGTCCTGTCAGTTACGACAGATCCGCTCCGAATCGAAGCGGAGTTCGAGAAGTCGTTCGCCGAGGACGAGTGGTACCGACACCTCTACCGCACGAGCTACGCCTATCACGGTGTGCATCCGTTTTACATGTGGTACTGGTGCTCGCATGCGTTGCAGCATGTCGGCGAGGTCATCATCGTGGGTGGTGATGTGCGCGCTGTTCGTCGTCTCGGCTTCAAGCCGGCATCGACGCTGCAAGACGCACTCGAGATGGCCAGTGACGTCGTCGGACGCGACGCCACGATCACCCATCTTCACAACCCGCCGATCCTCATGGCCGACGTCTCCTGAGGGCACTGACATGAGCAACGCAACACCTTCACGAATGCCGATCACCCGCAAGCAGGCGATAAAGCTTCTCAAAAGGCTTCCCGTCAACCGCACTGTGGGGAACTCTGTCGTCCGTCGAGGCGGATCCATTGGCCGAATCGTGAAGACCCTCGTCACCGAGCCCACCGTGCCGAACGGCGTGAAGGTTCTCGCCAAGGAGAGCAAGGTCGGTGCCAATTACGACACCGACTGGGCTCGTTCGTATCCGGCCCGCGCCGCACGCGTGCTGCTTGTCGAAGGTCTGGTCCGGCCGATCATCGACATCGTCGCCACTCCGACGGTTTACGGCGACGACCGTCTCACTGACATTGAAGGTCCGGTTGTCTTCGCTGCGAACCATCACAGCCACATCGACACTCCGTTGATGTTGTCGGTCATTCCGGAACCGTGGCGCCATCACCTCTTTATCGGTGCCGCCGCCGATTACTTCTTCGGCAACCAGATCACCTCCACGCTTTCCGCGCTGGTCATCGGCGCCATACCGATTGAACGCACGAAGGTCACCCGCAACTCCGCCGACCAGGCCGCAGTACTTCTCGATGACGGTTGGAGCATGCTGATCTTCCCCGAAGGCGGGCGCTCCCCCGATGGTTGGGGTCAGCAGTTCCGTGGCGGCGCCGCATACCTCTCGCTTCGATGCAACGTTCCTGTCGTTCCCGTGCATCTTGAGGGAACCGGCAAGGTGCTCCGCAAGGGCAAGAACATTCCCCGTCTGCATCCCACGTCGGTCACGTTCGGTAAGCCCATCATGCCCAACGAGGGTGAAGATTCACGACACCTCGCCATCCGCATCGAGGAAGCGGTCGCCGCTCTCGCTGATGAATCAGCAACCGACTGGTGGCAGGCCCGCCGGCGCGCGGCAGCAGGCGAGACCCCATCGCTTCAGGGTCCCGATTCGGGTTCGTGGCGCCGGTCATGGTCACTCGATGATCGCAAGCGCACCCGCAACGGAAAGCGCAACTGGCCCGAGGTTTGATTTCGTATTTGGTCAGTCTCACCCGAGGATGAACGTCAGCGTCGCAACATCGGGAACGTAGTCACTCGAATTCGCACCGACCTCGCCCGGTGCACCGTCGAGATAGATGCGCCAGAAATCTGTTGTCGTCGCCGAGGTGACCGCAAATGCGCGTGATGATCGCACGATGTAGGAATCCCGATCGGCGCCGCGAAGAGTCAGTAACCCTTTCGGAGCACGCGCCTCGGCGAACATGTCATCGCTCAGCATCTTTGGCGATTCGACATCGGCATCGCCATAAACGACGAGCAATGGTCGATTCTGTGGCCACTCAACCGCGCCGCTCATGTAGTCGTTAGTCCCCAGTGACATTGCGATCACCGCGTCAATTCGCTCATCGCGGCAACACGGGTTCGTAAACAACGCCGCAGCTGTGCCCGCGCCCACGCCATGACCGACCATCCCTATCGAGGACGAATCGACCATCCCGGCAAGGATTCCGCCATCGTTGGCTTCAGACAACTCGAGTATCCGATCAATCACCGCGCGAACATCCCCCGGCTGATTGATGGAATCACTTCCGTCGGGGCCTCCCGGCGCGTAGGAATCGCTTAAAGGGAAGCTCGGTGCCGCTACGACAAAGCCGGCAGCAGCCCACGCTGCCGCGAGGTCACCGTAAAGCGCCGGCGTTGATCCAAGATCGTGAGCGAGAACGATGAGAGGGAACGGCCCTGAAGCCGTCGCAGGATTTTCGTCGAACATCGGGGTCGGACTCGGTATGGAATTGAAGTCGTCGTCGACTGCCTCAGCCAGCGACGGAGCCACCCCCGGGTACCACACCCGTACCTGCAGAAACCGCTCCGGGGCGCCGGGCTGCGACTTTGTCGCAGGAACCGATCGCGTGGTGTCCGTGACGGCAAATGCCGTGATCCCCACCGGAAACGGAGTCGCGTCTGGCGCAATCGTTGGCGTCGATTTCGCCGAGCCACTTGAGGAGCATCCCGAGGCAACGACAAGCATTACTGCCATTGCCGAGAGCACGATTGCCCGTGATGCCAATCGTCCGAAATCCGAAATGTGCGAGCAGCGTCCACGCATGTGCCGACACTACGGCGAGAATGTACCTGTGACCTCAGCAGGCATTGGATACCTCGCAGCGCTCTTTCTCGCCGCCACGTTCTTCATTGCCGCCATTTCGAAACTCCGCGACGTTGCGGCGACAGCCGATGAGTTCGACCTGCTCGGCGTGCCCGCACCCGACGCGATGGCCCGATTCGTTCCCATCGTCGAACTCGCGATCGCAGCAGGCCTCGTCATCGTCCCGTCGATCGGCGGACTCTTTGCCCTCGTCACTCTCGCTTTTTTCACCACGTTTCTCGTCGGCCGTCTGCGGGCCGGCGTCAGAGTTCCGTGCGCGTGCTTCGGTGCGGCGGGAACCGCTCCGCTCTCAAGCGTCGACATCATCCGCAACCTGGGCCTCGTCGCGCTGGCTGCGGCGGCGATGTTGGTGCAGGAGCCAGCCGCTCCGTCTGTTGCGGACCTCATTCTGACCGTGGCCGTCATCGGGGCTTGCGCTCTGGGTCTGCGCTGGGCTCGGTCCCGGTAGCCTCGGGTTCGTTATGAGCGACTCCGGCGACAACAACGTCCCCCGCGATCCTTGGGGAAACCCGATTGGCCCCGGCGTCCGACCACCAACGCCTCCAGCTCCACCAGCGCCCCCGGCATCTCCGTGGACACCAGCGCCAGCAGCAACTCCGGCACCGCCCGCGCCCACACCGGCGCCGTCGTCGAATCCGGCCTGGCCCGGTTCAGCCCCGACGCCTCCGCCGACCGTTCCGCCGACCCCACCACCTTTCGTTCCCCCGACCTCGTTTGCTCCTCAAGGCCAACCGGTCGCCCCGCCGTGGTCGGGCCCGAAGACCGACGGACTTGCGATCGCTTCGCTCGTCGTCGGAATTATCTCGCTCACCTGTGCCGGATACCTCGGGATCATTCTCGGCCCGATGGCGCTCATCTTTGCCAACAAAGCCCGCACCCGCATCGAACGATCCGGCGGTTGGACCAAGGGAACCGGCCTCGCCACAGCCGGAATCGTCCTCGGCGTCATCGGCACGATCGTCTCGATCGTGTACCTGATCTTCGTTCTCCAGAACCCCAACTTCTTGCAGGATCTGATTGATCGATTGTCGACTACGACGACCACGCCCTCCTCAGGTACGAGTTCTCTCAACAACACCTGACCTCATCGGCTGCGATCCCCTTCCCTGTCACATTTCGGCGCCGATCCGGTTGCCATAGACTCGGACCCCTACGCCGAAGGGCACCCGTTCGTGTCCGCCGACTTCCGAGAGGTTTCCTCATGGCCGTTTCCGCCACCACCCCGATCGAATTGATCAACGCCGTTTACGGCCGACTCGCCGAGCGAGTCGAACTTGGCCGCACCCGCCTGGGTCGCCCGCTCACGTTCGCCGAGAAGGTTCTCGTAAACCATCTGCGCGATCCGCAGAACCAGGAACTCGAGCGTGGCCGTAGCTACGCCGATCTCGATCCCGATCGCGTCGCCATGCAGGATGCCACCGCCCAGATGGCGCTTCTGCAGTTCATGACTGCCGGCCTGCCCGAGGTGGCCGTTCCGTCGACCGTCCACTGCGATCATCTGATCCAGGCAAAGAGCGAAGGTCGCATCGACCTCGCCGTCGCCAACGATGTCAACGCCGAGGTTTACGACTTCCTCGAATCCGTTTCGGCCAAGTACGGCATCGGCTTCTGGAAGCCCGGTTCCGGCATCATTCACCAGGTCGTTCTCGAGCAGTACGCATTCCCCGGCGGCATGATGATCGGCACCGATAGCCACACCCCCAACGCCGGTGGTCTCGGCATGATCGCCATCGGTGTCGGTGGAGCCGATGCAGTCGACGTCATGACCGGCTACCCGTTCAACGTGCGCTGGCCCAAGCTCATCGGCGTAAAACTCACCGGTGAACTCGCCGGGTGGTCGGCTCCCAAGGACATCATCCTTGAGGTCGCTCGCATCCTCACCGTCAAGGGCGGCACAGGCGCCATCGTCGAGTACTTCGGCCCCGGCGCAAACTCCATCTCGTGCACCGGCAAAGCAACGATCTGCAACATGGGCGCGGAGATCGGCGCCACCACGTCGCTGTTCCCCTACGACGAGGCCATGTCTCGCTATCTCAAGTCCACCGACCGCGCTGCTGCAGCCGAAGCGGCCGACGCCGTTGCCGCTGACCTGCGTGCCGATGACGACGTGCTCGCCAACCCCGAGAAGTACTTCGATCAGGTCATCGAGATCAACCTCTCAACCCTCGAGCCCCTCATCAATGGCCCGCACACCCCAGACCGCGCTCGCAAGGTGAGCGAACTCGGTGCCGAAGCCAAGGCCGAAGGTTGGCCGATGGAAATCTCGTCGGCTCTCATCGGATCGTGCACGAACTCCTCGTACGAGGACATCAGCCGTGCCGCGTCGATCGCCCGCTTCGCTGCGGAGAACGGACTCAGCGCCAAGACGCCGCTCCTTGTCACCCCAGGTTCCGAGCAAGTTCGCGCCACCATCGAGCGCGACGGCCTTCTCGCTGATCTCGAACAGATCGGTGCCACCGTGCTCGCCAATGCGTGCGGACCGTGCATCGGCCAGTGGTCGCGTAGTGATGTGAAGGAAGGCGACACCAACATCATCGTCACCTCCTACAACCGCAACTTCCCGAAGCGCAACGACGGACTCGCATCGACGCTCGCGTTTGTCACATCACCCGAAACCGTCGTGGCTATGGCGCTCGCCGGTCGCGTCGATTTCGATCCCATCACCGACACGCTCACGAACGCGTCGGGCGAACAGGTTTCGATCCCGATTCCGGTCGGTATGGAACTTCCCGAAAAGGGCTTCACGCCAGGCGAGAGCAGTTTCATTGCTCCCCCGGCCGACAACTCAGGCGTTTCTGTGAAGGTCTCCCCGACCTCCGATCGTCTCCAACTTCTTGAGCCCTTCGATGCGTGGGATGGCAACGACTTCACCAATCTGCCCATCCTCATGAAGGCCAAGGGCAAGTGCACCACCGATCACATCTCGGCGGCCGGCCCGTGGCTCAAGTACCGCGGCCATCTCGAGAACATCTCGGGCAACATGTTCATCGGCGCCGTCAACGCCTTCACTGACGAGGTCGGTCAGGGCAAGGATCAACTCGACGGAACCACCAAGTCCTTTCCCGACATCGGCAAGAGCTATCACCAGGCCGGTCAGGGCTGGATCGCCATCGGTGACGAGAACTACGGCGAAGGTTCGTCGCGCGAGCACGCCGCAATGGAGCCTCGCTACCGCGGCGCGAAGGTTGTACTCACCCGCAGCTTCGCCCGCATCCACGAGACCAACCTCAAGAAGCAGGGTGTGCTTCCGCTCGTGTTTGCCGATCCGAAGGTCTACGACCTCATCGAGCAGGACGATCGCATCAACGTTCTTGACCTTGCCAATCTCACTCCGGACGTTCCGGTGAAGTGCCAGATCGTGAAGCCCGACGGCACGACGATCGACTTCGAAGGCATCCAGACGATGAACGACGAGCAGATCGGCTGGTTCAAGGCCGGCGGCGCACTCAACATCATCCGCCAGCGCCAGGGCGTCTGACCGACACCACCGGGCTTAGCGGCGCGGAAGTTCGAGTATCTCGGCCGCCTCGTCACAGGTTGCGACAGCGACTCCCATCGCATCGCACACCGCAACTGCTTCGTTGACGAGTTCGACATTCGTCGGCGTGCGTTCGCCTGCGAAGAACTCGAGGCCGAGATGGATATGTCCGCCGCGTTCAACGGCATAACGGGCAAGCCCGGTTTCGACCACGTCACCACCAACGACAGAAACCGCCCATGGAACGGGACAGTCACCGAGCAACTCGAGATACGCGTCTAACGCAAGCGTCGTGGCCGGCAGTCCGAACGGGGCACCCAAGTAACCGCGCTCGGTCGACAGGTAAAACTTGAACATGGTCCCGGCCGGCAACCGGCCCGCTTTCCACCACGCGAGAGCAGTCCGCAGGAATCCAGGTTCGTACATCGCGAGACTTGGACCAAGTTGCTGTGATGCCGACAGTTCCAACTGCTCAGCGATGCTGTCGTAGCTGTTCGAGTACACGAATCCGCCGACAGGAACACCGTCGGGACCAACCCCACCAAGATTGACCGATCCGGGATCGCAGAGACTCAGGCGCAGTAGATCCGTTGCGCCTAGTAATTCAAGGTGACGAAGATCAAGACGGCCATCGATCGCATTAGCGGTCGGATAGAGCAGGACATCGGGCCGCTCGGCGAGAACTGGTCGCCAGCACGCCAGATATTCCTCAGCAACGGCAGCTGGGTCGCCGTTCATCGAGATGTGATTGTGAACGATCGATGCGCCGGCCTGAAACGTCGCGAGCGCATCGGTAGCGATCTCGTCGGCGGTTCTCGGCACGTTCGGGTTCACCGATTTCTGCGTGATCCCGTTGATGGCGGCCTCGATGATGACTGCTCCCCGTTTCATCGGCCCGACCCTAGATCGGGATCCACATGGGAACCGGGGCAAAAAAGCCGGAGCCGACTCTGGGGGCAGAGTCGGGTCCGATCACGAGTGGAAATCGTCGGGGGGGGACAATCTCGACACTCATCAGCGAACACTCTTCAGAGGGGGATCTGATTCATGAGCATTCGTCGTTGTCCCTTTATTGTGCCCGAATGTTACCGATCGGTCCAACTGTTCTTAAAGATTCATGCCATCATTATTTGTGATGGACCTTCGGCAGCTGAATTCACTCCTCGCAGTAGTCGACCACGGAGGCTTCTCCTCGGCCGGCCGTGCCCTGCACACGGTGCAGTCCAACGTCTCTGCCCACGTCGCTCGACTGGAGAAGGAGCTAGGGGTGGTGCTCATCGACCGCGCCACTGGTTCGCTCACCGACGAGGGAGCGGTCGTGGTTGAGCGGACTCGTCGGATCCATGCCGAGCTCGATGCGCTCATCGCAGACGTCGCCTCGGTTCGAGATCAGGTCGCCGGACTCGTCCGTATCGGGCTGATCGGAACCACCGCCCGTTGGATCGTCCCAACCCTCGTCGAGGAGGTGGCCCAGCGCCATCCGCTTGTACGCCTCGAAGTACACGACGCAACAACGCCGGCGCTGATGGTGCAACTCGAAGCGGGCGAGATCGATCTGGCCGTGGTCACGATGCCGGTGACCGAACCCGGCTTCTCCATCGAACTCCTCTTCGAAGAGGACCGCCTACTGGCTGTCTCCGCGGGCCATCCTCTCCAGGACCGCTCTGACATCACGCTCGCGGACCTCGACGGCATGCCCCTCATTCTTGAACCGGCGAGCCGGCCTTTCCGGCGACTGCTGGAAACCCTGATGGCCGAGCGCGGATATTCACTCGTGGCCAAAGCAGAGATCGATGGCACACGCCTCATGACCTCGATGGTTTTCGAGGGTTTCGGGGCCGCCATTGTCCCGGCCACCGCAATCCCGCTCTGGCTCGGAGGTAACTGGCGAACCATGACGATCGAGGGACTCACCGGACGGTCGGTCGGCCTCGCCACCCGCCGCAAGGGGTTACTCTCAACTCCTGCCCGAGCTGTCGGCGATGTGCTCCGCGAAGTCATCGCTGATCGGGCCTCCCGCCATCCGGGAATCCATCCTGCCCGAATGTCCTGAATCTCCTGCCTGTCCTGAACGACAACTGTCGAACATCCCAGTGCGACTTCTTCTCTGATGACTCCTCCCCCGCCTCCGCCACCATCCACGGGTCACACCGTGCAGTTGCGCTCGCGGGTACCCGGCGTCGTGCGGGCAGAGATCACCTCGATCGATACGGTTCACGGACTGCGGTCCATCGTGCGTGTTCGCATCGGTCGGACCGAGAAGGCCGGCGCCCTCTCTCCACGTGATGGCGAATCGATTGCTGAAGCGGCTCACGCGGCTCTATCCGAACGACTGCCGGTTGTTGTTGAACTGTCCTCCACTGGCGCCGACATCGGCGAGGGACTTGCCGCGTTGCACGGCTGGGGTCAGGCCGCCAAAGCCCTCACCGCGTGTTCTGGCATCGTCCCCACCGTCATAACAGTCAGTGGACCTGCGGTATCCGGGCCTGCACTCATGCTCGGCCTCGCCGACCACGTCGTCATGACTCAAGAGGCCTACGCGTTTGTCAGCGGACCACACATGGTCCGACAGTTCACTGGCGTTCCGATCGCAGCAGTCGATCTCGGTGGCGCCGCCAATCACGCCCGACACACGGGAGTCGCCAGCGTCGTCGTCGCTGATGACGACGCTGCACGAGAAGCCGTTGCCGCACTGTTCGATTATTTGCCGTCGCACAATGACGAACTGCCGCCGCAGATTCCGACCGATGATCCGGTTGACCGACTCACCCCCGAGGCCGGCGCAATCATTCCGGCCACGGCAACCGGAAGCTACGACGTCCGTACCGTGATGCGCTCGCTTGCCGATGACGGCGAGATCCTTGAGCAGAAGGCGGCATGGGCTTCCAACCTCGTTACTGCGTTCGCCTCCATCGGCGGTCGCCCGATCGGTTTCGTCGCTAACCAACCCTGTGCTCTCGCCGGCACGCTTGACATTCCCGCCTCCCAGAAGGGCGCCAGATTCGTTGCGTTCTGCGATGCGTTCAACATCCCCCTCGTGACGCTGGTGGACACCCCCGGCTTCTACCCGGGCAAGGATCTCGAATGGCGCGGAATGATCCGCCACGGGGCCCAGATGGCGTTTGCGTACGCGAGGGCCACCGTTCCGCGTGTCAACGTGACGCTGCGAAAGAGCTACGGCGGGGCGTACATCGTCATGGATTCCAAGGAGATGGGCAACGATCTCGCCCTGGCCTGGCCTTCGGCGGAGATCGCCGTTATGGGAGCGAAAGGTGCCGTCGAGATCCTCCACCGACGGGCCACCCCGGAGGAACGACTCGAACTCGAAACCGCCTACGAGGCTCGTCTCCTCAACCCGTATATCGCTGCGGACAGGGGATTCATCGACGCCGTGATCGATCCGGCCGACACTCGCCGGGAAATCGCAGCGGCCCTCGCCGTGCTCGAGAACAAGCGCGAGAAACTTGGTCCGCGCTCACACGACAACACGCCGCTCTGATCTTCGGCTTTCTGCCACGCGGACGGCATCGCCCCCTCGCTATGGCCACTAGTATGCGAGTGAATCGCACCGAAGTCGGCAGATGTTCGTCGACATCTTCCTGCCGACTTTTCACCCAAGTGGAGCCTTTGTGAGCGAGAGCGTAACAATCACCGACAACCGAACCGGTCAGTCGATCGAGATCCCCATCGAGAATGGTGGTGTCGACGCCGCAAAGTGGTCGAAGTTGCTCCCCGGCATCTGGTTCTACGATCCGTCCTTCTCCACCACTGCCGCAGCATCGAGCTCCATCACCGATCTCGACGGCGAAGCGGGCATCCTGCGCTACCGCGGTTATCCGATCGAACAACTTGCCGAGAGCTCCACGTATCTCGAAGTTGCCTACTTGCTTATCCACGGCGAACTGCCCACTCCCGAGCAGTACGCCGCTTGGCAGCACGACATCACGTATCACACGTTCATTCACGAGAACGTTCGCAAGCGCTTCATGGAGGGCTTTCACCACGATGCCCATCCGATGGGAATCCTGGTCTCGACCCTTGCTGCACTGTCGACGTTCTACCCGGATGCAAAGCAGATCTTTGACGAGGAAAGCCGTTACAAGCAGATCATTCGCCTGATCGCGAAGATGCCGACGATTGCCGCCGGCGCCCACCGTCACAGCGTTGGCATGCCGTTCGTCTACCCGGACAACAGCATGGATTTCGCCTCCAACTTCCTCTCCATGATGTGGAAAGTCGCCGAGCCCCGCTACGAGGCAAACCCCGTCCTCTCCCGTGCGCTCGACGTTCTGTTCATCCTTCACGCCGATCACGAGCAGAACTGCTCCACCACGGCCATGCGCGTCGTGGGTTCCGCCCACGCTGATCCGTATTCGGCGTCCGCAGCGGCTGCCGCTGCCCTCTATGGCCCCCGCCACGGCGGTGCGAACGAAGCCGTCATCCGAATGCTCACGGAGATCGGCACGATCGACAATGTCGAACCGTTCATCGCCGACGTGAAGGCTGGCAAGGGTCTCCTTCAGGGTTTCGGACACCGCGTCTACAAGAACTTCGATCCGCGGGCCACGATCATCAAGAAGATCGCCTACGACGTGTTCGAAGTGACAGGCAAGAACAAGTTGCTCGACATCGCACTCAAGCTCGAAGAGACAGCCCTCGCCGACGAGTACTTCGTCAGCCGCAAGCTCTACCCCAACGTCGACTTCTACTCGGGTCTGATTTATCAGGCCATGGGCTTCCCGATGGAGATGTTCACGGTGCTGTTCGCCATCCCGCGTGTTTCGGGTTGGCTCGCTCACTGGAACGAAATGCTCGATCAGAACGTTCGCATCGCCCGCCCCCGTCAGTTGTACGTGGGTTCCGATGTGCGCAACTACGTGCCCATCGGCGAGCGCTAAACGTCGATCAGGATCTTTCCGACATTGGCATTGGTCTCCATGTACGCATGGGCCGCGGCGATCTCGGCAAGCGAATAGCGAGAGTCGATCACCGGGTGCACCAGCCCCGTGACGAACAGCGGCAACACCTCGGCGGCGAAGCGCCGACTAATGGCGATCTTCTCCGCAAGTGGACGTGAACGCAGCACCGTCCCGATGAGCGTTGCCCGTTTCGGCAACATCATCCCGATGTTCACTTCCGTACGACCGCCACCCATCGTTCCAACCTGAACGATCGTCCCACCCACACGGATGGCTGCGATGTTCCGGTCGACATAGTCGCCGCCGATCACATCTAAGACCACGTCAACACCGACACCGCCGGTGAAGGCATTCGCGGCAGCAACAAAGTCTTCGGTCGCGTAGTCAACGGCGAGGTCAGCACCGAGCGCCCGACACGCGTCGAGTTTCTTTGCTGATGTCGTGACGATCACACGCGCGCCCATTGCTTTGCAGATCTGAATTGCCGCCGTTCCGACGCCCGAAGCCCCGGCGTGGACAAGCGCCACCCGCCCAGAGGTGAGTCCTCCTTGGACGACCAACGCATCGAATGCGGTGATCCACACTTCGGGGATGGCCGCGGCGTCGCACAGTGGCACCGTCGACGGAACTCGGAGCACCTGGTGTTCGTGAACAACCAATTTCTCGGCATACGAACCGCCGCCAACTATCCCCATTACCTCGTCGCCGACGGACAATGCACCGACTCGCTCTCCAAGGGCAGCGACCCTGCCCGCGAACTCCATTCCTGGGATCTCCGGGGCAGGCGGAGTGAATCCGGCGAGCAACGGGCTCGGATAAAGCCCACGGCGCTGCAGCAGATCGGCTCGGTTGAGTGCCGTCGCAACGATGTCGATCAGGACCTCTTCGGGACCGGGGACCGGTTCAGGCACTTCAGTCAACCGGAGAACATCAACTTCGCCATATTCAGTTAGAACGATCGCGCGCATGATCGAAAGCCTACGATGCCTGAGCGAACCCCTCCCCCGGATGGAGAATCATGGCCGACAACGACACGCTTCACTACCGATCCTGTCCACTGTGCGAAGCGACCTGCGGCCTTGAGCTCACCGTTCGCGAGGGAACCGTTGTTCGGATCCGCGGCGATCGCGACAACAGCTTTTCTAAGGGCTTCATCTGCCCCAAGGGTTCGGCGCTCCATCGACTCCACGCCGATCCCGATCGGCTCCGGATGCCCGTAGTTCGCCGTGGCGATGATCTCGCGACGGCGACGTGGGAAGAAGTCACCTGGGACGAAGCGTGGGCTGTCGTCGAAGAAGGGCTGCGCGGTGTCATCGACACCCACGGTCGCGATGCCGTAGCGGTGTATCTCGGCAACCCGAGTGTCCATTCTCTCGGCCCCGTCATCTTCAACGGGCCACTGGTCAAAGCGCTGGGAACGAAGAACGTCTTCTCGGCGTCCACGGTTGACCAGATGCCGAAGCACGTGTCGAGCGGTTACCTGTTCGGCAACCCGCTACTTATGCCCGTGCCCGATCTCGACCGGACCGATTACCTGTTCATGCTCGGCGCCAACCCATACGAATCGAACGGGAGCCTCTGCACCGCACCGGATTTCCCGGGGCGCATGGAAGCGATCCGAGCGCGAGGCGGACGCATCGTCACCGTTGATCCCCGCAACACCAAAACCGCGCAGAATTCCGATGAGTGGATTGCGATTCGCCCCGGAACCGACGCTCACCTTCTTGTGGCGATTCTGCACGTCCTGTTCGCGGAAGATCTCGTCCACACCGGACAGATTGTCGCCCTGACTTCAGGAATGTCGGAGGTGATCGAAGCTGTAGAACCGTTCTCACCCGAGATCGTGGCCCCGATCACCGGGATTGATGCCGACACGATTCGCCGCATCGCCCGCGAACTTGCCGCCGCCCCCACGGCCGCTGTCTATGGACGGATCGGAACCCACACCGTTGCGTTCGGCACACTCGCGTCGTGGGCTGTCGATGTCATCAACATCGTGACTGGCAATCTTGATACTCCCGGTGGCGCGATGTTCCCCCTGCCCGCTCACGACAGTGGTCGCGGTAAAGGAAAGGGTCGGGGTTTTGTCACCGGTCGCCGCTACAGCCGGGTCAAGAACTATCCAGAAATCCGAGGCGAGTTTCCCGTGGCCACGATGGCCGACGAGATCCTCACTCCCGGCGAGGGTCAAGTGCGGGCTCTCGTGACCGTGGCTGGTAACCCCGCCGTCTCAACTCCGCACGCCGGTCGACTCGACGCCGCACTTAGCGAGCTCGAGTTCATGGTGTGCGTTGATCCCTACCGAAACGAGACAACGCGTCACGCAAACGTCATCCTGCCGCCGCCTTCCGCACTCGAGCGCAGCGATTACCACTTGGCGTTCTTCAGCCTCGCCGTTCGCAACTTTGCAGAATGGTCTGGGCCGCTGTTCGAAACTGATTCGCCCCAAGAACACGAGATCCTCG
Organism: Acidimicrobiales bacterium; assembly: GCA_044239895.1. GTDB lineage: Bacteria > Actinomycetota > Acidimicrobiia > Acidimicrobiales > Acidimicrobilacustridaceae > Acidimicrobilacustris. The sequence goes on along the minus strand of JBIIAM010000005.1, from coordinate 205,828 downwards.
GACGTCTCGCGCTCATCGCCACCGGTCCCGAGGCCGGCAGCGATCCGGCGGTCCTTGACGCGATGATGCTCGATGGCGCGCTGCAGGCCGCTATCAGTGCCAGCGATTCACCAATTGCCGATCGCACCGTTGATGAACTTCGCGCCATCGTCACCGCCGATCCTGATCGGACCACAGTCGACCATCTCATCGACGTCATGATGCGAACCGGCGCCTACGGAGATTGGTTTGGCGCTGTTCCCGATGGCATTTCGCTTGACGCATTGCACAACTCCCCGCATGGCATCGACCTCGGGGCCCTCACGTCGCGCCTGCCTGCGGCGTTGCGCACACAATCGGGAACAATCGAACTTGCGAATCCAGCGATCATCGCCGACTTCGAACGTTTGCTCGCCTCACTTTCCGGGCCGCTCTCCGATCCTGATGCACTCGTCCTGATCGGCCGTCGTCATCTCCGCTCAAACAATTCGTGGATGCACAACATCGATGTTCTGGCCAAAGGCAAGTTCCGGTGCACCCTGCAACTGCACCCCGATGATGCGAACCGTCTCGGTCTCGTCGAAGGGGGCGACGCGCACGTCACCTCGAACGTCGGCACTCTCATCGCTCCCGTGGAGATCACCGACCAAATCACGAAAGGTGTGGTGAGCCTTCCGCACGGTTGGGGCCACGACCGGCCCGGAAGTGCCTCGGAGATCGCGTCACGTCGGCCCGGCGTGAACTCGAATCTGCTCACCGACCCCGAGATGATCGACCCGCTCTCGGGCAATGCCGTACTCAATGGCATTCCGGTTGAGGTTCGAGCGGTTACCGCTTAAGGAAGCTCCGTCACACGGGCCGAATCTGCGGAAACCACAGCCGCTTCGGCTTCGGCATCGGCCCGCAGATTTCTCGTGATGACGAGAAATACACATCCCCACACCAGACTCGCTATTGCGATGATTCCGATGGTGAGCGACGGCCCGATGATCCCACCCAGCAAGCCGGCAAATCCGAGCGACAGGCTCATCGCAAGGGTGACCAGCGCGAAATCAGCAGCGAAGATTCGGCCCCGCAGGGCATCCGGTGTCAGTAACTGAAGTCCGTACGTTGTCAACGCCCATTGGGCGCCACCACCCATGTGGGCGAGCGTCACTCCGATCGCCGCAATGATCAGGTACGGAGCGAGGGCTACGCCCAGATACATCGTTCCGTAGCCGATGGCGGCAAGGCCGCAGGCGAGAAGCACACCATGGATACCCCGCGCCACGAGCCGACGGATGAGTAGGGGGCCAATCAATACGCCCAGACCCCGACCCGCCAGTAGAAGCCCCGTGGCTCCGTCTCCCCCGTCGAACTTCTCGGTGGCAAGAACAGCCAGCAGCCCGACCACTCCGGCACCGAACCCGAAGCCGATATGCGATCCGAACAGCGCAAGGATCGCAGGATGTCGACGAGCATGACGGAGCGCCTCAATGGTGTCGGTGATCGGGTGCATTCGTTCCGAGCGTTGCTCGCTTCGCGATGCTGCCTGCATCGACCGGCGAATGGAGAGCAGCAACACGCCAGCGGTGAAGAAGCTCGCGGCATCGGCAATGAACGCGGCATTGCGTCCGAACAGGACCGTGAATCCGGCGCCGAGGGCAGCTCCAACGGCGAGCATCGCCCCCCACGTCGCCGCTATCATCGCCGTCGCCGTGGCGAGATCTTCCTCGTCGACGATGTTGGCGACGCCAGCCTGTGCCGCTGGTCCAAAGAATGCACCGAGCAGCGTGATTCCGCCCTGGGCGACGAAGACCATCCAGGGCAGCCCCGCCCCGGCGAGCAGGAACAGGAGCGCCGTGGCCGACTGGGCGAACGACACCACGATCAGAATCCGACGGCGGTCGAACCGATCCGCCACCGTGCCGGCAAAGGGGCCCATCACAAAGGTCGGCAGGCTCTGGGCGACCCAGAACAGCGAAGCAAGAAGGTCGGATCCCGTTGCGTCGAGCAGCAGACCGATGGCCGCGACAGTTGCAAACCAGTCGCCCGCATAACTGACTACTAGGGCGGAGAACAGTCTGCGAAACGACGGGTTACGTCGGAGTAGTGACCACATCAGGGGCGATGCTCGCCGTCAGGCAGAGGCATGAGTCATGACGGAGGCTGATAACCGTCGACGATGCCAGTTAGCCCTGTTGGGGCATGAGGGCCGAATGCGAGCTGCTCGAGCACACCAATGCCCTCGCGCGAACCCATCCGGACCTTGCACAACGTTTGAATGTGAATGCAACTTGGATCGAGTGGATCGAAATCAGCGAGTGCGATCGACTCGCCTCCAACCTCAAGCAGGCCGTGCACCGAACCATGGGACCAATGAGGATGCATGTAGCCGATGCCGCGCATACGGAAGGTGTAAAGCGGCTCGAATTCGATGCGATCGACCACGCCATCGGCATGCGTTACTTCAAGTGCGGCCGTTTCCATCTCGCGCTTGCCCACTTGCCACTGCAACTCGTAGCGGACACTTTCGAGTTCCTCGGGCTTCGGCACATCACCCCATGTGGGCGAATCGGCCGTCTCGAGTACGGGCACAACAAGTGCTGATTCCATCCAGCGCGTTCCGTCGGCGCGTTCGAACAAGGCAAGGTGCGTGCAGACGTCATCGAAATGGAGCGGAGCCCAAAGCCAGAACACTTCGGGAGCGGCCGGCGGGAAGTTCGTCGGCGCTTGCACCCCGACACCGCGCACGCCCCACGAGCGATCACGCACACCAAAGGTTGATTCGGCGTTGACGACAACCGTTCGATCGCCGATCGTGACTGTTCCTTCCCACGTTCCCCACTGCGTGAGGCGCGTGTAGTCCATCATCAGTCGACCATCGCGCACGATCGTCTGCTTTGGTTCCTCAATGGCTGCAGTGCGCGCCCGGAACACCAGATCGGCGGTGATACCACGTTCGTTCGGCGCCACGACAAATCGCAATGACCGCAGCGGCTCGATGATCTCGATCGACAATGGTCCAACCGAGGTTGACCGGTCGGCCGGCATCAAACCCGAGGCAAACACTGAGTGTTCAATCCCGTCGATGGTGATGCTGAACGCGGCATCGATCACACCGCGGTTTGGATAGTGCCCCATTGCCCCGCCCAGCATGAACGCACCTTCGCGATCGAAGCCGTTGAAGAAATAGCGGTCGTAATGGTTCGGATCACCGCTTGCGGTGTGCGCTATCGGATCACCCGTCTGATGGACAGGAAAATCATCGAATGGAGTCAGCATGGCGGTTCCCCCTTGAACTGTCTGGCTGGTTCTGATTGGCCGGAACCGATTGCGTTGTCCCGGTTAGACCAAGGGCCACCCGAAGGTGGCCCCAGGGATTCGATCTGGTTGCAGGCTCTGCAACGGTGGTGGACCCGACTGGACTCGAACCAGCGACCCCTTCCGTGTCGAGGAAGTGCTCTAGCCAACTGAGCTACGGGTCCGTGCTTACTGCTTTGCTGCTCACAACTTCTAATGCCAATTACTGCGGTGTTCGACGTGCTTTTCTGACTGCTGCAGGCCGACAACAAAGTTGTGGACCGGTGCGAGACCTTAGCAGGGTTGCCTACCCATTCCCCCATGCCCGGCCTAGCCTTCACAGATCGTGATCCCGAATCTCCCGTTCCGGGACCCCATGCGATTTAACCCTGTAGCTGCGGTTGTCGGCGTCGCCGCAGCAGTCTTCTTCTTTACCGCGACGACCGGCTGCACCCAAATCGATCGCGGGATCGGATCCCCTCCAGTGACCTGGATCGAGTTGACGACAACGGTCCCGCCCACCTCGACTTCAGTGCCGCCGACAACAACGACAACAACGTCCACAACGCTTCCGCCGCCACCGCCGCTGAAGGGTCCGTTGTCCCCGATTGTCCCCGTCAACGGACTCGCACCGGTGATCAATCACATCGACACCACCGATCCGGTGATCTTCCTGACCATCGACGACGGGATGATCAGGGACCCCAGGGTGCCGGCGTTCCTCATTGAGAACAACATCCCAGCGACCCTTTTCCTAAACGAAGGACCCATTCGATCCGATCCCGCTTACTTCGCCCGGGTGGCATCGGCCGGCGGTTCGATCAATTCACACACGCGCTCCCATCCTGACCTGCGCAAAGTTTCCGCAACTACCCAACGTCGCGAAATCTGCGGGATGTTCGAAGTGATCACCGAGATGGGGATCACTCGGGGCCATCTTTTTCGTTCCCCCTACGGCGTACAGAACGCCACCACACAGCGCGTAGCGGCCGAATGCGGAGCCATGGCGATCCTTCATTGGCGCGTTGCGCTGAACGACGGAATGGTCCAGTTCCAACGGGGTCAGAAATTCCAGTATGGAGACATCGTTCTCTCCCACTTCCGGGAAGATCTCTACGACAATCTCGTCGCACTCGTTCGGAAGGCCAAAGAGGACGGCGTCATCATCGCTCCGCTGGAGGCATACATCCTCCCTCCCAGCCGCTAAAACTGTGACCGTGGATCATCGTCAAGTACTTCGAATCTTGTCAGCGGCCCGAGTCGTCGTGGGCGTGGTCCTACTCACCGCACCAGGGATCGCCGGCAGCAAGTGGATCGGTGAACCCGCCCGCGATCGACGGACCAAAATGATCATCCGCGGTTTCGGAGCCAGAGATCTCGCTCTGGGACTGGGGACCCTGCGGGCACTCGACCGTGGTGAGCCCGTCGAGACATGGGCACGCATGTCGGCTTTCGGCGATATGGGCGATGCTGGCGCCGCGCTTGTCGGCGCCCGGGGACTTGGACTCGCTCGCACCTGCGTCACAGTGATCAGCGCCGGTATTGCCGCAGCGCTCGGCACTGCAGCAGCCAACAATCTCGACTGACCCGGTATCGGCGCCGAGTCTCGCCTCCACCAGAAGCGGCGCTAGTGTGATGGCTTGCCGGCGGCGTGGCCGAGTGGCTTAGGCAGCGCCCTGCAAAGGCGCGTACCCCAGTTCGACTCTGGGCGCCGCCTCCAGCAGAACGAAGGCCCGGCCGATTGGCCGGGCCTTCTTATTTGCTCGCCCAGCACCATTAGTAGATGCGTTATTAGATATTTGTCATCGGCGATGTTGTGAACTAATCTTGTCATCACTGATGTCGTCGTTGAAAGGTGCATGACCATGCCGGATTCCCCCATCTCGCCAAACCGCCCAACTCGCCATTCGCTTGCGCGCCGGGGTGGCGCGCTTGGTGCTGGTGGTGTGCTTGTTGCCGGAAGCGCGGCGGCGTTGTTGACCGCGCTGGCTGGATCGGCCGGTGCGGCGGCGTTGACGATCACTGTCGATAGCAACGGAGACGGCGTCGCAACTGCCTCAAATTGCACCGACCTCGTACCAGGCAATTGCACACTTCGCGATGCTGCGCTCGCTGCTATCGATGGCGACACCATCAACTTCGACGCATCAATTTCGCTCATCACGCTCACGGCCGGAACGGTCGAGACCACCGCGGTGAACATCCTCGGCCCTGGCGCGTCGTCGCTCACCATCACCAGCACGGCCGCCGCCGGCCTCTACGACCTGTTCAGCATCGAAGGAACGGGCGACGCAGTCATCAGTGGACTCACAATCACCAAGAACCGCATCAAGTCACTCAACGACGGCAAATTCACCCTTGACGGCGTGACAGTTTCCGGCTCGATCAGTCTGTGGGGAGGCGCCCTCTACGCCGGTAACGATGGTGCACTTGAGATCATCGATTCAACCTTCGAGAACAACACCGGTACCGTCGATGGCGGCGCGATCTACATCTACAACCATGACGACGCGACGATCAGCGGTTCAACGTTCACGAATAATGAGGCCGAATATGACGGTGGAGCCATCTATGGCGACGGCGTAGAGAACGTCACGATCATCGATTGCATGATTACCGGGAACTCCGCAGGAGACGATGGTGGCGGGCTTGCGTTTAACCAGTCCTCGGTTGTGCTCTCAATCACCGACACCACCATCGATGCAAACGATGCAGGCAACAACGGGGGCGGACTCAACGTTGAAGCCGATGGCCCTCTCATTGTCAACATCACCAACAGCACAGTTTCGAATAACACAGCAGAGGCCAGTGCCGGAATTCTTTTCAATGACCCAGACATCACCGCCACGATCAACAACTCGACGATTAGCGCGAATGCGGCCCTCTATGGCGGCGGTGGCGTTTACATCAATTCCGGTTCGTCACTCACCGTCAACCAGTCGACCATCAGTGCCAACAGCTCAGCAAGCACAAGCCCAGATACTGGCGGTGGCGGCATCGCTCTCGGCGACAATACGAGCGTGGTCACTCTTTCAGGCTCGATTGTTTCGGGTAACACCTCAGGTCTCGTCGGCACTGAAGATATCGGGCTCTACTCATCGCTTGACAGCGACACCGGATCAATCACTGCGACCAATTCCCTCATCGGCGAGGTCGACTCTCGGATCACGGTGAACGGCACGAACAACGTCACCACAACGAACCCAATGCTCGGCGCACTCGCCAACAATGGCGGACCCACCAAGACGATGGCCCTACTCACCGGATCACCAGCCATCGACGCAGGCCCCAACCCCGTGGCTACCTTCACTGGCAACGAGTTTGATCAACGCGGAACTGGCTACGCCCGAGTCTTTGGCGGCCTGGTCGATATCGGCGCCTTCGAGAGTCAACAGCCTTCGGAGCCCATCGCACCCTCATTCACTGGCTGACGCCGAACACCGTCGCCACCGAATCTGAACAACAGAGAAGGCCCGGCCGATTGGCCGGGCCTTCTCTGTTCGCTCGCCTCTTCAGGGGGCGGAGTCAGAGACGAGTGGGGGTTACGGGTAACTCAGTTGGTTGCCGGGGCAGCTGGTCCACGCTTGGGACCATGACCGCCACGGGGACCACCTTCGGCCGGACGGGGATTGTTCACCATGTCGGTGATGCGGGTCTCGAGTTCGGCGAGCTTCACATCGGCTTCAGCCTGTGTCATTTCGCCGCTTGCAACTTTCTCGGCGAGGTGAGTTGTCGCCTGGGCGGTCAGGGCATCGATCACAACCTGAATGTTGACGTTCTGGTCAGCTGCGATCTGAGCGATCGTCTTACCGGACTCAACGGCAGTCCGGAGATCGTCGGCGCTCATGCCGAGGGCTTGGGCGAGGACTTCGGAGCGTGCACCCTTGGCCTCGCCGGAGCCGTGACCGCCGTGGGCCTCGCGGGCGGAGACAAGTGCACCGGAGACTGAGTCAGCCTGCGCCTGCGTGATGGTGCCGTCATCAACGAGGGGCTTCAGCACCCCATTAATGCGGGTGGCCGGATCGCGACGAGCCGAATCAGTTGCGGTGGTCGTGGTGCTGGTCTGCGCACCCGAGATTGACGGAACAGCGATCACGAGACCAGCGATGCTGCCAGCAGCGAGACCGGCACTGAGGCCGACGATTGCGAATTTCTTGTTCATGTGAGGCTCCTTGAGTCGTTGGGGGTTGTCCTGTCGGGGACAAGGACAATCTGCCCCTCTGAGGTAAGGAGTCTGCCGGGTGAAGGTGAGAATCAGGGAAGAATCAGGAATCGGCCAAATCGATGGCGGCGAAGTCAGGCTGACGACGCTCAGCCAACGCCACCATGGCTTCCATGTTCGCGGGACGGCCCATCAGATACGCGAACGCTGCGTTCTCGCGTTCACGAGCAGCATCAATCTGTGGCTTGATGGCCGCCATGATCGTCTTCTTCGATTCAACCAGCGACGAAATTGATTTCGATGCAAGCACGCGAGCGTGCGCCATGGTTTCTTCCATCAGCGCCTCGGGCTCGCACACTTTCCACGTGATGCCCATCTCAAGACATTCCTGTGGTGACAGCCACTCGGAGCTCATGAGCGCCCATGTCGCATTGTGACGGCCGATGAGGGCAGGGAACGTGTAACTGCTTGCCGCTTCAGGCGCCACGGCAAGTGCCGTGAACGGACAACGGACTCGTGCTTCGGAGGACATGAAGACGAGATCCGAAAGTGCAAGCATCGTCGCGCCGATGCCGAGAGCCATTCCGTTCACCGCGCAGATCAGTGGCTTGGGAAAGTCGACGAGGTTATCGACGAGCCCAGGGAAACCATGGCGCCCGTTTTCGACACCGCCGGTGTTGCGCATGGCCATTTCAACAACGTCAGTGCCAGCAGAGAACGACCGTCCGGTTCCCGTGATGATCACAACAGCGACGGAGTTGTCAGCAGCGGCATCGATCAGCGCATCGGCAGTCGCGTCATAGAGCGCTTCGTTGAATGCGTTCAGCGCCTCGGGTCGATTGAGCGTGATGATCCGGATGCGATCGATGTCGTTGATTTCGAGCACGGTGTCCCCCTGGTTGGTGCGAACTCGCTAGTGCGAGCACATCATCGTGCCACGCAGATGAGGGCCCCGAGGCGTCTCGAGTCAGGCTGCGTCGGCAAGATCCCTATCGTTGGCGACCGGGACGACATCGTGGACGTCGGCATCAGCATCGGCGTCGGCCGACAACCGGGCCCGCCAGCACAGATACAGGATGGACCCGAAGACGATGGGCATCGCCCAGGTGATTGCCCGGTAGATCATCACCGCAGCAATCGCTGCTGATGGATCCACGCCAGCCGCGACCAGACCAGTTGTCAGTGCACCGTCGAGCACGCCCACCCCACCAGGCGTGGGGATGAACGAAGTCGCGACCCGGGCCAACAAATACGCCCTCAAGATGATCCAAGGGTCGACTGCGGCCGCAGGTGTCAGCGCCTCGATCACGACGAGGATCATCGCTGCTCCGGCAAGTGTCGAAAGTGCGCCGAAGAGCAACAGCGCAAGTCCTCGAGTTCGCACAAGCGAACTCGCTCTCGACCGAACGCGCTCCGCTGACCGTTCGAGATTGACCGAACGGGCCGGAGGGAGGATCTGAGCGAGCCGACGAACGAGACGATCCGCCGCCGAGACGATCCAACGTGAGGAACGGGAGTCAGATGAGATCACCGTCCACACCAACACTCCCGAGCTCAGTGCGACCAGCGCCGCCACAAGCGCCCCCGCATCGACCTGCGTCGCACGACCGGTGAGCATGATCTCACCGAGGACTGCAACAACTACCAGCCAGCGCCCAAGAGCGAACGCTTGACCACTTGCGAAGACCGTGAGCCCAGCCGACTCCGAAGAATGACCGAGGCTTCGGCTGACTCGGTACCGGAGCGCGATCCCGAGCAGTGAGCCCCCCGGCACGCCGTTCACCGCAGCGAGATTCACCTGATCAAGCACGACACCGTGACTGACGCGCAAATCGCGATGTGTGTGGCGGTAGACCGCGCCTCGAGCCAGAACCATCGCTAGCCAGAGTGCGACGAGCGCCACAATCGGCCACGGCCCGAGCAACATGACCTGTCCAACCGCTCCGGAGAGTGAATCCCGCAAGCGACCGAATGCCACGATCACGACGACTGGAACCAGAGCGAGAAGAACGATCCGCATCGTTCGCCTGACGGACCCACGCCGAGGGTGCAGAGGTTCAACCCCCGCTGGGAGTGAAACTTCGGTGGCGAGCGCCTTGTCGACCAAGCTCACGGTCACGTCTGTGACGGTAGAGGTATGAACCACCCACCAAGACCCAAAGTTGTCGGAATTTGCCCCGAAATAGCCTTCCGGACACCCTCCCGTCATCTCGTACGTCTGGCGATTACCTGGCCGTCATAAACAACTCACCCGCGACCGTGGAGCGGACGACGAGAACCGTCGTCGCTGATGCTGGAGAGCACCCAGTTCAGTTAGCCGGTGAAGGCCGGAGCCATCGGGTCGATCCCAACCGTGGCGGTCGGATCGATTGCCAACGTCGTGGTGCTGGCCGGCACGGTCGTGGTGCTGGCCGGAGGAGCTGTCGTGCTCGTCGTGCTGGTCGTGCTGGTCGTGCTGGTCGTGCTGGTCGTGCTGGTCGTGCTCGTGGACGTCGTTGAAGACGTCGGCGGCGGATCCGCCTGCAACTCGAAGGCACCGATATCAACAGTTCCGTCGACGACACGCGCGAACGGCGTACCGCGCTGATCGAAACCGTTGCCGGTGAACGTCGCCACCGGATCCGGCCCCGCATCGATCGCGATCGACGTCGGATCAAGCGCCATCGTCATCGTCGGACCACCGTTATCCGCCAATGCCAACAAACCAGGCGTCGTCGAATTGATCGTGCCACCAAGATCAGTGACGTTGATTCCTCGAGACACCAGCCCGAGGATCGAATGATCCGAGTTCAACGAAATGGAAGTGGACGAAAAGCCATAGAGATCGGAGGCGATCGATGCAATATTTCCCGACACGATCGTTCCGGACAATTCCACTTCTGCAGCGCCATTATTGAATGAGGCGATGCCTCCGCCTTTGATGGCGTCGTTGTTCGAAATGGTGCTTTGGTTCATCGTCACGTTGGCGACGTTGTAGAAATAGAGTCCGCCGCCGTCTTCAACACTGCTGTTGCCGGAGATGGTGGTGTTGTTGAACGTTGCTTGCGAAGTGTCCACGACGCGGACACCGCCACCCTCGTAACCGGCCTCGTTGTTCGACACGGTCGAGTTCGTCATCACAATGGCGCGACTCATTGTAAGTCCCCCGCCGTATCCGTTGCTGGTGTTGCCATCGATCGTCGTGCGGTCGATCGTGACCTGGCCTCCGGATACGGGAATATCTGCTCCCCCACCATCACCGGCCGCAGTGTTGGACGAGATGACCGAATCGGCGATCGTGACAGTTCCGCCAGTGACAGTGCCTAGGCCGCCGCCGTCCTGCGACGAGTTGCCCGTGACGTCAGAATCCTTGAGGGTGAAACTCGTCGAGTTCCCACCGACGAAGATCCCGCCACCAGAACCATTAGAGCTGAATGTCGCGTTGTTCAGAAACTCGGTGTCGCTGACCGTCACAGAACCATTCGAAACGGCGTAGACCGCTCCACCCCTCGTCCCTGCGGTGTTGTCCTCGAAGTGGCAACCCGAGATCACGAGGTCACTTGAGTTGACCGCGTACAGCGCACCGCCGTAACCGGCGTAAGAGTCAGAGATGGAAACGTCGTTCATCGTGAACTTGCCCTTATTCGCCGTGAAGATTCGATTCTTCGTGAGCGAGAACCCACTCACTGTCACATCGCCTGTGCCCTGGAAATTGAAGACGTCGTAGGTCTCTAGGGCAGAGGTCGTGATGGCAAGCGAAGCTGAACCCGGGCCGATGATGTTCTCCGCCCCCAGAACGATCGAACCGTACGCGAGCGTGATCGACGAGATCGACGCATCGAAGTTGATGGTGTCACCATCGGCCGCAGCAGCTGCCGCATCACGAAGCGTGCAATCGCCAGGAGTGGCATCACCGCAACGAGACGCGTCAACAGTGCTATCACCACTGGAGTCGACGGTGATCGTCGACGCCGCACCGGCCGACCCAGCAAACGCGGCCAACAACGCGGCCGCGCTTCCGGCAACAAGAACACCACCAGCACCAAGCGCGCCACCCCGGCGCGCAAGCGAGCGACGAGTTGGGCGGTTTGGCGAGATGGGGGAATCCGGCATGGTCATGCACCTTTCAACGACGACATCAGTGATGACCAGATTAGTTCACGACATCGCCGATGACAAAGACCCAGTTGCACTCGCCTCCCGGGTCATGGCCCCACTTCCAGTCCCAAATGAAAGACCCCCGGCCGGAGCCGGGGGTCTTTCATTTGGAGCGGACGACGAGAACCGTCGTCGCTTCGCTCCTCCTCCCGAATCCCGGCAGACCCTCCAATTCCATAAGAAAAGCCCCGGCCGAAGCCGGGGCTTTTCTTATGGAGCGGACGACGAGATTCGAACTCGCGACCCTCACCTTGGCAAGGTGATGCTCTACCAGCTGAGCCACGTCCGCAGGAATGATGACCTTAGCAAGCCCGGGGCTCGCAGCGAAAAGCCAGGCTACGAGGTAGCAGCAAGACGCTCGAGGGCCGCGCCCACCAGCGCTTTCTCATGATCGGTGAGATCGAGTCCGAGAGCCGCAGCCCGCCCGCGATCGCCCATCTTCGGCACTGTGCGCACGAGAACATCGATCGTCTTTTCGTCGCCGAGTTTTTCAGCGACCGGCGTGAACTGGGTGACAAGGAAGACCACGCACAGCGCATCTTCATGCGTCTGGACAGGAACAGGTTGACCGTCGACGTCGGGCAGGTTGCCCTTCCCGAGTCCGTCCTTACCGACAATTGCTTGTACGGCCGCGATCGTTTCGGCGTCGTAGCCCACAGCAGTCAACAACTCCCCCACTTCTTCGGCATGGCAACGCCTCGCGTCTTTGCGCCATCGCAGATAACCGGCACGACCTTCAGGCTGGGCATCGCGCGGGTACGCCCAGCGCCGCAAGTGATGGGCTCGGGCCGCCAGCAACTGCACCTCGGTCGCATTCGGATCTAGTCGCTGCACCCACTCGCACATTGCTTCAGCGTGGGCTTGTTCCTTAGGACGCTCAACCCCGTCGATAACCAGCGTGAACGGATCATCGGCGTTCGCTGCATCAATCGCCGCTATGGCCCGGTCGAAGAGATCGGCATTGGCGCCTGCAGGCGCCTTCACGAGGCTGGTCATTCGCCCGAAGAACGGAGATCGATGGTGAGTGTGAGCACTCCATCAACCAACGCAGCCTTCGCGTCGCTGATGATTGCGAAGTCCTGGAAGTCGTTCTGCGCTTGTTCGATGAATCGCGTCCGCTCATCGCCCCCAATCGGCGGCAAAGTCCGATTCTTCACTGCACTAGCGCGATCACGGAACCGCTGGAGCATTGCATCAAGATCAAGTGCTTCGGCCATACCGACACGGTAGACGCGTCTACCGAGATTCAGGAAGGACTGAGCCCGAGATCATCACGGGTGACAAATCCCGGTGACGGTTCCGCAATCGTGACCGGACCGGTAGTCACATCCGGACGCAAGGCGGCGGCAAGCGAAGGTTCAACCGGACCGACAAGCCCGGACGGCCCGGACGGTTCACCGGAGTCACCAGTTCCGGCAACTCCTGGCCGGGTCTGACGCCAGTAGAGCACCGTCGTGAACGCAAGGCCCCCTGCTGCGGCAATCAGCCCAGCGATGATCGACGCAATCTTCCTGCCGCTCGAGAACCAACCCCCGCCACTCGATGACGGACCGCTGTAACCCGACGGAGTGACCGGTGCCGGAGCGGCGGTGGTCGTAGTCGAAGCGGTCGACGAAGTGGTCGACGAATTGCGAGGAGCAGTTGAGGTGGTCGCGCGCGGCTGCGTCGTCGTCGAGCCCTGCTGCGTCGTTGTCGTACTCGCTTGTGTTGTTGACGTCGTCGACGCCGGCGTCGTGGTCGAAGTCGACGGCGCCTCAGTAGTCGAGGTTGACGAACTTGATGTTGTCGTCGTCGACGGATCGGCGGTCGTTGGCTGCGCCGAGGCTGAAAGTGCCGAGAGGCCGAGGCCGCCGACGAGAAGTGAAATCACGCCGGCACCAAGAGTTGCTTTCAGTGCTCGGCTGTTCACGATCGACACTCTAACTGCGGCTCCCCGTCGGTCTGAGGCGGTCAGACCTGATGAACCGGACACGAATACGTAGTCCGGCCTCCGATGGTCCGTCGGTCGAGCGCAGCGCCATCCCGAGGACAGATACCGCCTCGTTGGCGGGCTTGCTGGAGATCACCGAGATGGGAACCTCCCCGTTTGCCTAGATCCTTGAGCGTCCGATTCATTTCGCGATGCAGCGCAGCGACGTCGTCGGCGTTGAGCGACCGCGACGGCCGGTTCGGGTCCAGTCCCGCCCGCCACAGGATCTCGTCGGTCAGCAGATTCCCGAGGCCGGCCAACTTCGCCTGATCCATCAAGCGGGCCTTGAGCGGCGACGTGCTTTCGGCGAGGATCGAACGGAGTTGCGCTACGCCGACTGATCCCGCATCCGGTCCGAGCCGGTCCTCATCGGGATCGAGTTCGACTCCACCGAGCCGACGAGGATCTCGAAGTCGTAGTCCTCCGCCCCCCTCGAAATGCACGACGAACCTTTCCCACTCCGGGTTACGACGATGCGTCGAATACTGCAGGTCGTCGATCGCGTCGACGCCATCTAGTTCGAGAATGCCGGTCATCCCGAACCTGAGTCCGAGTGTCGGCCCGTTGTCACTCGTGTCGAGCAGCAGCAATTTCCCGCGTCGACGATCGGCCACGAACTCTCGGCCGATCAACGCATTGCTCACTGCCATTGCGTCGATCCCGCCTTTGAGGAACCACGCATCCGGGGCCGAGACTTCGACAATCCTGCGGCCGAGCGCAGCATGTGCCGCTCGTCTGTAGACCTCGACCTCGAGCATTTCCGGCATCGCTCAGCCTGCGGAACGTTCGAGGGCCTGCGTGAAATCGGCAACAAGATCGTCGGCGTGTTCGAGGCCCGTCGAGACGCGGACCGTGCCGGGGCTAATTCCGTTCGCTGCGAGTTCCTCAGGAGTGAGATTCACGTGCGTCGTTGAAGCCGGATGGGTGACGAGTGTCTCCGGCCCGCCGAGCGATGTCGCCAACTGCGCGATTTCCAGACCCTCCACGAATGCCACGCCGGCCTCAATGCCGCCGACGAGGTCAAAGGTGAGCAATCCACCCGGGAGACGCATCTGTCGCTGTGCGAGTTCGTATTGAGGGTGAGATTCCAGACCCGGCCATCGCACCTCGGTTGTTGCCGAATTGGATTCGAGGAATCGAGCGAGAACCCCTGCCGTTGCGCTCTGCCGTTCGAGGCGCACACCAAGGGTCCGCAGGCCGCGCAACCCGTTGAGAGCATCGAACGGTGAAGCGTTGGCGCCCTGCAGTACCGCGAACGAGTAAAGCCAGTCGACGAGTTCGGCCGCACCAGCGACAACGCCAAGCGTCGCATCGTTGTGGCCGGCAATCGCTTTCGTGGCCGAATGGATAACGAGATCGACTCCATGGTCGAGCGGCCGCTGGATAAGCGGTGTCGCGAATGTCGAGTCGACAACCGTCATCGGTCCGGCAATCGCGCCAAGTTCGTCGAGATCGACAAGGTCGAGGCGAGGATTTGCCGGAGTTTCGGCAAACACGAGTGTCGTGCGGCCAGGAATGATGGCGGCGGCGAACGCTCCCGGTTCAGTGGCGTCGACGAAGGTGACATCGATGCCGAACCGTGGACACGCGGTCTGCAACAGCAGCTGCGTCCCGGCGTAGAGCTGTCGTTGGGCCACGATGTGGTCGCCCGTCGAACAGAGCCCGAGAATCACCGCACTGATAGCGCCCATTCCGGACGCGAATGCCCGAGCCGTCTCCGCCCCTTCGAGTTGGGCGATGGCGTCCTCAAAACCGGCCACCGTCGGATTGCCATAGCGGCTGTAGAAACGCGCTGAGCCGATACCAGTCGCCATTTCGCGACCTTCGGCGACGGTCGGCGTCACGAACGTCGTCGTCGCCCACAGGATCGGGGCGAGGGCAGTGTCGTTGTCGCCTCGGCCGGCGCGGATTGCTTTGGTTTCAGGATGGAGTTCGTGTTCTGTCATGACGTTGCCTTCTCGATTTCGGAAAGAAAGGGAACAAGTGCAGCTGCCACTTGATCGATGGCGATCAGGAACGCATCGTGGCCATCGGGGCTGTGGATCTCGACCAGTCGCGCGTCGCCGCCCGAGCCATTCACGAGATCGCGGATCGACTCCTGCTGATGGGCTGGGTACAACACGTCGGAATCGATAGACATCGTGAGCACTCGAGCAGAGATGCGAGCAACGGCCCGTTCGAGTCCACCTCGACCGCGACCGAGATCGTGGAGATCCATCGCCCGGTTGATCACGAGATAGGAGTTCGCATCAAACCGGCGGGCGAGTTTCGCCCCGTGATAATCGAGATAGCCCTCAACCTGAAAGCGCTGCCACGGCGTGAAACCGACGTCGAGTGGATCGAGCTCGTTTCGCCCGAAGCGCGTCGTGAACACCGAGTCAGTCCGATACGTGACCTGCGCCGTCTCGCGCGCGATCGCCAGCCCCTGATGGGGGCCGTCACCCGGCGCAGCGTCGTAATAGTCGCCGCCCCGCCATTTCGGATCGAGCGCGATTGCGCTGCGTTGCACGCTTGAGAACGCGATCTGCCACGCACTCGCGGCCAAAGTGGACGCAATCGCCACGACACCGCCAACGCGGTTGGGGTACATCACTCCCCACTCAAGGGCTTGCATCCCACCCATCGAACCGCCGACCACTGCCAACCACCGATCGATGCGCAGCTGATCAGCGACCGCCGCTTGTGTGCGCACGATGTCACGGATTGTGATGACCGGGAACGTCGAACCGTAAGGAGTTCCCGTAGCGGGGTTGATTGACGATGGACCGGTGGTTCCCTGACAACCGCCTAGGACGTTCACACACACGACGAACAGCCTGTTCGTGTCGAGGGCCCGGCCGGGACCGATCAGATCGTTCCACCAACCCTCGGTCGGGTGCCCGGGACCGCTCGGGCCGGCGGCGTGGCTGTCACCCGTGAGTGCGTGACAGACAAGGACAGCGTTGGCTCCCGATTCGTTCAACTCGCCCCACGTCTCGAACGCGACCGTGATTCCGCGGAGCGTCCCGCCCCCTTCGAGCACGAACGCCCGGTCCGCTCCAAGCTCAATGAACTTCCGACCGCCCGCGGGTTCGCCCGGCCGCCAAGCGCCGGAGGCGGGCAGTAGGTCGGCGCTCAATGGCGCCCGACGGGTCGGCTGGGACATCGATACTCCTCGAACAGGTTGTTGCCGCCACCGGATGGTGGAAGCCGCATCCCCACCTTTCGGCGGGTTGGCACCTTGGGTGTTCGCCCCAGGTTGCCGAGCCCGGAGAACCGGGCCACTCGTGATGTGTTGGACAATGCTGCCCGTAGCGGACCTAGCGAGTCAAACACCACCACTCGCCATCGCTGCGGATTTCGATAATCCTCGCCGACGATGGCCCTCGTTCACAGCGCTGGGAAGGCCTAAGTTGGCTCTGTGACGACTCCCGTGCCTGCCAATGCGACCCTGAACCCGACCGGCGAGCAACTCGGCGCCTTCGCCAGCGGATCCGACGATGGACCCATCGTTATGGTCAATCTGCTCCGCTATCTCGACCAGGCCAGTGATGGCAGCGGCCGCACCGGACGCGAGGCCTACGCCGCCTATGGAGCGGTCGTGATGCCAATGGTGATCGAACGAGGCGGATCCTTCGAGGTCATAGCGTCAGCACACACGACCCTGATTGGCCCGGCCGACGAGCAGTGGCACGACGTAGTCCTCGTCCAGTATCCGTCGCGTGCGGCTTTTCTCGGCATGATCTCAAGCGACGCCTATCAGGTTGCGATGGTCGACCGTGAGGTCGCACTCGCCGACAGTCGCCTGATCCCGACCACCCGCGTCGACCGCTAGTCGAGAAGATCGGCACACTTCGCACGCGCTGCCCACCAACGCATGACGGCATCGGCCTCGGCCGGTTCCAGATCGTGCGCGGCAGTCAGCGCTCGACCGGCGGCAAATAGCTGCACCCGCGCCTCGTCGGCATTTGCCGCGATGGCCACCTTGCGGAGGTGTTGCGCTCCTACCGACCATTCGTCGAGATTCGCGGGCATTGGCAGATCAGCTAACTGACGCGCCGAGAGCTTGAGCGCCGTCGGCGTCAGGGCGGTGCCGCCGGTTCGCTCCGCTGCCCAAGCACACGCGGGCGGTGCCATAAGTGCCGCGGCCACCAACCAGCGATGATCATCGTCGTCGAATTCATCATGCAGGTGTACGGACAGGACCGGTACCGCTGGCCAATGTGTTCCGTCGTCGTCGACAACGACCTCGACGATGCGGGACTGCGTCGCCACCAACAACTTGGGCTTGCAGCGCAGATCGATCAGCGGACCAATCCGCGACTTGTTGCCCGCCTCCGCGCACCATGACCGCAACGCTTCGACGTCCAGAACAGGGGCACTGAACTGCGTGCCGGCGATACGCGTCAACTTGGTTCCCCATGAGTGACGGGCGGCTTCGATCAATCCGGAGGTGATGACCCGAGGACGCCCAACAGTGACAGGTTCAGCCGGGTCGCACTCAGAAAGAAAGGGAACCAGCGAATAGAACTCATCGCGAAAACCTGCGGTTGTGTGCGCCCACTTCGACAGGCGCTCACAGCCGCCCAGATCAAGAAGTGGCACACCAACTGAAGCTGCGGCGGCAGAGCCCCACGAACCGATTGCGTCGAACCGTTTCGAGTCGATCACAGCCACGATTGTCCGATCGATACCGATGCTGACGATCGTCGGCGTCTCGACCAGATCGAGTTCAGCGGGGATGATGCTCTTGCGACGGATCACTGGAGCGCAGACATGAACTGCCGCTCCGAAGAACTGTTCGCCCGCGAGCCAGAGTTCTTCCAGTTCACCGCGCTCAATCACACGATCGCGCACGGTTCCGGCATCGCGCGCACCGAGTAACGATGCCGGTTGCACGAGCACCACGAGTCCCCCGGGCTTTACGGCGTCGAGCGCCCGGATGATGAAGAGCCCAGCGGTATCGGTGTAGCCGCCAGGCTTACCCATCACGGCGCGCGCAGCATCCTTGCTTGCGGCGTCACGGACGGTATTGCTAGCGAGTTGCCCACCGAACGGTGGATTGCCGATCACGACATCGAGGTTGGCGTCGTGAGGCCACTGATCGAGCAAGGCATCGCCAACAACGATCGACTCGGTGAGTGTGGCCGCGACTCTCCTGAGATCGTCTCCCTCGATCCCCTCGGTCGCCGCCCACAGGGTCAGCACCGTTCTGGTTACGTCAACTGCGATCGGATCGATGTCGATGCCAGCTAGAACGCCGACTACATCCATGGGGTCGATTCCATTGCCGCGCAGGAGCCGAGCCGCGGCCAACAAGAAGACTCCGCCGCCACAACTCGGATCGCAGATCAGCGGAAGCCCCACGTCGACTCCACCAAGCGCCCTCTCAACCAGCGTTTCTGCCACAGCATCCGGCGTGTAGTGAACGCCGCGTTGCCGACGATGCCCATCGGCGAGAAGCGACTGATGCAGCTCGCCGAGTCCGCTCAGTGTCATCACACCATCACCGTCAGGCCGATCCCGTGACTCGCCGTCCTCAAGGAGCGGGAGCAAGGGTGCGAGCGCATTCACGTCAACGCCACGCTCGGCGGCGAGCGCACGCGCTTCGGTCCCGAGTGATCGGCGGATCTCGCCTTCCGGATTCAAGAAATGCGCCGTGAGTTACTTGGACGCAGTGTCGTTGCGGGGATCCCACGCGGTGAGATCGGCAAGACGCTTGTCGTTCGAGAACACTTCGACGATCGGATACTCCTCAAGCTTCAGGCGCTTGAGGAGTCGCTTGACCTCGAGTTCCTCGTTCCAGAGAACGAGTGTCACGACGACACCGGACTCACCAGCACGTGCGGTACGACCCGAACGGTGGAGATATGCCTTGTGATCTTCCGGCGGGTCGTAGTGAATGACGACATCGACATCATCAACATGGATACCGCGAGCGGCAACATCAGTGGCGACGAGAACCTTGAGCTTTCCGTCACTGAAATCTTTCAGAGCCTTCTCGCGATGGCTCTGGCGAAGATCACCGTGAATCGATGCCGCATCGACGTCCTCGCGCACGAGATCGGCAGCAACACGATCGGCAGCACGCTTGGTGCGCACGAACACGATGGTGCGCGTCGATGCCCGAGAGATGGCCGCGGCGACCTTGATCTTGTCCATGTCGTGCACGGCAAGGAAGCGGTGCTGCATCTTGTCGACCGTCACCTGTTCCGAGATGACCTCGTGCATGGCAGGATCGGTCTGGTAGCGCTTGATGAGCGTGTCGACCACACCGTCGAGCGTTGCCGAGAACAGCAGCGTCTGGTGCTGACCGGGGATGTGGCGCAGAATCCATTCGACCTGCGGAAGGAATCCCATGTCGGCCATGCGATCGGCTTCATCGATGACGACCTGCATGATGTCGGCGAGCGAGATCTCTTTGCGCTCGATCATGTCGATCATGCGGCCCGGAGTGGCGACGACTACTTCGACGCCCTTCTCGAGTTCGGCAACCTGGGTTTCCATTTTCGCCCCGCCGTAGATCGCGGTGACGGTGACGTTTCTGACTACCCCGATCGGGGCGAGTTCGTCGCGCACCTGGGTCGCGAGCTCGCGGGTGGGAACAAGAATGAGTGCACGAGGTCGACGGGGTTCGGCGGTCTTGACCTTCTCAAGTACCGGCAGACCGAAGGCCAGCGTTTTGCCCGAACCGGTCTTGGCCTTGCCGCAAACATCGCGCCCGGCGAGGGCGTCGGCGATGGTGAGTTCTTGGACCGGGAACGGGCTGGTGATCCCGCGCTCGTCGAGTACGGCAGTGAAATCGGGCGAGATGCCCAAGTCGGCAAAGGTTGTCATCGGAGGCTTTCCTGAGGGGAAGTGCGACACCCTCAGGTGCCGCCGGACGACCGACGGCCGTCCCTAACGACCCACATACTACCTGACGAGGGTGAATTCTCCCCCGATGACCATCTGAACGGCAGCGGAGTAGGTGGGCTCATGGTCGGCATCGAAACCGAACCGACCCAGCACCGTGTCCACGGAACCAATCTTGGCCAACGCCGCTTGGATCGCGACGGGCTCACTCGATTTCGACAGCTTTATGGCAGCCAACAAAACCTGAATGGCACCGTAGCCCTGTGCCGCGAAGGCATCAGGAGCAACGCCATGCGCCCTCGTGTACGACTCGACGAATCTCTTCGACTGCGAATTCGGAGAATTGATGTTCCATGAACCCGAGACGATTAGGTCCGAAGCGGCCGCTCCGGCGGCGCCAACGACAGAGGCGGAATTGAAACCATTGCCACCCACGCGGACTGCCTTCGTGGCGGCGGTTGCCACCAGAAAGTCGCCGGCAATCGCCGAACGAAGGGCCATGAACACCACGTCAGGCGACGTCGCCAAGGCCGCCGATGCAATCGAGGCGACAGCGGTCGATCCATCTACATATTTCTGTTCAGCAGTGATTGTGATCCCGTTGGCGCGCGCCGCGGCGCGGAACGATTCCGCCGATCCAGTGGAATAGCCATCGGCTGGTTCCCAGATCAGCACTGCATTCTTCGAGTTCTTCAACTTGTTCTGAGCGACATAGGTGACAGATGCCGACACCATTGCGTTCTCAGACAACGACACCCGCCAAATCAAATCGCCAATGGCACCAATGTCGAGAGTTGCGTTCGTGACTCCCAGCACCGGAATCCCAGCAGCCTGCGCGATCGGATCGGCCAAAGCCGCCACGGGTGAAAGTGTCGGACCGAGTATGACGGAGGCACCTGCATCGATTGCCGCCCGCATTGCTTCGGTTCCGCCCGCCGCATCGGAGCGATCGTCATACGCCCGCAGATTAATGAGCCCGTTGCTCAACTCGGCAACAGCGAGCGCTGTTCCGTTCTGTTGCGAGATTCCGTAGGACGATGCACTCCCCGTCCCCGACGCGATCGACGCAACGGCTACCGGTTCGGTTTTCGCGGTTGTCGATGCGGAGGATCCACAAGCAGCGGCGAGCAGCGTCAGCGCGAGTACAGGAACAAGCAGCAGAACTCGACGCGATTTCATCGTCAAGCGAGAACTGATTCGATGGCAGCTACGAGCTCGTCGGCTTCCGGGTCAACCGTGGGCCGGAACCGGCCGACGATTTCGCCACCGGGAGCAACAAGGAACTTCTCAAAATTCCATTGGATGTCACCGGCTTCGCCGGCACCGTCGGCGATCGCCGTGAGCTCGACGTAGAGCGCGTGGCGATCGTCGCCGTTGACATCGATCTTCTCGGTGAGCGGGAACGTGACGCCGTAGGTGCTTGAGCAGAAGCTCTGGATCTCTTCGGGTGTACCCGGTTCCTGCCCCATGAACTGGTTGCAGGGAACACCGAGGACCGTGAAGCCCCGATCGGCATAACGCTTCTGAAGGCGTTCGAGACCTTCGTACTGCGGGGTGAGTCCGCACTTGGAAGCAACGTTGACGACAAGTACTGCTTGTCCATCAATCGCGGGAAGGATGGTGCCGTCGAGAGCGGTGAGGTCAGACAGATTCATTAGTTTTCTCTTCTTTCGCTGTATCGGTTGGTGGAGTCCAGATGTGGCCGTCGAGATACGGCTCGTCGATGTCGTCGATAGTACGGCGCAGGCCGCGGACGAGCAGGACGATCGCCGCCCCACCGATGCCGATGATCGACATCCAGATGTTGATGCGGAACGGACCGATCGTGCTGGCGGCATCGATGCGGAGCGATTCGATCCAGAGGCGACCAACGAAATACAGGCCGACATAGATCGGCAGAATGTTTCCGGGTCGGAGTGAACGCTTGCGATCGATGAGAATCAACAGACCGCATAATGCGAGATTCCAAAGCATTTCGTACAAAAACGTGGGCTGGAACGTGCTGTAACCGATGTAGTCGACGGGTCGGTGAATCGGATCAATCCGGATCGCCCAAGGCAAGGACGATGGGCGGCCAAACAATTCCTGGTTCCACCAGTTGCCGAGACGTCCGATCGCTTGGGCCAGTGGCAGTGCCGGAACGACTGCGTCGAGGATGACCGACAAGCGCGCCCCACGACGATGAGCCACCCACAAACCGACGATCACACCGAGGGCGATGCCTCCGGGAATCCCGAGACCGCCATTCCAGATCTTGAAGGCGTCGAGCCAGCGGTCTTGGTACTGACGCCAATCGGTAGCGAGGTGATAGAGACGGGCACCGACGAGGCCGGCGGGCACCGCCCAGAACGCGATCGCATAAAGATCGTCGGGATTGCCGCCACGCGCCGCCCACCGGCGACGTCCGAGTTCGACGGCCGCGATAACACCGAGAGCAATCATTAGCCCGTACATGTGAAAAGGCCCAATGGTGTTGGAACCAGGACTTGGGATGGAGGCGATGTTCATCCGGCCATTGTTTCAGGGTCGATGGCATAGAGATCGCCGTAGCCAGCCGTGACGGCCGGAGCGAGACCGGCCACAGCGGGCAGCAGGTTCTCGCAATAGAAACGGGCGACAACGATGCGCGCTTCGAGATAGTCGGCATCGTCAGGTGACGTCGCTAGCGCGGCTTGTGCCGAGAGAGCCCCTTGGGCCAGGTAGCGGGCGCCGACGAGCAGACCGAACATGCGCAGAAACGGCGTCGCCCCGGCAAGCGCATTGCGGACATCAGCAACACCATTCTCAGTGAGCCAACCGACGGTGTCGTGGACGACGCCGAGTGCGGCGTTCAGTTGCGTGCGGATTACCGCGAATTGCGGGCCGGCATTAGCGAGTTCGCCGTCGAGAGCAGCAACGCCATCGAGAAAGTCGCTCATGACTCCGCCACCGCGCATCGGAAGTTTGCGACCGACGAGATCCATTGCCTGGATGCCGTTGGTTCCTTCATAAATAGAAGTGATCCGAGCGTCGCGGAAATGCTGCGGCACCCCGGACTCCTCGATATAGCCCATGCCACCAAAGACTTGAATGGCGATCGAGGTGCATTCGATTCCCATGTCGGTGCCGAATCCCTTCGATACCGGGATAAGCAACTCAGCAAGTTCCTGATTGCGTTCCCGCACGTCGGCATCCGGATGATGCGCCGCCAAGTCGAGCGCCTGCGCGTTCACATAAACAATTGAGCGCAACGCGTCAATCAGCGCCTTCATCGTGAGAAGCATGCGACGAACATCGGGCAGGTCGACGATCAGCGACATCTCTGAGCTGGTCTCGCCCGGAGCGCGACCCTGACGGCGTTCCTGGCTGTACTGGAGAGCGTCCTGATACGCACGCTCAGCGAGGGCGAGCCCCTCGAGTCCGACGGACAGGCGAGCGTTATTCATCATCGTGAACATGTACCGCATGCCACGGTTCTCTTCACCAATCAGGTAGCCGATGGCGCCGTCGTTCTCGCCGTAACTCATGACACAGGTAGGACTGGCCTTGATCCCCATTTTGTGTTCGATCGACACGCACGTCACGTCGTTGCGCGCGCCGAGCGAACCGTCGTCGTTCACAAGGAACTTGGGGACGATGAAACACGAGATCCCCTTCGTGCCCGCCGGAGCATCGGGGGTGCGGGCGAGGACGAGATGGACAATGTTGTCGACCATGTCGTGTTCACCGAAGGAGATGTAGATCTTGGTGCCGGTGATTCGATAGGTACCGTCCCCCGCCGGCTCGGCCTTTGTCGCAACCGCGCCCACATCCGAACCAGCTTGGGGCTCGGTGAGATTCATAGTTCCGGTCCACTCGCCGGTGACCATGCGCTTCAAGAACAGTTCCTTCTGTTCCTCGCTGCCGTGATGCATCAGGAGGTCAATCGCTCCCTGCGTGAGCAGCGGGGCCATCGAGAAGGCCATGTTGGCCGACGAGATAAATTCCTGCATGACGATGCCGACGAGCCACGGGAATCCGCCGCCGTCATAGACCTGAGGGAATGGAACACCTGGCCAACCTGCGGCCACATATTTCTCGTAGGCAGAAATGAATCCAGTCGGGGTGCGAACGGTGTTCGTCGCCGGATCATGTTGCGAGCCTTCGATGTCGCCGATGCGGTTGAGCGGCGCAATTACCTCGGCCACGAATCTGGCGTTCTCCTCGAGAACCCCGACCATCGTGGCGGGGTCGAGCTCGTCGAAGGCAGGCAGAGCGCACAACGCCTCAAGATCCGTCAGATGATCAAGAACGAACCGGATATCGCGCAGGGGGGGTCTGTAGTCGGCCACGAGGAGAGGCTAGACCGACGATGTACGGACGCGACGGGCCGTGCCAAGCTCAGGGGATGGTTGAACTTTCTTGGCAGGGGCCGGATGCAAGCGTCGCGGTCATCACGATGAACGACGGGGAGAACCGCTTCGATCTTGATGTCGTCGCCCGATGGCACGTCATGATCGACGAGGTAGCCGCCCATGAGGGACCGGCGGCGCTGGTCACCACCGGCACAGACCGCTTTTACAGCAACGGCCTCGCCCTCGACTGGCTCCTCGCTAACCCCGACAGCGCCCGCGAATTCCTCCACGAAATCCACCGTCTTTGGGGCCGAATCCTCGGGCTCGACTGCATCACCGTTGCCGCCGTGAACGGCCATTGTTTCGGGGCCGGCGCTCTTCTGTCGAGTGCGCACGATCGGATCGTGATGCGCGAAGACCGCGGGTATTGGTGCATGCCTGAGGTGGATCTCGCCCTTCCTGTCAGCGAGAAGATGGCGGCGCTACTCCTTGCCCGCCTCCCCCGCCGAACCGTCGCCGAGGCGCTCAACACCGGTCGCCGATTCACCGGCCCCGAAGCGGTCGCCGCCGGAATCGCCGACGAGATCTGCCCAGAGTCTGAAGTCCTCGAATCCGCTATCGGATGGGCGGCGACGATCGCACCGAAATCCCGCGAGGTCATCGGGACCCATAAAGAGATGCTCCATGGTGAAGTGATCAGGATTCTCGGCGCCTAAGCGGCCGTGCAGAACTAGCGTCCGGGTCATGTCCGATCATCGCGGTGCCATCGAAAATCTCCTGTACAGCTACGCCAATGCGATCGATGATGGCGATTACGAAGCCATCGGAGCTCTCTTCGCAAGAGCATCGCTCGCCGATGCTGACGGGAATGCACTTGTTACCGGCTCTGAGGCTGTCACCGGTATGTACAACTACACGACGTTTAGGTATGACGACGGCACGCCGCGGACACACCACGTAACAACGAATCTTCTGATTGAGATCGCTGACGACGAACTCACCGCTACATGCCAGTCACGTTTCACCGTTTTCCAGAAGACCGAGTCGTTGCCTCTCCAGCCCATCATCGCCGGCCGCTACGCCGATTCCTTCGCCCGCACTGACGGCGAATGGCACTTCACCGAGCGCCGGATGCGCCCCACGCTTTACGGCGATCTCACCCAACATCTCCCCGCAGAGTTTCATCAGCCATGACTGATCCGAGCAGCCTGTTCGACATTTCGGGCAAAACCGCTTTGGTCACCGGTGGGAGTCGCGGCATTGGGCTGATGATTGCGCGTGGCTTCATCGAGGCCGGTGCCCGTGTCGCTATCTCTTCGCGCAAAGCCTCCGTATGCGACGAGGTCGCAGCTGAACTCTCCGAGATAGGCGAGTGCGTCTCGTTCCCGGCCGACCTCGCCACCGAGGCAGAGTGCCTGCGCCTCGCCCGTGAGGTCAGCGAATGGAGCGGAGGTTCGCTCAATATTCTGGTGAATAATGCCGGAGCTACATGGGGTGCGGCGTTCGACGACTTTGACGACTCGGCGTGGGACAAAGTGCTCGACCTCAACGTCAAGGGCGTCTTCCATCTCACCCGTTTTCTGCACGCCGAGCTTGCCGCCGCGGCATCGGCAGCTGATCCGGCCCGTGTCATCAACATCGGTTCAGTGGATGGCATCCAGGTGCCGCTACTCGAGACGTATTCGTACGCCGCCTCGAAGGCCGCTGTGCACCAGCTCACCAAGGTGCTGGCAAAGCGTCTCGCCGGAGAACACATCACAGTCAACGCGATCGCACCCGGTCCGTTCGAGTCGAAGATGATGGCGTCCACGCTCGAGAACTTCGGTGACTCGATCAGAGCCTCTGTGCCTCTTCACCGGATCGGCGAACCATCCGACATGGCCGGCACCGCGATCTTCCTGTCATCGAAGGCCGGCGCCTATATCACCGGCACCGTGATTCCTGTCGACGGCGGGTTGCTGCTCTAAACCGGAAGCATCAGGTCACGAAGACAAACGAGATCAGCATCGCCGCGATGAACACCACGGCGAGTGCGCCAAGGATCCACGTGAGCGTGTTCCGTCCCGGATGCATCAAGCCGAAATCGAGAACGTCTTCCCGGCTGCGCTTGAGTCGGTACTTGTCGTTCGCCGGCGTTCCCACCTTGGGTAGGTGGTTCTGGGGCTTGCGGGGCTTTTTGGTCTTCTTGTGGTTTGCCACGCCGAGACGCTAGCGCCCAACCCCGGGTCGAATGGCAGAATCGGAACATGTTTGAACTTGGCCCGATGCCCGACACGCCCGACATCGGACCTGCCGCGCCCAACGCGGGAAAGCTCGAACCCATTGCTCCCGGGGTGTGGGTCTGGATCGGGACCGATGGCTCCGGCCGCCCAGGGCCGAACGTGGGCGTGATCGTTGAGGACGACGGAATCACTCTCATCGACACACTGGCGGCCCCATCACCGGCCCGAGCTCTCAACAATGAGCTCAAGCGATTCGGTGTTCCTGTGCGCCGAGTCGTCTACACCTCGAGCCATGTCGAATCGGTCGGAGGCTCGGCGGTGTTTTGGATGGCGGCCCGTTACGGCCGTTCGCAGGCCAGCACCCTTCTTGAACAACCCGTTCCGATCGAGGCATACCGCCGCCTCGTCCCCGCCTACGCCGCCGAGTACGACGAATCGTTCGCGACCCGCCCGGTCTCGCATGTCGTCGATGCCGCGGCATGGCTGACTCCCCTCGTCTGCGCCATCCCTGTGAGTGGCCAGCAGCACGAGAACCTCGTCGTTCTCGTGCCGTCCGCTGGTGCGATCTTCACCGGAGCCTTCGCCACAATCGGAACAACGCCCAATGCCTGGGACGGATTTCCGGAAGTTTGGGCCGACACGCTCGGTGAGCTGGTCGATCAGGCCACCGTGGTCGTTCCCGGAATCGGCTCAGTCGGAGCACCGCGCCATCTCGGCCTGTTGCAGGCGTATCTCTACGCCGTCGCCGATGCTGAGGGCGATGCCCGCCGCATTCCCGCCGGACCGTGGGATGATTGGACCGAACGAGATCTCGACGTCATCAACGTCGAGCGGGCTCTCCGGCTGTCGCGCGACGACCAAGGCGTTCCCATTGCGATGCTGCAGCGAATCGGCATGGGGGGCGACTGATGGACGAAGCAAAAAGCAATCGACCAGAGGAATGGGTCAAGCCCGAGGTTGAGCAAGTTGCTTTTGCCGCCGCCACTGTTGTTCTTGTTCGTGACACGACCGATGGGATCGAAGTTCTCCTCGCTCGTCGCAATTCAAAGATCTACTTCGCCGGCGGCGCGTGGGTATTCCCCGGCGGCCGCATCGACGCTGAGGATCATGGTGCCGAATTCAATGGTGACCACTTCGACGAAGCGCACGACAACTTCCTCGATGTTGCGCGCCGGGCATGTGTGCGCGAAGCCGCCGAAGAAGCCGACGCTGTCATCAACGCCGACGACCTTGTGTTCATGTCGCACTGGACTCCCCCACTTGAAGCACCCAAGCGTTTCTCGACCTATTTCTTCATGGGTCCTGCACCGACCGAAACGCTCACCGCCGACGGCGGCGAGATTCACGAGCTCGCATGGATGCGCCCAGCCGATGCAATGCGCCGACGTAATGAAGGCGAGATCGAACTGATTCCGCCAACGTTCATCACCCTTGCGTTGCTGGCGCCATTCGCAACGGCAACCGAGGCTCTCGAGCATTACCGCAACAATTCCCCGGAATACTTCGTCACGAAGTTCACTCGCAAAGACGGTTACAACGTTGCCTTGTACGCCGGCGATGCCGGCTACGAAGGTGGCGATGCATCGTTGCCCGGAACGCGCAATCGCTTACTCATGGGCGAAGGTGATTGGGTCTACGAACGCGACGTCTAACGCGCCGCGGCCGGAACTAACAGCCACACATCCCGCCGCCACAACCGTGGCCACCAGCACGCGGCATCGGCGCAGGCGCGGGCGCTGACGAACTCGAAGAACTACCGACCGTTGCGAACACGCTCAAGAGACGACGCGACCCGTCGTGCCCATTGGGACATTCGATGGGGTCGGACGCTTCGGCCATGGGGCGACGCGCTTCGAAGGTGGTGTCGCATTCTGGGCACTTGTAGTCGTACGCCGGCATAAAGCGAGCCTAGACCTGCACGACCATCACACGCCCTCGGGAGAGTGCTCAGCCGGTAAACGCGGGCGCTACTGGATCAGTGCTGGGATTACCCCCGGGCACAGTTGTTGTCGTTGTTGGGGGAATCGGTCTAGAGCCAAACTCGAATGCCCCGATATCCGAGCTGCTGCCGGTGATGCGCGCATAACCATCGCCACGCTGGTCGAACTGATTGCCGGTGAACGATGGAACCGGATTGGGGCCAGCATCGATCGCAACCGAACCCGACAGCAATGCCATCGTTTTCGTCGGACCACCATTGTCAGCAAGGGCTGCGAGACCGGGATCTGTTGAATACACGTTGGCTTCAGAATACAGCGTCATGCCCGTGATGTTGCCCAACACACTGTGATGCGTGTCCACGAGACCCAGTGTCGAACCAAGGTTGGCGAAACCCATATCGCTGATCGCCATCATGAACACCGAGGTGTTTCCCGACAGGATCACTCCGTAGAGATATACCTCGCTCGAACGATCTGCAGCAATGCCGCCGGCAGCAACGTAGTTACCCACCGGCGCCGAATCGGTCGAGGAATTGCCGGAGATCGTCGACATCACGATCTTCATCTGCGCGCTCTGCGGAATGACGATTCCGCCACCGACTCCGGCAGTGTTGTTCGCGATCGTCGAGTTGTAGATGTACGAACTGCTCGAAGCAGCAACGGAGAATCCGCCCGCGAACGTGGCTGCCGAATTCCCTGAGATCGTGGAATTCGTCATGGTGAAGGAGTTCGGGCCGTAGACGGAGAAACCACCATCAGCGGTAACGGTTGCGGTGTTGCCCTCGACGGTCGAGGAATCGAGCGTGGCGGTCCCCGAGTAGTTGAAGAATCCGAGTCCACCAGTAGTCGCAGCAGTGTTCCCAGAAATGACGGAATTTGTCACCGAGACATTGCCAATGTTGGAGAAGACGGCACCGCCAGCGATTCCCGCGGCCTGATTGCCGGAGACCACGACGCCGTCGAGCGTCACATTCCCCTGATGACTCATCTCGATTCCCGCACCATCGTCATTGCCAGAAGACAACACTCCCCCCGTGATGGTGAGCCCGCTGATGGCGACATCACCGGTGATGCTCGAGCTCACCTCAAACACGCGACTCTGGCCGTTCCCGTCGACAGTGAGAGAACTTGCGCCGGGCCCGACGATCGAGACCGCAGATGAGAAGCCGAGCTCACCCTGGGTCAGTGCGATCGTCCCGGTCGCTGCAGAATCGAACGTGATGGAGTCTCCCGCCGACGCTGCCAACAACGCATCACGCAACGTGCAATCGCCAACCGTGCCGTTGGTGCAATGGGTCGCGTCGGCAACCCCGTCACCAGTTGAATCGACCGTGAGCGTGGTCGCACTCGCCGGCATGGCGAATGCTGCGAGCAGTGCCGTCGTGGCACCGCCTGCAAGCAGTCCAGCCGAGCCGAACGCTCCACTTTTGCGGGCAATCGACCGCCGAGTCGAGTGATTGGGTGACATTGTGTTTGGGGTGTTCATGACAAAGTCATCTTTCTAGGAGTGTGTGCGCGAAGTTGACAGCGGATGTTGGAAACTCAACCCGTGAACTTCGGAGTAGACGGATCTGACGTAGACGGATCTGACGAAGCCGCGGTTGTTGTCGTGACCACAGGCGACGCACACGGCGTGCCCGCTCCACCTGGGCCCCATGCCGGCTGAGTGTTGATGGCGGTCGGCTCTTGGGTGAGGTCAACGAGTCCGGAACCGTCCGGGTTCGACGACATCACCTGGTAGTTGCCGGTGTTCGCGTCTTCCTGAGTCCAGACGGTCAACGTGCCATCGGGCGACCAGCTCTGCCCTTCGTCCTCGTAGCCGTTGGTGTCGTTCGAAATGAGGACGACACCGGTGCCATCAAGATTTGAGACGTACATGTCAGTCGACGACGTGACGTACTCGGGGTAGAGAACCTTTGTTCCATCAGGAGAAAAACTCACTCCTTCGGCGGACTGCGCCCATGTTCCCGGAGCCGGACTCGTGCCATCAGCATTGACCAGCACCCAAGAGCCAGCACCCGCGTCTCGGTAGGCGAGGCGGCCGTTGGGAGCGAACTGCGTGTCAAGGTAGGAATAGGTACTGACGTCGTTCACGATCTTCGTCTTCGAGGTGCCATCGGGTTCGATCACGTAGACGCCGTCGGCTGATGTGAATGCGATCTGCAATCCATCAGGCGAGAAGGTCGGCGAGGTGTAGGGATCGACGCTCGTATCGATCACGCTCGGACTCGACCCATCAGCATTCATCACCACGAGTTCATTCATCGATGATCCGGTGTCGCGGGAGTAGGCGATCTTCGTGCCGTCGGGTGACCACGAGGGTCCACCCACGACCGAACCGGCGGTGAGGTTCGTGAGATTCGTCTTGCCCGAACCATCGACGTCCATCAGGTAGATGTCTGCGGTCAGACTCTGATCGGGCAATCGCATATACGCGATTTTGCAGTTCGTTCCGGGGAACGTGGCCGACGATGCGGGCGAGGCGTTGGAAACTGCGAGAGCACTCGCAGCGAGAGCTCCCGCTGCAACGAGCACAGGAAGACGACGACGCATAAGAGATGTACCTTTCGAAATGCACGCAGAATCCGCTCCGCGCAACTTTGACTCTCGCAAGGTACGTCCCTACATTTCAGGGAAACGCGCTAATTCGTCCATCGCCCGTCCACAAACCGTCCATTGTCCGTCCATTCCGTGAACGATCAATCGATGGTGACGAGCCCCAGTTCCAGAGCTTTCGAAGCAGCTTCGCGGCGACCGGAAACACCGAGTTTGCGAAAAATTTCGGACGTGTCTGCACGCACTGTTGAGAGGCTGAAGACCAACTCGCTTGCGATTTTGGGGTTCGTTTTGCCTTCCACGATCCCCCGCAAGACCATCAACTCGCGCTCAGTGAAACCGAATCCTTCGCCAGTCACGACGTCAACATCGGATCCGAACTCCTCTCGGAGCGACTTCAATCTCGCAATCGACCGGACGTCGTGCATTTCGCGGGCCATTGGTTCCGCAAACTGCAACATCACTCGGGCCCGATCGTCGTTACCCGTCGCTTGATGCAAGAGAGCAAGCCACATAGCAACTGGACCTTCACTCCACAGTCCGAAACTATCGACTGCGATGTGTCGGAACCAGGGTTCGAGAATCGTGATGAGTTGCTGCATCACATCTTCAACATTGACCTTGCCTGATTCGGCAAGCAGCGTTGCCACCAAAGCTGCTCGTGATGCGACGAGGAGATACGAACCCTCCTCGTCAAGTTGCCGCAATGCCAATCGCAAATGTCGCTCAGCAGTTTCATCGCGACCAACGCGCACCTCGCGAAAGGCAAGAGCAAGCCGACCGATGGGATGGGAGACCGCGGGTTCATCACTCGAGACAACAAACGCAGCCATTTCTGCCGCATCGTCTCGATGAAGAATCTCTTCCACGAGAAGCAACGTGTTTGCCGCTACGTGCCCAGGAAAATCGAATTTCGCACCGAGATCGTAGGCCAACTCTCGGTTTCTGCTCGCTCCTTCGAAATCGCCATCAAGGTGGGCGGCGCCAGCCAAGAGGGTGTACGCCCGCCACTTCAACCACTGGCTTCCTTCTTGTTCAGCGACCCAACGCGCAACGGTGATCGCACCGTCGTATCCGGCACGATCACCCGATTCAAGCGAGTCGACACTTAGGGCAACTGCAGACTCAATTTGGTAATAACCGAATCGAAGTATCTGTGCGAGATCGAGTGCCTCGGAGGAAACCTCGCGACGACGTGCGAGAAACCTCGGTGAACGATGAGTTTCACGCCAACTCATCAGCGCGACCATCCGAGTTTCTTTCTCAACGCCTATGGCCGACTCGAGAATTTTGTCAGTCATGGGCTGTACTAGCGAAGCGCGCGAGACCCAACTGAACTGTTGCTCGCCCACCACTTCGAGCGGAACCCACGCTTCGACCATCGCTCGCACTGAATCGAGCACAAGCCTCGTTTCGTCATCAAGGTCCATCCGACTCACACGATCAAGGAGACCCGCAGCGATGTTGTTTCCGTAGTTCCACTCGAGCGGGATAACCAGTTGAACGAGGACCGATGTCGCCTCTCGCCAGTCGTCTTTCGCGATCGCTACTTCAGCCGCACGCAGCAAGATCTCACGTGCCTCAGCCATGCGCCCCAACGCGCTCAGTGCAACCGCGTGGAATCGAAGTTGCAAGGTGTTCGATTCCTCGTTCGCTAATGGGGAGAGATCGATTGCCAAACGAAAGAGCAGTTCTGCCGATACCCAATCGTTCAGCGTCAAACAGAGAAAGCCTGCCTTCCGAGCCTGTTCGATGAGTTCCTCGGCAGGTATGAGGGGACCAGCCGCGCGTGCGTGCCGAACCGCATCGCCCACACGATCGGGTCCGGCGGTGAGCAATGAGCGAGCAGCATCAGCATGAATTTCCGCGATCTGCCGTGCCGAGAGTCCACCTTCAAGTTCTTGGGAACGGTCTTCATCGATTGAGCCGTCAGCATTGAGGATCCCCTTCCTTATCGCAGAGGCAATTGCCTGTTGAGCGGTGGACGGGTGGACCCTGCCAAATCGAGCGATTTCCGAAGCACTGAGATCTCCGGCGACAACACCAATAGCGATCAGCAAACGAACGACGCCGTCGTCGTGGCCCTCATCTCCAGTGAACTCAAGCGGAATCGCCATGGGATTCCGAGCGTAGTGAGGCAGAACTTCGGACTTTCACGTGTTGGACAGAAAAGTGTCCATCAGATGTCCATAAATCGATCGAGAGTCATCGATGGATCAGTGCGGAACCATGCCGCCGTCGGCGAGAATCACCTGTCCGGTAATGAAACTGCCGGCATCGGAGGCCAACAACAACGCCGGGCCCACCATTTCGTCAGCATGAGCCGCCCGCTTCATAGGTGAGGCCGCCGCCATCGATGCCTGAGCCTCGGGAGAGTTCGCCCGGACCATGTCGGTGTCGACGGTGCCAGGAGCAAGGGCATTGACGCGAATGTTCTTCTTCGCCAGACCACTGGCGAACGAACGAGTGAACGACATAAGTGCAGCTTTGGCAGCGGCGTACATCGACACCTGCGGACCAGCCAGGAATGCACCGGCACTAATCACATTGATGACTGACGCGTGTTCGCTTTGTTCGAGGTACGGAAGCGCCGCCTGGATGAGGAACATGGGGCCGCGAAGGTTCACTTCGAATTGTTTGTCCCACGCCTCGGGAGTGAACTCACCTATCGGCATGGCCAAACCGGTTGCTGCGTTGTTCACGATGATGTCGACGCCGCCGAACTTCGCCACCGTTGCGCCGACCAACCCGTTGAGCGCATCGATATCGCCCATATGCGTTGGCACGCCAAGCGCCCGACCGCCCCGGGCTGCACCAGCGGCCAGCACGTTCAGATGCTTTTCGGTTTCTTCACAGGCATCGGCCTTCCGGCTCGCAACCACGACATTGGCGCCGGCGCAGATAAGGCCTTCGGCAATAGCCCGGCCGATACCCCGAGTTCCGCCGGTGACAATGGCGGTGCGACCGGTGAGATCAAACAATGCGTCGAATTTCTGCGAGTCCATGGCCCGAACCTAACCGGACAGGCAGGGTGCGAGGGTGCGGAATGGTAGAAACTCCTTATGACAGCACCGACCTACGCAAACGATCCCAACGGCATTCTCGGCACCGACATCCTGTTTGAGATCTCTGACAACGGCGTGGCCACGCTCACTCTCAATCGCCCCGATGCGGCGAACGCCATCACCCCTGATCAGCGCAACCTCACTATTTCGCTTATGGAAGGCGCGTCGAACGACCTCAACATTCGTTGCGTCGTCATCACCGCTGCCGGCGAGCGTCACTTCTGCACCGGTGCCGACCTTCGCGTCTCGACCATCCCCGTTAACCCCGGCCCGGCCGATGCCCCAGCGAAGGTGCTTGGCGATGTTGGTCGAAACATCAAGCGCGGCGCCCAGCGCCTCATCGCTTCGATCATGGATTGCGAGAAACCAGTCATTTGTGCAGTCAACGGAACCGCTGCCGGAATCGGCGCACATATCGCGTTTGCTTCCGATCTTGTGATCGCTGCCGACAACGCGAAGTTCATCGAAGTATTCGTCCGTCGTGGCATTACCCCCGACGGTGGCGGCGCCTACATGCTCCCCCGCCTCATCGGTATGCAGAAGGCGAAGGAACTCATCTTCTTCGGCGACGATCTCAAAGCCGCCGATGCTGAGCGCGTTGGTCTCGTGAACAAGGTTGTTCCGCAGGCCGAACTCATGACCGCTGCTGGCGAATGGGCTGGACGTCTGAGCGAATCACCGACCAAGGCAATCATGTTGTCGAAGTGGCTCCTCAACCGCAGCCTCGACTCCAACCGTCATGGCGCCTTCGAGGACGAAGCTTGGGCGCAGGAAATGGCCTCGTACACCCAGGACTTCCAAGAAGGTGTCGCTGCGTTCAAGGAACGTCGCGATGTCCAATACCGCGGTTGGTGATCCTCAGCCGGTGAACGCGGGGCCGTGCACGAAGCACGCATCGGCGTTCGTTCACACTCAGGAAAGTGGTTCTCCGGTCAGTGAGGAAAGTAGGAGTCGCGCCATGGTCTCGATCATGGCGTCACGGGTCGTGCCGCGCTTTTCAAACATTTCCCGATAGTTCGGGAGGCGATCGAGGGCCGCGAGCATGGCTCCCGCAGTCGCTTCGGCATCGAGTGCCGTGGTCAGTCGACCGACACTCTGCGCCGACCGCACCTTCGCAACCATCGAGGTCATGAACGGAGCGTTGTACCCGCGTCGGATCTCGCGGAATCGTTCATCTCGTTCATCGGCACGCAGCAACATGATGCGAAGCACCGCGGCGTGTTCGTCCCAGAACGTTGTGTAATCGGAAACGAAACGCCGGGCTCGATCCAGACCATCGATGTCGGTCCAGTCATCGTCGAGTTGCGCACTGATAGGGGCGACCTCGACGACGAGGTCAGTGGCGAGCGCCAGGATCGCATCCTCGACGTCGGCAAAGTATTGATAAAACGTGGCCGGCGAGGTGCCAACTTCTCGGGCAACATCAGTCACCTTGAGATCCAACGCACCGTGCTCCTTGAGGAGCGCTGCAGTTGTGTCGAGGATGCGACGGCGAGTCTGGATGGCGCGACGGCCGATGACGCGACCATCGGTCGCGGTCACGTCGTCAATCGCGTCATCGCCCGCCGCATCCTCAATCACGAGCGATTACTGGACTCCGTAGACCGCAGCCGGCTTGGGGGCGGCCTCGATGAGATCAGCAACAACCGCACCGATTTCGGCTGGCTCCCATTTGGCGCCCTTGTCGAACGGTACGCCATGCTGCCAGCCATCGGCCACACTGATTTCGCCGCCGGCGCATTCGAACACTCGGCCAGACACATCACAGATGCCACTGCCCAGCCACACCACAAGCGGGCTGATGTTCGCCGGATCCATGGCATCGAAACCCGATTCGGGCTTTGCCATCATCTCGGGGAAAGCATCCTCGGTCATGCGGCTGCGGGCCGACGGTGCGATCGAGTTCGCCATGACGCCGATCCGTCCGAGTTCGGCAGCGATGTTGATTGTCATCGTGGCGATGCCGGCCTTCGCCGCGGCGTAGTTGGTCTGGGCGAGGCTGCCCATGAGCCCGGCGCCAGACGATGTTGTGACGATCCGCGCTTCACGCTGATTGCCAGCCTTCGCCTCGGCACGCCAGTACTCGACAGCATGCTTCACGGGACAGAACGTGCCGCGAAGATGCACGCGCATTACGGCGTCCCAATCGTCGATGGTCATGTTGACGAACATGCGATCGCGCACAATGCCGGCGTTGGTAACGACCGTATCGAGACCACCGAACGTGTCGACAGCAGCACGCACGAGGTTGCCGGCACCATCCCAGTCGCTGATGTCGTCACCGTTCGTGATTGCTTCGCCACCCGCAGCCACGATGGTGTTGACGACTTCCTGCGCCGGGCTGACATCTTCGCCTTCGCCCGTGAGCGAAGCACCAACGTCATTCACAACGACCTTGGCGCCTTCGGCCGCAAAGGCGAGTGCGTGCTCGCGACCCAGACCGCGACCGGCGCCGGTGATGATGACTACTCGTCCGTCACAAATTCCCATTACAGCTTCTCCTTGGGTGATTCACTTGATGATTGATTCGGATTGCGGCACAGCATCAGCGTTCCCATGCCTTTTCGGCATCGGCGGCGGCTGGCGCTAACGCCCGCTTGTCGATCTTGGACATCGCCGTGAGCGGCAGTTCGTCGACGATGACGAGCGCATCTGGCGCTTTGTAGGTGGCAAGAGTCTGGTTGCACCAATCGCGCAGAGTGTCAAGACTCGGCGGCGCGGATGAATCCGCAGGAACTACGAACGCCACTCCGATTTCGCCAAGAACGGGAGCCTCGGCCCCGAGGACGGCCACACGGTCAACTCCCGGATGAAGGCCAATGCAATTCTCGACTTCGATGGGGTACACGTTGTAACCGCCGCGTATGTACATCTCGGTGCTGCGGCCAGCGAGATGTAGATCGCCGCGCTCATCGAGAAAACCGAGATCGCCAGTGAGCAACCAACCGGCATCGTCGATCGACGCCGCCGTCAGATCTGGCTCCTGCCAGTAACCGCGCATCAGGGCCCGACTCCGCAGACAAACCGTTCCCACATCGCCGATAGCAACGACAGGCCCACGGCCTTCGTTGGCACGTAGTTCGAGTTCGACGCCGGCCCCTGGCTTTCCCACGGTGTTGCAGATCACGTCGTCAGGATCATCAAGAGCCGTGCCAGTGGATACGCAAGCCTCGGTACTTGTGTACCGAACGACGACGGGGCAACCGAATGTGTCGCGCATCGCGTCGACCATTTCCGGGGGAACTCGAGCTGCACCGGTACTCACGATGCGCAGACTCGAAACGTCGGTGTTGACGAGATCGGGATGGGACAACACCATCTGCCACTGGGCCGGCACTCCCTGCCCGACTGTCACCCGCTCATTGCCGATCAATGCGAGCGCGCCCGCAGCAGTCCAGGGGGTCGGGCACACGATCGTTGTGATGACGTGCATCAGTTCGTCCCACACGCGCGTCATGTAGCCGATGTGGGCGAACGGGAGCGGTGAAAGACGGCGATCGCCGACCTTCGACAATGGGCCAGTCGCCTCCGCCATTGCCCGAAGGCATGCGTGATCAAAGACGGCACCTTTGGGTTTGCCGGTGGTCCCGCTTGTCCAGACGATGGCAATCGGATCGGTATCGATGACTTCTGGACGATCCGAGAACACCGGATCTTGGGCGGCGTCCGCCATTTCTGATGTAGTCATCAACGCAACTGTGCCCATGAGCGATGCGTCGGCATTCGTGATGACAAGCTTGGGCCGACTGCGTTCGAGGATGTGCGTGGTTTCGGCGACACCCAAGCGAGGGTTCATCCCACTAGTGATCGCGCCCAGCCGAAGAATCGCCTGATAGGCGATGGCGTAATCGATCGACGACGGAAGGGATATGCCGACGATGTCACCTTTGCCGATACCGAGCGAGGACAAGCGAGTCGCCACACCATCAGCGGCGCGGCCCCACTCGGCGAACGTGATGCGCTGGTCGCCGTCGACAAATGCCTCAAGCTCACCGGCCTGCTCCACGACCGCGTCGAAAAGATCGACTACTCCGGCGAAGTTGCCGGAAATCGGGGCATCGGGCAGAGGCATCGTGAACTCTCAGCTGCCGGCGAGTTCGTTCCGGCCGCGCTCGCGCAGTTCGACCTTCACGACCTTGCCACTTGCATTGGTAGGCAGGGCGTCGACAAGACGGAAGTGACGCGGCACCTTGAAGTTTGCCATCTGTTCCCGGGCCCACGTCGAAAGGTCGTCGAGATCGATGTCGACACCTTCACGGGCGACGACGAATGCCATACCAACTTCACCCATGCGCTCATCCGGCACACCGACGACTGCAACCTGAGCGATGCCCTCGAAACGCATAAGGGAGTTCTCGATTTCAGCCGGATACGCATTGAAGCCGCCGACGATGAACATGTCCTTCGTCCGATCGGTGATGCGCACGTAACCGCGCTCATCCATCACGCCGACATCGCCCGTGTGCAGCCAACCGTCGGCATCAACTGTCTCGGCCGTCGCTTCGGGATTGTCGAGGTAACCGAGCATCACGTTGTAACCGCGACAAACGATTTCGCCTGCTTCGCCCACGGGGAGTTCGTTGTTGCCCTCGTCGACGATGCGTACCTCGGTATCGGGAATGGCCCGACCCGATGTTTGCGAAATCGTTTCGGGATCATCCTCGGGACGACACATGGTGACGGTTCCCGTTGCTTCGGTCAGCCCGTACGCAGTGATGATCGTTTTGAACGTGAGTTCTGATCGCATGCGCAGGATCATCTCGACCGGAACAGCAGCCGCTCCGGTGACCGCCGTGCGCAGACTCGAAAGGTCGTAAGAGTCGCGGGTCGGATCGTTAAGGATCGACAGGAAAAGCGTGGGCGGCCCAGGGAGCATCGTGACTTTTTCAGCGGCGATCTGCGTCAAAACTCGGGGCACGTCGAACACCGGCTCGGGGATGATCGTGGCGCCCTTGATGAAGCAAGCGATGATGCCGGACTTGTACCCGAACGTATGGAAGAACGGATTGACAATCAGGTAACGATCACCCTCGACAAGACCGACGACGTCGGCCCACACTTCGAACACGCGCAAGGTTTGTGCATGCGAGACCATCACGCCTTTGGGCAACCCGGTGGTGCCCGAGGTGAAGACGAGATCTGAGAGATCATTCGGATCGCCGGCGGCGACTCGACGATCAACTTCGGCTTCATCTACATCGCTACCTGCAGCGATGTAATCGTCGAGCGAAATGGTCCCGTCCACAACGGTCCCCTTGATCACGACCGTGTGCTTCAGTTCGGGCAGATCCTCGCCGGCAAGCATGCCGACGTAGTCGTTACCGAGGAACCCGTTAACGCACAGCAGAACAGTGGCGTGGCTGCGGCGAATGATGTCGGCGGCCTCGCGGCCCTTGTACCGGGTATTGAGGGGCACGATCACGCCACCGGCGCACAAGGCCCCCAATCCGGCGATCACCCACTCGGCGCAGTTCGGGGCCCAGATCGCAACCCGATCGCCCGGCTTGAGGCCGGCGGCGATATGCCCCTTGGCCGCCGCAACGATCGCATCGCGCAGTTCTGGGAAGGTCATACGGGTATTGCCATCTACAAGCGCATCCACCGAAGGGAATCGGTCCGCCGACGCCATCACGAGTCGGGGAATGGTCCCCCATGTTTCATCTGCACGCATGGCGACGAGACTAGTGATCCATCTGACGGACCGTCAGATTGATTGGTAGGTTTCACACATGGCCACGTTCGAAACCCTTCTGTTCGATGTCAGTGACGGCGTCGGCATCATCACCCTTAACCGCCCCGAGAAGTACAACTCAGCCGACGAGACCCTCGTCACCGAACTCGAGTCCCTGTACAAGGAACTCCGCTACGACGATTCCGTGAAGGTCGTCGTTCTGACGGGGGCTGGGGAGAAAGCGTTCTGCACCGGCATTGACCGCGATTTCGCGATGAACAATCGCCAACCCGAATCGCCATTCATGATGGACGATCCCATGCTCAAGCTTGGGCCGAAGCAGGCTGATCTCTGGAAGCCCGTCATCGCCGCTGTCAATGGCATGGCCGGCGGCGGCGCGTTCTACGCACTCGGCGAGGCGGAGTTCATCATCGCCGCCGAACACGCCACGTTCTTCGATCCGCACACCACCTACGGCATGGCCGCCTGCTTCGAGCCGATGTTCATGTTCGGACAGATGCCTTGGGGCGAACTTTGTCGAATGTCGCTCATGGGCAATTACGAGCGCATCAGCGCACAGACCGCTCTCGGTTGGGGCATGGTCTCCGAAGTCGTGCCGGGCGACAAGCTCCTTGAGCACACGGTCGACATCGCCGCCAAGCTCGCTTCACTGCCACAAATCGCCGTGCAGGGAACTCTGCGCTCGCTCTGGGCCCGTCGCAACATGCCGCGTAATCAGGCCATCGCAACGGCAAACCATCTCGTTGAAATCGGCAATCGTCCCGAGGCACTCGCCGAAGGTCAGGCCTTCTTCGCCAGCGGCGTGCGCGTCGAGCCTCGCATCCGCTGAAAAAGCATCCGTGACGCTGATCGGGTGAAAGTTGTCAGGCAACACTCATCGAAGACTATTTATAATAGGCTACCGCTTTACTTCTCAAGCTAGAGCGGAATCTCATGTCGAATGCTGCACGCAAGTCCCCCCGTCGCAACACCGTCCGCACGTTCGGCACCCTTGCTGCCGGCAGCTCTCTGTTGGTGGCCGGGGTCGGAACAACCGTCGCATTGGCTCCTACGGCAGGCGCGGCGTCATTCAGCGTCACGAATCTCGACGATTCGGGCCTTGGCAGTCTCCGCCAGGCCATCGCAGACGCCAATGCTGCTGCCGGCGCCGACACCATCGAATTCGCGACCGGCCTTACCGGAACAATCACGCTGACCTCGGATCCTCTGGTCATCTATGACGATCTGAACATCTTCGGCCCGGGTGCCGATCTACTCACGGTCTCCGGCGGAGGAACTCTCCCCGGCTTCATCTCCTTTTTCGACACCGGCGGGGGCGAGGCAGATCCCGGCACCGTGGTGATCTCGGGGCTCACCGTTGCCGATTCGAAAGCAATGGATGTTCCGATCCCCCAGATTGGCCTCGTCGGAAATACGGGGGTCGGCGCAATCACGGCATTCAACTCGTCGCTCACACTCTCAAACGTCGTCGTGCGAGACAACTTCTCCGACTCAGATTTGGCAGAGGGAGAAGGGTTGAGTGGTGCTGCCGTTAGCCATTTCGGTGGTGGCGATCTCGCCATCATTGACTCCCAAATCCGCGACAACACATCTACGGGCGAGGGCACCCACGGCGTCATTCTCAACTTTGGCGGAGACCTCTCAATTGTGAACTCCGCTATCACCGGTAATTCCCAGACGGTAGGCGGCGCTCTGCTGGCCATTAGCGGCTATTTCTTGGACGAATTCACATTCGGCGGATCGATCGAGATTTCGAGTTCGGTGATTTCCGGGAACACCACCGAATCTGGTTGGGGCGGAGGAGTTGCCTATGCGAATGATGTGACTGTCAGGGATTCCGTGATCACCGATAACCATGTGCAGAATCCCCTTGTGATATCTGCTTCGGGAGGGTTTGGTTCGGGAGGGTTTGATGTATTGGCATTCTCGAGTGCCACCATTTCCAATACACGTGTCTCTGGCAACAGTTCCCCCGGCGTAGGCGGCCTGACCGTTATGGACGGATCCGCCATCTACAACGGCGATTCCGATTCCCCATTCGTGGCGATCCTTGACCGCCTGACCATTACCGACAATGTCGGCGGGCCCATTGACGGTCAACCCGGCGACACCTCAGGAAAACTCGGCACCGTCGGTGGACTCGCACTCTTGGGCGACGCCGCACTCACCTCATCCACCATCTCCGGGAACTCGGGTGTAGGGGTCGACGTGAGTGGTTTGTACGAAATGGGAAATGGCCCGTCAGCCGTGAACGCTGTCAATACGCCATCAGCGACAAGATCCATCCGTTCGTTGATCAGAGGCAATCGCCTGAATGTTGCGAGTAACGAACCGCTCCTTTTTCCAACCGTAACCATCGATCACACGACGATTGCCGACAACACCGGTGACGGTCTGAGTTCACTGCGGATGAACAGCACCGACGCTTCGGCGGACGCTCTGATCCTGCCGACCGTCACTATCGGCCACTCACTGCTCGCCGGCAACGCCGGTCAGGATCTCGCTACCCCCGCAACACTGCGCTGGTCGCTTTTGCAGAGGTCGCCGTCGGTCGCCATCACTGAGTCCGACAACAACCTCATTGGCTACGACCCTGAGCTGCAGCCCCTCGAGAACATCTCCCTCACCGTCGGCGTGCGACCCATCCTGTGGGGAAGCGCCGCATGGAACGCCGGAAATCCTGACTTCGCGCCGCCACCCGAGACCGACCAACGCGGACTCCCCCGCATCGTCGCCATCATCGACATCGGCGCCTATGAAGTCCAGGGGGACCTCGTTCTTCCCACCTTCACGGGCTGATCGTCAACGATCGACATCGGCGACACGCAATCCCACCTTGCCAATCATCGCCCCTGAGCCAATCGCTTCGAGAACATCGGGAAGTTCATCGAATCCGACTGTCCGCGTGAACGATTTCAGCCGTCCGTCGGCCGCGAGTTCCAGCAAGCTCTCGTGGTCCTCTTCAGCAGTGATTCGGTCTTTGGTTCCCGAATAGACCCCGACGAGTGAGTAGTTGCGTCGAACCGCGTGATGCGTATCAACCTCGACCCAACGGCCACTGGCGAATCCGATGGCCAGCATGCGGCCACCTTGCGCAATGACATCAAGAACCGCCTCGGCAGCCTCGCCTCCTACGGGGTCGTAGACAACATCGACACCGCGACCATTCGTTTCCGTGCGGATCGCATCGACGACAGACCCGGCGAGCCTGTCGATTACGACATCGGCACCTGCGTCGGCGCAGAACTTCAGCTTTTCGGCGCCGGCAGCAACGGCAATCACGCGTGCGCCGAGGGCATGACCGAGTTGTATGGCAGTCACCCCGGAGCCTCCCGCCGCGCCGAGCACAAGGAGCGTTTCGCCTGGCTTCAAGTTG
Organism: Acidimicrobiales bacterium; assembly: GCA_044239895.1. Classification (GTDB taxonomy): domain Bacteria; phylum Actinomycetota; class Acidimicrobiia; order Acidimicrobiales; family Acidimicrobilacustridaceae; genus Acidimicrobilacustris. The sequence continues at coordinate 162,301 of JBIIAM010000005.1, read as the reverse complement.
CCCCGCCGGACCAGTCCAAACCATGCAGTCGAGTAGCCGATCCGGAACGAAGCTGCATCGGCATCGGACATGTCGTCGGGGACGCGGAAGATCGTGTCCGCCCGGGCGATTGTCATGTCGGCGAATCCTCCACGCCCGTCGAAGAAGTTCGTCACCGCCATCACACGCTCACCGATTCTTAGATCGACGCCGTCGCCGACCGCATCGATAACGCCGCAGACTTCCTGACCTGGAACAAACGGAAGACCAGGCGTGAGCGGATACGTCGACTGGCACATGAAGAGATCCGGCATTCCGACAGCAGCCACCAGAACCTTGAGGCGAACCTCACCGGGACCGGGAATCGGCAATTCGAGTTCGGTCTGACTCAGTGCCTTACGAGGTGAACCATGTCGCGAAACTTGCCATGCCTTCATGGCCGGACCCTATCTTCCCGGTACATCGACTTCCCGCCCGATCCGCCACTCAGACATTCCTCTCACTACCGTCCCGCCCATGCAGCTGCCCGCCTTCACACCCTCCCCCAGCGGCGATTGGTCACCCAACCTGCCTGGCCTCAACCGACTGCGACTGCACTGGGTAGTGCTCGTTCAGCTCGTGGTCACGGTGTTGATGGTCGGCATGATCTGGACGGTGCACGTCGTTCACTACGACCTCTTCCCGCTCGTCGGAGCGGATTCGTGGGATAGCTACGAACACGCACACGTCGACCGCATTGGCAAGGTGCTGTTTGGCCCCTGGCTCATCGAGGGGTTCTGCGTGCTCGTCCTACTGCTCGCCCATCCCAAACGGCTGCGCGTCGCCGCGCTTGTCAGCGCGTTTCTGATGCTCTTCATCCTGATCGACACCGCGGCGTTCTCCGCACCCGCGCACGGCGTACTTCTGGATCGCTGGGACCAGCAGACCTATGACGACTTGATGATTGTGAATCTCATCCGTGCCTGGCTATGGACGGCCAAGGGTGCAGTTGCCGTGTGGATGATGGTCGAGGTCATTCGCATTCAGTTAAGGCCATCTGACAGGGTCTGAATCTGCCGAAACGTAGAGCGGATGCCCAGGATGTCCGGCTTTCGTCAGGCGCAATGCCTTCAGCTCAACCTCAGATTCGGTGAGCATCGCGCCGACCTGTTGTCCCCGACCAAGCAATTCGCCATGTGTTCCCCAAGCAGCAATGACCAGATCTGCGGATTGAGCTGCATCGAGAATTGCCCGATCATTTTCCTCACCCACTGGATCAGCCGCAGCGCGCAGACCCTTGGGATCGGTGGACCGAAACGCGAAGATGTTCGTCGTCACAAGACCACCGAATCCCCAGCTGCGGGCGAACCCCACGCAACGACGGTTCGTGGGATCGAGCGTGAACGCATCAGCAGTCGATGGGTTCAACATCAGGAAGTTCACGAGTCGCAATCGGGAATCCCACACGCGGGTCAACGAATACCGATGGATCCGGTCAAGGGAAAACGTCGCCGTGGCTTCACCCCAAACACCCGAGTCAGTATCGGTGACGGTCTGCACCGATCTGTTCGCCATCTGCCTCAGGCCGGATTCGACTGGTTCTTGGCGACAGACCAAGCCAGCCAGATGAATACGAACTGGAACGGCAGACGTATCCACGAAACGAATTGCTCCGAGACTGAACGATCACGCCAATCCCAAACCATGTAGAGGTTGGCCGGATACACGGCTATCAGCAGAACGACCGCCGCGAGCGCTCCGACTCGACGAGTACGGCGGAAGATGACCAGTGGGCCGACAATGATTTCGGCCACACCACTGGCATAGGTCCAGAACCGTTCTGAAGGCCAAAGCCACGGCGGGACAATGGCGTCGAAAAAGCTCGGGTTCGCGAAGTGCATGACACCGGCAACCGTGAGAAAAACGCCAAGCGCAATGGCAACAACATTCCAAAGTCGCGGAGAGCCGCCAGGCTGATGGCGCTTTACGACCCGTTTCCGATGCACTGAACCGATGGGACGGGGGTTGTCGGGCGATGCCTTGGGCATGGCACAAGCGTAGAGCGATGTTCGCCAATCACTTCGGCCGGAGCCCCGATCAGTTCCAACAAAGCGGCCCGGACCTGGTGCGGCTGCCGACCCCATTCGGGTTCGTTCGCCTGGCACCGCTACATTGCAGACCGTGACAACCACCGAACGAATTCCTGCAGTCGAGGGCTGGTTTACGACCTCCGAGCCCTACGCCCTTATCGGAGCAAAATGCAAAGCGTGCGGAACCTACGTGTTCCCGCCCCGCTCTGGGGCCTGCCCCAACCCTGACTGCGATTCCATGGAACTCGCACCCACCCCCCTGTCCCGCAAGGGCAAGGTTTGGTCATACACAGAGAACCATTACGCACCGCCTCCGCCTTATGTGGCCGCTGATCCGTTCGAGCCCTACGCACTCGCGGCGGTCGAGCTCGCCGAGGAAGGCCTCGTCATTCTCGGGCAGGTCGCCAAGGGCGTGATGGGCGCTGATCTCGAAATCGGGATGGACGTCGAAGTCGATCTTGAAGTTCTGTACCGCGACGCCGATGGCGTCGATCACTGGATCTGGACATGGGCGCCATGCGCTCCGGAAGCGAGCGCATGATGAGTTCCGATCGCGATCTTGTCGTTCTTGGTGCCGGAATGCACCCGTGGGGTAAGTGGGGTCGCAACTTCGTCGAATACGGACTCGTTGCCGCCAAAGCCGCTCTTGCCGAAGCCGACGTCGCCTGGCGCGACATCGAGTTCGTCGCCGGCGCCGACACCATCCGTAACGGTTACCCAGGCTTCGTATCCGGCTCCACGTTTTCGCAGGCCATGGGCTGGACCGGTGCGCAGATCTCCTCGTCGTATGCCGCATGTGCATCGGGCGCACAGGCTCTGCAATCGGCACGTGCCCAGATCCTTGCGGGCTTCGCCGACGTTGCGATGGTCATCGGTGCCGACACCACACCGAAGGGTTTCTTCGCTCCCGTTGGTGGCGAGCGCAAGGAAGATCCTGATTGGCAGCGCTTCCATCTTCTTGGCGCCACGAACCCTGCGTTCTTCGCGCTTAACGCCCGACGCCGCATCGATGTCTTTGGTGACACTGTCGAAGACTTCGCAATGGTGAAGGTAAAGAACTCAAAGGCCGGCGTCGGCAACGAGTACGCGCGATTCCGCAAAGAGTTCACGCTTGACGATTTCGCCGGTTCGCCGATCGTTTCCGATCCACTGCGTCTGCTCGACATCTGCGCAACGTCTGATGGTGCGGCTGCCGTCATCATTTGCACGCCCGAGTACGCCATGCGCAAGCTCGGCACCCTCGAGGGCACTGTACGCATCCGCGCTGTCGCCAACTCAACCCCGACGTACCCGCAGGTACGTCTCGAGTTGCCCGATATCGCCACCGACTCCAACGCGGTCGTCTCGGCACCGGCGCTTGGGTTCAAGGATTCAATCGCCCATAACGCCTACGAACAGGCTGGTCTCGGGCCGGAAGACATCAGTTGCGCCGAGGTCTACGACCTCTCCACCGCGCTCGAGCTCGACTGGTACGAGAACCTCGGCTTCTGCCCCGAAGGTGAAGGCGCGTCACTCGTGCGATCGGGAGCGACCGCTCTCGGTGGCCGACTTCCCGTCAACGCATCTGGCGGTCTGTCGAGCTTCGGTGAAGCCATCCCCGCTCAGGCGATCGCTCAAGTCTGCGAACTCACATGGCAGCTTCAGGGCAAGAGCACGGGCCATCAGGTCGAAGGCGCCAAGGTCGGTCTTGCCATCAACCAGGGCCTCTTCGGTCACGGTTCCTGCACCATCCTGTCCAAGTAATTAACCGTCGTAGTCACTTCTTGAGGAGTCCCCCATGGCCGAGGCTTACATCGTCGATGCAGTTCGCACTCCCGTTGGACGTCGCGGTGGCGGCCTCGCCGACATGCATTCCGCCGATCTCGGCGCCGCCAGCATCAAGGCGCTGATGGACCGCACGGGTGTCGATCCGGGCGCCATTGACGACGTCGTGTTCGGTTGCGTCGACACGATCGGGCCGCAAGCTGGCGACATTGCCCGCACCGCATGGCTCGTGGCCGGGCTGCCGCTGCACGTTCCCGGCACCACCGTTGATCGCCAGTGCGGTTCGAGCCAGCAGGCCGTCCATTTCGCCGCGCAGGGCGTCATGAGCGGAACCCAGGATCTCGTTGTCGCCGGCGGCGTGCAGAACATGTCCATGATTCCGATCTCGTCGGCGATGATCGTCGGTCAGGAATTCGGCCACGAAACTCCCTTCACCGGATCACCTGGTTGGGCGGCCCGATTCGGCGATCAGGAAGTCAGTCAGTTCCGTGCCGCCGAGATGATTGCTGAGAAGTGGAACTGCACACGCGACGACATGGAGGCGTACGCCGTCGAAAGCCACGAGCGTGCGATTCGCGCCCGGGCCGAAGGGCGTTTCGAGACCCAAATCGTTCCGACCAACGGGCTCTCGATCGACGAGTGCCCGCGCGAACCCAACTGGGAAAAGCTCCGCTCGCTCCCCACTCTCACCGAGGGTGGTCGATCCACCGCCGCGTGTGCGTCGCAGATCTCCGATGCATCAGCGTCGTTGCTGATCGCCAGCGAGCAAGCGCTCAAGGATCACAACCTCACCCCTCGGGCCCGCATTCATCACCTGTCGGTGCTCGCCGACGATCCGGTTTGGATGCTCACGGCTCCCATTCGGGCCACAGCGCACGCACTCAAGAAGGCCGGCATGACCATCGACGACATTGATCTCATCGAGATCAATGAGGCGTTCGCCAGCGTCGTGCTTGCGTGGCAGAAGGAGACCGGCGCTGATCTCGCCAAGGTCAATGTGAACGGTGGCGCTATCGCCCTCGGTCATCCCTTGGGTGCAACCGGCGCCCGCCTGATGACGACGCTCCTGTTTGAGCTCGAGCGCACCGGCGGTCGTTACGGCCTTCAAACGATGTGTGAAGGTGGCGGTCAGGCCAATGTCACCATCATCGAACGCCTGTAATCAGTCCTTCTCGGCGCCGAGGAGCGAGATGAAGCTCACCATCTCGCCTGGGTAGCCACCGAGGTTGTGCGTGAGAGCCAACTTGCGGCCCGCAGCAAGGCTGTCGATCGTGCGCTCTTCAGGGGCTTCGCCGCGCAATTGCAGGAAGGCCTCGAACATCATGCGTAGACCACTGGCTCCGACGGGATGGCCGAAACTCTTGAGGCCACCATCGGGATTGATCGGCAGCTCGCCCTTGAGATCGAACACGCCATCAAGCACGTCCTGCCACGCGGTTCCGCGTGCGGAGAACTGGAGGTCCTCCATGAGCACGAGTTCGGTCGGAGTGAAGCAGTCGTGGACTTCGGCCATCGCCACTTCCGTGCGGGCGTTGGTGACGCCGGCTTGGGCGTAGGCATCGATCGCGCAAGCCGCGATCTCGGGGAAGGTCGTGTAGTCGTATGACGGATCGATAAGCCCTGAGCCGTTGCCAGCGACGAATGACAGTGCCTTCACGAAAATCGGCTTGTCGGTGTACTTGTAGGCGTCTTCAGCCCGGCAGACGATCGCAGCCGCGGAACCGTCGGCGACTCCGGCGCAGTCGAACACGCCGAGAGTTCCCGCCATCTTGGGGGCCTTCTCGATCTGCTCGGCGCTGATCTCTTTGCGGAACTGCGCACGAGAGTTGCGGGCTCCGTTGTAATGGTTCTTGGCCGCGATATGCGTGAGGACCGAGCGCATTGTTTCATCGTCGACGCCGTACTTGTTGCCGTAGGCGGGAACGATCATGGAGAACATTGCGGCCGCCGTGAGCGTCCGAGCGGTGCCGTCGTTCGGGATCGGGAAGGCGTTGAGGCCCTGGTAGCCGGTGTCTTTGACCTTCTCAGCACCAACAACCATCACGAGGTCGTAGGCGCCCGACGCGACGGCGTAGGAGGCCTGACGCAGCGCTTCGGATCCGGTTGCGCAGTAGTTCTCCACGCGAGTGACGGGCTTGTTCTGCAACTGCAGAGCACGGGCGAGCGGAATACCGCTCATGCCGCTCTGTGCGGTGCCGAACCAATAGGCATCGACATCGTCTTTGGTGACACCGGCAGAAGCGAATGCCTCGTTGCTGGCGTCGATCATCAGATCGTCGAGGCTCTTCGGCCAATTCTCAATGAACGGGGTACAACCCATTCCGACGATGGCGACGCGGTCGCGGATTCCATGACTAGCCACGGATCAGCTTCCCCTTCCAGAAGTAGTTGTGAATGCCGTCAGCGGTGAACAGGCGACGGAACGTCATTTCGACGCGACCACCGATCTGAACTTCGTCGGCATCGGTGTCGGTGAGTTCGATTGGAAGTCGCCCGCCACCGTCGAAGTCGACGACTGCGAACACAATTGGCGGACTTGGTGAGTAGGCGAGACGGTCGACGGTGAACGTCGCAATGGTTCCCTTGACATCAGCCATGGGCGCCGGTTCCATCTGATCGGTGCGGGTGCCGTCGAACGACACACGAGACGGAGGCATGAACACCATGCCGTCAACAGTGTCACGACTACCTACGAATCCGAACTTCCAGTCCTTGGAACGAGCCGCAGCCGTACCCGATGGTCGAGCTGGTTCGGGACGACGGGGCGGTTCGACGTTGATCATGCCGCGCCACGAAAGGAAACGGCCGTAGGCCAGAGGTGCGCCACCTTCGAGTTGCTCAGCGATGGGCTTCGCCGGGCGGTACGAGGCGAGCGCCGGCGTCGTTCGGAAGATGAACGCCTCGGCGCCGTCACCAAGCACAACGAGAGCGATGGTTTGTCCGGGTTCGGCATTTTCGAGTGCATTGATAAGCAGAACCGAAGGCTGGGCCGCACCAGTGGCGCCGACGACGTCGGTCAGGTCAGCAACAACCTTGGCTGCACCAAGTTTGGAAGCGAGGGCCGAGCCGATGCGGGCGGTCGGAGCGGCGACAGCGACAGCGTCGACGGCATCGGCATTGATTCCGGCGGAGGCAAGAGCATCGGCGTAGGCGGAACGGCCGAGGGCGACGTAGGTGACTTCGGAGAACTTGTCGTCCCATACCTTCGAGCGAATCTCACCCGGCTGGCGCCACCGGTCGACGAACTCGTCCGTGGCGCTGGCGCCGCCGAGATACTCGGCCACGACTGAATCGCCGTCACCGAGGAGAAGCGCGGCGGCGGCGTCGCCACCCGCAGCCTCGTCGGCCGAGCCAGCAAGGCCCGTGCGCTGGTCAGAGGTGACGATCAGACGACTACCGGTCGAGAGCAAACCAAGGCGCAATGCCCCTGCCGCTGATCGAACCGACGAACCCAGGTCGAAGGCGGGAACCGAACTGGGTAGACGAAGTGCCGCGTGGATCGTCGTGGCGTTGGTCTTGTCTGCGTAGGCCGGCATCACTGTGCTGAACAACACCGCTTCGGGCGCCGTGTCGGAGCCCCGCAGTGCGAGGCGAGAAGCCTCAACTCCCATGGTGGTCGTGTCCTCGTCGAAGGATGCAACCGTGCGGGTTCCACGGCCACCTCCCTGGCCGATGAAGGCCGAGATCTGGGTGCGATCGAGTCGTCGATATGGGAGGTATGCCCCCCACGAAGTGATGCCGCGCATGTCTGCGAGGCTAACTGATAGACCGTCAGAACTCGAAAAGATCACGATCGAAGGAATGTGCATGCCCAAAACATCAGCGGTTCTCGGCGAGCTCGGTTTCTATGCGCTGCCAGGGCAACCCGATTCTTCCCGCGATCTCGTCAATGAAGTCCGCGACGGCGAAGCAATGGGCCTCGGCACGGTGTTCATCTCAGAGCGGTACAACAAAAAGGAAGCGGCGACCCTGTGTGGGGCGGCCGGTGCGGTCAGTGAGCGCATCCGCATCTCTACCGCCGCCACCAATCACAACACTCGTCATCCGATCGTCACGGCCGGCTTCGCCCGCACGATGCAGAGCCTCACGGGGGGACGGTTCACTCTCGGGCTCGGACGCGGCATCGCCCCGATGCAGGACGCATTCGGCATCGATCGCATCACCACTGCACAGATGGAGGACTTTGCCGGCATCATGCGGCGTCTCTTCCGCGGCGAAGTCGTCTTCGGCCATGACGGTCCGGCCGGCTCGTGGCCGATCCTCCATCTCGACGCGACACTCGACGAGCACCTTCCGATGGGGATGGTTGCGTTCGGACCCCAGACGCTCGAACTGGCCGGTCGGTGCTTCGACGAGGTCGTCCTTCATACCTTCTTCACCGACGAGACAACCGCTCGATGTGTGCAGACGGTTAAGCAGTCGGCCGAACGAGCCGGTCGCAATCCCGATGACGTGAAGGTGTGGTCGTGCTACGCCACGATCGGCGATCACATCGGAGAAGACGAACGTCTGATGAAACTTGTCGGCCGCCTTGGCACCTACCTCCAGGGATACGGTCATCTTCTTGCCCGCACCAACAACTGGGACGAGACGGTTGTCGACCGCTTCTTGGCCGATGAGATCATCAGTTCAGTTCGCGGTCTCGATGTGGTTGGCACTACCGAACAGTTGCAGCACGCCGCAACGCTCATCCCGGCCGAGTGGCTCGAGTCGGCGGCGGTCGGTTCACCGGCTGACTGTGTCGCTGCTATCCGCAACCAGCTCGCGCTCGGCTGCGATGGCGTCATCATGCACGGTGCGACACCGACTGAGCTCGCACCAATCGTCGCCGAATACCGCAAGACGCAGGGATAAGCGACCATGACGGCGAAGCACCGCACCTATTGCCGACTCTGCGAGGCCGGCTGTGGAATCGTCGCCGAGGTCTCCGACGACGGAACCGTTCAACAGATTCGACCCGACAACGATCATCCCGTCACAGCCGGATTCGCCTGCAACAAGGGCCTGTTGTGCGGCGAGATCCACCATGATCCCGATCGGGTCAATCATCCGCAGCGCAAGTCCGGCCTCAGTCACGAGCGCGCCACATGGGACGAAGCGAATGCCGACATCGCCACACGGGTGAACGCGATCATCGCCGAACACGGCCCTGACGCAGTTGCTGGATACATCGGAAATCCCGCAGCGTTCAATGCCACTGCTGGTCCAGCGCTTGCACTGTTCGTCGCCATGTTCGGTTCGACGAGTCTTTTCACGACGGGCAGTCAGGACTGTTCAAACAAGTTCGCAGTCGGCGAGATGCTGTGGGGCAGCCCCCAGATCCATCTCATCGCCGATGTCGACAACACCGATCACATGTTGTTGTTCGGAACCAACCCTCGCATCAGCAAAGGTTCGTTCCTCGCCATGCCCGATCCCATCGGCCGACTCGGAGCCATTGAGAAACGCGGCGGCACCGTTCGGTTCATCGATCCCCGCCGTATCGAACCGAACGTCGGTGAAGTTGTGCAGGTGAAACCCGATACTGACGTCTACCTACTTGCCGCCATGCTCCATGAGATCGACGTACGCCGCGGTTTCGATGTCGAAGGCTCAGCCCGCGTCAGCTCACTCGAATCGCTGCGCGGGTTTCTCCGACTCTTCCCAGCCGAGCGTGTCGCACCGGTGGTCGGCATCGATGTCCACCAGATCGTTCAACTCGCCCTCGAATTCGCCGACGCACCGACCGCGTCAGTGCACATGTCTACCGGCGTAAACATGGGACGCCAGGGGGCACTCGCCTACTGGCTCATGCATCTGCTGTCACTGCTCACCGGAAACTTCGATCGCGTCGGCGGCAACATTCCATCGGCTCGGGGTACTGATCCGGCGCCGGGCACGATTGACCCCGGTCCCGAATCATTCGTTGACAGCCCGTGGGGGCCTTACCGACGCACCGTGTCCTCACATCCCGGCGCTTTGCTCATCGACATGATCCGTGACGGCGCCGTCCGAGCACTGTTCGTCGCCGCCGGCAATCCGGCGCTGACCATGGGCGGCGGGCCAGACCTTGCCGAAGCCCTCGAGTCCCTCGATCTTCTCGTCACCGTCGACATGTACCGAAACGCAACGGGCGAACTTGCTGACTGGGTCCTACCAGCCACGGACTGGTTCGAGCGCGAGGACCTCAACACCTTTGTGCAGGGAACGCAATTGACCCCCTATGTGCAGTGGGCGGGACCAATCGTCGAACCAATCGGTGAACGACGCACGGAGCGACGCATCTTCACTGACATCGCCGAGGCCGCCGGAGCGCCGGTCATGTTCGGTAACGACGTCGACATGCTGGCGATCATCAACGACGCCGCACTCAATCGGCACGGCCTGTCGATGGCGGCATTGCGTGAGCATCCTGACGGCATCGCTGTCCTTGAGCAGATGACGCCGGGCGGTTTCCTTGATGCCATGCGGCCGGGCGGCATGTTCGATGGCGATCCGGCCATGATGACAACCGCCAGAGAGCGGGCCATCGAACTGTTCGACGAACTTGAGGCCGAACCCGCAGGGACGCTCAAGCTCATCACCCGCCGCACCGCCCACACGATCAACTCGGCGTTGCAGAACGTCGAGAAACTCAAGGCCAAGGGTGCAGCCGACAATCCGTTGTACATGGCAACCGCCGATGCGATCCGCCTTTCGCTTGTGGACGGTTCGGAGGTTCGCGTCTCCAATCGCTGGGGAGCGGTCGAGAGCACAATCCGGATCGACGACACGTTGCGCGACGGCGTCGTCGCCATGACACATGGCTTCGGCAACGCCGACACCACCGGGATGCCCGCGGCCCGTCGCCATCCCGGTGTCAACGTCAATGCCCTGGCCCCCACAGGTCCCGGGACATTCGATCCGGTGAGCACCATGTCGCAACTCACCGGTATCCCTGTCGAGGTCACCCCACTCTGACGCGTAAGGCCACTCGCCCAGCGCCCGGCGGCCGGTAGGGTCAGCGCCATGAAACTCGGAGACACCGCCAACGCCGATGCCCTGCCGTTCGGGAAGCCTCTCGAGGGCGTCCGCGTCCTTGCCCTCGAGCAAATGCAGGCCCTCCCCTATGCGACACAACTGCTGACACGTCTCGGCGCTGAGGTGGTCAAGGTCGAGAGCGTCAAGGGCGGCGACCTTGGACGCGGCTCGCAACCGTCGATCACTGATCCCGATGGTCGCACGGTCGGAGCGACTTTCCTGCGCAACAACCTCGGCAAGCGGTCGATATGCGTTGATCTCAAATCGACCGAAGGCAAGCAACTGATTCTCGATCTTGCCCCGAAGTTCGACATCGTGGCCGAGAACTTCAAGGGCGGCGCACTTAGCCGTATGGGACTCGGCTACGACGACATCGCGGCGGTGCACCCTGCGGTCGTTTACCTCTCCGTTTCCGGATTCGGCAACACCGTCGCAACGCCCTACGACGGCTGGCCTGCCTATGCCGCTGTCGCCGAAGCGATGTCCGGTATCTACGATTACAAGCGCGAGCCCGATCGCCCACCCGTCGTCTCGCCTGTCGGTGCGCTCGGTGACATCGGCACCGCATTGTTCGGAACTATCGGCCTTCTCGCCGCGCTGCGACATCGCGATCGGACTGGTGAAGGCCAGTACATTGATGTCGCCATGTTCGATTCGATGGTGGCGATGACAGACCTCGTGACCAACTTCTGGTCGATGGGTCTGCGCCCCGAGCCTGGTCAGGGCTTGGCCATGATTCTCGACGGCTTCAAAGCCTCGAACGGTTGGTTCATCGTTCAGGTCGGTCGTGAGCATGAGTTCGAACGTCTCGCCAACCTCATCGGCAAATCCGAGTGGCTCACCGACGAGCGTCTCGCCACGCGTGCCGGCTGGCGCGAGCACATGGACGACATGCTGCGTCCTGGCGTCAACGAGTGGGCAGCAGCCATGACCAACATCGACGCCTGCCGGGCACTGGCCGATGCCGGCGTGGCCGCCGGTCCATGTCTCACCGCACAACAGGTCATCGACGATCCGCATGTCGCAGCCAGGAACATGCTCGTCGAGATTCCCCGCCCCGAGGGCGGCGATCCCGTCCTCACCCCCGGCAATCCCGTTAAGATGTCGAAGATGGCTGACGGTCCTGAGACTCGCATGCCGTGGCTCGGCGAGCACACCGAAGAGGTGCTCGCTCAAGAGCTCGGTCTCGACAACGAGGTGCTCGGACAGCTCCGGGCCAACGGAGTCATCGCATGAGCGCCCCGTCAGACAAGCACCCGGCCACCTGGGCTGTCGAGCAGCACGCGGCCCGATGGAACGCACAAGACCGAACCGCATGGCTGGACCTATTCGATGACGAAGTCACGTTTGAAGATCCGGTCGGCAAGAAGCCCAAACTCGGTCGTGCCGCCGCCGAAGGATCCTGGGACAACTCATTCACATCCGGTCGCGTCTGGACGCTTCATCCCCAGCGAATCGTTCCCGGTGCCTACGAAGCGGCTGTCATCATGCTTAACCGTGGCAACCTGCAGGGCAAGGACGTGGAGTTGCAGAGCATCGAGATCTACAGGGTCAACGAGGCCGGCAAGATCGTCTCGGTGCGTGCCTTCTTCGAGCAGCCCACCGAGTTCGAGCTAAACCCGTTCTTCGTTCCCGAGTAATCGGATTGTTCGTTCAGTTCTCGTTACGTCTTACCGGCGTGAACGCGAAATGGGCGCCGACGAGCAAGCGAGCGACCGATCAGACAGCTAGTCGTCGTCCGGCGGGTCAGCCCGCCGGCGGCACCTACATAAAGGACGACTCGGCATCGAGGCCGAGTTCGGGGAACGCTCCGACCACGATGGGCTGCATGTTGCCGTAACCCACGCCGCCGCCGATTGGGTCGGTGACGCGAACTGTCGTGTCTCGAATCTGATGCAGCAGTCGTGCATTCTCCGGAGTCGTGCAGTCGGCGATGCGTTCGCCTTCGACAACAAGCGGGCCACGCCACTCACCGTGATGATGTCCGTTCCAACCGAAATACAGGCCAGCGCCGAGATGGAAGCCCGTGTCGCCAAGAACCTCGACACCAAACGTACGGGCTGAGCCGTCAGACATCGTCGCAAGGATCTGCCCGCCCTTGAGTCGACGGTTGGATGTGTCGTACGTGAAGTCCTGCTCAACATCGGCCATGTGGGTGACCGAACCGTCGGTCTCCTCGATGAGCGCTGTCACGCTCTTTTGCATGAAGCCCGGGAAGACAGTCTTTGCGACATTGAAGAACAGCCCGTAACGGCTGCCGTCAGGACGCTCCATGAGGATCGGACTCCAGAAGAACTGGAACTGCGCACCATCGAGACCGCGTTGTGGTTCCATGTCGGTCGGAGGTTCACCGACGTCGTAACGAACACCCCATGAGTGGTCGCGTGTCGACACCCATGTATCGGGATTCATCTCGGTCCGGACTCCGTCGACCTCGACCCAACCCGAACAGACGCCGATCTGGTGATAGCGGACGAGCTCGGAGGCGACGCGGAATGTGGAGCGGTTGTGGGTACGTTCCTCGACCATGGGTTCAAGAACCGATTCGAACAACCAATCGAAGGCAATCGGTTGCGTGTCGTTTGGTTCGAGCACGAACCGGATCTTCTTGAGCGGTTCTACGATCTCGTAGCGGATCGGGCCACCACCCAGAAGCTGGGGATCGTCCGACAGCCGGCGACTCATACGGACTGCGAGTTGTTCGCGACCGCGCGATACGCCTCCGTAGGCGTCCATGACGTTTCGGTTGGTGTACTTACCAAGGCCGAACCCCAACTGCAGGCTGCCGTCCTTCGCCATCGCTTGGGCGCAGACCTTCTCCGTCCAGGCCAAGTCACTCGTACCGACCACAGCCACCGTGTCGATGATCTGGTGGTTGAACAGTTCGTCGCCCGCGCTCAGCGGTCCGATCGGATTCGCCATGATGTTTCCCCCAACTAGGTTGTGCGTTTGCGACGGCTCAGACGAGCCAGCGCGAGATTGCGTCGATGACGCAGGCCGGTTTGGTGCCGCCCTCGATCTCAATGGTGACGCGCATGATGGTCTGGAGACCACCATTCACTTCGGTCACCTCGACCAGTTCAGCACCGGCGCGGACTCGCTCTCCCACCTTCACAGGCGACGGAAAGCGAACCTTGTCGACGCCGTAGTTCACACCGGCCGAGAAGCCCTGCGCCTCCACGATCTGCGGCAGGAAATAGTTCGAAAGCGACATCGTGAGATAGCCGTGTGCAATCGCCGCTCCGAACGGACCGTCCTTGGCTCGTTCCGGATCGACGTGGATCCATTGGTGATCACCCGTCGCTTCTGCGAACAGGTTCACGCGGTCTTGTTCGATGAGAAGCCAGTCGCTGTATCCGAGATGGGCACCGAGAGCAGCCTTCACGCCGTCGACGCCGTTAAGAATCGTTGTCATCAGGACTCCTGGATGGACGAGCCCGGCGTGCGACCAGCCAGGCGGTCAAGTGTGGCTTCGGCTTCGGCGATGATGCGACGAATGAGTTCGTCAGCCGACGGCAGATCGTCGATGACGCCGACGACCTGACCAGTTGGAAGAATGCCGGCGTCGAGATCACCATCACACAAGGTGACCTTGGTGAGGATCGGCGTATTGCCAGCCATGATGACCTCGGCCCACGGGAGATCCATGCGCTTCTTCATGGCCAGACCTTCGCGTGCCATCTGTATCCAGGACAGCCCCGTGTACTTACGGAACTTCGCGGCGTTGAAGACCGCCTTGGGAACAGCCGTGATCGGTGAAGCACCATCCATCTGCTCGACAAGATCGGTGCGGATGACGCGGTGCGGTGCACCGTCGATCTTCGTGGTGACGATCGTGCCGGTCACGCCGGTACCGAGGTAGGCCTTCTTCACCTCGGCCGGAACCGCAGAGTCAGAGGTGAGCAGGAAACGGGTTCCCATGGCGATGCCGCTGGCCCCGTAGGCAAGGGCGCTGACAAGACCGCGACCGTCGAAGTAACCACCGGCGGCGACAACAGGAACGCGGCCACCGACGACGTCGACAACCTCGGGAAGCAGCAGAGAAGTGGGCACCGAACCGGTGTGACCGCCACCCTCGCCTCCCTGGACGAGAATCGCGTCCACACCCCACTCCATGACCTTCTCGGCATGGCGCTTGGCACCGATCGAGGGCATCACCTTGACGCCATGATCGTGCAAATAGTCGATGAGGTCCTTCTTTGGAGCCTGGGCAAACGAGGCCACCGGGATTCCCTCACGGACGAGCAGCTCGAGCCGCTGACGAACGTCGTCGGCATCGGCGCGCAGGTTGACGCCGAAGGGAGCGGTGGTGCGACGCTTCGTCTCGGCGATGGCGACGACGAGTTCGTCGTACGTCATCGTTGCCGACGCGATGATCCCGAAGGCACCAGCGTTTGACGTGGCCGAGACCAATTTCGGACCGGCGACCCAGCCCATCCCGGTCTGGACGATCGGATAACGAGAACCGAGAACTTCAACAAGCGAGGTGTTCAGCGCCGGATGCATCAGGCCGGCAACTCGCGGTCGCGGAACGAGCGGGGATCGAGAACTTCTCGCAGAACGGTGAGCTCCTCATCCGTCGGAAGTCGAGTGGTGGGAATGTCGGCGGGAATGACGAGTTCAAAACCCGTAGCCGCGACGACATCGTCGATCGACACACCCGGATGCAACGACGCCACCCTCATGTGATGATCGGGTGTGTTGAAGTCGTATACGGCAAGGTTGGTCACAACACGGCGCAACTCGTGATGGGCCTTGACCCACTCACCCAGTTTCGCGGCACGGTCATAACCGATGCCCGAAACCGTGTCGACCTTTTCGACGAACACCCGGTTGGTCTGGTTGCCGATGAAGTACGAGGTTGTGTGGTTGATCGTGTTGCCCGGAGCGCCACGCACACCGAGCAACTGCGCCTTCGGCTTTTCCCATGCACCGATGTTGGCGATGTTCTGATTACCGAACGAGTCAATCTGGCTTGCGCCCATCACGACGTGACGGCGACCGCCCCAGAGCGTGTCGAACACGGAACGGAACGGAACCCAGCCTTCAACTTCCTTATCGGTTCCACCGACCGGGAGGTTGTTGGCCACAAAAAACGCTTCGCCATCGCTGACGAGGAGATCCGGCTCGAAGGTGGCGCGGGCCAAGCGGGCACCCAACATCGGGATGGTTCCCATGCCGGAGGCGAAGATCTCGCCATCGCCGCGGAACGTGTCGGCTACTGCGACAACGCAGATCTCACCGAGGGTTGCGTCAGTCATCGTGCCGCCACCGCCTTTTGATAGTCGGCTTCGCTGCCGGAGAGATAGGTATCGACAAATGCTTTCCAGGTTTCCGGATCACCGGCGGCCTTGGCGTACTCCTTCTGGAAGGCCTCATCGCGTTCGTAATCAGGCTGGCAGTTTGTGAAGTGTGCGCCATTAGGCGCTTCGATCACACCGTCGACCATGGACCGGTTGATCTTCATGGTGTGGAACGAGCCACCCGAAACGAGTTCGGCGGTGGGAACGATCTTCTCGGCCGAGAGGAAGCGGCGGCCGACTGCAGCTGCATTGAGGAACAAATCGTCGAAGTAGAGATCCGGTCCGAGGAACTGTGCGTTGCCGCGTTCATCGGCCCGATTGAGATGCACGAAGGCCGCGTCGAGTGTGAGAGCGGGAACGGCGAGGAGTTCCTCACCATCGGCATAGGGCGAGGTGACGGTGCGCAGATCCGGTGAGTTCTTCACGACGTCGGAACCGAGCCCGGCCCGAGTCGGGAGGAATGGGAGGCGCAACGAAGCGGCATAGAGCCCCCACTGCAGCATGCCTTCGTCGTATTCGACGACTTCTGGGATGGATCCGGCCTGACGAGCGAGACGGAAATGCGGTTCAAGCGCGATCGAATCGAGCGAAACGAAACCGTAGACGAGCTTACGAACCTTGCCGGCTGCACAGAGCAAGCCGACGTCGGGGCCACCGTAGGAAACGATGGTGAGGTCCTTGAGATCAGTGCGCAGCAGCGCCCGTACCAGCGACATCGGCTTGCGGCGACTGCCCCAACCGCCGATACCGATCGTCATGCCATCAGAGAGCGTGGCTACAGCCTCGTCCTCGGTCATGCGCTTGTCAGCCATTCATTTCCCTTTCCCGTGTTCGACGAAGTCATCACGGAGCTCGTCGGACACACCAGACAGATTGAGTTCGAACGTGAATCCCTGCTCGAAGCGATAGCTGCGCTTGACGTCCCAGAGATCGATTCCGTTGAGGCTTTCCTTTGCCGCGCGGATGACCGTCGGCGACTTGGCGGCAATGCTCTCCGCAATCGCGCGGGCAGTGGCGAGAAGTTCGTCGCGAGGAACCACCTGGGACACAGAACCCCAGGCGTGAAGTTGCTGCGCCGTGACATTGGCCGAGGTGTAAACCATCTCGCGCATCTTGTGCTGCGGAACAAGTCGGGAGAGATGGGTGGCGGCACCCAACGCGCCGCGATCCACCTCGGGGAGCCCGAAGAACGCATCTTCGGAGGCGACGATCACGTCGGAGTTGCCGACGAGACCGATACCGCCACCAACGCAGAAGCCGTTCACGGCTGAGATGACCGGGACCGGGCAGTCGTACACGGCGGCGAAGGCCGCGAAGCAGCCCTTGTTCGCCCCAATGAGCGCCCCGAATCCTTCGGTGTTCTGCATCTCCTTGATGTCGACACCGGCATTGAAGCCCCGGCCCTCGGCACGCAGGATGACGACCCTGACGGTGGAGTCCTGACCCAGTTTCTGCACCTCATCGGCGAGTTGGAACCACTCGGCGACCGTGAGCGCATTGACCGGCGGACAGTTCTGGACGACCTCGGCAATGCCGTTCGCGCCGACGCTGACTTCGATACCCATAGGGGGCGACGCTACTAGGTGATCTGACGGCTCGTCAGATGCGGCGGGGGCGCATAGGGTTCGCTCCTGACCGCAGTGTGAGGGGATGGTTGACGTGGCTCTCGAGATCGATATGACGGGTAAATCGGTGTTCATCACCGGCGGCACCAAGGGCGTCGGCAGGGGCATTGCCCAGCGCTTCGCCGATGCCGGGGCGACCGTCATTGTCTGCGCCCGCAAAGAGGCCGACAATCCGCTCCCCGCCGATTGGCACTTCATCGCGGCCGACCTCCGCGATGGCGAAGCGGCCTGGGCTGCCGTCGATGCCGCGGCTGCGATCACCGGACATCTTGACTGTGTCGTCAACAATGCCGGCGGATCGCCCCCCGCCGACTCGGCCGAGGCCTCGCCGCGTTTCTCCGAGCGCATCGTGGCTCTCAATCTTCTAGCCCCGATGTTTGTGGCCCAGCGCGCGTATCACCACATGAAGGACCAGCCCACCGGCGGCTCGATCATCAACATCAGCTCGATCGTTGCCCAGCGGCCGTCGCCGACTACCGCCGCGTACGGCGCAGCCAAAGCGGGCCTGAAGCAGCTCACCACCACCCTCGCCATGGAGTGGGCTCCAGTCGTGCGGGTGAACTCCATCACTGTCGGCTACATCCTCACCGAACAGGCCGAGCTCTTCTACGGCGAAGGAGACACCCGTCAGCGGATCGAAGCGCTCATCCCCATGAATCGCTTCGCCATGCCTACCGACATCGGCGACATCTCCGTCTGGCTGGCCTCCGACCTTGCCAGTTACGTCACCGGCGCCGACATCGCTGCCCATGGGGGCGGAGATCGACCCACTGTCGTCGACGAAGGCGCCTCGTAGAGCCATGATCGATCAACGCGCCGCTGACACCGAACTCGTCCGCAGGTGGTTGGAAACGAACATCGGCGGAACGGTGTCCTCCATCCGCCGGCAACCGCGTTGGCGACCGGTCTGGTTTGCCGATGTCAGCGTCGATGGGGAGAGCCGGGAACTCGTCGTCCGCGGCGATCGCACCGACATGCCCCTGATCTTTCCGCTTGAGCATGAAATGACTCTGCAGTCGTTGCTCCATGAGCGAGACATCCCGACACCGGCCGTGCGGGGCTGGATCGATGAACCGATGGCGTACGTCATGGATCGCGTCGGCGGCCAACAGGACTTCGTTGGCTGCACCGACGCCGACAGGGCATCGGCGGTCGATGACTACCTGCAAATACTCGCCCGCATGCACACGCTCGACATCGAACCGTTCGCCGCGGCGGGCATCATGCGTGCCGCGACGCCGCACCAGTCGGGCGTGCTCGGACTCGCCCGGTACGAAGAGGTTTTCCGGTCCACCAAGAACGGCCCGGATCCATTCATGGAGTTCTGCCTCGGATGGTTGCGCCGCAATCCCCCGATGTCGCTCGGCCGCGAGTCGGTCATTACATGGGACTCCGGTCAGTTCCATCAGGCCGATGGCCGCATCGTCGCTGTCCTCGATCTTGAGATTGGCCACATCGGCGATCCGATGATGGATCTCGCGGCGTGGCGGATGCGCGACACCATCGTCGGATACGGAGATTTCCCGACGCTCTACGCCCGTTACGAGCAACTCACGGGCACATCGGTCGACGTTGATGCGCTCATGCGTCACCACTTCGCGTTCACCCTCACAAACCAACTTGCGCTTGGGCAGGCCGTACGCCAGCCCAATGCCGATACCGATCTCATGACCAACATGCAGTGGTGCTACGAGACCAACCTGTTTGCGACAGAGGCACTCGCCGAGATCCTCGACATCGAACTTCCGACCGTCGAACAACCCGATACGAACAAAGGTCGGGCCTCCACGCCGGTCGAGCACATGGCTACCGTCCTGCGTTCGCTTTCCGTCGGCGACAACGCCGTCGACGACGAGTTCCTCCGATACCGCCTACGCGCTCTATTCCGGGAAGCCCGTCACGCGGCGCGAGCAATCGAAGTTGGCGAGTCGGTAAGCACCGACGATCTCGATGATCTCGAGGAACTGCTCGGCCGACGCCCCGACAACTGGTTCGATGGCGAAACCGAACTGGAACGCTTCGTGCTCGCCGACGCCGCCACCGGCGCATTCGACGAGAAACTGTTGGTCCTGTTCCACAAACGGAACCTTCGGGCTCACCAACTGTTGGGGCCAGCCGGTTCGGCGATGGCAACCCATCTGCCGATCCAGACGTTTCGCTAGTTACGGGTGCTGGCTGCTTACCGACACGACTTCGCCGGTCATGTAGGAGCTGTAGTCAGACGCAAGGAACACCATCACGTTGGCAATCTCCCACGGCTCGGCGCCACGACCGAATGCTTCCCGCTGCTCAAGCTGGGCGAGGAGTTCGTCACTCGTGACCTTCGCAAGAAATGGGTGCATGGCGAGACTGGGGGCAACGGCGTTGACGCGCACGTTGTGCGGTGCCGCTTCGATCGCCGCACAGCGGGTGAGAGCCATCACGCCTGCCTTAGCTGCGGCGTAGTGAGCCTGACCTTCCTGAGCTCGCCATCCGAGAACAGACGCGTTGTTCACGATGACGCCGCCGCCGTTCTCGTAGAGGTACTTGAGTTCGGCGCGCATACAACGGAACGTTCCGTTCAGCGTGACGTCGAGAACAAGATTCCATTGGTCGTCGGTCATGTCGACAATCGGCACCTCGCCGCCGAGACCGGCATTGTTAATGACGATGTCGATTCCACCAAGCGACGCGGCGGCACCGGCGATGAGCGCCTGCACATCAGCTTCGACAGTCACATCGCAGGGGATGCCGACGACACCGAGTTCCGCAGCAGATTCAGCGCAGCGGCGCTCGTGCTTGTCGGAGATGACCACGGTGGCGCCTTCTTCGAGGCAGCGCTTCGCGGCTGAGAATCCGATGCCCGTACCGGCGGCAGCGGTAACCAGAACCTTCTTGCCCGCCAAAAGGCCATGGCCAGGAACGTAAACGGGCGACGAAGTACTCATGACGGGTTGGGCTCCTTGGGTAGACCGAGAACACGCTCACCCAACACATTGCGTTGGATTTCGTTGCTTCCGCCGTAGATGGTTTCGGAACGGGTAAAGAGAAACAGTTTCTGATCGAGCGTGAGTTCGTAAGGGAAGCCTTCGGCGATTTGGCTTTCGATCCCGCCGATGTCCATGGCGAGTTCGCCGAGATCTCGGTGCCACGTACCCCAGAACAATTTGGAGATCGAGGCTTCAGGACCGGGGACACCCGTTCCCATCGAACGCAGGGCATTCCATTGCATCAGCTTGAGGCCGGTCCATGCGCTCGCCAGTCGTTGCCGCATGATCGGATCGCTAGACGAACCGCGTTCCTTTGCGAGTGCCATGAGTTGATCCATCTCGCGTTCGAAACCGACCTGCTGCGCCAACGTGGAGATGCCCCGCTCGAGAGCGAGGAGGTCCATCGCCACGCCCCAGCCTTTGCCGGGTTCGCCGACGATGAGGCCGGCGTCGGTCACTGCGTCGGAGAAGAAAACCTCGTTGAACTCGCCGCCGCCAGTGATCTGGACGATTGCACGCGATTCGACACCGGATTGATCCATCGGCACGAGCAGGAAGGAAAGTCCCTTGTGGCGGACCGATCCGGCTTCGGTGCGGGCAACGACAAAGCACCAATGCGACACATGGGCAAGCGACGTCCAGACCTTCTGACCGTTGATGATCCACTGGTCACCGTCGAGAACCGCTTTGGTCTGCACGTTGGCAAGATCAGAACCGGCGTTCGGTTCGCTGTAGCCCTGACACCAACGCTCTTCGCCCCGCAGGATCGGAGGCAAGAAGCGCTCGCACTGTTCACGGGTTCCGTGTTCAATCAGCGTGGGACCGAGAAGGTTTTCGCCCATGTGGTTCACACGGCCGGGCGCCTGTACCCGGGCGTACTCTTCGGCCCAGATGATCTGTTGGGCGACGGTCGCGTTGCGGCCACCGAACTCCGTCGGCCAGCCGAGACCGATCCATCCGGCTTCACCGAGTACGAGTTCCCAGCGCTCGCGGATCTCGAAACCGATCTCCTCGTCGCCGGGGCCACCGCGACCCTTGAGGGACGCGTACTCGCCGACCAGGTTCGCGATGAGCCATTCTCGGGCTTCGGCGCGGAATTCCTCGTCCGGGACTGTCGCAATATCGAGGGGAAGACCCATCATCTACCTACCGTGATCGGGGGAACTCGGAATCCGATACATCATCGGACACCTTCGACTAGGTGCCAATCGTAGGCCGAGTTCCCCGAGTGATCAGCAGTCGGGTCAGGAGTCCAATTTGAGGAGGCGGGCGGCGTTGCCACGGAGGAACTTTGGCCACACCTCGTCTTTGAATGGGACGTCCTTCATCTCGGTCATGATCCGCTCGAGCGACAGGCCCATCGGGAAATAACCGGCGTACAGCACCTTGTCGGCTCCGCGGGTGTTCGCGTAGTCGATGATGCGCTGGTCGTAATGCTTCGGGGCGAACGCCGAGGTCGAGTAGTGCAGACCGGGCCACTTAAGCATCAGCTTGACCATGAGTTCGGTCCAAGGCTGGCAGCCGTGACGCGAGACATAGGTGAGCTCCGGGAAGTCGTACATGACCTCGTCGACCAGTTCCACGTGTTGGCACTGGAACTTCAGACGCGGGCCCGGAATGCCGGTGCATACGAAGACAGGAATATCGAGTTCGCAGGCCTTCGCATAGATCGGGTACATCTTCTTGTCGTTGATCGGCACCTGAGGGAAGCAGCCGGCAGGGAACATCGAGATCGAGCGAGCGCCCCATGTTTCGTAGGCACGCACGATGGCTTCGATGCCCTTCATGCCGTCGTTCGGATCAGCACCGACCGACGCCACGAAACGATCCGGGAAGCGCTTGATCGCCTCTTCACCAGTGGCCTCGCCGCCCTCTTCGCGATGGCCGACGCCGACCATGCCGACGCCGACACCCCACTTGTCCATCTGGTCGACGGTGAAGGCAACCGGATCGGTGGTCTCGCGGAGTTCCTTCTCCTTGTCCGGCGAAGCCTTGAACATGTACTCGGCCGGGAACTCGAAGTCTTCCTTCGACTCCGCGTCCTTCGTCTGCCTCGTAATGAAGGCATATTGCGCCTTCAGATCGCGTGCCGGAAATCCGATCATCGTGTCGATGACGGAAATATCAGTCGGCATCCCCATTGCATCCCCCTGAAACGTTGATTGACCTAAGCAATCTACGTCAGGATTGCCCCACCCGGATACGTGAGGAACTCGGGAATTACTTACCGAGAATGCGGTCGGTCTGCTCGCGCTGTTCGAAGATCAGACGCACCAGCCAGTACCGGAAGTACCGACGCAGCGACATCACGATGAACACGGCACCGGAAGCGACTGCGAGCGTGAGACCGAACGTGCCCATTGCGGCGTAGTCATCCGTCCACGCACCCCTGGTGCTGCCCTGAGTAGACAGCCAGCTCACGAGCGACAGGATGATGCCGATCAGGAGACCGAGGCGGGAAAGGATCAGCCAGATCCGCTCGGGATTGGACTTTCCTCCGTCGACTTTCAGGGAATCCACTTCACCCTGGAACTCCTGGAGGCGAGGTGACAATTCATTGGGGCTTTCGGTGGTGCTCATGTGCTCCTCCAACTTTTTTTGGACGTGTATGTAGATGGCTTTGGTTGACTTAGACGTGTGATGTTTCGGTGGAGCCACCGAGGTAAGCCTCGGTGAGTTCCTCCGCTATCTCGGCAGGTGGCCCGGTCCGCGTGATTCGACCGTGCAACATGATCGACGCGATATCGGAGATGCCGAGCACTGCCTGTGCGAACTGCTCCACCACGAGAATCGAGATTCCCTGCGATGCGAGTTCGGCGACGCGCTCGTACAGTTCCTCGACAATGAGTGGCGCAAGGCCCATCGAGAGTTCGTCGAGCAGCAGCAGAGCGGGGTTGACGGCAAGTGCGCGCGCCATTGCGAGCATCTGCTGTTCACCACCCGACATCGTGCCGGCAATCTGCTTGCGCCGCTCTTTCAGTCGCGGAAACTGGGCGAACGACCGATCCTGAACGTCGGAGAATGACGTCCCCGCATGAGTGAACATGCGGAGGTTCTCGGTGACAGTGAGGTTCGGGAAGATGCCCCGTCCTTCGGGAACAAGACAAACACCGGCACGAGCCAGCGAGTCGCTACTCACGCCGTTGACTTCGCGACCGCTGATCAGCAGCTGACCCGCACTCGGGATGATTTGCCCGCTACAGACGGCAAGCGTGGTTGTCTTTCCGGCGCCGTTCGGCCCCAACAGCGCGTGCACCTGACCGGCTTCGAGCTTGAGGTTCACCCCATGCAGCACGTCGATAGTGCCGTAGCCGCCCCGGAGGTTTCGGAGTTCGAGAATAGGTGTCATGAGGCCTCCTCGACCGTTTCGGTTCCGAGGTACGCAGCCTGAACCGCGCTGTTCGCCTGCACCTCGGAAGGGGTTCCGGACGCGATGATCGTTCCGAAATCGAGCACGTGGATGTATTCGCACGTGCCCATGACGAACGACATGTCGTGTTCGACGAGAAGAACGGCAAGACCCTCGGCGACAAACGTGCGGAGCAACGCAGCCATGTCGGCAGTTTCTTCCTCGTTCAGACCTGAGGACGGTTCGTCAAGGAGCAGAACGCGGGGATTGCTCGCCAACGCCCGAGCCAGTTCCACGAGTCGGGCCGTACCAGTCGGCAACGTGCCGACCATGAACTCCGACACGTCAGACAATCCGGTCTTCTCGAGAATTTCGTCGCACACAGCGGCCGGGCTGAACCCCGATCGATCCCATGTCTTGCGCTGCTCGGCAGCAACCAGGATGTTCTCCCGCGCCGACAGACTGCCAAACACCTCAAGCTTCTGGAACGTTCGGGCAATGCCGAGACGGGCCCGCTTGTACGGGTTCTTGTTGGTGATGTCCTTGCCCGCGAATAACACCTTGCCGCTTGTCGGCTCCTGCAATCCGGTGATCACGTTGAAGCACGTGGTCTTGCCGGCACCGTTCGGTCCGATGAGTCCGGTGACGCGTCCTTCAATTACTTCGATGCTGGCCCGCGAAACGGCCTGAAGAACACCGAAGCGAACGACGACGTCCTTTGTCTCGAGAATCGGCGTCATGACATCACCTCCCTGGGCACCATCGGGTGCTCATCAAGTGCGTCAGTCACATCGAGAATTCGATCGAGCTGAGAGATCTTCTCGGCCGTGAACGGGCGAGTGAGTCCGAGATCGTTGATCTCGTCTTTGTCGATGTTTTCAGCGCGGACCTTCGCTTCAAGCAGGGCCTTCTCTTCCCGGGCGTCCTGTCGCCATGGGAGCAGCCCGGCGAGATCGCGTCCGGCGTAGAACACGCCGCCTTCGGGACGATATGCCATCACGATTGCGGCGATGCCGGGACCGATGAGCGCCAGCTGAGTAAGCCACGTTGGGTTACCGAACAATTCACTGATCGCCGGGAACGAGGCCAACCCAATGGCTCCCATGAAGGCCGCTATCGGATAGCGGACTCCCTGCACGGCGAGCAACAACACGATCGGCAAGCCGACGAACATCGGGAAGGAGTCGACCCTAAGCGCTCCGGTTTGCAGACCGAGCATGCAGCCGGCGAAACCGGCCATCGCTCCCGACAACATGAACACGACCATTTTTGTCGTCGTGAGGTTCACGCCGATCGTGGCCGATGCCGCCGGACTGTCGGACATTGCGATCCATCGACGCGCCCAGCGGCTGCGACGCAACATCTCGAGCATGAAGAACAGCATTGCGAACGTGATGATCAGGAACATCACGAAGGCTTTGCGATCCGCCTCGTCGGTCGAGATCGAGAATCCGAGGATCTCCAGAGGTTTGTAGAGGACTCCCGAGTTCGATGGATCGAGCATCGAAGGATGCCGGATGATGACCTTGTCAGTGAACTCGGCGAACGCCATCGTGGCGAGAGCCAGATACAGACCCTTTAGTCGAAGAGCCGGCAGGGCGATCGCCAGTCCGAGCGGGGCGCAGACCAGCATCACGAGGACGATTCCGATCGGATCGCCGTCCTGTCCCCCGAAGTGTGAGAACAGCACCGCACCGATTCCGGCGATGGCGAAGTTGGCGAAGCTCACCTGACCGGCCCAGCCGATCAAGGGAACCAGCGAAAGCATGATGAGGCCGAAGACGAGGAAGCCGGCACCACGACCAAGCCAGACCGCCGACCGTTCGCCGAACGTCGTTCCCGTGAACCACGGGATCCATCCGTTGGCCCAGGCCCCGACGATGACGATCAAAACCACACCGCCTAGACCCGCCTCCCACGGTTTCGTGAGCCGCTCGGTTCGCTTGGTGAGTCGCACCTTGCCGGTCTCGAGTCGGGCTTGCGGAAGGAAGAGCAGAGCGATGAAAAGGATCACGCAGGGAATCGCTTCGCCTGCGTAGCTCCAGTCGGTTCCAAACGAAAGGAACGTTGTCGAAAACGATGTCGCGAGGCCGATGATCAGACCGCCGGCAAAAGCCATCGGGATGCTCTTCAGTTGAGCGATCGCCGCGGCGGCGGCCGCCACGATGATGATGAGCGCAAGGTTCTCGACAACAAGACCCGTTTCCGGAGCGATGAGGATGCCGGCAAGGCCGGCAGTCATGCAGCCAAGGGCCCATGAGGCGCCGCTGATGATTGAAGGCTTGGCGCCGGTGAGTCCAGCGAGACTGCGACTGTCGACAACCGCTCGCATGGAGATGCCGAGGCGAGTGCGGTAGAGAAGCCAGCGCAGGGCTACTGCTACGACGAGAGCGATGATGACCGTAATGATCCGGTGCCATGTGGCGACGACCGAACCGAGTTCAATTCCCTTTGACTGTTGGTAGAAATGGTCGATCGTCCGGCCCGTCTTGGGGCTCCAGACGGTGAGGGTGATTCCCATGAACGTGAGCATCAAGCCCACAGTCACCATCAGCTGGACGACAAGAGCGGCATCGCGCAGGCGACGCATGATGAGCCGATCAAGGC
The DNA here is from genome assembly GCA_044239895.1 of Acidimicrobiales bacterium. Lineage (GTDB taxonomy): Bacteria > Actinomycetota > Acidimicrobiia > Acidimicrobiales > Acidimicrobilacustridaceae > Acidimicrobilacustris. Next base: position 135,637 of record JBIIAM010000005.1, on the reverse strand, counting down.
CGATGCCGATCAGCGGGGCGACGATGCCGAGTGTGATGAAGATGCCGAGCAGGGTCGGCACGTGCCATTGCACGGTCACTTGCCAATAAAAGAACGCCAGGAAACAACCGATCGCGGCATGCGCGAAGTTGAAGATGCCGGTTGTCGCATACGTGACAACGAGGCCGCCGGCGGTGATCGCGTAAATGCCGCCGAGAGCGACACCCATCACCAAGAACGTCGAGATGTTCTTGGAGTCGAAGAACGACGCCGCACCCCAGTTCTTGTTGATCACGAAGGCGAGAATCAATCCGACCACGGCCGCGGAAATCAACCTGGAATTGAGCTTGAACCGCATGTTTCCCCCTGCTGGTGCGGCTGCATGAATGTGGAGGGAGGGGCCAGCCCAGTCGAACTGGCCCCTCCCGGCACTACTGCACTACTGCACTACTACTTGACTAACTTCGCCGCTTCCTGCGGGTCGATTGTCACGGTTGAGACGTACTTCGGGTTGCAGTCGAGCTTGCCGACCTCTTTCGGAGCGACACGGACGAACTTGCCTCCCTGCATCTGCATCATGACCATGCAGTCAGAGAAGACCTTCGGGCCGGTACGGGCACCGATCCAGCCGTCAGCGTCAAACTTCAGCGTCTTCATGGTCTCGAGGATCGCGGCACGGGTGATCCCGTTCGCTCCCTTGGCAGCAACGATCGAATCGATGGTTGCCTTGAAAGCCATACCGGACTGCCATGCCTGCGCACCGAATGAATCCGGCTTGCCGTTCGAACCATTCACATACTCCTGAACAGCGGCGTTGCTCGAAGCTTCTTCGAACGGAAGGAACTGCATCCAGACATAGGTGCCCTCTACCGCTGCACCTGCGGCCTGGAAGTTTGCGGTGTAGCAGGCCAGCGAGCAGCCCCAGACCTTTACCTGGTCAAGGCCCTGTGCCGCTGCTTCCTTACGCATCTTGGTCATGACGACGTCGTTCGAGCCGTTGTAGACCATGTTGTCGTTACCGGCCTTGATGGCCTGAACGTAGGTCGTGAAGCCTGACTGCTCGGTACGACCTGAGACCTTCATCGACTCAGTGACGTTGATGCCGGTCTGCTTGGCAGCAGCAATCTGGTAGGTCGCCGACTGGATGGTCGTCGGGAGATCACCGGGGACAAGCCACAAGGCCGTAAGGCTCGGAGCCAGAGTCTTGTAGAACTCGAAGGTGCCGGTGAAGGCCTTCAGTTGGCGGCTTCCGGTCAGCGTCGTGCAGGACTCGGCGACGGCCTGGATGATGAAGGCAGTAGGCGCACACTGCTCGTTGATGTCATTGGCCAGAGCGGCGTAGTCGGGAAGTCCTGTCGCCACGCCGTTCTTGTCGACGCACGTATTCAGGATTGACGTGTCCGGGTTGAACAGTGCGTTGCCGCCAACCATCGCGACTGCGGTCTTGCAGGCGTTGATGATGCCGTTCTTGGACTCGGTCGGATCAAGCTTGGAATCCCATGCCACGACCTTGAGCTGACGGCAACCAATGCCGCCATTGGCATTGATGTACTTCGCATAGGCATTCATGGCGTCGACGTTGCCCTGGAACAATCCGGGAGCAAGAGCCGAGCCGGTGTCAGCCATAACTTCGACAGTGATCGTGTCGGCACTAACGCCGATATCGGTCGCTTCGAGCGTGGCTTTCGCACAAGCAGCGCTTGCGGCCTTGGCCGGATCCGCTGTCGAGCTTCCTGAATCTGAGCCACTGCGGCCACAAGCGCCGGCCACAAGACCAACGCTGAGCACCGCAGAAAGCAGTACTAGACGGTATCGCTTCACTTTTGTCCCCCCTGGGTTTGGTAACTGCATTGGTGAGGATAACCGAGTTCAGCGACTCGTGTGTGACGACTGCCACACACGAGGAGCCACCCGATTTCCGTAGCGCCCGGTCCCCTGGATCCGGGCACTGTCTGCTGATTGGTCAGCTGGTGATTCCACCGTCCATCACCATGATTGATCCGGTGATGTAACGAGCTTCATCGGAACCGAGATAGGCGAAGAGGCTGGCCAATTCTTCTGGTGCAGCCACGTCGACATTGTCTCGGGACATCTTCTTCATGCGACCCCAGTCGGCGCCATCCGGCGGGATAAACGCCGAGTACATGTTGGTCTCGACGCCACCGGGGGCAACGGCATTGATGCGGATCGGCGTGTCGTATTCCGTAGCGAGCGCCTTGGTCAGCGCCACCACACCGCCCTTCGACGAGCAGTACCCGGCGCTCCACGGCTGTCCCATGATGCCCGCGGTGGATGCGGTGTTGATGATGACGCCATTGCCACGCTCGACCATCTGGGGAAGAACGCCGCGGCACATAAGGAACGTGCCGGTCAGGTTCACGGCAATCATGCGCGCATAGAGACCCGGATCAACCTCGTGGCTGTTAGCGAAGCCGCCGATTCCGGCGACGTTGCACAGCACATCGATCTGACCGAAGGCCTTCGTTGCGTCGGCGATGGTCGACTCGACCTGTGCCCAGTCGCTCACGTCGCAGGCAAACGAAATCGCGTTTGCTCCGATGCCGTCAGCGGTTGCTTTCGCACTGTCACCGTTGACATCGAGACACGCGACCTTTGCACCCTCGGCGGCAAGCCGCTGTGCAACCGCACGACCAATTCCTGAGCCAGTGCCGGTTACAACGGCGGCCTTGCCTACATAACGCTGTTCCATGATTCCCCTGTAAAACGTTGAATAAATGAGTCGGGTGATTTGTATTTCGGTGAGCCCGCGCGGGGAATCAGTCGAAGGTGAGCACGCCACGGGCGATGCTGCCCGAATGCATGTCGTGCACCACGTCGGCGAACTTCTCCATCGGATAGGTAGCCGAGACAAGTTCGTCGAGCATGAATTCGCCGCGACGGTAAAGATCGATGATCTGCGGAATGTCGCGGTGCGGGCTGTATGAACCGGCACGGGAGCCGATCACACCACGCTCGTTCTGCGTGAACCGTTGGTACGGAAGTTCGAACTTGGCATCGCCACCGGGAGTTCCGATGATGACGACGGTGCCGCCCCAATCGAGCATCTCGAGCGCGTTGGAGGTGACCGTCGGGTGACCCACGACGTCGTAGACCCAGTCAACGCCGCCGGCATTGAACGGACCCGAGAGTTCGGTATCCGAATACGGCACAAGCTTGCGGACCTGTTCCACGACATCGTCCGAACGACCGTCGATGTAATCGGTGGCGCCGAAGGCACGCGCAAGTGCTTCCTTCTGCGGTTCGGTGTCGATGGCGATAATGCGACTGGCACGACGCACGCGAAGAGCCTGGATGGCGTTGAGTCCGACGCCGCCACAGCCGTAGACCACGGCGGTGTCACCCACCTGGACATTCGACCGATAGAGAACGGAACCGGCACCTGTCATCACGCCGCAACCAACAAGGCAAGCCGACGTGAGTGGAACGTCCTTAGGGATCTTGACGGCTTGGATCGCCTTCACGATCGTGCGTTCGGTGAAGACCGAGGCTGCTGCGAAGTTCCAGCAGGGATCGCCGTTCAGCGTGAACGGTTGCGCCATGTTGCCGAGGGTCTGACGACAGCGTGTCGGCTTGCCGGCCGCACAGGCCTTGCACATACCGCATGCGGCGAGGGTCGAGATGATCACGTGATCGCCAACTTCGACATTGGTGACGCCGATGCCGATCTGATCGACGACGCCGGCACCTTCGTGGCCGAGCACCGCCGGAGCAGGCCAGCCGAACATGCCGGCGGCAGCGGTGACATCGCTGTGGCACACGCCCGCGGCGACGATGCGCACGATGACCTCGCCCGGACCCGGATCGCGAACTTCGAGACCGGTAAGAACTTCGGCGCTTTCGCCGGTGAACACGATGCCCTTCATGACTGCCCCCTGATTGAGTTGTTTGTGAAGATGATGATGACTACACGAGCACGCTGACGGATCAGCTCGCCCAGATGATCGACTGCCATTCGGTGTATGCGTCGAGGCCCCATGTGCCACCGTCGCGACCGATGCCCGAGAGCTTGAAGCCACCGAACGGCGTTTCGTGGTGAGTCTGCACACTGTTGATGCCGACGCGACCGGAACGGATCTGCTTCGCAATCTCGAATGCGCGGGGGGTGTCTTGGCTGAAAACGTAGGAGAACAAGCCGTAATCGCTGTCGTTGGCGATTGCGATGCCCTCTTCTTCCGTATCGAACGGAACCACAACGACGACCGGGCCGAAGATCTCTTCGCGAACAGGCGACATGGTGTTGTTGCAGCCGGCGAGCAACGTCGGGCCGACGTAGAAACCGGAATCCATGCCCGGATCGCGACCATCAACGATGAGCTCGGCGCCTTCGGCAACACCATTGTCGATGTGGCTAAGGATGCGCGACTTCTGCAGTGCCGAGATGACCGGACCGACCTGAGTCGATGCATCCAGCGGATCGCCGACCTTGAGCGCTCGTGCGGCGCCAGCGAGTCGGGTGACGAGTTCGTCGTAACGACTGCGGTGCACGATTACGCGGGTAGGTGCGGTGCAGATCTGGCCTGAATGGAAGGCCCACACGCTGGCGATACCGGCGACGGCCTTGTCGATGTCGGCATCTTCAGCAACGAGGCAGGCACCCTTGCCGCCGAGTTCATGGAGTTGACGCTTCATTGACGGCGCACCAGCGGCGACGATCATCGAACCGACAGCGGATGAACCAGTGAAACTGACCATGTCGACGTTGGGATCGGATACGAGGTTGGCGCCAACGCTGGCCTGACCACCGGTGACGATATTGACGACGCCCTTCGGGAAACCGACGTCTTCGAGGATCTTCGCGAGTTCGATCACGCAAAGCGGATCCTGCGGCGCCGGCTTCATGACGACGGTGCAGCCCACCGCAAGTGCCGGGGCGATCTTTCCGACCATCGAGGTCGTCGGGAAGTTGTAGGGAGCGATGCACGCCACGACGCCGACGGGAACCTTGCGAGCAAGGCCACCCATAAGGGCTCCGGCGGCGAGCGGCGTTGAGCCGATCGGTTGCGGAGGCAGCGGGCGACTGAGGTCTTCCAGCGCGCCACGGGCGTAACGCTCAAAGCGCGAGATCGCGACGGGAATCTGCATGAGCGAGCCAACCGACGAGGTGGCGCCGGTTTCGCTTATCACGAGGGGAATCAGATCGGGCGTGCGCTTGGCGAGTTCCCGGCCGGCAGCGGCGAGAAGTTCAGCTCGTTCCTGCGGAGTGGTGCGACTCCAAGCCGGAAAGGCTTCAGCGGCAGCAGCAGCAGCAGCAGCGACATCGCTGGCCGAAGCCTCGGGCGCCTGTGCCACAACTTTCTCGTTCGCGGGGTTGATGATGTCGTAGGTGCCGTCTCCACCGGAGACCCACTCGCCACCGATGAGTTGACGATATTCAGCGTTCTTGGTTGCCATGGGTCTGACGTTATGTCAGACGGCGCCGTGCGTCACACCGACAGTCGGAGGGGGCGGTTCGCTCACCTCGTCGGCGACCGAAATCGGTTTCGACTTGCGGTGGATCGAAACCGACCGGACGTGTAATCTGACGGTTCGTCAGAAACCTGTCCGGCTCGCCGGCGGGTCCGGAAATTGTGCTGGAGGGGTCATGCTCGACGAGGTCATCAAGGGCGGAACAGTCATCGACGGTACCGGATCGGCTGGGCGCATCGCCGATGTCGGCATCCGTGACGGTCGCATCGTGGCCATTGGCGACATCGACGAGCCGGCAACCATCACCACCGACGCATCGGGCCGCATCGTGATGCCGGGTGTGATCGACGCCCATACCCATTACGACGCACAACTCCTGTGGGATCCAGGCGCCTCGCCGTCCGCGAACCACGGAGTCACAACTGTCATCGGCGGCAACTGCGGATTCACCCTCGCCCCGCTTCGCCCCACCGCTGCCGAGGCTGACTATCTGCAGAACATGATGTCCAGGGTTGAAGGCATGCCTCTCCCGGCGCTTCAGCAGATTGACTGGAACTGGGAAACATTCGAGCAGTACCTCGCCCGTTTCGAAGGCAGGATTTCCGTCAACGCCGGATTCCTTGTCGGCCACTGCGCCGTGCGCCGCTATGTCATGGGCCCCGATTCGGTCGGCAGCGAAGCCACGCCGGAACAGATCGACGCAATGGTCGCCGAGGTCCGCAAGGCCATTGAAGTCGGTGCCCTCGGTTTCTCCTTCACCCGTTCTGGCAGTCACAGCGATGGCGACGGGCAGCCCGTCCCCAGCCGCTGGGCAAGCGAGGAAGAACTGATGGCCTTGTGTGTCGAGACCGGTCAGCATGACGGCACGACACTTGAAGGCATCGTGGCGGGTTGTCTTGATCGATTCGCCGACGACGAAATCGAGCTCCTCGCCCAATTGAGTGCCGGGGCGAAACGCGTCATGAACTGGAACGTTCTCACCATTGACAGCCGCGAGCCCGACCGTGTCGCCCGTCAGCTCTCCGCCGGTGACCGCGCCGCCGAAATCGGTGGACGCATCGTCGCCCTTACCATGCCCGTCCTTGTCCCCATGAACATGAACTTCATGACCTTCTGCGGCATTTGGCTCATTCCTGGTTGGCAGGACGCGCTGTCCGTCTCGGTCGAAGAGCGACTTGCTCTCCTCAAGGATCCGGAAGCACGGGCTCGCCTTCTAGCGGCATCGCATTCGGAAGAGGCCGGCATCTACCGCCGCCTCGCCGACTGGGAGGACTATGTCATCGGTGACACGTTCGCTCCGGAGAACGCCGGCTGCTCGAACCGCACGGTTTCCGCGATCGCGGCCGAGCGCGGTACCGAACCGTTCGACACGCTTCTCGACATCGTCGTCGCCGACGGACTACGCACGATCCTGTGGCCCGCACCCAAGGACAAGGACCCCGCCAGCTGGGCCATGCGAGCCGAAGCTTGGAACGACCCGCGCGTCATGATCGGCGGGTCCGACGCCGGAGCGCACCTCGACCGCATGTGCGGCGCCACGTATCCCACCCGATTCCTTGGCGACATGATCCGTGGCCGCAAGCTCGTTCCCGTCGAGCGCGCCGTGCAACTCATCACGCAGGTTCCGGCAGAGCTCTTTGGGCTCGTCGACCGCGGCACCCTTGAGGTCGGAAAGTTCGCCGACATCGCCGTGATTGATCCTGAGACCGTCGGGTCCGAGAACGCACACATGGTGGCCGACCTCCCTGGTGACTGCGAACGACTCACCGCCGGCTCGTTCGGCGTTGAGCGCGTGCTCGTCAACGGAACCGTCGTGATCGAACACGGTGACGCCACCGGCAACGTTCCCGGAACATTGCTCAAGTCGGGCGTCGACACCTACACCGTTCTGCCGTAAGGCCAACCTGCAGGATCACTCACCCAGCGATTGGCAGTCCTCTGCCTCCGGCTTACTCAGCCGTTACCTGAACGTGGAATAGTCGTCGGATGCGAAATCGACGCCGTGCCACGCTCCTGCCACTTCTGTTTGTTCTGATTGCCGGCGCACTCGCGTGTGCGAGTTCAACCACGAGCTCAACAGACGACTCGGCGTTATCGACCGAGAGTTCAGTGAGCAGCGCCAACTCGCTCACGGCTCACCCTGCGTTTGGCACGTGCCCAAGCAGTGCCTTTCCTGACCTCAGCGGCACAAGCGCTGGAGCCAATTACGCCGCACCAAAAGTAACCGTTGTGTGCAGCGACACCGACGTGACCGTCACGTCAAACAACATGATCTCCTACGAGTTCGTGTCAAAGACGCCGAACCCACTCGCACCGCAAAACTTCACCTGGAAGATTCCGCTCAAACCAACCAAAGCGACGGCACCGACGAACATCGAAAATCGGTTGGGGACGCTTGGTTTCACCGTGACTGGAATCGCAATTTACGGGCCGACCGAGGGACCTATGCCGGCGGATGAAGCGTATGGAGATCCTGTGGGAAATGGGCTCATGGATTACTGCGGTGGGCACACTGGCCCAAGTGCTGACTACCACTACCACACGATCATTTACACCGACGCCGTCTGCAATTTCGAGACCTCACAACTCGTGGGCTTCGCCATTGATGGATTTCCGATTTACAACTCGGTGATCTGCCTCGACACGAACTGCTCACAGACAACGCTTGCTAAGAGCGGCTACACCAAGACTGGAGATTCGAAGTCCTATGTCTGGAAGGCGTACTCCTTCAGTGGCGGCACCGAACCCGGAACCCTTGACGCGTGTAACGGCCGGGTCGAAGCCGACGGAACGTACGCCTACCACCTAACTCCCACGCAGTTTCCGTACATCATTGGTTGCCTTGCCGGAACGGCAACAACCCAAACAGGAAATGCGGCGGCGGAAATGCCTCCGATGCAGGGTCAGCAAGGACAGCAGAGCCAACCTCGGCCACAAGGGCAACCTCGGCCGCCAGGTCCACCTCCCGGACCTCCGGCTAACTGAGTCGTACATTCAATGACGAAGGCCCGGGCAAATGCCCGGGCCTTCGTTCTATCTACGTTGTTGGTGTTGCTCAGACAGGCGTGTCAGCGAGCAACTTGCCGAGATGCATCAGGCTCTGTGTCGTTCCACCGAGGAACAGTTCCTGCTTCTTCGCCCACAGGTAGTAGCGGTGCAGCGGGTAGTCGCGGTCGACACCAACACCACCGTGAAGATGCACGCATGCACGCACAACACGCTGGCCACCTTCGGCGGCCCAGTACTTGGCTGAAGCGGCATGTTCGCCGGCGGGCAATCCGTCGTCGAGACGGACCGCTGCCGACCAAGCGGTGAGCTTGATCGCATCGGAATCAATGCGGGCATCGGCGGCACGCTGAGCAACGGCCTGGAACGTGGCGATCTGACGATCGAACTGCACTCGCTCCTTGACGTATTCGGCGGTCATCTCGAGTGCCTTGGCGGTTACGCCCGACATGAGCAGTGACTGCGAGGCCTGTCCGTATTCGATGAGGCGGTCGAGCGTGTCACGCCCGGCCACTCGCTGTGCGGCTGCACCCTTGAAGGTGACCTTCGCGTCCGGGATGCCATCAGTGGCATCCTGACGTTCGACGGTGACGCCAGGAGCGTCGGCGGCGATGAAGTACATGCCGTCGGCGGCGGAAACGATGAACGCATCGGCAACCGTGCCGAAGGGAACGCAAACCTTGACGCCGTCGAGAACCTCACCGGTGGCCACGAGCGCCGGCTGATGAACCTCGCCGACGAGTTCGTGAAGGGCAACAGTGACGATTCGTTCGCCTGAGGCAAGACCGGCAAGGTGCTGCGGGGCGTGCTCGGCAAGGAAAGGCGCTGCCATTCCCATGACGGGAAGAGCCGGGATCTGTGCGACTGCACGACCGACCTCTTCGAGAACGATCGCAACCTCGGTGAAACCGAGACCAGCACCACCCTCGGACTCGGGCATGCCGATTCCGACGATGCCGAGTTCGGCGAGTTCACGCCAGAGTTCGAGATCGACTCCGGAGCCACCCTCGATTTCCTTCAGGCGTTCCATCGTGCAGCGATCGGTCAACACGCGGTTTGTAAGCGTCCGCAGTTCTTCCTGATCTGAAGTGAAAGAGAAATCCATGTGTGTCGTCCTTTGTACTTATCGAGCCGACCGGGGGAAACCAAGACCGAACATGGCGATGAGATCTCGCTGCAGTTCGTTGGTTCCGCCACCGAAGGTGAGGATGATGGTGCCGCGGATTCCGGTTTCGAGTCGGCTGCGCAGAATCGCTTCCGGGGAGTCGGAATCGACGTAAGCGATCGGTCCGATGATCTCCATGAGAAGTTCGTAGAGGTCGAGATAGAACTCGGTGCCGAACACCTTGACGCTGGAGGCATCAGCAGGGTGCAGCTTCTCGGTGCTGGCCGACCACGCCACCTTCCAGTTGGCAAGGCGCAGGTATTCGAGCTTGGCGTGACCCTTAGCGAGGTTCATCTGGACCCATTCCTGATCGATGACACGACGGCCATCGGGAAGCAGGGTGTTCTGGGCCCATTCGCGCACATCAGTAAGGAGACGCTCGGGCATACCGCTGGAGCAGAGGGTGACGCGCTCGTGGTTGAGCTGGTTGGTAATGAGGCCCCAGCCACCGTTCTCTTCGCCGACGAGGTACTTGGCCGGCACGCGCACATCGTCGAAGAACGTGGCGTTGATGTCGTGCTCGCCCATGAGGTGAAGCGGCTGGATCGTGATGCCAGGCGTGTCCATCGGGACGATGATCACCGAGATGCCCTTGTGCTTCTTGGCTTCGGGATCGGTACGCACGGCAAGCCAGCAGTAGTCGGCTCCGCCGGCGAGGCTGGTCCACATCTTCTGACCATTGATGACGTACTCGTCGCCGTCGCGGACCGCACGGGTCTGAAGGGCGGCGAGATCGGTTCCGGCCTGAGGCTCTGAGTAACCGATGCAGAAGTGGATGTCGCCGGCGAGGATCGGGCCGAGGAACTCCTCTTTCTGCCAGTCGGTGCCGTAGTTCATGATCGTCGGGCCGACGGTGTTCAGCGTGAGCATCGGCACCGGGGCGCCTGCCCGCATGGACTCATCGAAGAAGATGAACTGGTCGATCGGGCCACGGGCCTGACCGCCGAACTCCTTCGGCCAGCCGATACCGGCCCAACCGTCGGTGCACATCTGCTTCCAGACCCGCTTGGTGGCTTCGCCGATGCCATGAGCGCGGGAAATGTCATCCACGGTCTGGTCATCAAGAAGATTGCTGTAATAAGTGCGAAGCTCTTCTCGAAGAGCTTCCTGTTCTGGTGTGTATCCGATCTCCATGTCGCCGAGAGTAGCAACCGGTGATCGACGTCACACAAGCCGAGCCAAGATGTTTTCCATGACCGATTCCGAACCCCACCCGAGGTGGCATTCATGAGCACTCTCCCAATGCCGGCGAACGATCCCGGAATCGCCGGTAGACGGATACGCATCGTCGGATCCGGCCCACTGGCCCGGACACTTGCGGAGGATCTCGCTGACTACGGCGCCGAGATCATCGATCCCAATCCGGGTTCGCTCATCAGCGATCTCGATGCACTGGTCTTCGCACCGTGGGACGCTGCCGTCATGAAAGCCGTTGCACTGGCTGAGCTCCAAGACGACGAGTTCGACGTCGCATGGCAGCAGACGATGGATAGCGCCGTTGCTGCCTGCACGGAAGCCCGCTCGTCGTTCCGGAACGGTCGGGGGTGCATCGTGCTCACGTTTCCAACCACAGCGTTCACCGGTGGCGCCGGTTACGCACATTGGGCCGCCGCCGCCGAGGGTGTCCATATCCTTGCCAAGTCGGCGGCGCGACAGTGGGGTCCGGACGGCATCGCCGTGAACTCACTCGCTGTCGCCCCCGCTCTTGTCCTCGCTGATCCCGTCGCCGCCGGTCCGATTTCGATCGCGACCCCAGCACGTCCCGAGGCATCGGCCGGTCCAGTACTCGCGTTCCTATGCAGCGAAGCGGCCCACAATCTTGCCGGTCAGGCCCTCACCGTGGATGGTGGATCATGGATGTGAACTCGAACCCGTCACAACGACTCGCCGGACGCGTCGCCATCGTTACCGGCGCCGGCCAAGGTGTCGGCGAAGGAATCGCGAGGCGACTTGCCTCCGAGGGCGCATCAGTCGTGATCGCAGCCCGACGCGCCGCAACCGGTGAGCCGGTCGCGCAAGCGATCCGCGAGTCCGGCGGCGTTGCCGAATGCATCGTCACCGACGTCACGACCCGCGCATCCATAGAGGAATGCGTCGCCCTCACCGTTGCGAACTACGGGGGACTCGATGTCATGGTCCACAACGCATTCGCCGGCGGTGTCGCCAGTCGACTCGAAGAGACACCACCCGACGCATGGTTCCAGATGTCCTACACCTCGGCGTGGGCCGGTTTCTGGTGTGCCCAGGCGTCATTCCCTCATCTCAACGCAAGCGATGCCGGACGACTGATCCTGGTCACATCGCCGTCAGGAGTCGAAGGGAGCGCGAACATCCCTCTCTACTCGCCGGCCAAGGCAGCGCAACGGGCAATAGCGAAGAGCCTCGCCCGCGAATGGGGACCGCACGGCATCACCGTCAACTGCATCGCTCCCGTCGCCGAGACTCCAGCGCTCGCGGGTGCCTTCGCTCAAGTACCAACCTTGCGGGGAGCCATCGAAGCGCGGACTCCACTCGGGCGCATTGGCGATCCGGTCTCCGACATCGGTGGCGTCGTGGCCTTTCTCGCCGGACCTGACGCCGGCTATGTGAGCGGCCAGACCATCGTGTGCGATGGCGGTTCCTTTCTCGGTCTCTGACCATCGCGCCGGAAACTAAGGTCGAGTTCATGCTCGAAATCTCCGAAGGTTCCATCGTCTACGGCACGCAATTGCCGATCCAGTCCCAAAGCTCGCTCTACGCCGCCGCATGGGAATCGTCGGCGACACCGACCGACCTTCTCGAAATCGCTCGTGCCGCCGACCGAAGCGGTTACTTCTACGTCGCCGTGTGCGATCACGTCGTGATTCCTCGTGACAAGGCCGCCGCCATGGGCCTGTGGTGGCAGGACTGTCTGACCACACTCGGATTCCTCGCTTCGGCGACAACGAACGTCAACCTTCTGAGCCACGTCTACGTGCTTTCGTACCGTCATCCGCTTGTCGCGGCCAAGGGATTCGAAACCCTTGACCATCTTTCCGGCGGCCGCGCCATCGCCGGCATCGGAGCTGGTCACGTGGAGGCCGAGTTCGACGCTCTCGGAGTTTCATTCGCCGAACGCGGAGCGCTCCTTGATCGCGATCTGCTGGCCTTCGCCGATGCGCTGGAAAACACCTACGTCGACGACATGGGCTCCCTTCCCCGCCCCGCACAATCGCCGCGGCCACCGATCTGGGTCGGCGGTTCGTCCAAGCCGGCAATCCGCCGCGCTGCCCGCAACGAAGGCTGGCTGCCGCAGGGTCCGGCCACGCAGGAATCCATCGACTATCTCCTCGCACAGCGCGATTTCGTTGGCCGTGGCAATGACCCGATCGCCATCGGCCATGTCGTCATTCCGTACATCTACGTCGGAACCCCGAAGGGTGACCGTCGTCAGCCCTGTTATTCGGGCTCGCCCGAGCAGATTGCCGCCGCGATCCTCGCCGAGACGCCGCTCGCCGTGAACCAACTTCAGGTCAAGTTCGATACCGACAGCGCCGGTGAGTACGCCGAACAGGTCGAGGCCTTCGGCACGCTGGTCGGGCCACTGCTCGCTCGCTGAACTCGGATCAAAGCGGCACGGCTGCGCTTGCTTGGGGAGAGCCCCCGTCTCCGATAGGTGCGACAGGTCCGGCGGCTAACGTCTCCTTTCCATACCGTTTTCAGGGGGAACAATGGCAGCACAGGAACTTTCAGATGTGAAGGACTATCCGGTCAAGGTCGGAACCTTCTTGTTCACGATGGTCGAACCGCATCCCGGTCACGAGGTCGCGTACAACCGCTGGTACGAACACGATCATTTCTTCTCCGGCTGCCTCGTTGGCCCGAACGTGTTCGCCGGCGACCGGTTCGTCGCCACGCGCCGCCTCAAGGATCTCCGTTCCACCGACACCAACGACATGACCCCGGATCCTCTCCGCGGTTCCTACCTCGCCGTTTACTGGTGGCTCGAGAACACCGACGAAGAGACCAACCGCTGGAACGTCGAGAACGTCAATAAGTTGCACGCCCAAGGCCGCATGTATGCCGAACGCGACCACGTCCACACCCTTCTCTATGACATGAAGTGGAACGTGCAGCGCGAGCCAACCGGTTGCACCATCGACCTCGCCCTGGACCACGGCTATCCCGGTCTCGTGGTGGTTGCCGGTGATGTCGCCGAAGGTCACACCCACGCTGAGGTCGAGGCATGGTTCAAGGACACGTGGCTTCCTGACGCCATGTCAAAGCCATGGGGCCCCGAACTCGTCGGTAGTGGCACGGTCATCCCGTTGGCCGATGACGCCCCCGCCGACGTTGTTCGCGCCGCCGCCGGCCCGAACCGTTTCCTGCAACTCCACTTCCTCGATCACGATTCGGCCGAAGGTTGGGAAGAGGGCTACGCCCGCATCGGCGCGGCGATGGAAGCCAGCGGGCTCGCCCACCACGTCTGGACCGCACCGTGGCAACAGACCAATTTCGGCACCGACGACTACACAGACCAACTCCGGTGAGCCCGGCCCCGCTCACCGGACAGCGCATCCTCCTCACTGGTGTCACCGGTCAGGTCGCCGGCCCTCTTTCGCGCAAGCTCGTCGCCGCCGGCAACACTGTCTTCGGCACCGCACGCTTCGCCGATGCCGATTCGCGGGCCAAGGTCGAGGCTGACGGAGTCATCCCCGTCGCCATCGACCTCGAGACCGCCGACTTCGACAACATCCCCGGCGACATCGACTACGTGATCAACATGGCCGTTGCGAAGTCGAACGACTTCGACCGGGACCTCGCGGCGAACGCCGAAGGTGTTGCCTTTCTCATCGAGAAGGTCGCCGGAGTTAAGGCCTTCTTCCACTGCTCGTCGTGTGCCGTGTACGAACCCAACGGTCATGTCGCTCATGTCGAAACCGATCCGCTCGGCGACAACCATCGCAAGATGGGATTCATGCCGACGTACTCGATTTCGAAGATCGCAGCGGAGACCGCGGTGAAGTACGCCTCACGTCGCTTCGGCGTCCCGTCGGTCATCGCCCGCCTCGATGTGCCCTATGGGCCAAACCATGGCTGGCCGCAGATGATGATCACACTCGCCCAGATGGGCATTCCCACGCCGATAAGCCCAGATGCCCCGAACACCCACTGCTTCCTGCACGACGACGACATTTTCTCAAGTCTCCCGTACCTGCTTGAGCAGGCTGCAGTCCCAACGCCCATCTACAACTGGTGTGCGCCGGAACTCGTCAGCATCGAGGAATGGACCGCGGAACTCACCGCCCTCACCGGCGTTGAGATTCCGCTTGTCGTAACCGATGCGTGCGTGCCGCCGAACCCAATCGATCCATCGAAACTGCTGGGCCTCGGTTGGACCCCATCGGTCGCGTGGCGCGACGGATTCCGTAACAACGCTGAGACATCATTCCCCGACCTCTTCAAAGGCTGAACATGCTGCGCAACGAGAAGATCCTGATCACCGGGCCCGCCGGCCAGATCGCGTTCCCCATGGCCCGCGATCTCGCCAAAGACAACGAGGTGTGGGGTATCGCCCGCTTCTCCGATGCTTCGACCCAGAAGATGGTTGAGGACGTCGGAGTAAGGACCCTCAAGGTCGATCTCGGCGAATGCGACTTCACTGAGTTGCCCGACGATTTCACCTACGTCCTGCACCTTGCGGTGGCTCAGGTCCCCGGTTTCGACTTCGACGACTCAATCCGTACCAATGCCGTCGGCACGGGCATGTTGCTCCAGCACTGTCGAAACGCAAAGGCTGCTCTCGTGATGTCGACCCATTCCGTCTATCGACCTCCGGTTGACGGCGACCCGTGGCACATCTTCCACGAGACCGATCCCCTCGGTGAGATCAATGCTTCGCATTCGCCCACCTATTCCATGTCGAAGATCTCGCAAGAAGCTGTGGCCCGTTCGTGTGCCCGGATGTTCGACCTGCCCGTCACCATCGCCCGCATGAACGCGAGTTACGGTCCAGACGGAACCGGCGGCCTTCCCATCATGCAGATGGACGCGCTCATGGCCGGCAAGCCCGTCACCACGCGCTGGGATCCGTGCATTTACAACCCCATCCACACCGACGACATCACGAGTCAGGCCGAAGCGTTGCTCGTTGGCGCGACCACCGAAACCACGATCGTCAATTGGGCCGGCGACGAGTCCGCCAGTGTCCAGGAATGGTGTGCCTTCATCGGTGAACTCGCCGGCATCGAACCAGTCGTCAATGTCGTGGAACAGCCCGGCACCCTCCGTGGCTCGGTTACCGACAACACCCGTCGCGCTGCCCTCACCGGGCCATGCAAGGTCGGTTGGCGGGAAGGCATCCGTTCGGTGTTCGAACAGCGTTACGGCAACAGGTGACGAGCGATCTCACCGGTCGCAACATCGTCGTGACTGGTGCCTCTTCCGGCATCGGCGCGGCACTCGCCGTCGAAGCCGCCCGCCGCGGCGCCCGCGTGGCGCTCGTGGCCCGACGAGGTGATCGACTCGCCGAGGTGCTTGAGCAATGCCGGGTGCACTCAACCGATTCACTGATCGAAGTCGCCGATCTGGCCGATCTCGATGGGATCGAGCCACTTGTTGAGCGACTCACTGCCGCTCTCGATGGGCGCATCGATGTACTCATCAACAATGCCGGCGTACCGAAGCGACGCCGAACCGATGAGATGTCGCCTGAGGACCTCGAAAGCGTCATGCGCATCAACTATTTCTCGCCGGCACGGATGACCCTCGCCACACTCCCGGGAATGCTCGAACGCGATGCCGGCCACATCGTCAACGTGTCATCGATGGGCGTCCACATGGCGGCCTTCGGCGTGAGTGCGTACTCCGCCAGCAAAGCGGCTCTCGAATTCTTCACCGAAGGCCTTTACGTCGAACTCGGTAAGACGGGTGTGCAGGCTCATCTGTTCGTTCCCGGCACAACCCTCAGTGAGTTCTCGACCGAGAAACCCGGAAACAACAAACCGTTTCCCACCGATCCGACCACAGCGTCCACGAGCGAAGAAGTGGCGATCGCGCTGCTTGACTCCCTCGATACCGATGTCTTCGTGACCTTCACGTCACCGCGGGAAGAAGCAACAGCAGCCAAACGCAATGCCGATGTCAATGCCTGGCTCGCGAACATGCGCGGTGTCTTCAGCGGATTGTGAAATCAATCATCGGATCGTCGGAAGGTCGATGCGACTTACCGACGAACCGGTTGAGCAGTCAGCCCTGCGGTTTCCAGAGCGCAGGCCAGTCGTTCGTGCGGAACGTGGCATCGGTGCCGCCGTCGCAGAAGATGACCGAACCGCAGAAGAAGCGAGCATCGGGGCCGAGTAGGAACGCCAGAAGGCCGGCGATCTGCGCGGGATCACCGGCACCGCCCATCGGGATGGAAGACGCAAACATTTCCATACCTGGGCGGATGGTGGGATCGTCGTAACCCTCCTGCACCATCGGGGTGGCAATCATCCCTGGAGCGATGGCGTTAAGAGTGATGCCTGCGCCCGCCCACTCCGGGGTGATGGCGTTGCGGCGAACCCACTTGGCCACAGCATTCTTTGTCGCGGGGTACGCGTTTATCGAGTCCCCCTGGTCGGCAACGGTTCGCGCCGCATCTTCATCGCCCAGCAAACAGGCATTGACCAGATCCATCGAGTAACCCGGCTGACAGGTCGTCGAGTTGGAACTGATCGCGACTGCCGCCGACGGAACACCGGCGGCGAGTAGCGGCCGCAGACCCTCAAGGAGCCTTACCGTGCCGAAGTAGTTCACCGACACGAGAAGCGACGCAGGACGACCCGGTAGCCCCGAGATACCTGCACACGGGACGAGGCCGTTCAGTACGCCGCCACTCAGTTCGGCGATCCGTTCAATGGCTTGGGTGCGACCCGCTTCGGTGCCGAGATCGACTTCGATCTCGGCATTCTTGAGATCGACCCCGATGACCGTGTGGCCATCGGCCCGCAACCGGGCGGCGGTTGCCGCGCCGATTCCCGAACCAGCACCGGTGATCGCGATGATTCCCATCAGGGTCAGCTGCGGCCGGAGACGGCGTCGACGATCCGATCGGTGTTGGACTGGCCCTCGAAGAGCTGGCGAAGCAACCACATGCGCAGGAAACGAGCCAGCGAGTAGCGCAGGAAGATCGCAGCACCGAACACGGTGAGTGCCCCGAGTGCAACAGCCAGCACGATCATCGACTGGACCTCGATTGCAGCGCTCAGATTGCGTGACGAGACGTAGGCAACAAGCGCGCCCACGACACCGCCAACCATCAAGAGGAAACCAATGGTCTGGAAGAGCGACTCGCGGCTGGCGCTGCCGGTCTTCAGATTCATGTCGGACACATCAGCCTTGAACTGGTCGATGCGATTGTTGTTTGTGTCTTCAGTATTTTCCATGACCTCACGAACCCAAGTAAGCGGCGGACAGTTCATCTTCAAGCTCAGCGGGTGTTCCCACGCGGGTCACATTCCCGTGAAGCACGATCGCGGCGTAATGGGCAATACCCAAAACCGTCCGAGCGAATTGCTCGGACACCAGGATCGATACTCCCTCTTCCGAGACCTGAGCAACGATCTCGTAGAGGTTGGCCACGACAAGCGGGGCCAATCCCATTGACAGCTCATCGAGCAGCAATAGCGCAGGATTGACCGACAATGCACGGGCCATGGAGAGCATCTGCTGCTCTCCGCCCGACATCGTGCCGGCCAACTGCTTGCGGCGCTCGCCCAATCGAGGGAACCGCGCGTACGCGATCTCTTCGACGTCGGAAAGCGACACTCCGGACATGGTGGCCATCCAGAGGTTTTCCCGAACCGTGAGGTTCGGAAAGACTCCCCTGCCTTCGGGAATGGTGCAGAGGCCCAAACGGGCCAACTGATCGGCGGTAGCACCGTTGATAACGCGGCCGGCGACACGTACCTCACCGGCAGTCGGCTGCAGAAGTCCCGAACAGACTTTCAGAATCGTCGACTTGCCTGCGCCATTAGGTCCGAGGAGCGCAACTACGGAACCCTGCGGAACGACAAGATCGACGCCATGCAGTACTTCGATCGTTCCGTACGAGGCCCGTACGCCGGAAAGTTCGAGCAGCGGCCCGTTGCCGTCGTGGCTCGAGAAATGCGAGTCGGAAATGGTGGCACTCATCCGACACTCTCCGGTGCTCCGAGATAGGCATCGATCACGACAGGATCGGTACGTACATGTTCAGCCGAACCAGTAGAGATAATGCGACCGAACTCGAGCACATGGATCGTCTCGCAGACATTCATGACGAGGTCCATGTCATGTTCGACGAGGCAGATGCCGAGCCCATCGTCTGCCGCGAGTCTGCGCAGAAGCTTGCCGAATTCTTCCGTCTCGTCTTCGGTCTGACCGGAGGCAGGTTCATCGAGTAACAACAGACTTGGCTGGATCATGAGGGCGCGAGCCAACTCGACGACGCGGGCCTTGCCGGTCGGGATCTCCCCGACCTCGCGGTCAGCCACTTCACGCAGACCGACCAGATCGATGACGCGGTCGGCTTCGGCCGTAGCGTCCATACGCCCACCACCGATGGACTTCCATCGATTGCGGATCTCGCCGGCGACGCGGATGTTGTCGCGCACCGAGAGCGACGTGAACAATTCGAGACGCTGGAAGGTGCGGGCCAGACCAAGGCGGGCCCGCTTGTGTGGAGCGAACTTGGTGACGTCCTTGCCGTTCAGCATTATCGAACCGGATGAAACGCTCTGAAGACCAGTAATCGCGTTGAACAGCGTCGTCTTGCCGGCACCGTTCGGGCCGATGAGGCCGGTGATGGTTCCGGGTTCGATGCTGATCGACACGTCGTCGAGGGCGACGTTTCCACCGAAGCGGACTTTGACGCCGACAGTTTCAAGCAGGGGCATGAGCGGGCTCCCCTTCGTGGAGGACGGGGGCAGCGACACCGAGGGCGTCGAGACCGAGGACGGTTTCCATCTCGTCGATGTCGCCCTGCGTGTATGGGCGATCGATTCCGATTAATTCGGCAGGAGTAGGCGGAAGAATCCCAAACTTCGCGTACGCACGCTTCTTCATGATCGCTCCGCCGAGTGGCGGGACCAGGAAAAGGTTGGCGGCAGTGAGGATGACGAAGTTCCAGTTGGTGAGAACATCGGTAGCGGTGAGCAACCAGATGCCGACTTCGAGTCCGATGACGGTGAACATCAGCGGCCTCGCCTGCTTCATCTCGTTCAGTCCCTTGACGATGTCGGTAACCGCACCACTCGGGTTCTTGCCCATCGTGATTCCGATGGTCGCTGGAAGCACGGTGACCGCGCTGATCATGAAGGCAAAAATGGCCTGGATGCTGGCGTAGTCGACATTGAGTTTGGTGAGCGTGTTGGTCATTGCGATCAACGAGCATCCGAGGAACAGGCCGGCCATGAGCGCACCCGAGGCGTACCCGATACCGCCGACCACGGTGACCATAAGTAGCGACAGACTCAAGAAGATATCGAAGCGCTCAGCGCTAACGGCTCCGAGTTGGGCGGACATGAGAACACCACCGAGACCGGCGACAGCAGCCGACAACATGAAGACCGAGAGCTTGAGTCTGACGACACTCATGCCAAGCGTTGCGCATGCAGCGGGGCTGTCCTTCATGGCGGCAAGTCGACGACCGTATCCGCTGTGGCGGATCGCCACGAGGCCAATCGCAAGGAGGGCAAACAGGACCGTAACCAGCGTCAGGAAGGGCTTGTCGGAATTGAAATCAACCGGACCGATCTCTGGACGGGGAATTCGAAGTGTCCCACCCGGGAAGATCGTGAAATCACGGCCGAAGAGTCGGCGGGGGTTTCCTTCGCTCAGCACCATCTTGGAGACGAATACGCCGAAGGCCATCGTGGCAAGCGCCAGATAGAGACCGCGGAGACGCAGCGCCGGTAGCGCCACCACCGCGCCGACGGCAGCACAAACAAGCGAGGCGAGAATGATTCCCCACAGTGTCATGCGGGAATCGAGGCCGGTGCCCGTTGTGCCGAAGTGGAAGACGACGATCGTTCCGATGGCACCGAACGAGAGCGCCGCAAGATTGATCTCGCCGGCGAGACCGGTGAGCAGCACAAGAGACAAGGCGATAATCGCAAGTGTCATGCCGTAGGCAAGCGTCTTCATCGGCGACGGTTGCATGATGGTCTGCAGACTGAACACGACGACAATCAAGACCAGCGCCGCTATCCATGCAGTTCGCATCGTCGGCATCTGGAAGCGCTCGCGCGTGCGCAACACAGTGGCTCCTCGGAGCCGGTCCTGCGGAAGGATGATCAGGATGATGAACAGAATGATCATCGGGATCGACTGACGGAACGCGCTTGTCCATGTCCAACTCGACGGGGAGTACGCCACGACGTAGTAGTTGGTGAGACCAAGCACGATGGCGCCGATGAACGTGCGAGGAAGTGACTTGAGGCGTCCGAACATCGCGGCGGCGAACGCATCGATGACGAGCAACGTGAGCGCATTGGCGCTCATGGACGAACCCGTGATCGGTGTGATCAGGATGCCGGCCAATGCAGCAAGGAACGCTCCGCCGGCCCAGGAGATTGTTGCGAGTCGCTCGGGTCGACCACCGTTGAGCTCGAGGAGCTCGGGATCGTCCACGACGGCTCGCATTGCGACGCCCGAGCGGGTGCGCACAAAGAGGAAGCGGATTCCGGCAGCGATGCCGAGTGCGAGTACGAACGAGATGATCTCGTGCCAAGTGATTCGTACGCCGAAGATCTCAGCGTACGCGTTTGCTCCGAAGAACTTCTCGAACCTGCGTGGCGAGCTTGCGGTCGGACTCCAGACCCATGTGGCCAGAGCAAGAAACCCGAGCATGACGCCGACAGATACGACGATCTTGGTGACCTCCGAGGTACCCCGGAGGTTTTTCATCACGACCTGGTACAGCCCCGCGCCGAGCGCGGGAGCAAGAACACCAAGGACAACAAGGAGAGCGATCGGAGCCGGCCAACCCCAGCCCCATCGCAGTTGCCAGTAGGTGAAGGCCGCCAACATGGCGATTGCGCCTTGGGAGAAGTTGAAGATTCCCGAGGTGGTGTAAGTCACGACGAGGCCGGAGGCGGCGATGAAATACACACCACCGAGCACAAGACCCAAGATGGTGTACTGCACGAACTGCTGCACCTGTTCGTTCCCCCTGTCTCCGTGACGAGACCCTACGCGTTTTTATGAAGGCTTGTGACGTACGACACCCTAGTGTTCCGAACCGGAACTTCGGGCTGCCGAGATCGCAAGACCGTGACTCTAGTCACCGTAACGTCGGCACTACAAAGTTTCCCGAGTGAAGTATTCACTCAAGATTTCGGACTAGTTCACTTGCCGGCCGCTCTCGCCCCAGTACCGCGCTCGAAGGGTCTTTTTATCGGGCTTTCCGAGGGCACTGAGAGGAATCGCATCGACGAAATCGACGCTCTTTGGCGCCTGCACCGTGCCCTTCGCTTCTTTGACCAAAGCAACTAGTTCATCGGCATCCACGGCATGCCCCGGACGAAGGACGACAACGGCCTTGACCGATTCGCCCCACTTCTCGTCGGGCACACCGATCACTGCCACTGCCGACACTCCCGGATGGGACGAAATCACGTCTTCGACCTCGCGGGGGTAGACGTTGAAGCCGCCCGTGATGATCATGTCCTTCTTCCGATCGACGATGTAGAGGAACCCTTCATCGTCGGCTCTGGCGACGTCGCCCGTGTGCAGCCACCCGTGGGCGAACGCCTCGGCCGTCTGTTCGGGCTTGCCGAGATACCCCTTCATGTTGAGAGGTCCGCGGACGCAGATCTCGCCGGGCTCGCCGTGGGGAACTTCGTTGCCGTCATCATCGAGCAGCGCCACGTGGACCCACGGAACCGGACGGCCGCAACTGGCTAACCGTTCGAGATTGTTCGGATCGTGATCCTCCTTGCGCAGGACGGTGATCGTCATCGGGCATTCCGCCTGGCCGTAGAACTGGAAGAAGATCTTGCCCATCCGGGTGATCGCTTCGGAGAGGCGCGTGGGTGAGATGGCGGCGGCGCCGTAGAAAATGGTCTCGAGGCTCGAGAGGTCGTACTGATCGAACTTCGGATGGTCGAGCAACACGTAAAGCATCGTCGGCACCAGCATCGTCGCCGTGATGCGATGGGTCTCGACCGTCTGCATGAACTTCTCAGGATCGAAGCCAGGAAGAACCGTGAGCGATCCACCCTTGAGCAGGGTCGGTGTGAAGAACGCGGCTCCAGCATGAGAGAGCGGCGTGCAGATCAGGAAGCGGACCTCGTCGGGCCATTGCCATTCGGCCATCTGGATCGTGGTCATCGCCGCACCACTGCTGTACGTGCTCATGATGCCCTTGGGCTTGCCTGTCGTGCCGCCTGAATAGGCGATACCGGAGAGATCGCTCCCGTTCACAATCGGCGCCACGAGACGTTCCGGCGTGAAGGTATTAGCAAGGGCGTGTAGGTCCTCGCCAAAGGTCGTCGGTCCCAACGCGAGCACGTGTTTGATTCCCGGCGTCCTCTTGGCCAATTCCTCGGCGCGCTCGGTGAAGTTGTCGGGATCGAAGATGAGCACTTCGGCGCCGCAGTCCTCAAGCACGTAAGCCTGATCTTCGAGTGAGCCCATCGGATGCAGCGGTGTCGTGCGATTCGCGTTCACCTGGCTGGCCGCCATGTTGAACAGCACCTCGGGACGATTCAGCGAAAGCACTGACATCTGCGTGCCGGCATAGATGCCCTTCGAGCGCAGCGCCTGCACATAGCAACTGACCTGTTCACTCATCTCGCGGGCGGTCATCGTGCGATCACCGATGTTCACTGCCGCTTTGTCTGGGTTCTTGCCTAGTGCATCAATAATGAGATCAGCGGCGAAGACGGGTCGATACAGCTGCGAAAGATCGTTGGAGGCGTCGGTCATGAAGCCGAATGTAGGCCACGTTCGACACGTTCAGGGCTACGAGCAAAATCTTCGGAGACCCGATCGAGCAGGACGCTTAGATCACGAAGGTCGCCCTCTCCCCAACCCGCGAACGTTTCCGAAATGATCTCGTCAGTCGCCTCGCGATAGCAATGGATCGCACTACGACCCTCCGGAGTCAGTTCAACAATGCCGGCTCGCCCGTCTGTTGGATCGGCGGTCCGGCGCACGTACCCAACACCGGAGAGTTCCCGCACTTCCCGGCTTATGAGCGGCGCTTCAAGATCGGTCAACCGGGCCAGAAGCGAAAGCCGAACAGGACCTGACTCTCTCAGCTGCGTCAGGATCGTGATGGCCGGTCGCGAAAGCGCAACACCGGCTCGTTGGGTCCGAGATCGGGCGGCAACCCGACCATTACTGATCCGAGAGATCCGGACCAACGCCTGTTCCACCCGCCGAAGATCATCTAGTCGACTCACATCGCGCACGGTATCGCAGATTCACCCGTGATGTGACGGATGACACGTCAATCCCAGTAGGTGCCCTCGAGCATCTGCTCAAGCAGCGGCCGGAACATGATCAGATCATCCGGTTCCGCCGGGGCAGCCATCTGACCGTATTCGATGCTGCGCACGCTCGTGCGAACGGAGACGATGGCAAAGCGGAGCGCAGCAAAGACCTCGAACCATTCGAGGGCCTCGACCGGTTGGCCGCTGTATTCCGTGTAGAGCGCCGCGAGTTTTCCGCGCTCCATGAAGTCCGGAAGGCCCGGCATTCCGTAGGTTTCCGCGAGGTTCTGAAAGAAACGGTGCAGGAAGATCATCCAGGCCAGATCGACACCGGCCGGCCCGACGCACACCATCTCCCAGTCCAGAACGGCCGTCGGCACGGGACCCTCGAAAAGCATGTTGCCGAGACGGGCGTCGCCCCAGTTCAAGACGGTCGGACCGGTGATCGTCGGTCGGTTCGCCTCGAGCCATTCGAAGGTGCGGTCGATGAGCGGATAACGCTCCCCGTTGCGGGCCCATTCGTAGTAGCCGCGCTCGTGCCCGAGGTGCTGGTCGAGAGGATCGGAGCCGAACCCGGGGCGCTCAAGGAACGACAGGTCAGCGTTCTCGGTCGTGATCGTGTGGAGTTCGGCAAGCGTGCGCACCGAATTGCGTTCCATGAGGTCGCGCTCGGCCTTTGTCATATCGGCGACCCACCCGCCAAAGACGTACGGCGGAACATCGGTCGGCGCCACACCCGGAAGTCGCTTCATGACAAGGAACGAAACGCCCAGCCACGAATCATCGAGTTCGACGAACGGGACGGCCGGAACGGGAACTGAAGTTCGCTCGGCTGCGAGTTTCATCGCATTGGCCTGAAGCTCGATGTCATAGTTCTCGAAGACGGGGAACAGCGATGGCAGCGGGGCCATTCGCGCCACAAAACTTTCCGATCCCTTCGAATCGACAACATCAAAGAGGAGGCTTTCGCTCGACATTCCGTTGTCGGGCGCGTGCACATTTTCGAGCCGGGCATCAGCACCGAACTTCTCTCGGATCCATGGGGCGATCCGTTCCGTCAGTTCGTCGGGACTTCGACGCCACGGTGTATCGATGCCTTCGTATGAACCGGTGTTTTCAGCCATGAACGGTGACGATAGCCGCAGACCCGATCGGTCGGTCAGTCGCCCGAAAGACCTACCAGAAGTGCTTCAAGACCGAACTCGAACACCGTTTCGTAATCGGCAGGATCAGCGAGCGCGGCGACGAGTTCCGGATCAGATCCGTCGGCAGGCCAGAGGGAGACATCAACTCTGCCATGGCTCCCGTTTCGCGCTGCGGCCCTCTCCATCAGAACTGACGAGATCACATGGACCTGAAGGGTGCGCAACGCGAGAGCTGCATCGGCACCCGCAAATCCAAGTGATGCGAGTTCCGCCGCCATCGACTGCTGCGCGGGCAAGAACATCGCAGGTGTTCGATCGCGCTCGTGAGCGAGACCAACGAGGTGTTGACGTTCGAGCAATGTTCGTCGTAACGAGCGCGCTATCGATGCCAATCGCAGCGATGGAGTTGAGCCTACGGCGACGATTGTTTCCATCCGGGCAAGCAGGCGATCAACGAGGCCGTCGAGAACCGCGTCACGGTTCCCGACATGCCAGTAGATCGACGTGACCGCCACACCGAGATCGTCGGAGATGCGCCGCATAGTCAGCGCATCGACACCGTGTCGTTCCACGATGTCGCCCGCCACCTCGAGAATCCTGTCGGCCGACACCGGGTTGGCCGCGCGTGCGGGGGCCTGCGCCCCTGCACGCAACGAACCAGTACTAGTAACCATCGATTCCCTACTGGGCGATGAGGGGGAAGTCGTTGTCGGTCAGCCAGTGACGACCGACTTCCTTGACCGGGGCCCAGCGGGCGGTGAGATCGGCAGCCGTCTGACTTTCAGTGAGCTGACCGAGATCGGTGGGAGTGGGTCCGATCTTCTCCGACAGCGGTCGGAGCTTCTCGAGATCGAAGCTGAATGCATCAGCCGCGCTCAGACCGAGCATCACGCGGGTCTCATCGATCGGGATGTCGTGGAATGTCTTCTTGAGCCACTCATGCGTGTTCGGCCACGTGCCTTCCGGATGCGGGAAGTCCGTGCCCCACAGCATGTTCTGGATCCCGATCTCGTAACGCTGACCAAGTTCGCGTCGCTTGACGTTGGCGAGTCCGGTGAAGCAGTTCCGATCGATGTACTCGCTCGGGAGCATCTCGACGACGCCCTTGAATGCGCCCTTGCCGAGCTTTTCCGAACCCTTCTGGCCCGCCCACAGGCGATCCCAGAACCACAGAAGCTGCGGAAGCCACCAGCAACCACCTTCGGTCGCGCAGAACTTCAGCTTGGGGAAACGCTCGAACACGCCCGACCAGAGCATGAACCACATTGGACGAGCCGGCCACCAGGTCACCTCGGTCACGTAGATGCCCAGGTGATCGCCGTA
Source organism: Acidimicrobiales bacterium (assembly GCA_044239895.1). GTDB lineage: Bacteria > Actinomycetota > Acidimicrobiia > Acidimicrobiales > Acidimicrobilacustridaceae > Acidimicrobilacustris. The sequence continues at coordinate 109,175 of JBIIAM010000005.1, read as the reverse complement.
CTCCTCGCGGGGAGCCGAACCTGAGTGGGTCACGATCGGCATGTCGTATTCCTCGCACAGCGCCCACACGGGGTCGTAGCGACGATCGTGATACGGCGTCTGGTTGCACCAGCGCGCCGGAATCATCACGGCACCGAGACCGTGCTCCTTCGCCCAGCGGATCTCGGCCAGTGCTTCCTCGACCTCTCCGGTGATCGGAACGAGTGCGACACCACAGCGACGCTCGGGACTAACTGAGCAGAGATCGACAAGCCAGCGGTTGTGCGCCTTAGCGCCGGCGAGTCCGAGTACGGGATCGAGATCGCCTGACAGCCCGAGGCCGGCACCGAACGGAACGGCCGTGCGACTCTCGACGGCATCGGCGTCGGGATAGACGACCTCGGCGCACACGCCGTCGGAGTCGAGTGCCTGATCGCGCTTGATCCCGTCCCAGCCGCCGGCAAGGTCTTCTTCGTGATCCTCGAACCACTTCTTGGCGTATGCGTCGTCGCGCACGCCCATCTTGTTGGAGGCCTCGATCATCGCTTCGTGTTCAGCGAGGAAATCGTCGAAAGCCCCGTGGAACTTCGTCTCGAGATATGGCCGGTACTTCTCCGTCGGCAGGCCGGCGTGACTGTCGGCGGCGATGATCAGGTACGGATCGTTGTCCTTGAATTCCATGTCAGTTTTGAATTCCATGTCGGTTCCTTTTCGCTCAGAGCTTCGTGATCATTCGGCGGCGAATTCGTACCCAGCAAATGCTGGACACATATTGGCGTCGCTTGGGACTGCCCTCGGAGGAAGGCCGGCAAACACGTCGGCGACTTTCGGTCCGATCCGATCGGCGATGGGGCGCAGGAAATCGAGATCGAAGCCGTAAAGTTTCGCGGCATTCTTCGACAACATCATCTCGACCTCGTCGCGCGGTATGCCTGCGAATGACAGGGCGATTGCTTCGCGCGAATACGGAGTTGACGCTTCCTTATGTGGATAGTCGCTACCCCACATGATGCGGTCGACACCGACCTGATGACGCACACCGAGTTCGATGGGGCGGATGAAGCTGGCGCCGACGTGGCACTGGCGGGCCCAGTACTCGCTCGGGCTGAGCGAGAGCGTCTTCATGACGGCCTCCCCCCACACCTGCTCCTGCGAACCATTGGACTGCTTCATGCGGGCGAAGAAACCATCGAGTCGCGCCAGTTCGTCGGGAATCCATGCCGTTCCCTGTTCGGTGAACACCAATTGCATATCCGGATGACGTTCGAGCGCACCACCGAGGATCAGTTGGTAGAACGCGCGATGGGCGTACCACGTGACTTCGAGGAGGAATGTAATCGTGTCCTCCGGATCGGGACCCATGGGAGGCGCCGCCGAACCGGTGTGATGGTTCACCGGCATTCCGAGTTCTTCACAGACCTGCCAGATCGGCTCGTAGCTGTGATGGTGCAACTGATCCATGCCCGAACCTGGAGGTGTTCCTGGAAGTAGGACACCACCAGTGAGGCCGTGTTCGTGCGCCCAGCGGATCTCTCCGACCGAACCGGCGATATTAAGAAGGTTGATCTGAGCGACACCGGCGCGACGGCCTGGATAGTCGGCACAGAAATCTGCGAGCCAACGGTTGTGCGCCTGCAGCCCCGCCCAACGCCGATCGGAATCGTTCTGCGTCAACGCCGGGGGCTGAGCTGTAAGCGAGGTCTTCGGATAGAACGGCGGGATCGTGTTGGGGTAGATGATCTCGGCGACTTGGCCATCGGCCTCGAGATCAGTCATGCGTCGCTTCGAATCCCAGTTGCGGGTTCCGAGATCACCCTCGAGATCCTCATAGGGGTTTTCGAAATCGGCAGCCCACGCATCGAACTCGTCGTGCCAGCGGCTATCGAGATACGGCCGGTAATCGGGGATGTTCCCTCCGGCGTGGCCATCGGCCGAGATGACGATGTATCGATCGTCGTTCGAGCCCTTCGATTCGTTTCCTGCTTCTGACCCGTGTCCCATGACTCCCCTTCGACTCCCCCGACCGGCACCCTCGGGCCCGGCCCTACGTGACGACCGTCACCGTACCGGCGTTACAGAAGGGCCGCAAGGCATGGAACCAGAATTCGGCCGTGTTCAGCGGGACTTCGGCAGACCGAGATGACGCTCGGCAATGTTGTTTCGGTTGATCTCCGTCGTGCCGCCATAGATGGTGACGACCGGACTGTGTCGTGCGTCGTATTCCACGAAACCTTCGCCCGCGGCGCCCGATTCGTGAAACTGCAACAGCCCGAGCGGGCCGGCGGTTTCTTGGGTCCAACGGGAGATCCGCTGATACGCCTCGGCCGCGAACACCTTTGTCATAGAACCTTCGAGACCGGGGCTTCCGCCTGAGGCAGCGATCCATGCGGAGCGCTGAGTGAGCAGCGAGGCCACCTGCATGTCGATCGCCGCGCGTGCCATCCGTTCGCGGGTGATCGACTGATCGAAGATGCCGACTTCCTGAGCCCAGTCGTGAAAGTGACGTAACAACGGAACGGCAGCATTTGAGCCACCCATCACGCCGCGTTCGAACGCGAGCACCGACACCATGGTCCGCCAACCGTTGTTGACGCCACCGAGTACTGCGTCATCGCTGACGCGCACGTTGTCGTAATAAGTCGCGTTCGTTCGTTCGGTTCCGAGCGTATTCACCGGATCGACAGTGATCCCGGGCGTGTCCATCGGAAGGATGAACATCGTGAGGCCCTTGTGCTTCGGCAGGTCGACATCGGTCCGGGTGAGCAGGATCAACCAACGGGCCTCGTGAGCCATTGTCGTCCACATTTTTGATCCGTTGATGGTCCACTCGTCGCCGTCCTTGACCGCGCGCGTCTTGATGGACGCAACGTCGGAGCCATAGTCGGCTTCGCTGTAACCCATACAGACAAGTGCTTCACCGGAGATGATTGACGGAAGGATCCGTTCCTTCTGCTCGTCGGTTCCGAGGAGATTCACGACACCGGCGATCATGAGCGCAACAGCAAGCCCGTCGTAAGGAGCTCCCGCTTTTTCCAACTCGTTGAACAGCACCCAAAGCTCAATCGGGTCGCCGACCCCGAGACCAGGTGTCGCCCGCTCAAGGAAACCCTGCGTTCCGAGTGCGCGGTTGAGTTCAGGGGCATCGAACGTTCCCGTCGTGTGCATCCGTTCGATCACATCGGGAGTAACCGTTTCGGCAACGATGCTGCGGATCTTCGAGCGGTAGGCAAGTACGTCATCCGAGAGTGAGAAGTCCATGATCAGTTCTCCACCGGTCCATAGAGGCGGTCAGCAAGGGCGAGACATTCGTTAGTGGGATCACCGAGGACGAGTGACCATCCGCGCGCGCGGCGGTAATACAGCTGGATGTCGTATTCCTCGGCAAAGCCATAACCACCGTGATAGTGGAGGCTGCGATCGGTTGCCATGGCGGCGCCATCACTCGTAAAAACAAACGCCATTGCGGCGAGTGCTGTTCCGTCGGTGATGTCGTTGGCACGCCAGTCGAGGATGCCGTCGTCAGCACGGCCAAGCGCCCACGCAGCCTTGTGCGTAAGCAAACGGCCACCGTCGATCATGACCGGGAGATCAGCAAGACCGTGTTGGACGGATTGGAATGATCCGACCGGGACGCCGAACTGTTCGCGCTCCATCACGTAGTCGACGCCGAGCTTCTGTGCCGCTTCGGCAATGCCGACGAGCGCAGCAGCCGTCAGGACCTTCCATCGGTCGATGACCGGTTGGAACGCCGATGCCGGACCGAGCACCGTGCGGTCACCGGTTCGGGCCGACCGGTCGGCGAGCGGTGCACTCGCGTGGTTACGCGGACCGGTCATCGGAGGCGCGGAGCGAACGACAACGAGTTCATCGCCATCCACGCCCACGACAACATCTGCGACAGCACCCGCGGGCACGAGGCGCCACAGTCCGTCAGCATCGGCCGGTCGCAGAGCAAGAGTGGCAATCGCCGTTCCAGCCACGAGGTCGGCGTCGTCGAGCACGGCTAACGCAGCAAGATGTTCGATCAGCGGGATGGGAGCAATCGAACGACCGACCGCTTCCGCCACCACAACGAGATCGGAGAGCGATGCTTCGCCGCCACCAACCTCGGCGGCGCTTCCCATTCCAGGTGCGCCGAGTTCGATGACCTTGGCCCAGAGTTCGGCATCGAAACCGAACGGTTCGGCGGCGCGGGCGACTGTGGTCTGCGATTCGTTCGAGAAGAACCCGTCGAAGAGTTCCGCAATGGCTTCCTGATCAGAGGTGAGACCTAGATCGACACTCATCGTCCAACCCCGATCGGATCGGCCATGTCCGACGCGACGCCGCCCTCGGTGGGCAGGTCCTGTTCTGTGAGCATTCGCCCGGTCACCATCGAAAAGTCTCTCCCTCGTCGAAACAAACGACCGACATTCTCACCCATACGGCCTGTGAGTTCCGCATCGCAGGCCAAACGATTAGTAGCCAGCAGAGAGCGGGCTCGGCAGATGTCAGTCCGCCATCGCCGTTTCTTTGGCCCAGCGGTAATCCGCCTTGCCGGCCGGTGAGCGTTTGACCGCGTCGACATAGGTAATCGCCTTCGGAATTTTGTAACCGGCGATCGTCTTTCGACAATGTGCAGCGAGGTCCTCGAGGGCCGGACGGGTACCTTCGCGTGGCTGAAGCACCACGACGACGCGTTCTCCCCAGCGCTCGTCGGGTACACCGACAACCAGCGCGTCATAAACCTCGGGATGGCTCTTGAGTGCCTCTTCGACCTCTTCGGGATAGACCTTCTCGCCACCGGTGTTGATGCACTGCGAACCGCGACCCAGAAGCGTCACGATTCCGTCGGCGTCAACCGTTGCGAAGTCGCCAGGAACCGACCAACGCGTGCCGTTCCCGTCGGTCGGGAACGTCTTGGCTGTCTTTTCCTCGTCCTTGTAATAACCGAGCGGAATGTGTCCGGTGCGAGCAAGAAGGCCGATCTGCTCACTCCCGGGATCGATCGGATTCATGTCCTCGTCCAGCACCTGGATCTCAGAGGAAACATGGAAACGACGTGCGCCGCCTTCAGCACTCATGCCGCCGGCACCGGTTTCCGAGGCGCCGTAACTGTCCATCACCATGACGTGCGGGATCTTCTCCTTGAGTTGACCCTGCACGGCTGGGGAGAACACGCCGCCGCCCGAACCGATCCGGAACAAACCTGAAAGGTCATAGGTGCGAGTGCCGTCAGCGAGCGCATCGGCGAGCGGTCGACCCATCGCATCGCCAACCAGCGTGACGCCTATGACGCGCTCGCGCTCGGCGAGAGCCCAGACCGCATGAGGATCAAGTCCGTGCTCGGTGTAGAGCACAACTCCTGCGCCTGCGAACAACATGTTGCACATTCCCCACTGCGCGGCACCGTGCATGAGTGGAGCGATGATGAGACTCGGAAGGGCGAAGTCGGCAGGGAGCGAACGTTCGGTGATCTCGCCTGGAGACGAAATCGGCTCCGGTCCGAGACCACTTGAAAGCGCCGCAAAGAACACGTCCTCGTGGCGCCACATGACGCCCTTCGGCATTCCCGTGGTTCCGCCGGTGTAGAGGAAATAGAGATCGTCGGAGGAGCGCTCGATGTCCATTGGAGCGTTGTCCTGCGCATTGACGAGAGCGTCATAGGCACGTGCATCGCCTGCATCAAGGTCGGTGCCGTCCTCCATCACGATCGTCGACCGGAGCTTTGGAAGCTTCGGGCCCACCTCGGCCATGACATCGGCGAAACCGCGCTCGAAGATCACGATCTCCGCATCGGCGTTCTCGAGCACGTACTCGAGTTCATGGGCGACATAGCGGTAGTTGATGTTAATCGGCACGACGCGTGCCTTGAACGCACCGAAGAACAGTTCCGCCCACTCGACTCGGTTCCAGGAATAGATCGCGACCTTCGCTCCTGGTTCGACACCCTGCTCGATGAGCATGCGTGCGACCTGATTCGTTCGACGGTCGAATTCCGCGAACGTGTATCTGGTGTCGCCGCTGATGACTGCCATGCGGTCAGGAACGGAAGCGGCAACCAGTTCGAGAAGGTCGCCGAGGTTGTACGTGGGGGTGCGGGACGATGACATTGACGAGGAAACTCCTGAATCAGGGACGGAACGGATCGTGAACGAACTGCTGAACGAACGGCCGACTAGCCGAGAACGAGATCGGCGGCGAGACGCAGTGCTTCAGGCCCCCGTGGTGCGATCATCAGAGACGTGACCGGACTTGTGCGCCACACCTCGAGTCGCTCCTTGATGCGTGCGGCGGGACCGACCAACGAGATCTCGTCGGCGAAGTCATCGGGAACGGCGGCGATCGCTTCGTCGCGCTTGCCGGCGAAGAAAAGGTCCTGAATCTTGTAGGCCTCTTCCTCGAACCCCATGCGTGCCATGAGTTTGGTGTGGTAGTTCTGCCCCTTGGCCCCCATGCCGCCGATGTAGAAACCGAGCGTGGCCTTGACCGGCCAGAGTCCCGTAGCCACATCGTCGGTGACATTAAAGGTTACGAGCGAACTGATTTCGAACCCGGGCTTCGCGCTCTTGAGTTGTTCGGCATAGACCTCTTGGCGGAACGGCGAGTAGTAGAGCGGAAGCCAACCGTCGGCGATCTCCGCGGTCTGCGCCACGTTCTTGGGGCCCTCGGCGCCGAGGAAGATCGGGATCTCCGAACGCAACGGATGCGTCATGATCTTGAGCGGCTTGCCGAGACCGCTCGAGCCTTCACCCGTGTAGGGCATCGGGTAGAACTCGCCGTCGTTGGTGAGAGGGCCTTCGCGCAGCAATGCCTTGCGGATGATGTCCACGTACTCGCGGGTCCGGGCCAGCGGCTTGTTCGAGGGACGGCCGTACCAGCCCTCAACAACCTGCGGGCCAGAAACTCCAAGACCGAGGATCATGCGTCCGTTCGACAGATGATCGAGTGTCATTGCCGCCATGGCGGTTGCGACCGGGGTGCGCGCCGAGAGTTGAGCGACGCCAGTTCCGAGTCGGATCTTTTCCGTATGCGCAGCGATCCATGTGAGCGGAGTAAATGCATCGGAACCCCAAGACTCCGCTGTCCATACCGAATCGAAGCCCACTGCTTCTGCTTCGCGGGTCAGTTCCACCATGTTCGTCGGTGGTTGTGCCGGCCAGTATCCCCAGACGAGTCCGAGTTTCATTGTGCGTACCTCTGGTGTCGTGGCGCCGCAGCGCGAGTCGTGATTGAAAGAGAAAACGAAACGGAGAGAAGGCTCAGTCGCCGAGATCCGGCACCCAAAGAGCACCATTGATGTGGCTTCCGCCATCGGCGAAGAGCGTGTTGCCCGTGATGTACCTCGAGTCTTCGCTGGCGAGGAAGAACGCGACCGGAGCGATCTCGGTTTCGGGATCACCAAGATGACCCATCGGATTGGCACCCTCAGACTCGGCGGCCACCTGAGGGTTCATTTCCTCGAACATCCGAAACGCCGCCGTCTTTGCTCCTGGACAAATCACGTTTGCGGTGATTCCGAAGCCGGCCCACTCGCGCGCCGCGGTGCGGGTGAGTGAACGGAGTGCTTCTTTGGTCGAGTTGTAATGCACCGAACCCATGTGGGCGTTTACTCCGTTGAGCGAGCAGATGTTGATGACTCGCCCGTAACCGCCGGCGCGCATGTGGGGGAACGACGCCTTCATCGCCCAGAAGGGGCCCATCACGTTCATGTGCCAGGCGTGTTCCATTGCCGAATCGGGCATCTTGTCCACACGCTGCAGGCCGGCGCGATCGCCACCCCACGCGTTGTTCACGAGGATGTCAATTCCACCCCAGCGTTCGACAGCTGCCGCGATCATCGCTTCGTTGTCATCCTGCTTCGTAACATCCGAACGCAGGAACAACGCGTCGACACCAAAATCGGCTGCAAGTTCGGCAGCGACTGCTGCGCCGGACTCCTCATTAATTTCAGCCAGCAGGACGCGGGCTCCTTCAGCGGCGAAGCGCCGGGCGATACCCCGACCGATTCCGTCGCCACCGCCGGTGATGACGGCAACACGATTCTCAAGACGCTTTTCTGAACTCATGATCTCCCCCAGTGAAACTGCCGATGTTTGGGTCCGATCGGAGGTTAGTGGACGAGGTCAGAGCCACTGCCCGGCGTTGACGTCGATCGTCTGTCCGGTCACGGGGAGCGCCAAGTCGCTGGCCAGCCAGACGATCGTGCCGGCGATCTCGTCTTCGGTGGGGATCGAACCAAGCGCGGTGCTCGAGGCGAGGTCGGCTTCGACCACCGAGAGATCCACCTCGCGTCGGGCGGCCTCCGATGCGATCCACGACTCAACCGCCGTGCCCCGGATGTAGCCCGGAAGCACCGCGTTCACCCTGATCCCTGATGGCCCGAGTTCAACGGCCAGGCTCCGCGCTGCCTGAACAAGAGCCGCCTTCGAGATCGCGTAAGGCCCTTGCCCGGCCCTGACCTCGCGGACCGCCATCGTTCCGATCATGACGACCCGACCGCCGCCCTGTGCCCGCATGGGCTCTATCGCCGCTCTGGTCATCGTGAGCGACCCCCATAGGTTGACATCCATCGCCTCGTGCCAGGCGTCCGCAACGTTGTCGGCGGCAGGTATGCCAAACGTATCGACAAAGGGATGGTTGCTTCCGCCCCGATGGGCGTTGTTCACGACGATGTCGAGTCGACCAAGTTCCTCCACGGTCCGGGCGACGACACGCTCGCATTGGCGGGCATCGGTGATGTCGGTTTCGCACCACACGACCCGTCGGCCGAGTGCGGCGATCTCCGCTCCCACCGATTCGAGATTGTCCGGACGACGAGCCGCCAGAGCGATATCCGCGCCATGGCGGGCGAGCGCCAGTGCTGTGGCGCGGCCGAGGCCCGGACCCGCTCCCGAAACGAGAGCAACCCGGCCTGCAAGCAAACCGGGTGCGCTCGAAACGTCAGTCATGAAGGTCTGTGACTACTTAGTGATGCCGTAGTACTTGTCGAGCTTGTAGAGCTCGATCGCGTTGCCGCGGAAGAACTTCTGGATCTCGGCATCGTTGAGGCCGGCCTTCGCCGCCATGCGCTCGGCAATGTCCTTCGTGTGCGGGAAGGTCGAATCGGCGTGCGGGTAATCGACCTCGAAGGTAAGTCGATCGATACCGATCACGTTGCGATTGGCCAGTGCCGTTTCGTCATCGAAGATGCAGTACCAGATGTTCTTCTTCATGTACGTCGACGGCGGCTGCGAAAGCTTCGAGCCGAATCCCGTGTCGTCAAGAAGGCGCTCTTCCCAAAGTTTGTCCGAACGCTCGAGGATGTACGGAAGCCAGCCAGCCTGACCTTCGCTGTACGCGACGCGGAGATCGGGGAAGCGATCGAACACGCCACCGAACACGAAGTCGAGGACCGAACCCATCGCGTTCTGGAACGTGAGGGTCGAGGAGATGATGAACGGCGCATCCGGGGCGGTCGAGGGCATCTTCGACGAGGAACCGATGTGCATGTTGACGACGGTGTCGGTCTCGACACACGCCTCAAACATCGGATCCCAATAGCCGGAATGAACCGATGGGAGACCAAGCGGCACGGGGTTCTCGCTGAAGGTGATGTTGTGACTGCCCTTTGCGGCACAGCGACGGATCTCGGCAGCGGCCAGTTCGACATCCCACAACGGGACCATCGTCATCGGGATGAGGCGGCCATGAGCAGCGCCTGCACACCATTCGTCGATCATCCAGTCGTTGTAGACCTGAACGCAGAGGAGGGCGAGGACTTTGTCCTCACGCTCAAGGAACGCCTGACCACAGAAGCGCGGGAGGATGTTCGGGAAGCAGATCGATGCCTCTACGTGGTTCGCATCCATGTCAGCCAGACGAGCGGTCTGGTCGTAGCAACCGGGGAGGATGTCGTCGAACGTGCACGGCTCGTTCTGCACGACTTCGGCGCCGACGGCGGCCGAAAGTCGAGTGAAGGGGTAGACGAGGTCGTCGTAGTACCAGACATCGCAGTCGACGCCTTCGGTCTCGCTGACTTCGAACGAGAAGGTGCCACCGATGATGCCCATCTTGACCTTCTTGCGCTCGACGCGCGGTCCACGGTCGCGGTACTCGACCGGCAGGCGAGATGACCACAGATCGGGCGGCTCGACGACATGATCGTCCACCGAAATGATGCGAGGGATCTCCATGGGGCTGTCCTCCTTGGCGTCACTCCCGGGCTTTCCCGGGAATCTGACGAACCGTCAGTTTGCCATGATCCGACCCCCCGCTGTCACGCTGGAGCGAACTCTCCCGGGGAAATGATGTTCACGCCCCTACCGACTGGGTCCTCCGACAGAAACACGCCAGCAAGAACCTGATCGCGGCTCTGGACCACCGAACGCAGACCGTCGGCCGACTCGACCACCGCGATCGTCAGAAGAGAACCATCGCGTTCGGCGATCACCGTGGCACCCGCAATCGTCGCCGGCCCGACGAGCTCTGGATCGACCGCCCTGCAGGCCGTTGCGGCCTCGGCCTGTGTTGAGACATCGAGCGCCGCGAAAGGACGCCTGGGAACTCCCGTCGACCAAATCGTCACCGCCGGTTTCGTGAGCAACCCGCTCACGGCCGAGGTCAGTCCGGTCGAATCGGGCCCGCGTTCACGAAGCACTCGCACCATCGCCGCCGCGCCCTGCACTACGTAGTTGTTGAACGGTCCACCGCCGAACGTCATGCCGCCGGTGACGGTCAGGGGCCGGCCATCATCGAGCCAGGAGGCGAGACCCATTTCGCGGGCCTGTACCTGCACAGCGGCTGGGAAGCAACTGTAAAGATCGACAGCATCGAGCTCGTCGCGGGTAACTCCTGCCGCCTCGAAAACTGCTGCGCCACACACGTCAGATGCAGGCCAGCGATCAATGTCGCCGCGCTCCGGCATGGGAAGCACGAAGTTCGACTCAACCATCGCGAGAGGAAAGGCCCACATCTCCTCGGCAATGCCGAGCCGTCGTGCCGTCGCCACCGTCGTCACGACGAGCGCGGCAGCCTGATCGACGTTCCACTGCGAAACCAGCCACTTCGGATAGGGGGCCGCAATCAGCCGATTCGAGTCGGACACAATCGCGATTTCGTCGGCGCTCAGCGAACGCTGATCCCATCCACACGGAGCGTCGGCGGCGACCTCTGCGAATTGCGCCCACAACTCCCCCAACGCGGTCGAATGTTCGTCGTTCGTCCGCCCCAGTCGATGACGGATTGCGCTCTCGATGATCGCGTACTGATTCGCTGCAGTCGTGAGATTCCGCTCGATCTCGATCTGCGAGATGACCATTTCCTTCGGCACGAGTGATTCGTCTGGTTCCGAGCCAACCGCGCTCGCAGGTGGAGACGGAACGATGGTTCCCTGCTTGCCGGATACAACACCTGACCAACGGTTCTCGCCGCCGACGACCACAGCGGCCACAATGCGACCACCCGCCACACCAGACGCGGCGCGCGCCAACAACGAGTGTTGAAGCACCCCGAGTTCGGAACGAACCGTGTGGGCATTCGGCGCACCGATCGCTTCGGCGACAGCGCTACCCGGGTTGGATTCGTCCCATGTCCCGTGCGGAACCAGCACCTCGTCGACGAGGGCGCCAAGTGCTTCTGCGTGACCGGTTTCGGCGATGGCGGCAAGTGCCGCTTCGATCATCAATGCCGTCGCCGACGTCGGAGCGAACTCCGGCCCCGGCCGATGGACGATCTCTCCGATTCCGACGACAACCGGCGTCGACGGGTCAACCTCATCGAATCGAGCCATCAGGCAGTGCCACCGTTCGTGGCGAGCGCAGCGAGGCCGGCGAAGAAGACGGCCACGGTCGGATTGAAGACATCCGCGCGTTCCCATTGCAGGAAATGCCCGGCACCAGCCAGCACGAGGGGCCCGACGCGGTTCGTGAATGCAACCTCGCAGCAGTGGAGGAAGTCCGGGCCTACGACCTGATCGTCGGCGCCGTAGAAGAGCAGGGTCGGAACGTCGACCTTGCGATCAAGAATCGGGAACTCGGCGGCAACCCGTCCGTTACCGAGTTGATAGACGGCCCAACCCGCCCGCAGACGCGCCTCGTCCGCCCATGGTTCAGTCATGAAGTCGATGTCAGCGTCGGTGAATGTCCCCGGCGATGCCCACAGTCGCGGGCCGTACATCTGAGCAACCCAAGCCCGTCGCAGCGCCGGCGTTGCTAATTCCGCGGCCAGCACATCGGGTTCGGAACCCTGACGGCGTCGGTAATCGCCGGTGGGACCATCGCCGATGGCTCTGATGGATCCGAGATCAATGCCAGCGGCGGCGTAGTCCTCGAAGACCATCGGCGGCACCGTGTCGAAGAAACACAAGCCATCGACAAATCCCTCGAATCTCTGTGCGATGTCAACCGCGACGACACCACCAACGTCGCCACCGACCACTCCGCATGTCTCGTGTCCGAGAACGTCGTGCACGAGAGTGTGAAGATCGCGGCTGTAGGTGACGAGGTCGTAGGTGTCGTCAGAGGAAAGGTCCGAGTCGCCGTGCCCGCGCAGATCCGGGACGATGACTTCGTAGCCGGCGGCGACCAGAGGTTCGATGTTGCGCCACCAAATGCGTTTTGTTTCGGGATAGCCGTGAATCAGAAGCAGCGGGTAACCGCCGATCCCTTCACGCACATACGCCAGGGAAACCCCGTCTGCCACTTCGGCTCGGTGAATCGCGAACGCATCGCTCGCAGGAGTCGGCGGTTGCGATGGCCGCAAACGGTTGTCGTATCCACCCACACTCACGCGACGACTCCCGTGGCAAACAGAGCATCGATCTCTGCATCAGAACGGCCCAGCGATTTCAGGACTTCTCTGGAATGCTCACCGAGTTCGGGGGCGCCACTGCGCGGCGCCCACGGCGTTCCGTAAAAGTCCGATGGGCTCGCGACCCGCATTGCACTCCCCTGTGATTCGGGAACTTCGACGAATGCACCTGCGGCATGGATCTGTTCATCAATTAGGACATCGTCGATGGTGTTGACCGGTGCCCAAAACATGTCCGGTTCCGTGTCGAAGATCGCCGCCCATTCGTCGAGTGACTTCGTGGCGAAGATTGAGTCAAGTAGTGCCACAAGTTCGACCGCATGTTCACGACGTCCAAGTGGCGTTGAGTAAGGACCTGTTTCTATCCACTCGGGATGGCCGACAACCCGGGCGAGCGGCGGCCAGTGGCGTCCCGCTTCCTGACCGATCAGCCAGAAGGCACGTCCGTCTCCGGCGACATAGTTGTTCATCGCCGGGTTGCCCATGGTCTCGCGCTTGCCGATGCCGATGTGATCGCCCCAGCCGAGTGTGATCGAGAGGTCGAAACCAATCGTGTACACGCCCTGGCGCACCAGCGACGTCGAAACGAGTTGACCCTTGCCAGTTCGTTCCCGGTTGAACAACGCCGCGCACACCGCCGCTGACGCGGAACTTCCTGTCGGATGATCGCCCATACCGCCGCGCTGGAACGGAAGCGGTCCGTCCGGTGATTGCAAGAGCGATGCCACGCCGGAACGAGCCCAGAATCCGCCGATGTCGTACGCCGGCCGAGCGGCATCAGGGCCTTCCATTCCATACCCGGTGATGAGTTGATAGATCAGCCGCGGGTTGTGGGCCAATACCTCGTCAGGCCCGAGACCCCAACGTTCGAGCGCACCGCGACGAAGGTTCGTGACAAAGACATCGGCATCGGCCAACAACTCGAGTGCAAGTGCCTGACCCTCTTTCGTGCGCAGGTCCACGGCGAGACTTCGTTTGGAACGGTTGTCCATCTCGAACACCGGGTTGTCGGGCATCATCGTGCCGAACAGCGCCTGATAGGTGCGGGCCGGATCACCACCGACGGGCGGCTCGAGCTTGATGACATCGGCTCCCCAGTCAGCAAGGATGCCGGCACAGGCAGGACCTGCCACCCACATACCGAGTTCGACGACTTTCACACCCTCCAACGGACCGGCCACGTTGATCTCCCTTGTTCGTCCGAGACTGTGACACATCGGAGGGGTCCGCAGCCCGGGACCCCTCCGTGAGTACGGTACGTCGACAGTGAAATTCACTACATCCCCCCTTGGAGACCCCATGAACTCATCAACACCGCGCCGCATTGTCGGCGTGGTCGCTCTCTCAATCGCACTCGTCGTAGGTGCGGCAGCCTGCAGCAGCGACTCGAAAAACGACAGCACATCCACGACTACGGCCGCCGCCCCGACCACCTCAGGGGTAAAGCCGGTCAGCACCCTCACCAAGGCCGACGTGATCCAGCTCCAGGAATGGCTTGACGCGGTCGGTTGCGACGTCGGCAACAACGACGGCGTCATCGGTCCGCTGACCATCGCCAGCATCAAGGCATTCCAGAAGGGCGCCGGGCTCAACGTCGACGGCACCTACGGACCGAAGACCAAAGCTGCACTCTCGGCCGATGCCCAAGCCAAGAAAAAGGTCTGCACACTTCCAGCACCGACGCCCGCTCCAGTCGGACCGACCGGAGCCTCCGCCGCCTGCACCACGGCAGCGATCACAAGTGGAGTTTCCGCTGGTCTCAGCCAGGGAACCACTGCGAAGGTCGAAGGCTTCGGTTGTGACGCCGGTTGGGCATATGCCTACGCCACACTCACCCCACCGGCCGGTAGCGACGCTCCTTCGATCGGCATCACCGAAGTCCTCGCCGCACGCGATGGCAAGTGGGTTGCACAGGACCGCGGCGTCGTCTGTCAGGCAGGCAAGATGCCAGCCGACATCTACAAGAGCGGCTGCCTCTCCAGCTGATCAGCGGCAGCGCCGACCTAGTGGCAAATCGTTGTGATGCCCGCCCTTCGGGGCGGGCATCATCGCGTTCACGCCTCCAATCGACGCGCAAACCACTCGAACTGTGCCGCCGCCCACGCTGACGTAATGCCACACGGGAACGCCTGGAAACCGTGTGGCATCTCCGGGGCGACGAAGAGTTCGACCTCATTGCCCGCCGCCGCCCATCGCGGCGCAAGCATCAAGGTGTCATCGAGAAGATGATCGGCAGTACCGACACTCATGAATGCCGGGCAGAGACCATGAAGATCGGCGAACAGTGGCGACACGTTCGGAGCCCGACGCTCCTCGATCGTCATTCCGGGGAGATAGCACTCACCGAACATCGCCATGCCTTCGGGACTCAACATGTCAGGAGCATCGATGACGCGCTGGCCCCGTTGACTCGGTGAGCGCCCCCAATCGTGTACACCGAACACCAGGTTGGCACCGATCAATTGATCAGCCGCATCGAGTTCGTCGCGAATTCGCAAAGCCACAGCGGCGGCCATGTATCCCCCGGCCGATTCACCGCCGACGATGATGCGGTCCGAGCCGTACATCGAAAGCGCGTTGTCGAGCACCCACGTCGCGACAGCGACGCCGTCGTCCGGACCGGCGGGAAACGGGTGCTCCGGTGCTTTGCGATACCCGACAGAGATCACAAGCATTCCGAATCGACGACACAGATCAAGGTTGGTTGAGTCACCCATCTCCGGAGCGCCGATAACCATGCCCCCGCCGTGGAAGTGGAGATAGACCGCAGTCGCTGGCCCTTCGGGAACAAAGAATCGGCAAGGAACGCCGGCAATTTCGCGTTCGATCGCCTCGGGCACAGGCGCATAGGTGCGCTCAAACGCTTTTCGCATGTGGTGAACGGCTCCGAGTAGATCGGCGGGGGGCTCGCCGTCTCCAGCGAACAGTTCCGCGATCATCGCCATTCCTGCGTCAACGACTCCGCGGGCCTCTGGTCGCATCGCATCGATTTCATCGGACCAAAGCTTCATGACCAACCTCCCCCGACAGTCAGTCCCGAAGCGGACTGATCTCTTCTCCCGCGAACCCTATGCCACCACCGAATCGATTGGTCGGGACAACTAACGTCTCCACGATGGGCTTCTACAACGAACGCATCGTTCCTCGTATGGTTGATCGGATGTGCGGGGCTCCCGCGATGCAACCGATGCGCGACAAGGCCGCCGAAGGCCTTTCCGGTGTCATAATCGAACTCGGCTTCGGTTCCGGTCGCAATGCGTCGAGCTATCCGTCCGAGGTGACCCTCGTTCACGCGATCGAACCGTCGGGCCTCGCCCGCGAGCTCGGCGCCGAAAGGATCGCCACCGCCACTGTCGAGATCCGCTTCGCCGGACTTCATGGCGAGTCGCTTCCGCTTGATGACAATTCCTGCGATGGCGCGTTCTGCACGTTCACTCTGTGCACCATTCCCGGGGTCGATCGTGCGCTTGATGAATTGCGACGGGTGCTCAAACCCGGAGGACGGTTCAACTTTCTCGAACACGGTCTCGCTCCTGATGAATCCGTGCGCAAGTGGCAGAGACGGATCGATCCGATCGAGAAGAAACTGGCCGACGGATGTCATCTGACCCGCGATCCTGTTGCGCTAGTTCGCAATGCTGGCTTCGTCATCGACTCCGTCGAGAGTGGCTACACCAAGGGACCGAAGCCTTGGACGTATTTCACAACCGGATCGGCCACGAATCCGGCCTGAGTTGGTCGGCATGAACCTCGACGGCCGACACGCAACTGCCTGCCGACGACGACGAAGGCCCGGGCACGTGCCCGGGCCTTCGATCGAACTGCGGGTACGTCAGGGCTTCAGCTGCAACCGCTGGTCGTTCCACATGACGGGCAAGCGTGGCAGCTGCCAGACCGCTGCATCGTGACGCCGCACTGCATGCACATCGGTGCGTCGTGGTTGATCCGGGTTTCGGAGACGATCGTGCGGGTGGTCTCCGACATCAGCGTGGTGACCGATTCGATCGACGGCGGATCGGACGGCATCTCCGAACCCTGGCGGGTTTCGATGATGGCGTCTTCAACACCGGGAAGCGTCGGCTGCATGCGCTCGGCGGTCGTGAGGATGTTGAGTTCCGCACGCTCTGCCGGGGAGAGATACTCGATCGCCATGCGGCGGAACAAGTAATCCATGAGTGAGTTGGCGATGCGGATATCGGGATCGTCGGTCATGCCGGCGGGCTCGAAACGCATACCCGTGAACGCATCGATGAAGCTGCGCAACGGAACGCCGTACTGCAGGCCATGGCTCACCGAGATGGCGAACGCATCCATGATGCCGGCGAGGGTCGAACCCTGCTTCGACACCCGTACGAAGATCTCTCCGGGACGACCGTCTTCGTATTCGCCGACCGTGACGAAGCCCTTGCAATCGGCGACGCGGAACTCGAAGGTGCGCGACACACGGGTGCGGGGAAGCTTCTGACGGACCGGCTCGTAGACGACCTTCTCGACGATCTTCTCGATGATCTTGTCGATTGATCCGGCGCCTTCGGCAGTCATGCCGGTGTCGACGTCGTCGTCACCCTTCTTCGAGGCTGAAAGCGGCTGGGCCACCTTGCAGTTGTCGCGGTAGACGGCAACAGCCTTGATGCCGAGTCTCCATGCGTCGATGTGAAGCTGCTCGACCTCTTCAACAGTGACTTCCTGCGGAAGGTTCACGGTCTTGGAGATAGCACCCGAGATGAACGGCTGAACGGCACCCATCATGCGGAGATGACCCGAGTAGTGAATGGTGTTGTCGCCCATCGAGCAAGCGAACACGGGGATGTGCTCGGCCTTGATGTGCGGTGCGCCGAGGATCGACATGTTCTCGTTGATGTACGCAACGATGGCGTCGATCTCGTCCGGGGCGTAGCCAAGGCGCACGAGCGCACGCGGAATCGTCTGGTTGACGATCGTCATCGTGCCGCCGCCGACAAGCTTCTTCATCTTGACCAGACCGAGATCGGGTTCGACGCCGGTGGTGTCACAGTCCATCATCAGACCGATCGTGCCGGTCGGAGCGAGTACCGATGCCTGCGAGTTGCGCACGCCCACCTGGGCGGCGAGTTCGCATGCGTCGTCCCATGACTTCTGGGCTGCCGACAACAGATCAGCAGGCACGAGCGTCTCGTCGATGGTCGATGCCGCGGCACGATGCTGGTCGAGCACTCGGAGCATGTGCTCCTGGTTCTCGGCGTAGCCGGCGAACGGACCCATGCGGGCGGCCGTGCGGGCCGACGTGGCGTAGGCGTGACCGGTCATGAGCGACGTGAGCGCACCGGCGAGGGCACGACCTTCGTCGGAATCGTACGGAAGACCGAGAGCCATCAGGAGGGCGCCGATGTTGGCGTAGCCAAGTCCGAGCTGACGGAATCGACGGGAGTTCTCGCCGATGGGCTCAGTCGGATAATCGGCGTTGCCGACGAGGATCTCCTGCGCCGTGAACACGATCTCGATCGTGTTGCGATAGGCCTCGATGTCGAACGTGTCGGTGTCGTCGAGGAACGTGAGGAGGTTGAGGCTGGCGAGGTTGCAGGCCGAATTGTCGATGTGCATGTATTCCGAGCACGGGTTCGAACCATTGATCCGACCGGTGTTGGCCGCGGTGTGCCAATGGTTGATCGTGGTGTCGAACTGCATACCGGGATCGGCGCACTCCCAGGTTGCCTGCGAGATCTGACGCATCAGATCGCGGGCCTTCATGGTCTTGACGATCGCACCGTCGTACACGGCACGCAGATGCCAATCGGTGTCGTCAACGACGGCCTGCATGAACTCGTCGGTGACTCGGACCGAGTTGTTGGCGTTCTGGTACTGAATTGACGTGATGTCAGCGCCGTCGAGATCCATGTCGAAGCCGGCGTCGCGCAGCGCACGGGCCTTCTTCTCTTCACGGCTCTTGCACCAGATGAACTCTTCGACGTCGGGATGATCGACGTTGAGGATGACCATCTTGGCGGCACGGCGGGTCTTGCCACCCGACTTGATGGTTCCGGCTGACGCGTCGGCGCCGCGCATGAAGCTCACGGGACCGGAAGCGGTTCCGCCACCCTTGAGGAATTCCTTCGAGGAACGGATGCGGGAAAGGTTGATGCCTGCTCCCGAGCCGCCCTTGAAGATCGTGCCTTCCTCGACGTACCAGTTGAGGATCGAGCTCATGCGATCTTCAACCGAGAGGATGAAGCAGGCCGAAGCCTGCTGCGGAACGCCCGGCACGCCGATGTTGAACCACACCGGCGAGTTGAAGGCGGCGCGCTGGGTGATGATGAGGTACTTCAGTTCGTCGGAGAACGCCTTGGCCTCGTCGTCATCGATGAAGTAACCGTCGCGGATTCCCCATTCGGTAATCGTGTCGACGACGCGATCGGCAACCTGCTTGAGCGACCACTCGCGCTCGTCGGTACCGGGGGTGCCACGGAAGTACTTCTGCGACACGATGTTGGTGGCGTTGAGCGACCAGCCAACAGGGAATTCGACCCCGAGCTGTTCGAACGCGATCTCGCCCGTCTTCCAGTTGGAAATACGGGCATCGCGACGCTCCCACTCGACCATGTCGTAGGGATGCATTTCGCCGGTGGTGAAGTACCGGCCGATGCCGATGCCAGCCTGATCTTGGGCCAGAGCCATGTGAAGTCCTCCGCTAGTTATCTGAATCTTGGGTGCTTACTGCTGGGTGCTTACTGCTGGGTGCTTACTGCGTTAGTAGTGCTAGGTGCTTGAGTGGTGGGGGTTCCGATTCCGGGGATCCCGGGAACTGGTGGAACTGGATCGGGTGACGCCTGTCGAGCTGGTCAGCCCTGCATTCTCGAGAAACATTCCCGGGAAACATTCCCCGGAATCCGGGTAAATGGGGGCAATTCGGGCAAACACAAGATGTTGTGTTCGAGATAGGGCCTGCGCCGTCTGGGCCACAAGATGTCGTGGAATTACAGCAGAGTAATTCCACCCGTGTCAACGATTGTTTCGAACAATTCTGGGTCGTGCCCAAAGGTGCTGGTGAGAGGGTTACTGGAGAGCGGAGTGCCGTCGAAACTCGACTGGCGGGTGAGCTGCTGCGGCGGAGACGCCAGGTAGAGCGAGTTACAAACACCCACCCAAGGAGTCGTCCTGCCAGCGAAGTACGTCAGAACGCCGAACCACCGTCCGTCGTCACCGCCGCAGCGCTGCACCCAAGCAGAAAGGTACGGAAGGACCCCTGTGGATCGCTAGGGGCATAACCATGTGGATTTCAGGTGGATATCCGGTGGATTTCGCGGGGGTTTGTCCACAGGGATCGAGAGGCGGCATCGTCCTGGACGGCTGAACAGCGCTGGCCAACGCCCTAGCGTAGGAACGTGCGTCAGATCCTGCCTGCCCTGATCGAGGAGATCGATCCGCTTTCGACATACGCCGTCGATGTCCGACCCAAACCGTCGGGGCGACCGTGGGTTCTCGTCAACATGATCGCCAGCCTTGATGGGGCAACAGCGCTCGATGGCAGATCCGGTGGGCTGGGAGGGCCGGCCGACAAGGCGGTGTTCCGTGCCCTCAGGGCCCTGCCCGACGCCATACTCGTCGGTGCTGGAACAGCCCGTGTCGAGACATACGGACCAGTAAAACTCGACGATGCTGCTCTTGTTGCGCGTGTCGCCCGGGGACAGACCGGGCCACCGCGGCTCGTCATCGTGTCGGGGCGGCTCGATCTCGATCCGACCGGGACAATGTTCACCGAATCGATCGAACCTCCGATCGTGTTCACCACCAGCACGGCTTCGGCCGAAACCGTCGCTGCATTTGCCGGTGTTGCTGAGATCGTTCGCTGCGGTGACACCGTCGTCGACCTCCAATCGGCGATGGCGCATCTCGACGCCATCGGAATCAGAACGGTTCTGTGTGAGGGCGGACCGATGCTCAACGGCCAGATGCTTGCCGCCGATCTCGTCGACGAATGGTGCCAATCGATCGCACCACTGCTCGTGGTCGGTCATTCCGATCGGGTCGCCGTCGCCGCAGCCAGCGGCGGTGGCCATCGCCCGGCCCACATGAAAATCAACCGGGTTCTGGAACAGGACGGCTATCTGTTCATTCAGGCCCTGCGGGACCTGCGACCGCAAGCTCAGTGACGCTTGGGCTCGGTCGCTTTGGTGAGTAGCCGGATCTCCCGTTGGAAGTCGGCGGGATCGTCGAAGTCCTTGTAAACACTGGCGAATCGTACGTAAGCGACCTGGTCGAGTTCCCGGAGACATTCGAGCACGGCCAAGCCCACTTGCTCGCTCGTTACCTCGGGACCGAGCAATCGCAGCTCCTCCTCGAGATCGGCCGCTGCCTCGGCGATGACCGCTTCGTCGACCGGACGTCCCTTGGCCGCCGAGGCTATGCCCCGGACGATCTTTGAACGATCGAACGGAACCCGATCTCCTGATCGCTTCAGAACCGTCAGCGGAATTTCTTCCAACCGTTCGAAGGTATTGAAGCGGACCCCACAACCGAGACATTCGCGTCGGCGTCGAATAGCCGAACCGTCGTCCGCTTGGCGCGAATCGACAACCTTGTCGTCGAGATGGGCACATGTGGGACAACGCACCACCGGAAGTTAGTGCCCGTAGTCCGTGCGGACTGAGCACGTTCATGGAAATCCTGACTCAGTCGCCGAGTCCGGTGATGTCGAGACGCTGCCCGGAGGCCACCGCCGCGCCACCGGCTCGCGACGCGAGACGATCCACAAGTTGACGCACATCACCGCTGGGCTGGAGACGACGGGCGATGGACCACAACGTGTCGCCCGGTTGAACAACCACCTCGACCGGCGCCGACGAGGTGTGGGCACCGGCACCGGCCGGGTGGGTGGCTGCAGCGGTCGACACCGGCCCGGAGGCGGCAGCGTCGGCGCCGAGGAGGTTGAGTACCCCGATGACAGCGAACGAGACGAGGAGAGCTAGGCCGAGACCACCGGCGATCGAGCGCAGTGGCCGACGGACCGCAGCGTGCCGATAGCTGGCATGCGGCCCGGCAACATGCGGGGCCACGAGACGAAGTTGGGGGCGAACGGCCCGCTCGGACTCGAGGTTCCAAGGGGCGGGAATGGTTGAGGGGTTGAGGATCGCTGCCATGGGGATCATTCTCCACAAGGGGTGTGACAGTCCCGGTTGGACTGACTTGGCTGGTTGGACTGAGCAGATTGAACTGAGCAGATTGAACTGAGCTGATTCGGAGGCGAACAGCTGTTCGCTTGGAACACCATCGAACACGAACATCCGTTCGATGTCAAGTCAAAAATCGAACGGGTGTTTGCTTCCGTCGCGACCTCGGATTATGGTCATACACATGTTCGGAGCACACCTGTTCGAACCGGGGCTCCCGCCCCTTCCATTCGTCCGGTCAAACCCTCACTCAGCCAAACCCTCACTAGCCAAACCCTCACTAGCCAAACGGAGTCGTCCATGAGTACCGACCGCCTCACCGATCGACAGGAACAGATCCTGCAGGTCATCGACCAGCACATCACCGAGCGGGGCTATCCGCCGTCGGTCCGCGAGATCGGCATTGCGGTTGGCCTTACGTCGCCGTCGAGTGTGCAAAACCATTTGAACCGGCTCAACGAGCTGGGTTTCTTGCGCCGTGATCCCACCAAGCCCCGGGCCATGGAAGTGCGTTACGACCCGAACTCGGGCGCTTCAGGCGAACGCCGTCCGTTCCGCCACGTCCCCCTCGTGGGCGATGTCGCTGCCGGCACCGATGTTCTGGCTGAGGCCAACGTCGAGGAGATCATCCCGGTCCCCACCGATCTTTGCGGTGACGGCGAGCTCTTCATGCTCCGGGTGCGCGGTGACTCAATGATCGAAGTCGGAATCTTTGATGGCGACTACCTCGTAGCCCGCGCCCAGGTCACGGCCGAGAAGGGCGACATCATCATCGCCGGCATCCCCGGGGATGAAGCCACGGTCAAGACCTACACCCGCAAGGGCAACAAGGTCGTTCTGGTTCCTGCCAATCCTCGCCTTGAGCCCATGGAATTCAATCCGGAAGACGTTGCCATTTACGGCAAGGTCGTCACGGTGATGCGCAAGTTGTAGGCGCTTTTCAGGTGGACGGCACGCCCTCGGTGACGAGGGCGTGCACCACCGACCACACCTTCTCGAGCGGTTCCCGATCGAGATATTCACCGGCAGTGTGCGCGATCGTGTTGTCTCCCGGTCCGAAGTTCACGGCTGGAATTCCCTGAGCGGCGAAACGCGCCACATCCGTCCAGCCCAATTTGGCGAGCACCTCGCCCCCGGCCCGCTCCGCAAGCGACGCGAGCAACGGATGTCCGAGTCCCGGTGCCGCAGCATCGCTGGCATCGACAAGTTCGAGCGAATCGTCCGGTTCGAGACACGACGCGAACAGTCCGCGCACATGAGCTTCGGCCTCAGCCATTGTGCGATCCGGAGCAAAGCGGAAGTTGATCGTTACCGCAGCACTGTCCGGTACGACGTTGCCGGCTACGCCGCCTTCGATGGCCACCGCTTGCAGGGCCTCATGGAAGTGGCAGCCGTCGATCACGGGTCGGCGCGGCTCGTAGTTATCAAGGATCTGAAGTACCGAAGCGAGGCGATGCACTGCGTTGCGGCCCATCCAGGCGCGAGCTGTGTGAGCACGAGCGCCGCCCAGCACCATTCGGAAACGGAGTGTTCCCTGACATCCCGCTTCAATGAGCGCGTCTGTCGGTTCGCCGAGGATCGCCGCATCGCCTTCGAGTAAATCAGGTCGCGTTTCGAACAATTCCCCGAGACCACTCTCTATGCCCGCAACTTCTTCGCGGGCGTAGAACACGTAGGTGCAGTCCATCGCCGGATCAATCATCGTGCGGGCCAGTTCAAGCATGACGACAAGCCCGCCCTTCATGTCCGATGATCCAACTCCGAAGAGTCGATCTCCATCGATCCTGGCGATGGCGTTACCGGCAGCAGGGACGGTGTCGGTATGACCGGCAAAGATCAGTCTCTGTGAGCGACCGAGGAGAGTGCGGGCAACAAGGTTGTCGCCGACCCGAGTGACTTCAAGATGCACGTTCGATCGCAGCTCTGCTTCGATGACGTTCACGAGCTCCTGCTCGTTACGACTCGGCGACGCGATGTCAACGAGCGCGGCAGTGCGCGCCAAGAGGTCGACTGGACTCGCCGGTTCGGTCATCGTTCCAACCTCAGGTTGCTGCGCCGTGATCGCGCAGGATGTCGTTGAGTGCAGCCTTGTCATGGCGCTCACCCTCGGTGAGACGCTTTACGACGAGGACGCAGGGCATCCCAAAGTCGCCACCGGCGAACGTACGGGGACGAGTAGCCGATACGGCGACACACCATGATGGGACAACGCCCCGACCAAGTTCTTCGCCGGTCTGCGCATCGATGACAGGGATTGAAGCGGTGAGGATGCAACCGGCGCCGAGAACAGCCCCGGCGCCCACGCGGGCACCTTCGGCCACGATGCATCGGCTGCCGATAAGTGCATCGTCACCGATGATGACGGGCGCAGCCTGCGGTGGCTCAAGGACTCCACCAATGCCGACGCCACCGGAGAGATGCACGTTCGCGCCGATTTGCGCGCACGAGCCGACCGTCGCCCATGTGTCCACCATCGTGTTGGCTCCGACACGAGCACCGATGTTGACGTAACTCGGCATAAGGACGACACCGCGATCGAGAAATGATCCGTAGCGGGCCGAAGCGCCGGGAACGACCCGTACGCCCGACGCGGCGAAGTTCGACTTGAGCGGAATCTTGTCGGCGAATTCAAACGGACCGAGTTCGATCGTCGCCATCTGTGACAGACGGAAGTAAAGGAGGATCGCGTGCTTCAGCCACTGGTGAACGATCGGCTCACCGTCCGCGCCTAGTTCGGCAACCCTCGCCTCACCGCTGTCGAGGAGGGCCATTGCCTGGCCCACCGCGGCGACAGCGTCACCGTCACCCGCCTGCAGAGTTTCGCGGGCGTCCCAAAGATCGTTGATCGTTTTTTCAAGTGCGGCCATGGCGGCGAAGGTTACCGCCCCGCCGCCATAGAACCCGCGCTCAGTTCCGGCAGCAGCACAGGACGACCAATCAACCGACGCCCAACCTCTGCGCAACCAGTTCGAGACGGTCAGACGGTTGCACAACAGCCACCCGGACGAATCCGGCGCCATCGGGACCGTAGAACTCACCCGGCGAGACCAGTGCGCCGCCCTCGGTAGCGAGTCGATTCACGAGGGCCCACGCGTCACCGTCCGGGGCGGGAGCCCACAGATAGAACGCGCCGCCCGGCATCGGCGCATCGACCCCGATGGCGGCGAGAATCGCTCGGAACCGCTCAAGCCGCGTGCAATAGCGATCGCGTTGTTCGACGACATGCTCTTGGTCGCCCCATGCCGCTACCGCTGCGGCTTGGACTGGTCCGGGCACCATGAAACCGGCGTGCTTTCGCAATTCAGATAGATACGCGACGAGATCGCCGTCACCGGCATAGAAACCGGCTCGCACCCCCGCCAGGTTTGATCGCTTCGAGAGCGAGTGCACGGCAAGTACTCCGTCGGTGCCGTGTTCGAGGATCGTTGCTCCGGGTCCATCCCACGTGAACTCGATGTAGCACTCGTCGGAGATGACCGGGACTCCGTGCGAACGGCCCCACGCGGCGGCGGCACCCAGATTGTCGAGATGCCCGGTCGGGTTACCCGGCGAGTTAACCCAGAGGCAAAGCGCCCGGGCGGCATCGGCGGGATCGATTGAAGCGAGATCGCTGTGACCATTCGCATCGATCGGCACGGGGACAGCCCGGGCTCCGGCAAGTTCCGCGCCCATCGCATAACTGGGATAGCTGATGGCCGGGTACAGAACCGTGTCGCGCGATGGATCACGCAGGCGAAGCCAATGAGGTAATCCGGCAACGAATTCCTTGGTCCCGATGCAGGCCGCCAACTGGTTCGTCGGTACATCTACACCGAGTCGGGTCGACATCCATTGCGCGGCCGCTTCTCGAAAGGCCGGCACGCCGATCGAAGCTGGATAACGACGTTCGCTCGCGGAACCGGCAAGAGCGTCAAGCACGATCCGGGGTGGCGGATCGCAGGGATCGCCGATCGACAGATCCACGAGGCCACCTTCGTGGGCAGAAGCTTGGGGCTTCAGTTTGTCGAGGCGATCGTACGGATAGGGCGGCGGGGTGAACGGTGTCATGCTCATCGCTTCACGGTCTAGCCGGTGACGACGTAGTCGCGCAGACGGCTCACCGACGCGTCGTCGAGCCGGGCACGAACCCGCATGCCGTCGTCGGATGCGGTCTCGACGAGAACCTCGCCCTCACGGTGCAACGCGGCGAGAATGTCGCCCCTCTCGAAGGGGATGAGAAGTTCCGTAATGGTCGACAATCCGCGCAGTCGATCGCCGAGGGCACGCAGCATGTCCTCGACCCCTTCACCCGTCATCGCCGAGATGGCGACGGCGCCGGGATGATCACCGAGGACTCGCTTTGCGCCCAGCTGGTCGAGATCCATTTTGTTTACGACGAGCATCTGCGGCACTTCAGCGGCGCCGATCTCGGCAAGTACCCGGTCGACAGCACGGATCTGTTCCTCCGGATCAGTAACCGAACCATCGACGACGTGGACTAACAGGTCGGCATCCACAACGACCTCGAGCGTCGACTTAAACGCCTCGATCAATTGGGTCGGAAGTTTGGTTATGAAGCCGACGGTGTCAGTGAGAAGGACGGTTTCACCACCCGGCAAATGGAGCCGCCGGGTGGTGGCGTCGAGGGTGGCGAACAGACGATCTTCGACGAGCACTCCGGCATCGGTCAGTTGGTTGAGCAGTGTCGATTTTCCGGCGTTTGTGTACCCAACGATTGCGACTCGGTGAAGCCGGGACCGCTGACGGGCTTTGGCCTGCGTCTTGCGCACCTGGACGATTTCGCGGAGATCAGCTTCGAGTTTGTGCATCCGTCGTTGGAGCCGTCGGCGATCCACTTCGAGCTGAGTCTCGCCACCACCTTGACGAGCTCCGATGCCACCACCCTGACGGGAAAGCGTCTTACCCCGACCACGCAGGCGCGGAAGTCGATAACGGATCTGGGCCAGCTCGACCTGAGCCTTGCCCTCGAGGCTGTGCGCGTTCTGACCGAAGATGTCGAGAATCACGGCAGTTCTATCGATCGCTGTGCGGCCGAGGAGTTTTTCGAGATTGCGTTGCTGAGCGGGACTCAACTCGTCGTCGAACACGACCGTGTCGACATCGACTGCCTCACACAGCTCGCGAAGTTCCTCCACCTTGCCCGAACCGATGAAGGTCGCGGGATCAGGAGAATGACGCTTTTGCAGGATCCTCGCCACGACATCGGCACCCGCGGTGTCCACAAGCAAGGTGAGTTCGTCGAGGTGACGCTCGGTCTCCTCTTCGTCGTGGCCAGGCGGCGTGACGCCGATGATCACGATCTTTTCGCGGAAGCTCCTGTCGATGAGCCCCGAACTCTCGCCACCAAAATCTCCGAACGCTCCGCGATGGCCACCATCGACCGGCTTCGGATCGTCAGACATCCGGTATCTCGAAGGTGATCACGTGTTGGGCGGCGCCGATGAGGATCGGTTCGGTATCGGGCTCGTCATCCGGAGCGATCACAACGTCGGCAGTTCCCCCCGGCATCACCACTCGCACCCGGTTGCCGACAAGACCCCATTGGTGGGCGAGATGGGCCGCGGCCACCGCTCCCGTACCGCAGGCTTCGGTGACGCCGGCGCCGCGCTCCCAGACGAGAAGGTCGATCGTGTCCGGCACCGAACCGATTGCGATGAACTCGACGTTCACGCCAGCCGAGAATTGCTGCTCAAGCCATGACCCCGTCCCGACAAGGTCGACCTGATGGAGATCGTCGACGAGGACGACGAGGTGAGGATTGCCCATGTCGGCGGTGGCATGGCGTTGTTCGAAAAGTCGTTCCGAGACCGCCTTGGGGATGGCGGGACCTTCGCCGACAGGTCCCATCGTGACGCTGACCGTCGCGAGTCGGTGTTCGGCATCATCGTGGACGACGAGTTCGCGCAGCCCGGCATCAGTGCCGACGACGTACATGGCCTCGTGATCGTCCCGGGCCATCGCAAGAGCCTGACCAAGACAGCGGATGCCGTTCCCGCTCATCTCCGCCCGACTTCCGTCTGCATTCCAAAGGTGCATCACGACATCAACAGGTTCGCCGTCGGTATCGACCTGACCGTCCACCGGCAGCGAGCCGATGATGAATCCATCAGCTCCGACACCACGGCGACGATCACACAGGGTCCGCGCCAAGGTCGCGTCACCATGAAGAGGTCCGTTGACCTCTTCGAGCGCAACGATGAAATCGTTTCCGAGTCCGTGATGTTTCGTGAGTCTCATTGCGATCAGTCTCCCAGCAGTTCGGTCATTGAGGCGAGCGCAATTTCGGTAGACACCCCATCGGTCGGAATCCACGTGATTCGCGGATCCCGTCCGAACCAGCGCAGTTGACGACGGGCGAACCGTCTCGTGCGGGCCACGGCATTCGTCTTTGCCTCCTCAAGAGGCGTTCCGTTCTCGAAATGGTCGATCAATTCCCGATAGCCAAGGGCCTGCCGGGCCGTTCGTGAGAGTCCCCCCGGTCGGTCAAGCAGCACGCAGACCTCATCGACGAAACCGTCGAGGAACTGGTCGTCATAGCGATCGGCGATGCGTTGAGCGAGAACGTCGCGGGACATATCGAGCCCGACAATCGGGAACGGTGCAGTTGGATAGGCATCGATTCCGGGACCGAATGACGAAAATGGGCGCCCACTCCCGAGTACGACCTCGAGGGCACGGATCACCCGTCGACGATTGGCACTGTCCATGCGCGCCGCCGCGACCGGATCGAGTTCGTGCAGTCGACGATGAAGTCCGACGGTGTCAGGATCGCTCTCGAGTTGCGTCCGCACCTCGGGGAACTGCCCGGGGATTTCGAGATCGTCAGTGATCGCCTGAAAATAGAGACCAGTTCCGCCGACAAGGATTGCGCGGTTGCCACGGGATTCGATTGACTCAAGTACTTCCCGGCAATCGGCCTGGAATCTCGAAACGGTGTAATCGTCATCGGCGTCAACGATGTCGATCAGGTGATGGCGGATCTCTAACTGTTCCGCAGCCGATGGCTTCGCCGTTCCGATGTCCATCCCCCGATAAACCTGCATCGAGTCGACGGTGACGATTTCGAGATCGGTTCGGGATCGAGCCAGATCCAAGGCGAGCGATGACTTACCCGAAGCGGTCGGTCCCACCAATGCAAGGTGCCGACCGGAAGGTCGAAAGCGCGTTGCCGAAGCGCTCACCCGGCGGCGACCGGAATGCGGGTGCGATGGCGAGGCGAAGCGAGGACCTCCACAAGCTCACCGTGCAGGTAGAACGTGCCAGCATCGGTGACCCGAGCAGTTGCCAACGTTCCGACCCGCAGCGGCTTGTCGCACGGGAAGTGGACGAGCTTGTTCTGACGCGTTCGCCCCGACAGAACGCCGGCATTGCGCTTACTTGGTCCCTCGATGATGATCTCTTCGACCCGGCCGATACGAGCACGGTGTCGGATGAGCGCCGAGCGCTCGACAACAACCCGGAGGCGAGCGAACCGCTCGGCAACAACGGCCGGATCGCAGTAGAGGTCGACAAACTCCGCAGCTTCGGTACCCTCCCGGGGCGAAAAGATGAACGTGTAGGCAGAGTCGTACTCCACGGCGGCCACGACCTCGAGAGTGCGTTCGAAATCATCTTCGGTCTCACCTGGGAATCCGACGATGATGTCGGTGGTCACGGCGAGGTCCTCGATTCCAGCGCGGGCGGCGACAAGTTTCTCGAGATAGCGCTCGGCGGTGTATCCCCGATGCATCGCGGCGAGCATTCGATCACTGCCTGATTGCAGCGGAAGATGAAGGTGCTCACAGACGGCTGGATTGGCGGCCATCGCATCGATGGTTTCCTGACGGAAGTCCTTGGGATGCGGGCTGGTGTAGCGGACGCGTTCGATCCCCTCGACGTTTGAAACAACCGAAAGCAGATCAGCGAACAAGGGTCGGGCCCGGCGGGCGTCGTCGGCGGCCCATATCGGACCGGCCACCAGCATGTCGTCCGAGGAGGGCTCCTCGGTGCGCCGCGCTGATGTGAGATCGCGCCCGTAGGAATTGACGTTCTGACCGAGCAATGTGATCTCGTAAACACCGTCGGCGGCGAGACTCTCAACCTGCTCGACAAGTTCACCGAACGGTCGGCTGATCTCCTTGCCGCGCACAGCCGGCACGATGCAGTACGCACAGGTGTTGTCGCAGCCGATCTGGATCGTGACCCAAGCGGAGTAATCGATCTCGCGTTTTACTGCGAGGGCGGAGGGAAACGAATCGGCCTCGTCAAGTGCTTCGTCCCAGATCTCGGTGATCGGGCCGGACTCGCGCGACGCGTGCAGGAGTTCGACAGCCCGGTGCACATTGTGGGTGCCGAGAACGACATCAACGTGACTGGCCCGCTGCCGGACGAGTTCCCTGTCCTTCTGCGCCAGACAGCCGCTGACGATGATTTCGACATCCGGTCGTTGTTCTTTCACCGTCTTCATGTTTCCGAGATGGCCATAGAACTTGTTGTCGGCGTTCTCGCGGATGCAGCACGTGTTGAATACCACGACATCGGCTTCTTCCGGCGAGTCGGCGAGAACCAGCCCGTCGGCCTCGAGCTGGCCGGCGATGCGCTCGGAATCGTGCTCGTTCATCTGGCACCCGTAGGTACGAATGGCGTAGCTGCGGGGCTGATCCGGTGATTGGGACATTACCGGGAGAGGCTACCGTCAAGCGCCGGGGTGCCTGTCGGGTACTCGCCTGCGGAGTAACGTCCAGTCGGTGCAAAAGCGCTGGCAACTTTGGACAGCGATCGGATTTCTTGCTGCACTTTCTGCAGTTGGATCGCTAGTTGTCGGTCAAGCGTTTTTCGAAGACCTTTCGCTGAACAACGATGAAGCGGTTTATGTCCTCCAGGCCGAGATGTTTGCGGGCGGAGACCTCACCCTCTCAGATTCACTTCATGGCGATGCATTCCGGCCGTGGATGTCGGGTCGAGTTGGAGGCGACCGATTGGTGCTCGTCGAGCAACCGACCCTGGTCTCCCTTCTGGCGGCAAGTCAGATCGTCTTCGGCACTATGCGTATTGCACTTGCCCTCATCGCAGCCCTGTCGGTTGTATCCATCTTTGTCGCTACACGCCGACTCGTACAGGACAGCCGAATTGCACTCTTCGCAGCCGGATGCTTCACCCTCAGTCCACTTGTAATCGTCCAGAGCGCACTGTTCGTCTCCTACCTCCTGTCAATCATGTTCGCCGCGTTCGCCATCGCCGCCCTCACGCGCGCGGTCGACGAGCCCACTCGTAGCTCGCGGAAGTGGTTCGTTCTCGGGGGCACATTTGTAGGACTTGTCCTTCTGACTCGGCCTCTCGAGGGCATAGTGCTCTCCGCCCTTCTCGCGCCATGGCTCTGGGTTCGCGGGGGTGACCGCTCCCGGGCGCTGCGGGCGCTGCCCAGCGTCGTTGCGGGAGCGATTCCGTGGCTCCTTGTTGCGTTTATCTACAACTCCCGTACGACTGGTCAACCCTTCACATTCGCCCTCTGGACCATCGGGGGCGACGACTCGTTCGGCTTCGGATATCGCGCGATCGCCGAGAACTCGGAACACCTTTACGTCGGGGTGGGTGAGGCGTGGCTGGCCCTGCGCACCAACCTACGGGCCTTCCCCCATTGGATTTTCGCCGGGATAGTTTCAGTGCCGCTCGCCGCTTGGGGGGCATGGCGGTTGCGGGAGCGGGCACCGAGAGTGCTTATTTTCATGCTCGCCCTGGGCGCAGCTTATCCACTGGCCTACTTCTTCTATTACGGCAACTACCTCATCATCGGAGGGCGCAACTTCTACGGCCCGCACTATTACCTGCCAATCCTGTTGCCCACCATGGTCCTTCTCGGTGTTGCTCTTGATGATCTTGTGCGCCGCCGATGGCCCGTGATCGCCATCGTGTCAATCGCCATCGTCTCGGGTACGGCGATTGAGGTGGGCGACAAGATCGAAACGAACAAGTGGGCACGTGACACCATCGCTGAAGAGGTCGCGGCTGTAGACGCTGCTGTTCAGGAACCGGCGATCGTCATCCTGCCCGCCAGTGCAGACGGGCCGTACATCCTCCACCCCCGCGGTGCATTCCGAAACAGCCCCCGACTTGATGATCCTGTTCTCTTTGCCGCCGATCTTGGCGAGCGCAACAGTGAACTCATCGAGCGCTTTCCAGGGAGACGCTTTTACCGATTCATTGGACGAAACGGAGATAACGAGGGCCCGAGGGTGGAACCCTTGGAAATCGTCTCCAGTCACCAACTGGAGTTCCGCCTCGACCATTCCGGCTAGCCGAAAAGAACCAAGGCCGTCGGGCCACCATCCTCGGGGCTCTGCGGTGGCTCACATCGACAGTTGTGGCCGATCAAACCAACTGAATGATCTGATCGGCCACCGACTTCAGTCGTCGAGCGAGATCGGCACGTCATGCTCGGAGGTCATGAAGTCTTCGATCTCGACATCGGTATCGATGCCGTTGTCGGATTCCTCGACCACGCCGATACCGACGGTCGTGAGGATCCGCTCGGAGATCTCGACCATGATCTCGGGATTTTCGTTCAGGAAGATCTTTGCGTTCTCCCTGCCCTGACCGAGTTGTTCGCCTTCATAGGTGTACCAAGCACCCGATTTCTTCACGATGTCGAGATCGACGCCGATGTCGAGCGCCGAACCCTCCCGGCTGATGCCCTTGCCGTACATGATGTCGAATTCGGCCTGCTTGAACGGCGGGGCCACCTTGTTCTTGACGACCTTGACTCGAGTGCGGTTGCCCACGACCTCGACGCCGTCCTTGATCGATTCGATACGACGGATGTCGAGACGAACCGATGAGTAGAACTTGAGTGCACGACCACCGGGCGTCGTCTCCGGGGAGCCGAACATCACGCCGATCTTTTCGCGGAGCTGATTGATGAACACGCAAACCGTGTTCGACTTGTTGAGGTTCGCCGTGAGCTTGCGGAGTGCCTGGCTCATGAGGCGGGCCTGGAGGCCGACGTGCGAATCGCCCATCTCGCCTTCGATTTCAGCCCGGGGGGTGAGTGCCGCCACCGAGTCGATCACGATGACATCAAGGGCACCGGAGCGCACGAGCATGTCGGTGATTTCGAGTGCCTGCTCACCGGTATCGGGCTGCGAGATAAGCAGTTCGTCGATGTCGACGCCGATGTTGCGG
The DNA here is from genome assembly GCA_044239895.1 of Acidimicrobiales bacterium. GTDB lineage: Bacteria > Actinomycetota > Acidimicrobiia > Acidimicrobiales > Acidimicrobilacustridaceae > Acidimicrobilacustris. The sequence goes on along the minus strand of JBIIAM010000005.1, from coordinate 76,128 downwards.
GCGTAGGCCGGGTCCATGGCGTGCTCGGCGTCGACGTAGGCGCAGATGCCGCCGTTGCGCTGGGCCTCGGCGACGATGTGCATCGCCAGGGTGGACTTACCCGAGGACTCCGGACCGAAGATTTCGATCACACGGCCGCGGGGAAGACCGCCGACGCCGAGGGCGAGGTCGAGAGCCAGTGCTCCGGTCGAGATGGTCTCCACACGCATTGAGCCCTTGTCGCCCATCTTCATGACCGAGCCCTTACCGAACTGCTTTTCGATCTGGCCGAGAGCCATATCAAGGGCCTTGTCGCGTTGGAGGGGATTGCCCCCCGACTTGTCATTCATGTCTCGCATCATGTCTTTCGGTGCGCTCTTTGCCATGTCGTTCGTCGTACTTTCCGTGAAAGGGAACTGGATTGAGGAGGTACTGGACTGCAGGCCGGATTGGTGCTCCCGGCGATGGATGACAACCTACGAAGGGGGTGTGACAGTGCTGCTTGGAGCTGCTTCTACTGATGTCTCAGGGCCACTTCTTCTACTGGCTCAGGGCTGATCTCCAGAGAGATTCAGGCCCTGCATTTCGTGAACGACATGACTGTAACTTCGAACGGCTGTTCGGTCAATGACCGAACGCATGTTCTTTTCATCCGGGGAGATCCCAAGGGATGCCTGCCTTCTACAGGGTTTCCCCGTCATCCAGTCGCCGGCCATGGCAGAGCCCTCGGTAGAGTCTCACCATGACAGAGTCGCTGCCTACCGATCCGGCCGAACGTGAAGAACTGCTCCGGGGCCGTCTCTCCCCCGCCCAGTTTGAAGTCACCCAGAACTGCGGCACGGAACGGCCCTTCACCGGCGCCTATTGGGATTGTCACGACGACGGCGTCTACCGATGCGTCGTGTGCGAGAGCCCGCTCTTCCGATCGGATACCAAATTCGACTCGGGCACCGGCTGGCCCAGCTTTTGGGAAGCGATGGACAACGACGCCGTCGAGACCCGAACTGACTCGACTCACGGAATGATTCGCGTCGAAGCCGTCTGCGCGAAGTGTGGCGCCCATCTCGGCCACGTCTTCGATGACGGGCCCAATCCGACCGGGCTTCGCTACTGCATGAACTCCGCTTCGCTCACGCTCGATACCGCTGCCGATTCTTAGAGAGCGAGCAGTCGCCTACGCAGGTGATCGAGCACGGTGATCACGCTGAACTGGCGGACCCGTTCGCGGTCACCCGGGAATCGGACCATGCTGGTTTCAGTAACACCGTTGATTGTTGAGGCGAAGAACACCGTTCCGGGCGCAATGCCCTCTTGCTCCTCGGGGCCGGCGACACCAGTGGTAGCAAGTCCGACGTCGGCGTCAAGAACGCGGCATGCACCTTCGCTCATTGCGGCGGCACACTCGTCGGTCACGACCGGCCCAATCGGAACACCGAGCACGTCGAACTTGACCTCGCTGGCATAGGACACGACTGCGCCGCGCAGAACGTCGCTTGCACCAGGCACGCCGACAAGGCGACTGGCGATCATCCCGCCCGTGAGCGATTCAGCCAGACCGAGTGTGAGGCCGCGTTCGCGCAACAGGGAAAGCACAACTGCCTCCATGGTCTCGTCGTTCTTGCTGAAGACATAGCCATCCAGGATTGTGGCAACGGCCTCGACTTCAGCATCAACTACTGCATCTGCTTCGTCAGCTGTCGCCGCCTTTGCCGTCACACGAACTTTGAGCCCTTCGATACCGCTGGCCAGAAACGCGATTGTCGCATGGCCCGTCCGGTCGAGATCGTCGAGTCGATCGGAGAGCATCTCGGCAATGCCGGATTCGGAATGACCCCACGTGCGCAGTGTGCGACTGCGGATGACTCCTGTGTCGCCGGCCCGGGCCCGCAGTTCCGGAATCACCGTGCCCGTGATCATCTCCTGCATCTCGTAAGGAACTCCGGGGACGGCGAAGATGACTTTGTCGCCGATCGGGCAGACCAAACCCGGAGCGGTACCGGGTTGCTGTGCGATACGCGAGGCACCGACGGGGACCATGGCCTGGCGGAGATTGTTCATCGGCATGTCGCGTCCGCGCGAGCCGAACGTCTGGTGGAGTTTCTCGATGACCTCAGGGTCTTCGACGAGTTCAACGCCCATCACGTCGGCGATGACGTCGCGCGTGATGTCGTCCTGCGTCGGCCCGAGGCCGCCACACACGATCACGGCATCGCTCCGCTCGAGTGCCGTGCGCAATGCGATAGCGATGCGATCCCAGTTGTCGCCGACCTTGACCTGGAGATAGCAATCGATTCCGGCCAGAGCCAGTTGCTCCCCGATCCACGACGAATTCGTGTCAACAATCTGACCGAGCAGGAGTTCCGTTCCGACGGCAACAACTTCGCAGTTCACAATGCTCTCCCGGGAGTCTGATGGCCGGAAGGAAACCTAGTTCGCCGCAATCGATGATGACTCGTGCTCTGGAACCGATGTTCTCGATCGCAGAATCGAAGCGACGATTCCGTGGGCCAGAGCAAGAACAGCCAGAACCACCACGAGCACGCCGGGACTGAAGGACTGCACACTCCAGACGACTACTCCGGTAGCAATCGCGAGCGCTGCAGTGACCAGTCGCAGGAACAGCAACGGCTGTTGCGGTGTGCGCTCGCCCAAGATTCCGACCAGTGCCAGACCCCCGTAGATGCCGAGAAAGGCGACGACGAGCACGGGGATGGCCTCGCTGTGAACCTCTCCTGGCTCGACCTGAAGGAACTTCGACATGCCGATGGCGAGGGCGACGATGCCGATCTGCAGCGGCAGGTGGGCAAGCATCCAGAGTTCGGCCGACAGCGCCCCCCTGCGAATCCCGGCGAGGGGAATGTCGTCGAAATACGTCCAGAACAATGCAAACATCACGACGAATTCGATGACGATTGCGATCACATCGGTGTTGGTAATCGATCCGCTCGACACCACAAGAGAAACTTTGACGAACGCTTCACCACACATAATCAACGTGAGTAGCGCAGCACGCTCGGTCAGATGGTGGACATCGATCAGAGGAGTAGGGAGGCGGCGATTTCGCCGCATCGAGGTGGGAAGGATCAGGATTGCGATTGCTGCGGCGTAGAAGATGAAGTCCGCTCCATCGGGAGTAAAAATCCCGAGCAAGATCATTGCGCCCGCCAGCAGTAAACGATTCCGACGGACGGCAGCCCATTGGGCCGACGTGCCGCCGCCGCGAGTGGCGCGGTGATGGGCAGCCGCGACAGCAACCAGCGCGATGCCATAGCCAAGCGCGACATAATCGGTTGACGCTTGTTCCCGTCCGGCGTACGCAAGTGTCGTCAGGATGATGAAAAGCATCTGCACCGCGATAAGTGCCCGCTGGATCCCGTCATCGCGGCGTTCAAGGTTCATGAGGATCGTGCTGTGAAACCAGAGGAGCCACACGAGAACGAACATCAAGACTGCCGTTCCCGCCGTCCGTAGTGTCACGTCATACGCGAACGTGTTCGACAGAACCATCGTTGCCGCAACGAAGATGAGGTCGTAGAAGAGCTCGAGAAAACCGACTGGCTGCTGGGAGTTTTCTGGAACAGTTGATTCCGAAGATTGACCCGGAATGGAAAAGCTCATGCGTCCATTGTTGTCGCAGCGCGACTGCCGTCGACGACGTACTGCACGGCGCTGAGAACAGCCAGGAACGTCGCGACGTAGAGCAACGTGTCGGCAAACCAGATCGCATCGGTCAGCGGCGGGAACAGCACGGCGGCTACGGCGAGCGACTGTACAAGTGTCTTCAACTTGGCTGACTTGCGGGCCGGAACGGCCAGACCTCGCCGTCCCCAGTACACGCGGTACAGGCTGATGAACACCTCACGCACCGCAATGACCACAACCGGCCAGACCGGAAAGCGGCCGACCCCGACAAGTGCGAACAACGCACCGAGTACGAGCACTTTGTCGGCAAGGGGATCAAGAAACGCCCCACTGCGTGTACTTCCATGCCGGCGGGCAATCCATCCATCGATCCCGTCGGTGAAACTCAGTGCCGTCCACAGACCCCACACGAGCCAGCCGCTCGGCTTGTCACTGATCATCGCAAAGAGCAGCGGCGACACCAAGAGGCGCAGGACCGTGACCATATTGGCGGGCGTGGCGATGGCCGACGGTCCGTAGGTCGTGCTCTCGCTCATGATCGCGATCCTTTCACCGTGTCCGCCACGAGGTCGGGGCCGAGGGCTCCGGTGATTGTCACCGTCGCAAACGTACCGATCTCGAGTGTCTCTGGGATCGTGACGATCCCGTCGATCTCCGGTGCTTCGCGATATGTCCGACCCTGTCCCTGTGCATCCACGAGTACTTCGACTTCGGAACCGATCAATTCGTCACGTTTTGCTGCGGTGATCCTGTCCTGGAGTTCTCCCAGCTCGGCAAGCCGCTCGGCCATGAGCCCGGCCGGGACCTCGCCATCGAGATCGGCGGCGTAGGTGCCCTCTTCGCTCGAGAATGAGAAGAACCCGCACCAGTCGAGTTGGGCCTCCTCGACAAACGCAAGAAGTTCATCGTGATCGGCTTCAGTTTCGCCGGGATACCCGACAATGAAATTGGAACGGAACGCCGCACCCGGCTCTCGACGGCGAATGTCGGCCATGCGGCGGGTGAAGCGTTCGCCATTGCCCCACCGCTTCATTCGGCGCAACAACGGCGCCGACACATGCTGCAGGGACAGATCGAAATAGGGAACACCCGTCAGACAAATCGCATCGATCAGTTCATCGGTGAGGTCCGACGGGTAGAGATAGAGGAGCCGCACGCGGTCAACGCGCTCGGCGACTGCGTTGACAAGTGGAACGATCGACCGTTCACCGACGCCCTGATCGCGCCCGAAGGCAGCGAGGTCCTGCGCCACAAGAACAATCTCCCGAACTTGCAGGGCATCAACCTCGTCAAGGATGTCGCTCATTGAGCGCGAGCGTTGTTTGCCGCGGAATGACGGAATGGCGCAGAACCCACAAGCTCGATCGCACCCTTCCGCAACCTTCACATAGGCCCATGGTGAGGTCGACCGGGGTCGGGGAAGATTCAGGAGGTCAAGTAGAGGAAGCGCTGGTGCATCTCCGCCGGAAGGCTTCGGACCAAGCGTGACGGGAACGCCGAAGCCTGAGACGGCGTCGACCTCGGGAAGAGCGTCAGCCAGTTCCGAACCGTAACGCTCTGCCATACAACCCGTGACGACAAGTTTCGCGCCGGGAGCGCGGGCCGCATCGAGACCGAGGATCGTGTCGATCGATTCCTGACGGGCTTCCTCGACGAACGCACACGTATTGACGACAACGACATCCGCCGATTCAGCGTTGTCGGCCGGCACGAGACCATCCGCCAGCATCGACCCAACCAACTTGTCGGAATCAACCTGATTCTTGGGACAGCCGAGAGTTTCGATCCAAAAGCTTCCGGCCATAGGTTCATCGTAGGCGGATGACACTCTGGCTCAGAAGTCGCTGTTTCCGGCCCCGTCGAGTTCCTCGGGGGTCATCAGCACCGTTCGCGCTTTCGAACCTTCCGACGGACCGACCACGCCGCGCTGTTCGAGCAAGTCCATCAGGCGACCGGCACGGGCGAACCCGACCCTCAGCTTGCGCTGGAGCATCGACGTGGAGCCAAGCTGTGAGCGGACCACGAGCTCCTGCGCCTGACGGAGAAGTTCGTCATCGTCATCATCGCCAGAACCCATCAAACCGCCGCCGGCAGCGGCCGCAGCGTCTTCTTGGCCTTGGACCGTGTCGTCATACGCAATATCGGGCGACTGCTTGCGCCAGAAGGCGACAACGGCACGAACCTCGTCCTCGGTGACCCATGCGCCTTGGATGCGCTGGGCGGCGCTCGAACTCGGGCCGAGTAGCAACATGTCACCGCGACCGAGAAGCTTCTCGGCACCACCCTGATCAAGGATGACACGGGAGTCGGCGAGGCTCGACACCGCGAACGCAAGACGGGCCGGAACGTTGGCCTTGATCACGCCGGTGATGACGTTGACCGACGGGCGCTGCGTGGCGATCACGAGATGGATGCCAACGGCTCGCGCCATCTGAGCGATTCGACAGATCGATTCCTCAACGTCACGGGCCGCAACCATCATGAGGTCGTTGAGTTCGTCGACCACGACGAGGATGTACGGGAGGCGGTTGAACTCAAGACCCATCGCCGGATCGTCAACGAGTTCGCCCTTATCGAATGCACCGTTGTAACCATCGATGTCGCGGAATCCGCATTCGGACAGGAGGTCGTAACGCCGTTCCATCTCTTTGACGGTCCAGGTGAGGGCGTTCGCAGCTTTCTTCGGATTCGTGACGACCTGCGTGAGCAGATGCGGAAGACGGTTGTACTGGCCGAGCTCGACGCGCTTCGGATCGATCAGGATCATGCGCACCTGATCGGGCGTTGAACGCATGAGGATCGAGGTGATCAAGGAGTTGATGCACGATGACTTACCCGCACCAGTCGCTCCAGCAATGAGCAAATGAGGCATTTTCGAAAGGTCGGCCATCACTGATCGACCGTTGATGTCGCGTCCGATGGCGACCTCGAGCGAGTTCTTCGCCGCCTTCGCTTCGGGCGAGGTGAGAATGTCGCCCACCGCGACAAGTTGACGGTTGTCGTTGGGGACCTCGACACCGATCGCCTGCTTACCTGGGATAGGCGCGAGGATTCGCACATCAGCTGACGCCATCGCGTATGCGATGTCCTTGTGGAGGCTGGTGAGCTTCGCCACCTTCACGCCGGCGGCCAGTTCGAGTTCGTAGCGCGTCACCGTCGGGCCGACGACCATGCCGACAAGACGTGTCGTCACGCCGTGCTCGGCCAGCGCGGCTTCGAGAATGCGGCCCCGCTCCTCGACCTGCGCGCGGTTGACTTCCTGGATCTGCGAGCGCTCGAGCATCTTGAGCGACGGCAACTTCCAGACGACAGGTTTGGCGGCCACGCCCATCGGCATCACCAACTGCTGGGCGGTATCGGGTACATCGGCAGAGGTAGGTACGTGGACGTCGATCTCATCGTCGAGAGTCTGTGGCGCATCGCCTTCGCCGGCGATGTGGACGTCGAGTTCCAGATCGGTGAGTTCTTCCATCGAGAGACCATCGGGATCGAGAAGTTCCTCGAGCATCGGTGAACCGGCGGAATCGTCGTCCCAGATGGAACTGCCGGCGGTGCTGCCGTCAAAGAAGACTGGTTCGACAACGAGGTCATCGTCCTGCTCGCCGGTCGGTTGACCATTCCCGACCTCAAACAACGAGTCGACCCCGCGCTTGAGAACGCCCTGGACTGGCTTCACGCCGTCGGCGGTCTTGCGTGCTGCGGTGTGCAACGAGATACCAGTTGCGACAACGAGTCCGATGACAATGAGCGCGATGCACACCAGGGCAGCACCCCATTCGGCGAGCAGACTCTGCAGCGGAGAACCGACGCCTGCGCCGAAATATCCGCCGGCCGAGATGAAATCTTCGAGGGGAGCACCCCACGCGGGGTGACCCATGGCAAGGTGAAGTAGGCCGTCGACTGCGATCAAGATGAGGGCTGTTCCGACCACGAGGCGAACCGCCGACCGACCCGTTGAGGTTCCGGAGGTTGCGGGCGCTCGCATGAGCAGCGCGCCACCGATCACCAGAAGAATCGGAACGATCAAGCGCAGTCCGCCGACCAGTGCGCCAAAACCTTCAGCGAGACCCTGTCCGAGAGGTCCCGCAAGGTCGGCATAGACCCCAAGGCCCGTGAGGAGGCCAAGCGCAATGAGCGCGACGCCCCACATGTCGCGACCATGACCAGCGAAGGCCTGCGCTACGGGACTAGGTGCGGGCTTGCGGGCAGCGGTGCCGGCACGGCCCTTCGGCGCTGCCGTGCGGGCCTTGGCCGCACCCGACTTGCGCGTAGGCGCCTTCCCGGCCGACCTTCTGGCCGCCGGCTTCTTCGCATTCGATTTGGTGGGAGATGTCTGTTTCGTGGCCACAGGCGTACGCGTTCCGTTCGTGGCCCCTCTCCGCACGCCAAGGGAAAGGGTACCGGTGGGGTCCGACAAAGGTGTGGATTGGTCAATTCGAACGCAGAAAGGGCAGGCCAGAGGGGTAGTGTTTCCCATTGTCTTCTGGGGGGATCACATGACCAAACGGCTGGGTTTCATTATTCTGACGGCACTTGTGGCCTCATCGGCACTGCTGGCGGGGTGTTCATCGGGTTCATCGAACTCCACTGCACCGGGAAAGGTCATTCCCGCTGCGGCCGGTCTGCCTGAGTTCTACGCCGTTCCCGACCCGATGCCGGAGATGTCACCGGGCACGATCATCAAGTCCCAACCTGTCCCCGTCAAAGGGCTCGACGGGACCATGTCGCTCATCATGTACAGCTCCACTTCGGTCACCGGGCAGACCATCCCCGTCACCGGAGTCATCATCATCCCGAACGGCTCCGCACCCGCAGGCGGCTGGCCCGTCATCACGTGGGCTCACGGCACCACAGGCCTTGCCGATACCTGCGCTCCCTCACTCAAACCTGACGAGTTCGTGCCGCTGGCGAACCCACTACTGGCGAAGGGTTACCTCGTGGTCGCCACTGATTACGAGGGCCTCGGCGTGCCCGGTCTGCACCCGTACATCGTTGGAGATTCCGAGGCCTACGGCACGCTCGACATCGTGAAAGCTGCGCGAGTGTTCCCCGGGGCGAATGCGAGTTCCCGATTTCTGATTTGGGGTCATTCACAGGGTGGCCACGCCGCGCTATTCGCCGGTCGAGATGCTGAGCCCTACGCTCCGGAACTTGATCTGGTTGGCGTCGTGGCCGGTGCTCCCCCGTCACAGTTGCTGCTGATCAACGCGGCCCTGCAGAAGAGCGATTATCGCCATTACATCGCTATGGCCGCGGCCGGCATCAACGCCGCCTATGGCGACACTGCGGCTCCGCTCGACGCTGTCCTCAATCCCGAAGGACTCGACTTCCTCACCCAGATCGACACGCTGTGCAGCTCCGATCTGGGTAAGGAAGCATCCCCCCTCGACTTCTCGAAGCTCCAGAAGGCCGACCCTGCGACGGTTCCGGAGTGGCGCAAACTCCTTGCCAACAACGATCCCGGATCGTTCACCGCTCCGATTCCCGTTCCGCTGCTGATCATCCACGGTGGCAACGACGAACAGATTCCGACCGCATCGTCGGCGCTGTTGTTCACGCAGTTGTGTGCTGTCGGCCAGGTGGCGCAGCGTTGGGTCTTCCCCGGTCAGTCACACGCCGGCGTGATCGCCCCGTCGGCTCCCACCATGCTCACGTGGATCGACGATCGTTTCGCTGGCAAGCCAATGCCCGATCCCGTCGTACCGGCGAATGCCGAGACGCAAAGCTGCGGCAAGAGCTGATTCGCCTTGCCGACAGTTCAGTCGGCAAGCACACCATGATCGCGGCAGGTCGCATCCCAACCGGCGGGGTGCACTTGCACGCGCAATCGCCGCCCACACTGAGGACAGAACCGCGGCGGATCAAGTTCGCGTCGACATTGCCTGTCTGAGTGCTCCGAGCGTTGCGCTCCGCACCAACGACAGAACTCGTCTGTCGTCATGCGAACACGCTCATTTTCGAAACGCTCATGAGTGGTTGACTCAGAACGCCTTCGACAACGCGCCGATCGGCATCTGCAAATCTTCCAGCATCTGCAGATCCTCGTCCGGAGTGCGACCAAGCGTCGTGAGGTAATTGCCCACTATGAGTGCATTGATACCCGCTGTGAGACCAAGCGCCTGTAGCTCGCGCAACGTGACTTCGCGGCCACCCGCGTATCGGAGGATCACTGATGGAAGTCCGAGGCGGAACAATGCGATCCAGCGGATGGCTTCGAGGGGTTCGACGAGCGGCCGACCGCTGAACGGCGTCCCCGGGCGCGGGTTGAGGAAGTTCATCGGAACCTCGGCCGGTTCGACAGCACGGAGCTGACCGATGAGTTCGATGCGCTGATCGACTGACTCACCCATACCGAGCAACACGCCGCAGCAGAGTTCCATGCCGTTGTCGCGAATCAGCTTGCAGGTGTCGAACCGCTCCGCCCACGAATGGGTGGTGACGACCTGCGGGAAGAACGATTCTGCCGTTTCCAGATTGTGGTTGTAACGGTGGACGCCACCCTCAGCCAGGCGGCGGGCCTGGTCCTCAGTGACAATGCCTGCGCTCACGGCGACGTTCAGACCAGTCTCGTCCTTCACGATCGGGACGAGTTCGAGAATGCGCTGCATTGTGCGTTCGTCGGGCCCACGGATGGCGAGCACGATGCAGAACTCGCTGGCACCGAGGGCAGCGGTTTCGCGCGCGGCGGCGAGTACATCGGCGGTGTCGAGGAACGGCATGGCCTGCACCGGCGACTCGAACTTCGCGGACTGACTGCAGAAGTGGCAATCCTCGGGACAACCGCCGGTCTTGGCGGAGAGGATCCCCTCCACCTCGACGGTGTCGCCGCACCATTCGAGGCGGACCTCGTGGGCGAGAGCGGCCAGTGCCGGCACCGACGAATCGGGAACATCAACGAGTGCGTCAAGTTCCTCGAGTGTCAGTTGACGTCGCTCGTCGAGCAACGCCACCTCGGCAGCTCGAATTGCCTTGCGGGCGTCTTCGGTCGACATCTGGGGCCGGGTGGAAACTTCAACCCGGGGATTCGGAGTGAGGGCGACAGGCACGTCTGACATGGACGCCAACGTTAGGCGGCAAAGCTCCGGCGGTCGAAAGCACCCCGCCGGACAAGGCGGCTCTAGGCCTCCATGACCACGGGGACGATCATCGGCCGACGCTTTGTCTTGTCGCTCACGAATCGACCCGCGGTGCGACGCACGACTCGCTGGATGTTCTCGATGTCGGTCGCCCCATTGCGGAATAGGTCGGCGATGGACTCGCGTACCCGCTTTGCGCACTCGTCGAGGAGATCTTCGGCTTCGGGAGCATGGATCCAACCCCGGGTGATGATCTCGGGGCCGAGGATCATCTCCCCGGTTTCGACGTTTACCGCCACAATCACAACGACCACGCCTTCGTCGGCGAGGACACGACGATCGCGGAGCACCCCAGTGCCGACGTCTCCCAGGATTCCGTCGACATAGAGATAGCCCGCTGGAACCTGCGCATTCGGCCGCATGCCATCAGCATCGAGAACGATCTGATCGCCGTCGGTGCACAGAAGGATGTTCTTGGCTGCAACGCCCATCTGACGGGCGAGCTTTGCGTGTGCGGCGAGATGGCGGTATTCCCCATGAACAGGAACGAAGTACTCGGGGCGGGCGATCGAGAGGAACATCTTGAGATCTTCAGATTTCGCGTGACCCGAAGCATGCACATCGGAGATGCCCGAATGCACGACTTCCGCGCCCATACGCACCAGGCCGTTGATGACCTTCGAGACGTCGGTTTCGTTGCCCGGGATCGGATGCGAGCTCATGATGACCACATCGCGCTCACTCAGGTTGATCCAGCGATTCTCGTTCGCGGCCATCAGCGAAAGGGCCGACATCGGCTCACCCTGCGAACCGGTGGAGATGATGCACACCTTCTCCGGAGCCATGTCGCCGACATCGGCGATATCCATAAGGCGCGACTCAGGGATAGTGAGAAGACCCATCTCGCGCGCCATGCGGACGTTCTTCTTCATTGACATGCCCATCGTGGCGATCACGCGGTCGAACGAAATCGCCGCGTCGGCGATCTGCTGCACCCGGTGGATGTGGCTGGCGAAACACGTCGTGATGATGCGACGACCTTCGTAACGGTGAAACAGGTCGTAGAGGACCGCCCCGACGGTGGTCTCGGAGGCGGCATGACCGTGTTCCTCCGCGTTGGTGGAATCCGAAAGAAGGAGACGGATCCCTTCGTTGGAGGAGATCGATCCGATTCGGGCCAAGTCGGTGAGGCGCCCATCAACCGGCGTGAGATCAAGTTTGAAATCGCCCGTGTGCAGAATCACGCCCTGAGGAGTGTGGAACGCAGTGGCCATGCCATGCGGGACCGAGTGCGTGACGGGGATGAACTCGATGTCGAATGGGCCGATGCGACGACGCTCGCCGTCCTGGACGACGATGAACTCGGTGCGGTCGAGGAGCCCCGCTTCCTCGATTCGGTTGCGAGCCAAGCCAAGCGTCAGCGCTGAGCCGTAGATCGGGAACGACAATTCGCGCAGAAGGAAGTTGAGCCCACCCACGTGGTCCTCGTGACCGTGCGTCGCGATGCAACCGATGATGCGATCGGCGTTCTGACGCAGATAGGTGAAATCAGGGAGGACGAGATCGATACCGAGCATGTCCAGTTCAGGAAACATGATGCCGCAGTCGATGAGCATGATCTTGCCCTCGACCTCGACGCACGCACAGTTCCGACCGATCTCGCCGAGACCTCCAAGGAAGGTGACTTTGACCTGATCTTTGGCCTGGTCCTTGGACTTTGCTTTGGTCTTGCTCACGCGTACAACCGTTGGTGCACACCGCGTGCACGCTCTTCCAGATCGGTGGGCCCAAAGCCCATTGGAGGACGACACGGGCCGGCCGGTTGGCCGAGTGCCCGCAACATTGCTTTGGTCGGAACCGGATTGGGATTGAGATCCCCGGTTTCGAATTCATAACTCTCGATCATGCGGGCATTGAGTTCGATCGCTTTGTCGATCTGACCCGCCTTGAATGCTCTGACCATCTCGACCATCACTGGAGCGGCCCAGTGTGTCGCGACGCCGATCACACCGACGGCGCCCACTGCGAGCAGCGGAAGGGTGAGTCCGTCATCGCCGCTGAAGACCTCGAATCCTTCGGGAGCGCGTGCGATCACCTCGGCGGTTGCTGACGGATCACCCGCCGCATCCTTAAGTGCAACCACATTTGGAATCTCATTCGCCATCCGCAGGATGAGTTCGCTGCCGATCTTGCGGCCAGTGCGCACCGGGATGTCGTAGACGATCACGGGCAGATCCGTCGCTGCACAGACGTGCCGGAAATGCGCTTCGATTCCCGCCTGCGACGGTCGGTTGTAATAAGGCGTGACGATCAGCACCCCGTCCATACCCGCGCCCGCAGCGTGACCGGTGAGTTCGGCAGCATGACGCGTGTCGTTCGTTCCCGAGCCAGCAACCAGCGGGACATCGACCGCAGCGCGCACGGTGTGCCAGAAGGCGATCTGCTCCTCGTCGGTGAGACACGCAGCCTCGCCGGTGGTGCCCGTCAGAACGAGCGCATCGTTGCCCTGCGAAACCAACCATCGGGCCAGTTCCGCTGCCCCGGCATGATCGACCTCACCGGCATCGTTGAATGGGGTGACCATTGCGGTGATCACCGAACCGAAGCGAGCCATGGCGGCAACCGTACCAGCGGACCCCGCCAATCTCGGGCGAGTTCCACTGGTTTCTCGGTACCGGTGCCGATCATCGACACCGGTTTTCACACCGAATCGTCAGGCCGCGGCTATTTCACCTTCGGCGAGAGCAAAGACTTCGTATTCCTCTTCAGTATCGGGATGATCCTCGAATCCGATAACTCCGAGTTCAGTGAACTTCATGCGCAACCAACCGTCACCAGCATCCAGAAGTCCGAGCTTCTTGCAGTTCGGGACGATCTTGGCGAAGAGCATCTGCTGGAAGAGTTGCTGGCCCGGATCATGCATGACCACATGGACTGCTTCCTTGACTGGAACACCCATGCGATCCCAAACCTCTTGCTGCAGGAAACGATCCCGCATCCGCACAGCCGCCTCGAACGCGAACTCCTGGCGCTCGCGCAGTTCGGCCTGTGTGAGATCTTGGTAGTACTCCTTGAGGGAAAGAACACCGAACGCAACGTGACGGGCTTCATCGCTCATGACATATCGGAGGAGTTTCTTGAGCAGCGGTTCGGTGGTCATGTTGTGCATGAAACCGAAGGCGGCAAGCGCAAGGCCCTCAACCATGATCTGCATACCCAGATAAGTCATATCCCAACGACTGTCGGCGACGATGTCGTCGAGAAGAAGCTTCAGGTGGGTATTGACCGGATAGTTTCCTGACAGCTTCTCGTTCAGGTACTTCGCGAATACCTCGACGTGACGGGCTTCGTCCATAACCTGGGTGGCGGCGTAGTACTTGGCGTCGATCCATGGAACGGTCTCAACAATTTTCGCCGTGCAGATCAGCGCACCTTGTTCCCCGTGCATGAACTGGCTCAGCGTCCAGTTCTGCGACTGAACCCCGAGTTCCATCCATTCCTTGTCGCCCCACTTCTCGAAACAGGTTCCGGTGACATCAAGACCTGCGCCACGACTATTCGCGGCCATGTTCGCCACGACCACGGCTTCCTGATCGACATCGATCGACCAATCGAGATCAGTCTCGCCGTTCCACTGCGAAGTCTTGGCCTTCTCGTAGAGCTTGTTAAGAGCCGGACGAGCGCCCTTTTCGTAATCCCACGTGAAGATTGCGTCGGAATTGTCCTTCACGGTGTGGATCGCCGACTCAACATCGGTGTTGGAAATCGAAAGGATCTCTTCGATGTCGTTGAGGTCGCGGCGGCCGATGATCTCTTCAGTGGATGACATAACAGGACTCCTTTAGGAGGATGTGGTGAACGTTGAAATTCGAGGTTTGATTGAAAGACCAGGAAGCAAGAAGGATTCGACAAGACGCTTGACTGCTGCGCGGTCGGTGACGTCAAGAACGGCGCCGGGCGAGCGGACATGGCCGAACAGAACGCGTGCCGCCCATTCGCCGGCGATTTCCGCATCGTCGTCGGTAGTGAACCGAGCGAACTCGAGCCGGCCCCATTCGGCGGCCATTGCGAGTAGCGGGTCGAGACCGTCGAACGAGATGAATGGCAATACCGTGCCTGGTTCGGTGGCAAGAAGTTTCTGCAGCGCGGCATGATCGGCGAGGGCGGTTGCCGCCGTGTGGATTGCGGCTGTGACCGCTTCGGCGAATTCGTCGCACGAGCGAACCGCGATCGTTCCGAGTTCGAAGATCGCGGCTACCTCGCGGTCGAGCACGGTGAGAAGTAGTTCCGCGCGACCCCCGGGGAATGCCCGATAGATCGTCGCTCGGCCACACCCCGCGGCAACGGCGATGTCATCGACGGTCGTAGCCCGTAAGCCCTGAGCAGCAACAACAGTGACCGTTGCTCTGCAGATTCGCGTCGCAACATCCGACAACACCGTTGGATTGTTCGCGAAGGGTGCGGGTGCGAACGATGACGCGGCGAGTTCTCCGGAAACGATGGTCAGTGGCACAGATGAGACAGTATCCGCGTTTTTGTCTCATCGCCCAGAATTTGTTCGTCTCGCTCCCCTGAGGCCCTCACGGTCAGGATTGGGGCTCGATTCCGGCCAGGAACTGGGTTCGTACGAGACGGTCCAATGAATCGGTATCGGTGAGGTCCCAGCGGCCCGGAGTCCCGAGATACGAGAGGAACAGACGCCCGAGGTGATCGGCGGCCTCCGTTGCGACCAGATCGACCCTCGCCCGTCCGGCCGCTATCTCCTGTTCCAACTGGTCGGCGATCAGCGCCACGATCACGCCGAGGACGACATCGGTTGCCACCGCCAGTTCGGTCAGGACGGCTTCGGGTTCGGTGCGCAGTAACTGATGGAGCAGACCATGATCGGCCAACGCTTCATGTCCGGCACGAAGCGCTACCGCCACCATGCCCGACAGTTCGGTCTCGTCCTCGATGGCGATCTCAATGCGATGAAAGAACAGCCCCACTTCCCACGTGACCGCCTCGGAAACCAACTGTTCCCGTCCCCCCGGAAAGTGACGGTAGATCGTGGCGCGCGAGATCGATGCCGTTCGAGCGACATCCTCAATGCTCGTAGACGCAAGCCCGTCGACCTCGATGCACCGCAGCACACTCTCGAGGATTTTCTCTCGGGTATTCGCGCTCACAACAACGCTGATGCGTCCGATACGCCGGAATGAATCACGGCGCCAGACCCGTCATTCGACGCGGTGTAATCGGTGTCGTCGTTTTCATCCACATCTTCACGCTGACGGCGGCGCGCCACTCGGCGCAGAAGCAACGGATACACGATGATCGTGAGCGTGCTGAAGATAAACCACTGACCCGCGTAGCCAAGATGGGAACCTTCGGAAAGCTCCGGCCTCGGCACAGGAACCGGTAGCTGTCCGATCTGCTCGGGCTGTTGCTGTTGAAGGTTGACGTAGAGCGGCCAGAGTTCCTCGTCGACCTGCTGGCCGAGACGTTCGACGTCAACCCGGGCAAGGGAACGAAGGGTCCCTTCGGTTGGATCCTTCGGGCCGGCGACGATTCCGGAATCCTCACGAACCTGTGGCGGGCGAATCATTCCCGAGACCGACACCGTCCCGGTCGGTGGAGCGAACTCGTCCCATGGGCCGTCGGCGGTGAACGAGTATGGAATCCAACCGCGATTAATCACCACTGCCGTTCCGTCGACCTGCTCGATGGGCGTGATCACCCAGAAGCCCGCGGCGCCGTTGTAGGTGCGATTCGGAATCAAGACCTGCTGATCGACGCGATACACACCGGTCACGATCACCGATCGATAGCTCGCTTCGTCGACCGCTGCCGCTGATGTGTCGACACCTTCGGGCAGTAACTCTGCGATCGGCACCGCGGCTGGCTTCTCGGCCTCGACGATGATCGCATTCGATGCCTTGCGCTCGTCAAGGCGCCCCAACTGCCAGAAGCCCAGATTGACCATCAAGATGACCGAGCCGATTACAAAGATGTGCGACAGGATCCAAAGAGGTCGAAACAGGAACCGGTACACGTCGTCAGGCTACGCACCACCCAGCACCACGGGGGAATCGGGCCCGTCGATCGGACCCGCTCCCCATGCAGAGCATCCGTTAGGCCGTCGGCAGCACGTGATCGGCGAAGCGCTCCCGCAACTCTCGCTTCGAGAACTTGCCCACTGATGTCTTCGGAACTTCGTCGATGAAGACCACATCGTCAGGCAGCCACCATTTGGCGACTCGGCCATCGAGCCATCCGAGGAGTTCGTCGGAAGTCAGTGACTCTCCCGGACGCAGTACGACGCACGCCATCGGCCGTTCACCCCACTTGGGATGTTTGAGCCCGATTACCGCCGCTTCAGCCACGGCCGGATGAGCCATGATCTCGTTCTCAAGTTCGACCGACGAGATCCACTCGCCGCCAGATTTCACGACGTCCTTCGTGCGATCGACGATGCGCATGTACCCCTCCGAGTCGACGGTTGCGACATCGCCTGTCTTCAACCATCCGTCTGCCGTGAAGGACTCCGGCGACCGAGCATCGTTGTAATACTCCCGGGCAATCCAGGGTCCGGCAGTCTGGAGTTCGCCGCGGGTCTCGCCGTCCCACGGCACCTGCTCGCCAGTGACCTGATCGACAATGCGGCAATCGACGCCGATCGAAGGCAGGCCGATCGTGGCCCGGTAATCAGCGCGCTCGTCTTCGGTCAACGAATCGAACGCCGACTTCATCTGACCGCCCGACGCAAGCGGGCTTGTTTCGGTCATCCCCCACGCCTGCTGGATCGGAAGTCCGATCTTCAAGCGGTATCCCTCGGAGAGGTGCTTCGGCACGGCAGAGCCGCCGCACGGAATTGCGCGCAGACTCGAGGTATCACGCCCGTCGAGTTCACCCAGCACACCCATCCAGATGGTCGGTACACCGGCGGCGACAGTGACGCGCTGGGTCTCGATGAGAGTGGCCAACGCCTTTGGGGAGAGATCGGGACCGGGCATCACCAGGGTGGCGCCCGTTGCAACACCGATATGAGCAAGTCCCCACGCATTCGCATGGAACATCGGGACGACCGGCATGATGACATCGCGTTCGCAGGCCCCCAAGCTGTCGGCGCTCATCGCCGCCAGCGTGTGCAGCCATGTCGAACGATGCGAGTACACGACCCCCTTCGGATTCCCGGTAGTGCCACTCGTGTAACACATCGCCGCTGCCTGGTTCTCGTCGGTGATGTTGAACTCCACGGGGCTTGCAGCTGCGAGAAGGTCCTCGTAATCGTGCAGCAACCAGCCTCCACTATCGGCCGGGAGTTCACCGCGTCCGTCGTCCATGACAACGATGTGGCGCACGGTCGTGAACGTGTCGACCAGCGGCCACAGCAATCCGAGAAGCGACTTGTCGACGAAGATGACTTCGTCCTCGGCATGGTTGACGATGTAGGTGATCTGTTCGGGGAACAGGCGGATGTTGAGCGTGTGGAGTACTCGCCCGCTACATGGCGCGGCGAAGTACAGCTCAAGATGGCGGGCGCTGTTCCATGCGAACGTCGCCACCCGCCCGTCGGCACTGATCCCGAGATCGTCTAGGACACCGGCGAGTCGCCGGGTGCGTCCGGCCCACTCTGCGTACGTCTCGGTCTCGATGCCAGTCGCAGTGGCGGTGACGATCGTCTTGTTCGGGAAGAGTTTCTCCGCCCTATCCAAAAAATGGGTGAGCACCAGCGGCCCGTCCTGCATCAAACCCTTCACGCCAAGCTCCCTCGCCACGGCACCGTCGGTACCCCTCGGACTGTCGGCGCATCGTACGTGAGAAGATGGACTCCTGTCTGAGAGACCGATCCACCCCGAGCCAACCGATACTTCGCCCCGACGTCCTCATTTGGCGTTCCTAATCGCGCCCATCGCCGCCATGGTGATAGCGGCCTACATCGCCGACGCCCTGTGGCCGAATCTGGTCGAGAATCATCCCCTGTGGCTCATCGGCCTCAGCGCGAAGAATCGGTATCTGGTCCTCGTCGTAAACCAGGTCGATCTGACGTCGTACTACCTGATCGGGGTGGCCCGTCTGCTCCTGCCCGATCCGTTCTTCTTTGCCATCGGATGGTTCTACGGCCCCGCCGCGCTCCGATGGATGGAACGCCGGACTCCGACCATGAGTCGATACATGACGACGCTCGAACGATGGTTCGGTCGGTGGGGGGCACCGCTCGTCGTGCTGTTCCCCAACAATTATGTCTGTCTCATCGCGGGTGCGGCCCGCATGTCGCCGTGGTTATTCGCCGGTCTCAACATCGCGGGAAGTGCGGGACGCCTCTTCATGATCCAGATCCTCGGCGATGTGTTTGCCGGACCAATCAGTTCGGTGCTCGGCTTTGTGTCGACATGGCGCGTCCCATTGCTCGTTGTCTCGATCGGACTCGTGGCCCTCACGTCACTCGGCGAATTGCGACGCGGCAAGCGCGAGATCACCGAACTCGAGATTCTCGAACACTCGGGCGAGGCGGATACGGCCGATCCCACCGAGCCGTCAATCTAGAGATCGAGCAGTGAGTCCAAGCCGATCGTGACTCCGGGATGGGCCGGAACGGCTTTCACAGCCAAAAGGACTCCCGGCATGAACGAATCGCGGTCATACGAATCGTGGCGGATCGACAGGGTCTGACCGGTCGTGCCGAGGATGACTTCCTGATGGGCGACCATGCCGCGTAGGCGCAACGAATGCACTCGGATGTCGGCCGGCCCGCGACCGCCGCGGGCTCCGGCCAGGATCTCCGTCTTGGTTGGATCGGCAGCCCACTCCGATGACGCGTCGGCCATTCGTTCAGCGGTGAGCATTGCCGTTCCGGAGGGTGCATCAAGCTTTTCGTCGTGGTGGAGTTCAACGATCTCAGCGGTCTCGAAGAACGGTGCAGCTATTTCTGCGAAGCGCATCATCAGAATCGCACCGATTGCGAAATTCGGTGCGATGACGCAGTTCGAGTTCGCAAATGCCATCCGGAACTCTGCGTAGTCATCATCGGAGAAACCAGTAGTGCCGGCAACGGCGTGAATTTTATGTTCCGCAAGCCATAGGAGGTTCTCGCGGGCTGCTTCGAGATGCGTGAAGTCAACAACGACATCGACGCCGGCATCGATGAACGCCTGACCATCGCGCGCAACCTGAAAAGGCAGATCACAACCTGTCACCTGATGCATGTCGAGACCGGCATGATGCGGATCGACAGCAGCCACCAACTCGAGAAGGGGATCGGCGTTGACCGCACGACAAACCGTGCTGCCCATTCGGCCACCGGCACCAAAGACTCCGACGCGTTGTGTCATGCGACGAACATAGCGCCCTGAGCGTCGATTCCGATCAGGATTTGGCGAACGCCTCGAGGGCAGCGTTGCCGCCACCGAGGGGCCCAACGGCGGAGACAGCGCGAGGCTGACCGAGAATCCGCTTCAGGACCCGATGCACATCGTCCAGAGTGACCGCGCGGATGTGCCGCACGTGATCATCGATCGAGATGATGCTGTCGCGTACGACGAGACCGGAGCCCAGACGGGACATACGCGATCCGGAGTCTTCCAAGCCGAGCAGCATGGAACCTTCGAGATAACCCAATGCAACGGCATGCTCTTCAGCGGTGATCCCATTGGCAAGAACTCCGTCGAGGACCTCGTTGGTGACGTCGAGGAGTTCGCCGAGGCGGTTCGCCCCAGTGCCCGCATAGAGAATGAGTGAGCCGACATCGCTGTACGACGACGGGGACGTGAACACCGTGTAGGCGAGTCCGCGTTCTTCGCGAATCGACTGAAAAAGCCTGCTGGACATGCCTCCACCGAGAACATGGTTGGCCACCCAGAGCGCATAGCGATCGTCATCGTCGATGGGCAATGCGCGCCAACCGACAGCAACATGGACCTGTTCGGTGGGACGGTCGATGAGCACAAGCGGTTCGATATCCGATGAAGGAGCCGTGCGTTCGGGAGCGACGCCGGCGGCGCCGTTGTCGAACAGGCCGTCGACAGCCTCCACGACCTGGGCGTGATCGAGATTTCCAGCCGCAGCAATCACAAGGTTCGCCGGGCGGTACCACGTGGCATGGAACTCAGCGACGTCGTCCCGGGTCATCGCCTCGACAGTGTCTCGGCTGCCGAGCGTCTCGCGGCCAAGTGGGTGGTGCGGATACAAGCTCTCGTAAAGGGCGGTGAGCACCAAATCGTCGGGAGTGTCCTCGCTCATGAGGAGTTCCTCGATGATCACTTCGCGCTCAGCGTCGAGCTCGTGGGCCCGGAACGCTGGCTCGCTCACGACATCAGCAAGGAGTCTGAGACCCGAATCAAGTTCGGCCACGGGAAGACGCAGGTAATACGCCGTGTGCTCGCGACTTGTGTAGGCATTCATTTCGCCACCGACAGCATCGACAGCCAGAGCGATACTCCGGGCTGAACGTTGCTCGGTGCCTTTGAAGAGCAGGTGCTCGAGGAAGTGCGAAGCACCAGCAATGTTGCCGGGTTCGTCGCGCGAACCGACGGCGAACCACATTCCGACGCTCACGGAACGTGCTTCGGGCATGCGCTCGGAAACGACGCGCACACCCGAAGCCAGTTCGGAACGTTCAATATCGGATTCACTCACAGGCGAGTCCGAAGAGCGCAGATCAGCGGCGACGGCCGCCACCTCCGCCACGACGATTGCCGCCACCATTGCCACGACCACCGTCGTTGCTGGAGGGGCCGAGGTCGCCGAGTTCGGTGCTGATCTCGGCGTCGAAGGCATCTTCGAACGACACGTACTCGCGGTCGCTGCCGGAATCGGCGGCGGGTGAGGACGCCGGGGCCGCCGACGGAGCCGGTGCACTTTCGGTCGATGCGGTTTCCGCTTCGGCGACGGGCGAGCTCGCAAGTGAGAGCGACACCTTGCCGTTGGGATCCACATCGTCGACACGGACTTCGACTGCATCACCGAGGTCGAGAACATCTTCGACCTTGTCGATGCGCTTTCCGCCACCGATCTTGGAGATGTGGAGTAGACCATCGCGACCCGGGAGGATGTTCACGAACGCACCGAACTTGGTGACGTTCACGACACGGCCCTGGTACACCTGACCAACTTCGGCGGTCGGAGGATTGAGAATCAGACGAATCTGACGCTCGGCCTCGGCGACTGCGCCGCCATCGGTGGAACCGATGCTCACGCGGCCAACACTGCCGTCATCGTCGACACTGATGTCGGCGCCGGTCTCCTGCTGGATGGCGTTGATGACCTTGCCCTTCGGACCAATGACTTCACCGATCTTGTCCATCGGGATTTCGAAGCTGATGATCTTCGGTGCGGTTTCGCCAACCTCGTCACGCGGCTTAGCGATTGCGCCGGCCATGACCTCGAGGATTGCAAGACGGGCTTCCTTGGCCTGCTGAAGCGCCTGCGCCAAAACGTCGGCGGGAATGCCATCGATCTTCGTGTCGAGCTGGAGGGCTGTGACGAATTCGGCAGTACCGGCGACCTTGAAGTCCATGTCACCAAATGCGTCTTCGGCGCCGAGGATGTCGGTGAGGGTCGTGTACTTACCATCGGCGTACACGAGGCCCATGGCGATACCGGCGACGGGAGCACGCAGCGGAACGCCGGCGTCCATCATCGAGAGCGTCGAACCACAGACGGAACCCATGGAGGTCGAACCGTTTGAGGAGAGCACGTCGGACACGGTACGGATCGTGTAGGCGAACTCTTCGGGAGTCGGGAGCACCGGGACGAGGGCACGCTCGGCGAGCATGCCGTGTCCGATCTCGCGACGCTTCGGTCCGCGCATGAAGCCGGTCTCACCAGTCGAGTACGGCGGGAAGTTGTAATGGTGCATGTAACGCTTGCGAGTCACGTCGCCGAGGGCGTCGATCATCTGCTCCATACGGGGCATGCCGAGCGTGGTGACGTTGAGCACCTGAGTCTCGCCACGCTGGAAGAGTCCCGAACCGTGCACGGACGGAAGAACGCCGACCTCTGAGGAAAGCGCACGAATGTCCTTGGGTCCACGACCGTCGATACGAGCGCCTTCGTTCACGATGCGCGAACGAACGACAGCCTTGGTGACCGAGCGGAACGCAGCCTTGAGCTGCTTGTCCGCACCGGAGACATCGGCGAACTGCGGAAGCAGTTCGGCCACGAGCTGATCGCGAAGAGCCGCTTCGGCTTCGAGGCGGGCGGTCTTGTCTGAGATGACCTGCGTGGCGAGGATCTGGGCGCGCTTGGCGTCCATCGCCGCGAAAACCTCGGGCGAGTAGTCGGAGGTGACCGTGTAGGACATCGGCTCCTTGACGCCGACGGCAGCCATGAGCTGACGCTGGGCGTTGATCGACTGGAGGATGTACTGCTTGGCGGCTTCGAGGCCACCGGCGAGAACGTCCTCGTCGACCTTGGGGGCGCCGTCCTGGAAGGCGGGCCATGAGGCTTCGGTACCGCCGGCTTCAACCATCGAGATGGCGACGTCGTTGGTGCCGAGGGCACGACCAGCCACGACCATTTCGAAGGTGGACTCTTGGCCCTCTTCGTAGGTGGGGTGCGGAATCCAGGTGCCGTCGGTGGTGAAGGCGAGACGAACGGCGCCGATCGGGCCGTCGAAGGGGATGCCGGAAAGCATGAGAGCCGCCGAGGCGCCATTGATGGCGACGACGTCATGCGGGTTCACGAGATCAGCGGCAAGAACCGTACCGACGACGTGGACCTCGTTGCGGAAACCGTCGGGGAAGCATGGGCGCAATGGGCGGTCCATGAGACGACAGGTGAGGATGGCCTGATCAGATGCCTTGCCCTCGCGACGGAAGAACGAACCGGGGATGCGTCCCGCGGCGTACATGCGCTCTTCGATGTCGACAGTCAGGGGGAAGAAGTCTGCGCCGTCGCGGGCCGACTTGGCTGCGGTGGCGGTGACGAGCACAACGGTGTCGCCGATCTGGACGGTGACGGCACCGTCGGCCTGCCCGGCGAGCTTGCCCGCCGAGAAATTGATGGTTTTGTCGTCGTCACCGGGGATGATGGCGTCGATGGAAATGGCGTCTGCCATTTGTTGTCTCCTTTTTTGCAGCAGGACCCTTGTGGTCAGGCTGTGAGGGGCGACGGTGACGGCAGTTCCCAGTGGTGAACTACGGAACACGGAGTTCCGGAACTCACCACCGGCAACTGAAGACACCTCGTCGCCGGGTTGTTCATGTCCAGCGGATCCGGACACAAACGCAGAAGAGGGCGACCGGAATGGTCGCCCTCCGAATGCCGTGTTATCGGCGCAGGCCGAGCTTTGCGATGATCGTGCGGTAGCGCTCGACGTCGTTCTTCTTGACGTAATCGAGCAAGCGACGGCGACGACCAACAAGCATCAAGAGCCCTCGACGACTGTGATGGTCCTTTTTGTGGGCCTTCAAATGTTCGGTGAGGTGGTTGATGCGATCAGTGAGCAGTGCAATTTGCACCTCGGGGGAACCTGTATCGGTTCCGTGCAGGCGATGCTCGGCGATCGTGCCGGCCTTCGGAGGAAGGTTTGCTGGTTCTGGTGACATGAAAATATCCTTCGTGTGGGTTTCTGACCCGGCTCCATGATCCGCTGCACGACCCTCGAGTAGGGGCGCCTGGCGTGATCGGGGGCGGATGAATCGGCGAACAAGGCTGTCCACCGACCCCCCGAGGGTAGCAGGGGCGCCCCGAACTCCCCATTCGAGGGATTTCCGGGCCCTCGCCGGCGGATGTCCCGGTGATTTGCCACTCAGGCCACCGGGACCATGTCACTCCGGGGCGTTCTACGATGCGGGATCGCTTCGTCGGGGGACAGGCGAACCGACCGGGGGAACCTTAACCATGACCACACGACCTGAACCGAAACGCCTCAACGATCTGGCCGATCCCCAATTCTCGGCTGAGGCCACGGCAATTTTCGAGGGCGCGGCGCCCTTTGCCGACATGGTCGAGCTGAATGCCGATGCGCTCATGACACAGGCCGCCGCTGCCACCGGCCTCGACGATTTTGGGCCCATGGACTTCGTTGAACGACTCGAGACCATCCTGCATTCACTGAACACCGAGGCCCCGCTGTCGCCAATGGGCCGAATCGGCGCCGCCTCCCAGATGGGTCAACTTCTCCAAAACCGGCTCCTGATCGCGGCTCTTCTCGCCCGCCATCCCGAGATCCACGACATCGAGATCGCCGCTCCTATCGTCATCGCCGGACTCCCCCGCACTGGCACGACCCACCTTCACAATCTGATCTCGGCCGATCCGGCATTGCGATCGCTCCCCTATTGGGAGAGTCAGCAACCGGTGCCGCTGCCAACCGAAACTTCGTTGGCCAACACGCCCGAGGATCCGCGCCTCGCTCGGACCGAAGGCGGACTTCAGGTCATGAACATGATCATGCCCGACTTCAATCGCATGCACGAGATGACGACGTGGCACGTGCACGAAGAGATCCAGATCCTCGCCATCGACTTTTCCACGATGATGTTCGAGACGATGGCGCCGATGCCGACGTGGCGGGACTATTACAAGTCACACGATCAAACCCCGCACTACGAGTACATGAAGACCGCGTTGAAGGCGTGCCAGTTCTTGCGCGGTGGTACTCGTTGGATCCTGAAATCGCCGCAACATCTCGAACAGTTCGGGCCTCTCGCCCAAACCTTCCCAGACGCAACATTTCTTGTGACTCATCGCGATCCGGTTTCGGTGATGGTCTCGATGGGAACCATGGTTTCGTATTCGGCCCGCATTTCCCTTTCGCCGGTCGATCCCGTGGCCATTTCCAATTACTGGGCTGATCGCCTTGACGACATGCTGAATGCGGCGATGCGGGACCGTGAGCTGCTTGCCGCTTCCCAATCGATGGACATCAGGTTTGATCAGTTCATGGCCGACGATCTCGGAACGATCCGCAACATTTATGAACTTGCCGGTCAGCCGATGGACGCAGCTGCCGAGGCCGCTCTCGCGAACTACGGAGCCACCCACGAGCGGGAGCGATTCGGTAAAGTCATCTACGACGTCGATCAGCTCGGTATCGATGTACCGGCTCGCCGCGAACAGATGCGCGCGTACAGCGAGCATTTCGGCATTCCCGACGAACCCTGGTAGCAGCGGCCGCCCAGTGGACGACACCGCTGAAGAGCCAGCGCTTCCGGATTGTTCATAGCCAGTAGCCGGTGATGTCGATGATGAAATTGGTCGAGTACTTACACCACGATGTTGCAGGAGACGCTGGCGGTGCTGTTGCGGCACCGACCGGTGTTCAGCCAGTGAAGATCGGCGCAACCGGATCGGACTTTGGTGCAGGGGCGGGGGTAGGCGCAGGTCCGGGTAACGGTGAGCGTTCGGCTGCAAGAGCCAGCAGCTCAGGGATCGCGCCCTGCAAGAAGGCTTCATAGGCGGACTCGACACTTTGTGCAAAGACCTCCTGGAAGACGGTTCGCCAGTCCCGGCCGAACGATCTGGAGTTCCAATCAAACAACGCCTGGACACCGTCACGAGCGACGAGACCCTCAACAAACATCATTCCCTGCAAATGCCCAACCCCTGGTAGGAGAAGACAGGGGTTGGACTTCGTCCCGCCGAAGGTCTCCGAGGCGCCCATTCCACGGACAACGTCCATGTCGTCAGCAAAGAGCTGGCCGAGCTGAGCGAGACGCTCGTTTCTCCACGCGGTGACATCAAACGGCGAGGTACTTGTGTGTCGTGTCGTGCGGGCCAAGGCCGCAGTACCAATACCCCAGCCAGTGCCCTCAGCCGCCCAGCATGGGAAGGGTGAGGACATCGTTCCCGTCGCGTTAGAGCGCACTATGGCTGTCCCCGTCTCGACCGCCATCAGTTGCGCGAGGGCCTCGGCTGATGGGGCGTACTTGTCGAGAACCAAGATCGTCTGGTGCGGTAGTGGGTCTATGTGTGGTTGGAAGGGGCCCCGAACACCGTATGACAGGCCGGACTCGGCGAAGTCGTCGATGGATGTAAGCGCTTTGGCGAGCTCGGCAGCGTCAACGTAGGCAGAGTTCTCAACATCTCTGCGGATGAGCGCGTCC
Source organism: Acidimicrobiales bacterium (assembly GCA_044239895.1). Classification (GTDB taxonomy): domain Bacteria; phylum Actinomycetota; class Acidimicrobiia; order Acidimicrobiales; family Acidimicrobilacustridaceae; genus Acidimicrobilacustris. Next base: position 49,400 of record JBIIAM010000005.1, on the reverse strand, counting down.
TTCATGAACGAGGCATCACGCGCGACGATGACATGGAGAGACGCGAGTCGTGGTGAGCCGGCGGCGCGCAAGAGTTCACGCAATGTCTGAGTGACTAGATCGCGCTCTACAGGCACGATCAGCGGATCGAATTCCAGTGAGTAGCTTTGCGCCGGATCGTTGTCTGCGCTGATGTCATCTGATGGCTGCCAGCTGTCTACACGAGCAAGGAACGTGTTGAACGTCCCGGCACCGTAACTGAGTGGCACTTGCGTAGCTCCCGCCGGGGCCGCTGGTACCACAGACGCGAGCACAGCACCTGCGATCGCGAGAAGTGCGACGGAGCGAACGCGGCGCAGACGTTTAACAAGGCCGGCGAATTGGGCCGAGCAATAAGAGGGCGGCGGGTCACCCGAAGGATCCATGGTCATGCGAGCCTCGGTTCCGTTCAACATCCCCCCCATTTGCCTAGGAAGTGCCTTCCAGCGAGACACTGTCCGCGTCGGAATCACTTTCGGAATCGGGCATCGGATGCGCCTCCGCTCCTGCAGCGGGCCCGCCCCCCGACAAAAAGATGGTAGTCCCGAGAGGTGTGATTGCGTCCGTGATTGCGTCAATGACTCGTCGCGGCCCCTCATCGGCGCGTCGCCATTCGCCAGTGTTATCGAGGGTAAGGGATTGGTGGCGTACTGCTCAGAAACCGGCATGCAGATGTGCCTGGGACGGCGTCGAGGTCATGGGTGGCGCTCCCGAGTGAGCCGTCGCCCAGCGGAGAATCAACCCAACAAAAGTGTTCGGCACTGATCGACGTCTTTGCCCATTTGGGCGATGAGCGCGTCGACCGAATCGAATTTCAGTTCATCTCGGAGATGAGCGACGAACTGCACGGCGAGTTCTTGTCCATAGAGGTCAGCGTCGAAGTCGATGAGGTGTGCCTCGAGCAGTGACGTATCGGCGAATTCATAGAACGTGGGACGGCGACCTAGCGATATGGCGCACGCCCGATTGATGCCATCGGGCGTGCGACACCAACCGGCGTAGATGCCGTCGGCGGGAAGACAGATCGTTTCAGGGATCGCAAGGTTTACCGTGCGGAATCCAAGGTCGCGCGCGCGACCATCGCCATGACCCACAACACCGCGCACCTCGTGGGGGCGACCCAACATCGCATTTGCCGAGTCGAGATCGCCACCGCGCAATGCGGCGCGGATTCGCGTTGACGACACCGACTCAGTCGAAGGCTGTCCGTTTAGGTCAACGAGTTCGTGAGCCAGTGTCTCGAAACCGAGACTGTTTCCCATCTCAGCGAGGAGTTCCACGTTGCCGGTGCGCTTATTGCCAAAGTGGAAGTCGCTGCCGACGGTAACCATCTTTGCGTTGAGCGTTCCGACGAGATCTGCCGTAATGAATTCGGCCGCTGTTTCTTGCGCTCGTTGTTCATCGAAGCGCACAACAAACGCAACATCAACACCACATTCCGCAAGCAGCTCAAGCTTCTGGTCAAGATCGGTGAGGAGCAGCGGCGCAGACTCGGGCCGAACAACTGATGCCGGATGCCGGTCGAAGGTAACAACCACGGTTCGAAGGTTTCGCTCGGTGGCCAGCCCACGCAACGTGGCAATGACCTGGCGGTGACCGCGATGGACGCCGTCGAACGCGCCGATCGTGACAGCGGAACCCTGTCCAGCGAGATGTGCTTCGTCGTTGTCGTAAAAGACGTCCATGAGCGATCGAACGCTACCGTCCGTCAACCGGGGCAACGACAACATCGGGCTTGGCAGTGCCATCCCGATGAGCGATGTACATCGCAAGCAGGCGACCCTCGCCGTCAGTAACCGCCCAGGGACCCTCGCCGACGAACCGTTCATCGATCGTCAGGACCTTTCCGTGGCCAACGTCGATTCGCTCTGCCTCGGAAACCACCACGGTGGGGTTGTCCCGCATCGCCTCGACTGGGGTGAGGAGCACGTCGGGAGACACCGTTTCAAGTGCATGCGCTTCAGGGAGTGTGAACGAGCCGATGGCAGTACGTCGGAGTTCACGCAGATGCGCTCCCCCGCCAAGAGCATGACCAAGATCTGCGGCCAGCGTGCGCACATACGTACCCGAGGAACACTCGACCTCGGCAGTGACGACAAGCGGATCACTTGTCGGTGCAACGGTGAAGCGATGAATGGTGACCGGGCGTGGCGCTCGCTCAACTTCGATTCCTTCACGCGCGAGTTGATGCAATCGCTTTCCGTCGATCTTCACTGCCGACACCATCGGGGGAATCTGCATGATGTCACCGGTGAGTTGCGGAACTGCTGCGTCAACCTGCGCAAATGTGAGGCTCGACATGTCGTGCGTTGCCGTGACCTCGCCGGCGGCGTCGAGTGTCGAGGTTTCGGTTCCGAAAACGATTTCGCAGGTGTAGGTCTTGGGCAACGCGGTGAGATATTTCAACAGACGCGTCACGCGACCGACGCCCAGCAAAAGCACACCCGTGGCGTCGGGGTCGAGCGTTCCCGAATGTCCGACTTTGCGCGTGCCCAGCAAGCCGCGCGATTTCGCAACAACATCGTGTGAGGTCCAGCCCGCATCCTTGTCGACAACGACGAGTCCGTCGGGACCGTCGTTGTTCCTGCGCTTGCTCACGACTCGGTCGGCTCCGGGCCCGGCTCGGGAAGTTCGGCCAGCAGGGACTCGATACGTGCGCCGCTGCGAACTCCGTGATCCGGAGCGAACGAGAGCCCAGGCGTGTGCTTCATGCGTGCTTCGCGGGCAATCGCGCCCTGCAACTTCCAGCGCATCTCCCCGAGTGCTTCGAGGATTTCCTCGTCGCCTTCTTCACCTTGAAGCGAATCGTAGAAAACCTGAGCATGGCGGAGATCACCATCGACTACGACCGATGTGATCGTCAGCAGTTGCAGACGATCGTCATCAAGATGATCGATCTCTTCGGCGATGATCTCGCGCAGGAGTTCGTTGAGGCGGGCGGTACGTGGATACTGACGGGCTGACCCGTTGTTGGTGCGTCGACTCATCGTTCAACCTCCTGCGTTTTGCGCCCTGACCCAAACGGGATGTCCACGGTGAAGTCAATCACCGTGGACCGATTACGTACGGGGGATTTCGCGATCTTCGAAGGTTTCGATGATGTCGCCGGGCTTGAGATCCTGGAAATCGGTAAGACCGATGCCGCATTCGAACCCGGTGGCAACCTCGCGCACGTCGTCCTTGAACCGACGGAGTGACGCGATTGATCCCTTCCAGATGATCGTTCCTTCCCGGAGGAAGCGCACCTTTGAACCACGCGTGATCTGACCGTTTGTGACGTAGCAACCAGCGATTGCGCCAATGCGAGGCACACGGAAGATCTCGCGGACTTCAGCTTCACCGGTGACGATTTCTTCGTACACAGGCTTGAGGAGACCGCGCATCGCGTTCTCAATGTCTTCAAGCACCTGGTAGATGATTTCGTAAGCCCGAATCTCAACGCGCTCGGCATCGGCAAGCTCACGGGCCTGACGATCTGGTCGCACGTTGAAGCCGATGATCGTGGCGTTCGAGGTGGCGGCCAACTGCACGTCGTTCTGGGTGATGCCACCGACTGCACGGTGCACAAACGCCAGCTTCACCTCTGGGCGTTCCAGCTTCTTGAGGCTCTCGGTGAGAGCTTCGAGCGAACCGGTGACGTCGGCCTTCACGATGAGATTGAGGGTGGCAGTCTCGCCGGCCTGAATCTGGTCGAAGATGTCTTCGAGCTTGGCGCCACCGCTCATGGCGTGAGCCTCGCGACCAATAGACGCAACTCGCAACCAATGCTCTCGCGTTGCCGCAACCTTCGAAGCGGTCTTCTCGTCGGGAGCGACCACGAAACGATCACCGGCAATGGCGACCTCGGAAAGACCGAGGACCTGCACTGGCATCGACGGACCGGCTTCTTTGAGCTGGTTGCCCTTGTCATCGATGATTGCCCGAACACGACCCCATGCGGCGCCGGCGACGAGCGGATCACCGACACGGAGTGTTCCGTGCTGGACGAGGATGGTGGCGACTGGCCCACGACCGATGTCGAGGTTCGATTCGAGCACGACGCCACGGGCACGACCGTCGGGCGCCGCCCGAAGATCTTCAAGTTCAGCGATCACGAGGACGTTCTCGAGAAGATCGTCGACGCCGAGATTCTGCAAGGCGGAAACCTCGATCATGACGGTGTCACCACCCCATGATTCGGGGACGAGTCCGTGCTCGGACAATTGCTGCATGACGCGATTCGGATCAGCGTTGTCGCGATCAATCTTGTTGATGGCCACGACGATCGGAACGTCGGCTGCCTTCGCGTGATTGAGCGCTTCGAGTGTCTGCGGCATGACACCGTCATCGGCGGCCACAACCAGGATGACGATGTCGGTCGCTTCGGCACCACGTGCACGCATGGCGGTGAACGCCTCGTGGCCAGGGGTGTCGAGGAACGTCAGGAATCGACCATCGAGTTCGGTCTGATACGCACCAATGTGCTGCGTGATGCCACCGGCTTCGCCGGCGACAACGTTGGCGTGACGAATCTGATCGAGAAGTTTGGTCTTGCCATGATCGACATGACCCATGACGGTGATGACCGGCGGGCGGTGGGGCCACGACTCGTAGGTGTCGTCGTCGACATCGTCGTCGAGCAAAAGAAGCTTCTGGAGTTCGACTTCTTGCTCTTCGCCCGGGTTCACGAGACGGATCTCGGCACCAACTTCAGCAGCAAAGAGTTCAATCATGTCGTCGCTAAGTGATTGGGTCGCGGTGACCATTTCACCCTGCTGCATGAGGAAGCGGACAACGTCGGCCGCCGTGCGGTTCAGCTTGGGACCGAGATCCTGCGATGTCGATGACCGTTCAACAACGATCGTGCCGACGGGGACCGGAGCTTCACGCGGCGTGTAGCTCGGTGCGTCGATCGGCTGCAGTTCATCGCGGTTACGACGACGACGACCCTTGCGTCGTTGCGGACGACGTTGACCACCGGGGCCACCGCCGGGTCCGCCAGGTCCGCCGCCAGGACGGCCGCCACCAGGACGACCGCCAGGGCCGCCGGGGCCGCCACCGGGAGCGCCGCCACCGGGTGCGCCACCAGGGCTGCTACCGGGACGAGGCGTAGCGAAACCACCGGTACGAGGCGCACCGGCACCGCCATAGCCACCACCGGCAGGGCGCAGGCCGCCGCCGGGACGCGCTCCGGGGCCACCCGGGCGACCGGAAGGCTCGTCGCGGCGAACACCGGGGGGAGGCGGAATGGGCTTGCCTGAGGACGAGACGGGAGGACGAGCGCCAGGAGGAGGCGGGATCGGTTTTCCGGTCGTCGAGGTCGGGGGCTTGGCGGGCATGGGGGCCCGGGCCGCCGGAGGAGTCGGGGCAGCCGCCTCTGGTGCAGCCGCGGCCGGAGCCGACTCTGTGGGAGCAACTGGAGCTGTCGGAGCTGGTGCTTCTGCAACCGGAGCGGGAGCGGGTGCCGGGGCCGGCGGCTCGACACGCGGGGCCGGCGGACGGGGACCGGCGCTTCCCGACGAGGAGATGACGCGCTTGGGCGCAGCCTTGGCAACAACGGCAGGAGCTTTCTCCTCCGGAGCTGGGGTCGGCGCCGGAGCTGGGGTCGGCTCGACAACAGTCTCGGCCACTATCTCATCGGCCGGCGCAACCACTGTGCTTTCGGGGGCGACGTCGGTCGGAGCTTCGTCGTCGGTCTCGACAGGCTTCTTGGCGGCGGCTTTCTTAGCAGCAGCCTTCTTGGCCGGTGCCTTTTTGGCCGCGGCCTTCTTCGCCGGGACCTTTTCAGGTTCTTCCGGCTGGACGTCGCGAACCAGTCCTTCGCGCTCGGCCTTGCGGCGGACACGATCGGCTTGGGGTTCGACCACGCTCGAGGAGTGGCTCTTCACGCCGATTCCGAGCGCGACACACAGATCAAGGGTCTCTTTGTTGGTGAGACCAAGTTCCCGTGCCAGCTCGTACACGCGCATATTTCCCGACAACTGCAACCTCTGTCTTCTCGACACAGGAGCCCGCCGATCGGCGAAAACCCGTGTGCGCTCCGGTCACGAACGACCAGAACGGCTTTTTATTCTCGCACGACCGGCGGTCGTGCACGAACGGCAGGGCGCCGCCCCGGCCTCAGGCCGGAGTTTCACCCTCTGTGGAGTCGTCGGCCGCGGCAGTGGCCTCTGCTTCCGCATCCTCGAGAACTTCCTCGAGGATCTCTTCCAGCACCGCCTCAATGACGGCTTCTTCGAGTATTTCCTCGATGAGTTCCTCAACAAGTTCCTCAACGATGATTTCGGCGACGACCTCAGCAGCGATGGCTGCTTCGAGGGCATCCTCAGGGGTGTCGCTGGCCTGGGCATAGGCCTCGGCCGACATGGCTTCGCCACCCTCGGCGGGCTGCCACACCTGCTCACCAGATTCCGGATCGACGATCCATTCGCCCTCGGCCCAGTCCTGGTTGGCATACGCCTCTTCTTCGGCCAGTTGGGTTTCGCTCTTGATATCGACGCGCCAGCCGGTGAGACGGGCAGCCAGACGAGCGTTCTGCCCTTCCTTGCCGATCGCCAACGAGAGTTGGTAATCGGGAACGATGACCTCAGCGGTGCCGGTGTCCTCGTGGATCCGGACTTCCTTCACCTTGGCCGGGGAGAGAGCCTTCATGACGAAATCGGCCGGCTCTTCCGAGAACGGCACGATGTCGATCTTCTCGCCACGGAGTTCATTGACGACCATGCGCACGCGCGCGCCACGGGCGCCGACGCAGGCGCCGACCGGATCGACGTTGTTGTCATTCGAGAACACTGCGATCTTGGTGCGAGCTCCGGGCTCACGGGCACAGGCCTTGATTTCGACAACACCGTCGGCGATCTCGGGGACTTCGAGCTCGAAAAGGCGCTTGATGAGTCCGGGGTGCGTACGGCTGGTGACGATCTGCGGGCCCTTGGCTGTCTTGCGAACCTCGACGATGTACGCCTTCACACGGGCACCCGGTTCCGGGCGCTCGTAGGGAACCTGCTCGGCCTGCGGCATAAGCGCTTCGACACGACCGAGGTCGAGGAGTGTGTAGCGCGCATCGGTCTGCTGGATGATTCCGGTGACAATGTCGCCTTCGCGACCGGCATATTCCTCGTACTTCATCTCGCGTTCCGCTTCACGAATGCGCTGGTTCATAACCTGCTTCATCGTCTGTGCAGCAACGCGACCCCACACCTCGGGCGGCGGGGTGACATCGAACTCTTCGCCTTCGGGGATCCCGTCGTCGTCGAGTGCCTGCGCCATGACGCGGACCTCTCCGGTGTCGGGATCGATGATGACCCAGGCGTACTCCTGCGAATTCGGGAGGCGCTTGTAGGCCGATTCAAACGCGTCGGCAAGAGCGCCGAACAGCGTGTCGATCGAGATTCCCTTGTCGTCGGCGAGAGCCTGGAGGGCATCGATAAGATCAGGTGTGTTCAGCATGGCTGGACCTTGTCTTCCTTCATGGAGTCTTCCTTCGTGGACTTCTTCTTCTTCGTTTCGACCTTGGGCTGGTTCTTCGGGCCACCGGGTTTCGGTGTGGCAGCCCAAACAAAAATGGTTCGCGCCTTTTCGATGTCGGAGTAGTCGATCGTGATCGACTCCCCCACCGGCTCATCGAGGACGACGGTGACATTGCTGTCATTGGAGGCGGTGACCGTTCCGACAAAGCGCCTGCCGGCGGCGTAGTTCGGCATGGTCTTGATGGCGACCTGCCGGTTGGCCGCCCATTCCCAGTGACGTGGCGTGCGCAGTGCCCGCTCGAGACCGGGACTGGAAACTTCGAGGGTGTAGTTGCCGGCGATGGGATCGTGCTCATCGAGGGCACGGGACAGCGCCCGAGTCGTCGAGGTGATTGCTTCGACGTCGACGCCGCCCGGGCGGTCGATGGTGACGCGGACGATTGAACCAGCCTGTTCGAGATCGAACAGTTCGAGGTCCTGGGAGGCGACAATCGGTTCGATGACGGCGCGGACGCGCTCGGAAATGCTCATGATGTGGCCTCCTCTCCTGAATCGGCTAACTGAAATCGTTCTTGTAAATCGGTCTTCTGGAATCAACGACTGTGAAACCCGCAAACGGGCTGAAGATAAACAAAAGGCGTGGGCTGAAGCCCACGCCTTCGTCAGAACTTCGAACGATTGCGAGAAACGAAGTGTAGACCAATCGATCGAAAAGGCCCACTTCGTCCCAGAAAACCCCTAATTAGTAGGCCCTTGAGACAATCGCCAGAGCGCCGTCCGCCGAATCCGAGGCCGGCAGGGACCCGTCCGGCATCACGAGACAGCGCACCGTGACGCCCGATTTGGCCAGTTCGGCTTCGCCTTCAAGTCCCAAAGTGGCCCACGGGATGCGGGCCCAGCCGGTTGACGCCGCTTCGGCCGCTTCTGCGATCGTGGCCACATCGACTGTATTGGTGTCGCGGCGGGTGGTCGCTTCGGCGAGAAGCGTGGCCTGAGCCGTCGCAAGGGCTTCGGTCACCGAACCGACGATGCCGCTTAGGGCCACAGGTTCCTTCACGCCTCCGACGCGGCGCACAAGCGTCACCACGCCCTCAGTGAGATCGCGAGGTCCGAGCTCGAGACGAACCGGGATTCCCTTGAGTTCCCAGTCCGTCGCACGACGACCCATCGACGTCTCGGTACGGACATCAAGCTCGACGCGGATGTCCGCGTCGGCGAGTTCCTCGGCAAGCGCCCGGCAACGTTCGATGACGGCATCGTCATCGCGCACGGCAAGAACGACGACCTGCACGGGAGCAAGCACGGGCGGAATGCGCAGGCCCGCATCATCGCCGTGGCACATGATCAGACCGCCGACCATTCGGGTCGAAACGCCCCACGAGGTTGTCCACGCGTGCTGTTGCGCTCCGTCCGAATCGAGGTACTGGATGTCGAACGCTTTCGCAAAGTTTTGGCCGAGCTCATGACTCGTACCCATCTGCAACGCTTTGCCGTCGCCCATCATCGCTTCGCAGGTCATCGTGTTCGTTGCGCCGGCGAAACGCTCCTTCACCGTTTTGCGGCCGACGACGACCGGGATGGCGAGCACATCGCGCATGAAGGTTTCGTAGACATCGTGGAGAATGCGTTCGGCGTAAAGGCGACCGTCTTCCTGGCTGGCATGGGCAGTGTGCCCTTCCTGCCACAGGAACTCGCTGGTCCGCAGGAAGACGCGCGGTCGTAGTTCCCAACGCACGACGTTGGCCCACTGGTTGAGTAATAAAGGAAGGTCGCGGTAGCTCTGCACCCACTTCGCCATGAATTCGCCGATGACGGTCTCCGACGTCGGGCGAACGACCACCGGTTCTTCGAGTGTCTTGCCGCCGGCAACGGTGACGACGGCAAGTTCAGGGCTGAACCCCTCGACGTGCTCAGCCTCACGCTTGAGATAACTCTCGGGGATGAACAAAGGGAAGTAGGCGTTCTTGGCGCCGGCCTTCTTGATGCGGCGATCGACATCGGCCTGCATCTGTTCCCAGATTGAATAGCCGTACGGACGGATGACCATCGTTCCGCGCACCGGGCCGTTGTCGGCCATCTCGGCTTTCGCCACGACGTCCTGATACCAGCGGGGGAAATCGTCGGACTGAGGGGTGAGAACGGGAGGCTTGGCCATGGCCTTCGATGCTAGGCGACCACTCCGAGTGTCTCCCGCGACCGGTGCAGGTCAGTCGAGCTTGCGAATGAGCTGGATGCGTTCCTCGGAATGATTCGCGTCGTCGCCCTTTTCATCAAGCAGTAGGGCCCGATCGGCCTCAGCCTCGGCTGCCGCGCTGTCATCCTTGCGTCGAAGAGCCTCCTCGACACCGCCCTCGGCAATGATCTGCGCCCATTCGACAAGAGCGGCAACCATCTCGGATTCAGGTACGACCTTGACGACCTGACCCTTCACGAACAGATGACCCCGCTTGCGTCCGGCTGCGATTCCGAGATCGGCTTCGCGAGCCTCGCCCGGACCGTTGACGACGCAACCCATCACCGCCACCTGAATCGGAATCTTGAGATCGCTCAGCGCGTTCTGGGCAGCGTTCGCGACTTCGATGACGTCAACCTCGGCGCGACCACACGACGGACACGCGATGAGATCGAGCCCGCGTCGTTCACGCAGACCAAGACTCTCGAGTAGCCAACGGCCGGCCCGGACCTCTTCGACGGGATCGGCGGTGAGCGAGTAACGGATGGTGTCGCCGATTCCCTCCGCCAGCAACGTGGCCATGCCCGCCGTCGCTTTCACGAGACCAGCCGGAGGCGGGCCTGCCTCAGTGACACCAAGATGGAGCGGGTAGTCAACGGTGTCGGCCAAAAGGCGATACGCATCGATCATCAACGCCACATTCGAGGCCTTGACTGAAATCTTGACGTCGTCGAAGCCGACCTCTTCGAAATAGGCCAGTTCACGCTTGGCCGATTCAACCATCGCCTCGGCGGTGACGCGCCCGCCGTACTTCTCGTAGAGCTCGGGATCGAGCGAGCCGCCGTTGACGCCGATTCGGATCGGGATGCCGCGATCTTTGGCTTCGAGAGCGACAGCTTTGATGTGCTCGGGTCGGCGGATGTTGCCCGGATTCAGACGCAGTCCATGGACACCGGCTTCCATCGCCTCGAGAGCGCGACGGTACTGATGATGGATGTCGGCGATGATCGGGATCGGCGAACGAGGCACGATTCGAGCCAGACCCTCGGCCGCTTCGAGTTCGTTGCACGTGCACCGGACGATGTCACAGCCGGCGCCGGCCAGCGCGTAGATCTGCTGAAGCGTTCCTTCGACATCGGCAGTCTTGGTGGTGGTCATCGACTGAACCGAGATCGGCGCTCCACCGCCAACGACAACGTCACCCACCGTCAGTTGACGCGTGGATCTCCGGGTATATCGGGTCTGCGGTGCGAGTTCGCTCACGATGTCGAGGTTAGGTCTACGGAGTGAGATTCACAGGATCGACGGCATCGAGATACAGAGTCGATGCGAACAACCCGACCATCAGCAACACGACGATGTAGGTCATTGGCATGAGTTTCGCCATGTTCACCCGATAGGGCCTGCGACTGATCCGGCTTCGAATCTCCTCGTAACAAGCCACTGCGATGTGACCGCCATCGAACGGGAGTAACGGAACGAGGTTGATCAGGCCAAGAAAGATGTTGACGGTTGCGAGCAGAGCAAGAACGCCGACCCAGCCGCTCTGTTCACCGATCTGGGCGCCAACATTGAAAATGCCGAGCAACGACATCGGTCTGTCCTCGGCCGCAGCACTCGATCCCGAACTTCCCGTGGAACTCGACATGGTGATGCCGGATTTGTTGACTGGCGTGACCGACGAAGAGTCTTCGCTAGTTCCACCGTTGCTGACCTGCGACGCAAGTCGCCCGATTCCGGCCGGCGAGAACAGCTTGCCCATTCCCTGCAGGGATCCGACAACCGTGTCACCGAATGCCGAAGCGGCCTGACCAGTCGCGTCGACAACGTTCGAATGGACGATGACCGACTTCGGACCGACGCCGAGGAATCCCCGGAAGCCTTCGACCGGCATCTGGATCGGCCCTTTGACTGTTGTCACGAAGGTCGTGTCACCCCGGACGAACGTGAGCTCGACCGGACCATTGGTCTGGCCAAGGGCACCCACGAGATCGGCGTAATAGGTGATCGGCGTTCCATCCACGGCCATGACGCGATCGCCCGGGAGCAACGACGGCAACGCCCGTGCTCCTGAATCGTCGAGTGTCCAGCCAATCATGGTCGGAACGACGATCTGGCGGCCGTCGCGTTCCACCGTGAGATCGACGGTGGTGCCCGCATGGGCACGAACCACGGAGGTGAAGTTGTCGAAGCCCGAGATGGGAAGACCGTCGAAGGCCACGATGCGATCGCCGGGTTTGATCCCAGCTTGGGCGGCCGCCGAATCGACCACAACCGAATTCACCGACCAGGTGTCCGGCGATGGGTGGCCGAAACCGGCAAACACCACGACGAGTAGGACGAAACCGAGGACGATGTTGACGACGGGACCGGCGAGCACCACCGGCATCCGCTTGCGGAACGGCTTCGCTCGGTAAGTCTGGGCCTCTGGGGTGTCGCCGACCTCGTCGAGGCTGTGCATGCCAATGATCCGGACGTACGCACCAGCCGGAATCAACTTGAGTCCGTACTCGGTTTCCCCACGCGTGAACGACCAGATACGCGGACCGAACCCGAGGAAAAACTCGGTGACCTTCATGCCATTTCGCTTGGCCATGAGGAAGTGCCCGAGTTCATGCAGGAAGACCGACAGCACGATGGCCACGATGAGTACGAACATCCAGATCCGCGTAGCTGCCACGTACGCGAGGGCCGCTAGCAGGAGGCCAAGCAAGACCCCGCGGTTACTGAACACGCGGGTGAGCCGTGACTCGGGTTGTTCGATCGTTTCCGTCATGCGTTTGCTCCCGTCGCAGCGACGATCAGTTGGAGTTGGAGTGCAGCGATCCTGCGCGCTTCGAGATCGGCGGCGATCACCGCATCGGCATCGGACGCAGGGGCGCCATCGTGCTGATCGAGCGTGGCCGAGATGACTCGTGCGATGTCGCCCCATGCGATTTGGCCGGCGAGGAAGGCTTCAACCGCAACCTCGTTCGCGGCGTTCAACCATGCCGGTGCAGTACCCCCGGCCCGGCCGGCCTGATACGCAAGCGAAAGACAAATGAATGTCTCAAGATCCGGGGGTTCGAAATCAAGTCGTCCGAGCGTCGACCAGTCGATGCGCCCGAAGGGAGTCGCGATGCGATCGGGCCATGCCAATGCGTAGCCGATCGGAAGACGCATATCCGGTGACGAGAGTTGGGCAATCGTGGATGCATCGGTGAACTCGACCATTGAATGCACGATTGACTGCGGGTGGACCACGACATCAATCTCGTCGAAACCGATCCCATAACCGGCTTCACCTGCGGGCGTTCCAAAAAGTTCATGAGCCTCGATTACTTCGAGACCCTTGTTCATCAGCGTCGAGGAATCGATGGTGATCTTTGGTCCCATGCTCCAGGTGGGATGGGCAAGTGCTTCGGCGACAGTTACCGACGCGAGATCGGCGGCCGAACGACCCCGGAACGGGCCGCCGCTTGCGGTGAGCAGTAGACGCTCGACGCGCGACCGGTTGTCGGTGGCGCGCAGACACTGGTGGATGGCTCCGTGTTCACTGTCAACGGGAACCAGCTCGGCACCCGGCGTACGGCGAGCGAGTTGCACAACAGGGCCCGCGGCAATCAGCGACTCTTTGTTGGCGAGCGCCAATCGGCGCCCCGCATTGAGGGTGGCCAGAGTGACCGACAGCCCGGCGAAACCCACAACCCCGTTGACGACCACATCAGCCTCGGTGGCAAGGCTTGCGAGCGCATCGGCACCGGCCCGCACTTCACATTCTGGAAGCGCCGCGGTTATCTGCGCGGCCGCTGACGTATCGGACACGGCGACGATCTTCGGACGATGACGTCGGGCCTGTTCGATGAGGACCTCGGGCTGACGGCCAGTTGCCCCGATGGCGGTGAGCTCAAACCGATCGGCCTCGGCACTGACGACGTCAAGCGACTGCGTGCCGATCGAGCCGGTCGAACCAGCGAGCGCAACTCGGATCACGGTCATGGTGAGAGCCTACCGACCCCCTCCAACGGTTGACCCGCGGGGCTAGGCGAAACCTAGGATCCTTGTGACGTAGTACGCAGCCGGGATCACAAAGAGGGCGGCGTCGAAACGATCGAGAAGGCCGCCATGCTGAGGAATCAGCGATCCCATGTCCTTGATCCCGAGATCGCGTTTGAACAGCGATTCGGCGAGATCGCCAAGCGGGGCCACGATCGCAGCGACAATGCCGAACAGCAAAGCCTGGCCAACGCTGAACGGTCCGACCCCGATAATGACGGCAAAGACGAAGACGGCAAGGAGTGTGGTGAGCATTCCACCGACGAGACCTTCGATGGTCTTGTTCGGCGATGACGCCGAGAGAGGACTGCGCCCCATTGCCCGACCGATGAAGAACGCTCCGACATCGTGACCAACCGTCGCCACGATTGCGAGCAAGAGGATGCTCACTCCCTCGACGGGGATGTCGAGGATCAGCGCCGCGAATGCACCGAATGCTCCGATCCAGACCACGCCGGTGAGTGTGACGCCAAGGTTGGCGGTGGGACGACCGCTGCCGGAAAGGCCGCGGAGATACCAGACGGTGCCAAAGACAAACACAAGGAAGAGAATCATCGGGAATGCTGCTTCGCCTTTCCAGTACGCCACGAGAGGGAAGGCGGCGACAGCAACGAGGCCGAGAAGTGTGGCGGGCCGAAAGCCACTGCGCTGAACTGCTGCGAAGTACTCGAATCCGGCAGCGGTGATGATGACTTCGACGAGGAGTAGTGCGGGAACCGGACCGGCCTTGAAGGCCAACAGCGCGACGACCAACATCGCGATCCCAACCGCGGCGGCCTGACCGATATTTCGCTGGCCCGTGGAGGGCGGTTCCGTCGGAGGCGCATCATCCTGCGGGCGTCGCCGGGGAGCGTTCGGAGCGGCGGGATCGTCGTCAACGTCATCCCGACGGTCAGCGACCCCGGATGGTGCGGGCGGCTCTGCCGGCGCAACGGCTGCCGAACCGACGAGATCAACGGGAAGAATCGCAGCAAGCGGATCGGCGTTGACTCGATCGGAACGAGACCGGCGAGAACCTCGACGGGTTCGGCGGCGCGGATCAAGTTCGACATCGTCGAAGTTCAGAAATGCTTCGTCGGAGAGTCGTTCGTCGGTATCGAGTGCACCCAACCGTTCCGAAACCGGCTCGTCCGGTTCGGTCAGCGCGAGTTCGGCCATGAGATCGCCATGTTCACTTGTGTCGTGTTCGTCGCGCCAGCGCAACGAATCGGCAGCGGCCACGCGCTGCGCCTCGTCGGATTCACTTGTGGCGTCGCCGATGACGACCTTCGGAACCTGCCCGGTGGCAGGAGCCGTCCAGTGCGGCAGCACATGCTCACCGGTCGGCGGTCCGAGATTCATGACAGGCGGTTCAAACAACTCGTCGGCCGCCACGATGCGCACGCCATCAGCCGAGGCTCCACCCGAAGGTGTTTCCGTTTTGCCGGGCGTCGGGTCTGACGGTGTTTGATCCGGAGCCATCAGTCCTCCAACAACTCTTTTTCCTTGACGGCGAAAGCGTCGCCGATCTCGGCTTCGTAGACATGGATCGCCTTGTCGAGTTCCTTCTCCGCCCGTTCGAGCTCGTCTTTCGACAGATCGCCGGCCTTCTCAAGCGCTTCGAGTTCCTGACGTGCGGCACGACGCTGGTTGCGCAAGGCGATCTTGCCTTCCTCGGCCATGTTCTTCACGACCTTGACGAGTTCCTTACGACGCTCCTGAGTGAGCGGCGGGAATGTCAGGCGGATCGAGATTCCGTCGTTGCTCGGATTCAATCCGAGATCGGACAACTGCAGCGCGCGCTCGATTGCCCCGATCGCACCCTTGTCGTACGGGGTGATCAACAGTTGACGCGCTTCTGGAACGGTGAAGCCGGCGAGCTGCTGCAGTGCAGTCTCCGAGCCGTAGTAATCGACCGGGATCTTCTCCACGAGTGCAGGAGCAGCGCGTCCCGTTCGGATCGATGAGAAATCGGCCCGGCTGTGGACCACGACCTTGTGCATTTTCTCGCCCGTTTCGGCAAGAAGGAGATCAGCCATTTCGCTCGTCATCGTTTTTCTCCTGAATTCAGATTCGGGTATCGGTGACGCGACCGCTGAACAATGTGCTCAACGAACGAGAGTACCGACCGTGCCACCCTCAAGGAGGGAGCGCACATTTCCTTCGCCCATCAGATCAAACATCACGATGGGGAGTTGGTTATCCATACACAGCGTGATCGCCGTGGAATCCATTGCCCGCAGGCCCTGGTTAAGCACATCGAGGTACGTGACTTCGTCAAGTTTTGTCGCCGCCGGGTTCGTACGCGGATCGTCGGTGTAGATGCCGTCCGTGCTTCCGTGGGTGCCCTTGAGCAACACTTCGGCTTCGATCTCCACTGCCCGCAATGCGGCAGTGGTGTCGGTGGTGAAGAACGGATTTCCGGTACCTCCGGCGAAAATGACGACCCGACCCTTTTCGAGATGACGGGTAGCACGACGACGGATGTAGGGCTCAGCGACCTGCGCCATTTGGATAGCTGATTGCACTCGGGTCGGTTGACCGAGTTGCTCGAGCGTGTCTTGTAAGGCAAGAGCGTTAATCACCGTGGCGAGCATGCCCATGTAATCGGCCTGGGCGCGGTCCATGCCGGCGCCAGCGCCAGACATGCCGCGCCAGATGTTTCCCCCGCCCACGACGATCGCCATCTGGATTTCGAGATCGGTACAGACCTCGAAGATCTCACGAGCGATGCGTTGCACGATGGCGCCATCAATGCCGTAACCAGCATCGCCGGCGAAAGCTTCACCGGACACCTTGAGCAGAACCCGCGACCAGCGGGCGGGGGTGGTAGCCATCAGCCCCCGATGAATACCTGGGCGAAGCGCACGAGTGTGGCATCACCGAGGAGTTGAGCGATTGAACGCTTCTCATCACGCACGAAGTTCTGTTCGAGGAGAACCTGCTCCTTGAACCAGCCGTTCAGTCGTCCTTCGACGATCTTCGGCCATGCCGCTTCAGGCTTGCCTTCGGCCTTCGTGATGTCGAGCAGTGCCTGCTTCTCGCGCTCGATCTCATCAGCGGGAACTTCGTCACGCGACAGATACGGTGGCTTGGCGAACGCGATGTGCACAGCAAGATCGTGTGCCATTTCGCGGTTGCCGTTGGCGAGTTCGACAAGAACGGCGTTGACGCCGCGACCGTCTTGCAGATGCAGGTACGAGTCGAGGATGTTGCCCTCGGGAGCGTCGAAGCGGACGACTGTTCCGACCTCGATGTTCTCCTTCTTGGCAATCTTGAGTGCGTCGATCTCGTCGGCCATTTCGCCGAGTCCGTCGACACCCTTAGCCACAACAGTGTCGGCCATGGCCTGCACGAGTGAGGTGAAATCGTCGGCCTTGGCCGAGAAATCGGTTTCGCTCTTGAGTTGGACGATGGCGCCGACCTGACCGTCAACAACAACAGTCACTGAACCTTGAGCATTCTCGCGGTCGCCGAGCTTGGCGACCTTGGCAAGACCCTTCTCGCGAAGCCACTGCTTGGCTGCTTCGAAATCGCCGTCGTTCTCCTGAAGAGCCTTCTTGGCATCCATCATTCCGGCGCCGGTGATCTGGCGCAGGTTCTGGACATCCTTGGCGGTAAATTCCGACATCAGGCTCAGTCCTCCGTAGGTGCGTCGGTCGATTCGATCGGCTCGTCGGAGGTCACGATCGTTGCTTCGGAAGCATCGGCGGCAGCAGCAAGCTCGGCCGCAATGCGGGCGTCGCGGGCTGCAGCAGCTTCGGTGGCCTGACGGCGTGCGTCAGCCTGTGCTGTTTCGTGTGCTTCTTCTTCTTCAGCGGTGCGCTCGACAACGACGGGCGGGCCTTCGGGTGCCGCGGCACCACGACGACGAGAAGCGATGAAGCGACCTTCCTGAACGGCGTCGCAAATGATGCGAGCCATGAGATTGGCCGAGCGGATCGCGTCGTCGTTGCCAGGAATCACGTACTGAATGATGTCGGGATCACAGTTGGTGTCGACAACAGCGACGATCGGCAAACCGAGCTTGTTTGCTTCGGTGACGGCGATGTCTTCTTTGTTGGTGTCGAGCACGAAGATCGCGTTCGGGACGCGCTCCATGTTGCGGATGCCGCCAAGGTTGCGCTCGAGCTTCTCGAGCTCGCGGCTGATCATGAGGGCTTCCTTCTTCGGCATGGCCTCGAAATCGCCCGAGTCGCGCATGCGCTGGTATTCCTTCATCTTCGCGACGCGCTTGGAGATCGTCTGGAAGTTGGTGAGCATGCCGCCGAGCCAACGCTCGTTGACGTAGGGCATGCCGCAACGCTCGGCGTAGCTCTGCACCGGATCCTGGGCCTGCTTCTTGGTGCCCACGAACAGGATCGAACCACCATCAGCCACGAGGTCGCGCACAAAGGCGTACGACGTGTCGATGCGGGCCAGCGTCTGCTGGAGATCAATGAGGTAAATGCCGTTTCGTTCGCCGTGGATGAATCGCTTCATCTTCGGGTTCCAACGGCGGGTCTGATGACCGAAATGCACGCCGGCCTCAAGTAGCTGGCGCATGGTGACAACTGGTGCCATGGATAGTCCTTCCCATCGGTTACGCGGAGAATCGGACTCGTGCAGGCGTTCCCGATGGCGGGAACGACCGTGGGGCGCACGGACCGAAGGTGTGAGAGCAGGTCGACCTGACCAGCGGAAGGGGTCCTACGTAGGTTGGACCGGGCTTTGAGTGTATGGGATGCCCGGCTGCGGCGGCCAGCCCGCTATTCCCCGCTTCGGATCGCAGCCCCGACCTGAAGCGCGGGCGACAGTGCTATTCCCGCCCCCATTGCAGACATCGCCGACTCGGCCACACGCACCGATTCCGCCGTCAGGTAGGAGCGGGCCGCCTCCCCGAGACTCTGACAACCAAGCGGCATCCCGGCCACCGCGAGGCCGATTTCCCTTGTGGTGCGGGGATCGGACGCCAGATCCCCGTGGGCCTGCGCCCCTATCGACGACGGCAAGATCCGGTGACTCTCGGCGGCGGAATCGGCCGTCACTGTCCCCGGCACCACAAGATCGCCCGCTGCGCCCAGGGAAACGAACCTCACCTGATCCGGCATCGGACGGTCACGAATCTCGGCGATGATCGCTGAGGTTTCGCTCAGCTGACTGATCGCTGGATGCCGATCATCGAGCTCGTCGGCCGCTCCACTCGACCTGATGATCGCTAGGGGGGCATCTCCACCGGGAACCGTGCGCAGGGTCTCGATCCCCGTTGCCAATGGCGCTCCCCCATGCGGAGTCCCGATGGTCACGAGGTTTTCGACTCCCTCGGGCAGATGACCGCCGGCCTCTGATCGCCCGATCGCGAGCCGGGCCACGATCCCTCCCTGCGAGTGGGCCAGTACATCGATAGGAATTCCCGGACGCGCCGCCGCCACCGATTCGAGAAGATCTGCTAGTCGAGCGGCCGAGTCGTCGATTGACTGCTGACTATCGATCGCGTCGAAGGCGGTGACCAACGTGGGGGAAAGCGCCGCCCGCGCCGGATTCGAGTCGTCCGGCGCTCGGCCCCCTGCGTAGGAGAAGCGGACAACATCGGTGCTGTCGTACCCGAGTGTTCCCGTGTCGATCTCCCATGCCGAATTGGAACCGCTACCCGTTCCAAGTCCGCTCACGAGGACGGCGACACGCTGTTCGGACCGGATCGGCATGGATGCCGAAGTCGGCGTGCAGTTTCCCTGCTGGATGCGCCACTGCTCGAAGGCGCTCGCCGCCCGAGCCACGTGGGTCACCGGATCGAACTCCATCGCGTAATGAGCAACGAGTTTCTGCCAGGAAGAACCAGTTTCCCGAGCGAACTCCAACGCGGCGGCGCCATTGTCAACAAGCGTGCTCCACAGACTTTGTCGTTCTCGTTCGTCCAAAGCGTCAAGCCCTTGATCGATTCCCGGGATGAGAACCACGCGCGGATGCAGTCTTCCGTCCAAGAGCGCGACGGGATCAAGATACGTGCCGTCAGGTGCTCGCACACCGAAGTGGAACGCTCCGCCGGCAATTCCGACAACATCGCCAACTCCGATCACCCCTCCGCGCCGCACACTGAGTTCTTCAAGGAAGGAATAGGTCGTGCGGAGCCCGTCTCCGTGTTCGATGGTGACGTGAAGTGCACCGCCTACCGGGCCGGCGAATACAACGCGACCGGCGGCGGCCGCCATCACCGCGTCACCAGCCAGCGTCCCGAAGTCGATCCCGCGGTTCCCTGCTTGCCAAATTTCGTCGGGTGGACGGAAGCCATCGATGATCGGGGCACCCACCGGTGGGACGTAATCGATGCGCGTCGCCGATGATTCCGCAGCCCCGACGGGAGGAATCGACGCGGCGAGGAAACAGACAACAACAAGTACGACAGCCAGAGCGCGAGACACGCGTTCTCCCCTGAATCAATGTCCGAGATTCTCGGAATGGTCCGGGGAAGGTTGTGGATCGCGGCGTCTGTGGCGCTAATGAACTGCTCTACGCGCGCGGGTGTGTCGCGTTTACGCGCGCGGGTGTGTCGCGTCGACCACGTTGCGCAGACGTTCTTTGCTCACGTGGGTGTAGTGCTGCGTTGTCGAAAGATCGGAATGCCCAAGGAGTTCCTGCACTGCGCGCAGATCGGCACCACCGTCGAGCAAATGGGTGGCGAATGTGTGTCTGAGGGCGTGGGGATGGGTTGGCGAGGGCGAGCGTCGATCAAGAAGGCGTCGCACGTCGCGGGTACCCATGCGTCCGCCCTTCCGATTCAGAAAAACGGCATCGGCCGGCGAGTCTGCCGTTGCCAGCACCCGTCGACCATGACCCAGCCATTGCTCAAGCGCATCGCAGGAAGGCGGACTTAGTGGAACCACCCGCTGCTTCGAGCCTTTACCCCACACGACAACACGACGACGCTGAAGGTCGAGATCCTCAGGCTTGAGACCACACAGTTCCGAGACGCGGAGTCCACTTCCGTAGAGGAGTTCGAGCACGGCATCGTCCCGACTGCGAACCGCGGGTGGATCATCGGCGACCGTGCCAGGAGGATTGTCGAGAACAACCGTCAGTTCGTCATCGCGCAACACCCTGGGCAACCGGCCGGTACTCCCCGGCGCGCTCAGACCAGCAGATGGATCAACAGTCAATCGGCCGGTACGCGTGAGCCAGGCGAAGTAGCGGCGGATCGAGGACGCCTTGCGCGCAATCGTCCGCCGGGCGAGTCCTCGTGTGGCGAGGTACGCGATGTACCGGCGCAGTATCAGTCGGGTGATTGATTCGGGGCTTTCAATTTCGAGTCGGTTTGTCCAGTCGACGAACGATTCGAGATCAGAGCGGTAGGCGCGCAGCGTTGCAGGAGCGACGGACGTGAGCGACGCTTCGAAATCCGCGAGTGACCAGTGGTCAGCCTCCGGGGGCACACCTATGACTGTAGTTGTGGCAGTCATCCGAGCCGTTGGATGCGCAGCCGGCGGAGTTTGCGTCATAACGACCCCGAGGCGCGTCCGAGGCGCTCGACCCAACCGGCTCGCTGTGTGATCCAACCATCGGCCTCAAGTGCTTCAAGGGCTAACGCAACGGTTCCCAGCGACAGCGATGTCGAGACAACGACATGCTCGATCGACACTGCATGCCACGGAAGTTGTTCGAGGACCGACGCAGCATCACCCGCCGGCCGAACCCGATGTTCCGAGGCGCGGCGGCGTGCTGCCGGTTCGCGACCCAGCGCCAGCAAGACGTCGGTCGCGTCGCGTGCGGGGCTGCATCCGTCGTAGAGGAGCTGGTTCGTCCCCGCCGAACTTGGCGCGGTCACCGGGCCCGGAACCGCTAGCACGGGACGCGAGCGACGCGCCGCTTCAACGGCAGTGCCGAGCGCGCCGCCGGTGCATTGCGACTCCACGACGACGAGGACATCGCACAGTGCGGCGATCAGTCGGTTGCGCGCTGGAAACTGCCAAGCCGCGGCCGGAGCCCCGAGGGGGTACTCGGAGATCACGACACCCACCTCGGCTACTCGACGCCAGAGAGCGCGATGCTCGCGCGGGTAGACGCGATCAAGACCACAGCCCACGACAGCGATAGGGGGCGCACCGTCAGCCATGACCGCACCCGAGTGCGCAGCACCATCAATTCCGAGGGCAAGACCGGAAACGACGGCGATGCCGGCCTCCGACAGATCCCGCGCCATTGCGTTGGCTACATCGGTTCCGTAACGAGTGGCCTTGCGCGTTCCGACGATCCCCACACGAGTTCCAGCCAGATGATCGATGTCGCCTTTCCAGAAAAGAATCCCAGGCGGATCGTCATCCTCAGCGAGTACCGGCGGAAACGTTTCCGACCCGAGAATCGCAACGCCGATGTCGGCATCGATGTGCGCGCGCCAGTAGCTATGCGGATCCAGCGTCTCGGCCGCCCGCTTCCAGCCACTAATGATCGCGGCCGGGCCCAACCGCCCCGGGTTCACAACCACAACTGGATCAACCGATCCACATCGCACGTGGGACCAGGCTTCCTCCGGTTCATATCGTTCGAGCAACGAACGAAGGCGCGAGGGGCCGACCTTCGGGAGTCGAGCCATAGACACGACGAACGCCTCGGCGGGAAGCGGTCCAGCGACCGTACCCACGCGGTCAGCCTGCTCTCGGCGCAGCAAGGAAACCCGGTTCCGCACGCAGATGGAATGCACTGGCCACATGACCGGCAGTCAACGCACCGCTGTCGCCCGCCAGATCCGCAATCGTCAACGCCACTCGCCAAACCCGACGCAACCCTCGCGCGGAAAGTCGGCCCGTATTCAATGCTCGTTCGACCAACTCGGCCGCAGCAACCGACATAGGGGCGCATCGCTCAAGCTGCCTTCCGGTGAGTTCCGCGTTCGTACGAACGCCTCGGTCGGACGAACGCTGGCGCACAAGCGCCACTCGGCGGGCAACCTCCGCGGTGGTCTCTGCGGGATCGCCATGCAGAAGCTCGCGAGGATCAGGCCGGTGAACATCGAGACGAAGATCGAATCGATCGAGAAGCGGACCCGATACTCGACGCCGGTAGCGCTCAAGAGATCGGTCGGTGCAACGGCAAGCCGCCGGCACCACTCCCTCACCACACGGACACGGGTTCATCGCCGCCACGAGGAGGAACCTCGCGGGCACTTCGACTCTGGTTTCGGCACGAGCAATCCGTATGGCGCCCTCTTCGAGAGGTTGTCGAAGCGAATCGAGCACCACCGCGCTGAACTCTCCGAGTTCATCAAGGAAGAGCACGCCGGTATGCGCCAGCGAAATTTCGCCGGGCCGAATGCGGATGCTTCCGCCGCCAACCATCGCCACAGCGCTGATCCCGTGATGAGGTGCGCGCAACGGCGGGCGGCGGATGAGTCCTCCGGGAAGCCCGAGGCCGGCGGCCGAGTGGATTCGCGTCGCTTCGAGCGCGCACTCGTCATCCAGATCGGGCAGTAACCCGGGAAGTCTTTGCGCCAGCATCGTTTTGCCCGCACCCGGTGGACCGATCATCAGGAGATGATGACCTCCTGCCGCGGCAACCTCGAGGGCTGTGCGCGCCATCGGATGACCACGAACCTCTGAAAGTTCAGGAGGATCAACCGACGGCGGAATAGGTGGCTCATCCGGCAAGCGCGGCCACGGGGCTTCCGCCATCAGTGCATCAACCAACGACCGCATATTCGGCGCGCACCGAACCCGATCGCCGGCAACAAGTTGCGCCTCAAAGACCGACGACGGGGGAACCACGATCTGCCCGCAGTGAACCGCATCGACAAGCGAGAGCATTCCCGGCACATGCCTAAGCGTTCCGTCGAGCCCGAGCTCCCCGACAAAGCCGCGCCCGTCGATCGCTTCAACCGGTACCTGCTCGCTGGCGACAAGAACCGCAATGGCTATGGCCAAATCCAGCGACGAACCGATCTTGCGGATCGAGGTGGGCGCAAGATTGACCGTTGTGCGTTTGTCTGGCCATTCGAAACCAGAGGTGAGCAACGCCGCACGTACGCGATCGCGCGCTTCACGGCAGGACGTGTCGGGAAGTCCAACCACCGTGAAACCGGGGAGGCCACTTCCGACGTGGACCTCCACCGTCACCGGCGCACCGTCGACGCCGAACAGAGTCGCTGATGGAATCGTGGCAAGCATGTGCCCTCCGCAAACTTCGGCCGAAGCCGTGATGGCGGGCGATCTGCATCACCGAGTAGTCAACGACTGAGTACTCAAAGACTGAGTTCTCGAAGACTATGAAGCGGAGGCGAGTCGAACAACGGCCATCCGAACCAATGCAAATCCCTACTGCTCGGTTCCCAGCACCTCTCGTGTGTACCGGGTCACGGCCGTGATTTGTTCGGCGGTGAGCTTCGAACCGAACGCTGGCATTGAGCCTTTGCCGTTCTCGATGAGCGCTTCCTGATCGGCGATGTTCGGGTACTTCGTCACCACGACACCGGCGAGCTTCTTCCCGAAGCCCCCTCCTCCGTTTGCACCATGACAACTCGCGCAGTTCTGGTTGTAGATCGACTGACCTTCAGCCAGTACCGGATCGGAAGGCGTGGCGATCGGAGTCGACCCGGACGAGCAGGCCACAAAGGCCGTCGCCCCAAGAACAAGGACGACTCCAGCCAAAAGAACGCGGGGGGAACGCATGGGTAATGACGATACCAGCCAACATTCACAGACCCTCGGCCAGGGACCTGTGTCGATCGGGGGCCCAGAGCGGCGATACTTGTCATGTGGGATTCAATCCGCATCGCCAACAACACCGATCGCCCTTCGACTACGTCATGGTGGCCGCAGCATTCGCTGTCGTGATCGCGCTCGTAATCTGGGCCTTCATCGGCTAATCCGATGACGACCGGAAGCGACGCCGAGTTCGATCCACTCGGCATGGAGGTCGAAGTTCGACGAATCCAGCCCTACGAGGCCAACAAGATCTACCTCTGCCCCGGATGTAACCAGGACATACCCCGCGGCACCGGTCACATCGTCGCCGTCCCGATCGAAGCGGCCGACCTACGCCGCCACTGGCACCGTGGTTGCTGGACAAATCGCGCCCGGCGTCGTCCCGGCCGGGGCTGAAAAGGAAGACTGAAGATATGGAACTGATTTTCATCCGACATGGACAGCCGCAATGGGACATTGACGGACGCGGGGTCGACAACCCGGTCCTGACCGAGTTGGGCCACCGTCAGGCCGAACTTCTTGGCGAAGCATTCGCCGGACAGGCCATCGATCGCATACTCGTGTCACCACTCATCCGGGCGCAACAGACGGCGGCGCCCATCATCGAAGCCCTGGGCGTCGAACCGGAGACCCACGATTGGCTCGCGGAAATAACGGCACCGGTTTGGCAGGACACCCCGACCGAAGTAGTCGAGCGCGTCTTCGCCGAGAGTCGCGTTCGGCCGCTTGAAGAGCAATGGCTTGGCATTCCGGGCGGCGAGTCATTCCGTGATTTCCACGACCGCGTGACGTTCGGACTCATTGATTTTCTAAGCAGCATCGACTGCGTCCGGTTCAACGGTTTCCCACCTCTGTGGCAACTGACCGACCCGGGGCCGCGGATTGTGATCGTCGCCCATTCCGGAACAAACGCGGTGAGCCTCGGCCATCTGCTCGGCATCGATCCTGTCCCGTGGGAATGGGAACGGTTTGTCGCCTTCCACGCTTCAGTGAGCGTTGTGAAGCCGATGCACATCGCCCAGAAGCACTCGTTCAGCCTGTTCCGCTTCTCTGATCTGAGCCATCTTCCCGCTGAGCTTCACACGCGCTGAGCGAGCTTCGTCAACGTTTCCGTGCGCCGACCGACTGCCCGTCGGTGCCGTGCAGATTGCGATGGCGATGCACTGCCATCGCAGCACCGATGATGCCGGCCTGATTGAGCAGCGTGGCTGGGACCGTCGGGGTGCGGCATGTGAGCCTCGGGATGAACTTGTCGGCCTTCTTTGAAACTCCGCCACCGATGATGAACAGATCCGGCCAGAAGAGGCGCTCAACCAGACACAGGTAGTCATCGACCCGCGCTGCCCATTCGTCCCAATCAAGTTCAAGTCGTTCGCGTACCGACGCCGCCGACCATGCTTCGGCGTCTCCACCCCGGAACGGGATGTGACCGAGTTCGGTATTCGGAACAAGGGTTCCATCGATCATCAGCGCTGATCCGATTCCGGTTCCCAACGTGATCATCATGATCACACCGCCCCGCCCCCGAGCCGCACCAAAACACGTCTCCGCTTCACCAGCCGCGTCGGCGTCGTTCACGATCGTGACCGCGCACCCCGTCGCCGAACTGACCACCGTGGCCGCGTCAATCCCAAGCCAGGAGCTATCGACGTTCGCTGCGGTGTGGACGACTCCATCCCTGACGACTCCGGGGAAGGTGCAGCCGATCGGGCCGGTCCATTCGAAATGCCGGACGATCGATGCCACGGTGTCCGCTACTGCGGCTGGAGTAGCCGGACTGGGTGTAGGAACCCTGATGCGATCGGTGAGCAACCGACCTTTCTTCGTGTCAACCACGGCACCCTTCACGCCCGTGCCACCGATGTCGATTCCGAGAGCTTTCATGCGCGGCGCAGAGCCCGGAAACGGCGAATGAGCGAGTTCGTGGAGGAATCGTGTGACAACGACGGCTCGGCTTCTGCGGTCAACTCGGGAACGATCGTCTGCGCAAGTTTCTTGCCCAGTTCCACGCCCCATTGATCAAAGCTGTTGATCCCCCAGATCGCTCCCTGCACAAAAGTCTTGTGCTCATAGAGCGCAACGAGTTGTCCGAGCGCCGACGGAGTCAGATCGGGAAGCAGTATCGAGGTGCTCGGATGATTCCCAGAGAACGTTCGCGCCGCCACTTGATTCTCGGGAACACCGTCTACCCGCACCTGATCAGCCGTGCGACCGAACGCGAGTGCCTCAGGTTGAGCGAAAAAGTTCGCCATGAAGATGTCTTGATGCGGACCAACGTCGTGGGCGGGTCGGGCGATGCCGATGAAGTCTGCTGGGATCAGTTTCGTGCCCTGATGAATGAGTTGGTAGAAGGCGTGTTGCCCGTTGGTGCCGGGCTGTCCCCACACCACCTCTCCCGTTTGCGTCCCGACGACGCGCCCCCATCGATCGACAGACTTTCCGTTGCTTTCCATCGCAAGTTGCTGGAGGTACGGCGTGAGGGAACCGAGATAGTGGCTGTATGGAAGCACGGCCAGCGTCTCTGCTCCGAAGAAGTTCCCGTTCCAAACACCTATCAAGCCAAGAATCGCCGGCAGGTTTTGTTCGAGCGGCGCGTTGCGAAAATGCTCGTCCATCAAGCGGAAGCCCGTGAGCATGTCGCGAAAGTTCTCGGGACCGATCGCGAGCATGAGCGAGAGGCCGATCGCAGAGTCGTAGCTGTAGCGACCACCTACCCAATCCCAGAAGCCGAACATGTTGTCGGTATCGATCCCAAACTTCGCGACCTCGACCTCGTTGGTAGAAACCGCGACGAAGTGTTTGGCGACAGCAGCTTCATCACCGAGCACATTCATCGCCCAATCGCGTGCACTACGCGCGTTCGTCATTGTTTCGAGAGTTGTGAATGTCTTCGACGCCACGATGAACAAGGTTTCGGCCGGATCCAAGTCACGGGTGAGCTCAAAGAACTCGTTGCCATCGACATTCGATACAAATCGAACATCAAGATTCGGTTCGGCATAAGGGAGCAGCGCCTCGTACGCCATGCGCGGCCCCAAGTCGCTCCCGCCGATGCCGATGTTGATGATGTTGCGGATCCGTTTACCGGTGTGTCCGGTCCATTTGCCTGTTCTGACCCGCTCCGCGAAATCCGCCATGCGGTCAAGCACCTCGTGGACATCGGGAACCACGTTCCGTCCGTCGGTGGAGATCTCGGCATCACGGGGAGCACGGAGCGCGACGTGCAGTACGGCCCGGTCCTCTGTGACGTTGATGTGATCTCCGGCGAACATCGCGTCGCGAAGTTCCTCGACCTTTGCTTTGCGTGCCAGTGCGAATAACAGCGACATCGTCTCGTCAGTTACTCGCTGCTTTGCGTAGTCAACGTACAGATCGCCGACCGTCAGATTCAGGCGCTCGCCGCGTGTCGGATCCTGCGCGAACAGCTCCCGAAGATGGACATTCGCAATTTCGGATTGATGCGCAGCAAGTTCCCACCACTGGGAGGTGCGTTCGATTGATTCAGGCACTTCGGACATCGGGGCTCCTGCTCATGTGAGCGAAATTGCGAATCTTGCGGTGTAGGACTTTCCAGGTTCGACCATGTCGGTCCCACCTGAAACCAGAGCGTTGGTGGAAGCGGTCATCGGCTCAAGGGCAACGTACTGCTCGCCTTCGGGTGCATAGACCTGTGCGAACGGATAACCGCGATCGAGCACGATGGTCAACCTCCGACGGCCGCCGAAGAGGAGCAATTGCCGATCCCGCCCGAGGCGATAACCGTCGTCATAGGTCCGGCCTGCCAGTTTCAGGATCTCCGCGGGCTCAGCTACTTCCTCGCCAGTAGGAAGGTTGCGATCGTCGAGCACCAAGCGCCGGCGGGCGGGAATGCCGATCCGCACCTTGTCCCGGTCGATATCCGGCAGCCTGAAGTAGGGATGCCATCCGAAACTCACCGGAACGGCGCGCTTCCCCGTCGCCGTAAGAGTCGTGGCCACCGTTAGGCGACCCGGTGAGACGGTGAACGAAACGGTCATGGTGTGCTTGAAAGGGAAGGCCTCTGTGAGTCGCTCATCGTCAGCGGCATCAAAACGGGCGACGGCACTTGCTGATCCCACTTGGCCGCGTAGAGAGATCAACTCCCACGCACCCCTTCCGATCATCAAGCCGTGGATCGGCAATCCATTTGCGTCGCGATGCACTGTCTTTGAGTCGACGAGATTCACTTTTTTGCCGGCCACGCGAAAAGAATCGGAGCCGAGTCGGTTCGCCCACGGTGACAGCAGCGGCAGACCAGTGGTGTGTCCGGCGCGAGCGGCGTCCGGCCCACCATGGAAATCGAGATAGTCGCGTTCTTTATGACGGAGAGACGCCCCGAGAAGACCGAGTTCAGGCAACACCGTGAATTCAGTCGGCCCCGCCCTGAGAGTCAACGCGGCTTCGCCGTCGACAATTGCGATCCTCGCAGTGCCGTCGGTCTGCCCGTCAGCCGCCGCCATGCTCAGACGCCGCCAGCCGGTTTCTCGTCATGACCACCGAACTGTTTGCGCATCGCCGACAGAAGCTTGTCCGCGTAATCAGCCTCACCCCGCGAGGAGAACCGCTCGAAAAGCGCAGTCGTGAGAACCGGTGTGGGTACGCCAGCGTCAATAGCCGCAAGGCTTGTCCATCGCCCTTCACCCGAGTCACTCACGCGTCCTCCGAACGATGAGAGATCCGGATCATCAACGAGAGCAGCGGCAGTTAGATCAAGGAGCCACGAGGCGACAACGCTTCCCCGCCTCCACACCTCCGTCACGGCGCGTGTGTCGATTTCGTACTGGTAGTACTTCGGGTCGCGCAGCGGCGTCGTCTCGGCGTCAGATTCGTGCGAGCGATTTCCGACATCGGCGTGCTTCAGAATGTTGAGGCCTTCCGCGTACGAAGCCATGAGTCCGTATTCGATGCCGTTGTGGACCATCTTCACGAAGTGACCTGCACCAGCCGGACCGCAATGGAGATATCCGAGCTCTTCGGTAGCGAGGTCACCACTGCGACCCGGGGTTCGGTCGGCATCACCCGCGCCGGGAGCGATCGTGCGGAAGATCGGTTCGAGGCGAGCTACGACGTCATCCTCGCCTCCGATCATCAGGCAGAACCCACGCTCAAGGCCAAACACGCCGCCGCTCGTTCCGACGTCGACGTAATGAATGCCCTTTGGGCCGAGGGCTTCGGCCCGATCAACGTCATCGCGGTAATAGGTGTTGCCACCGTCGATCACGATGTCGCCGGGCTCCATGAGGGCCGCCAAATCATCGACCGTTCCGCCGGCATAGGCGGCTGGCACCATGATCCATGCGGCGCGAGGAACATCGAGCTTCGCCACGAAATCGCCGAGATCGGCTGATCCGGTGATCGCGTCGCTCTCCGCTGCAAGGCGGGAAACCGCTTCACCATCGACATCGAACACAACACACGTGTGCCCGTCACGAACAAGGCGCCGAACGAGATTGGCGCCCATTCGGCCAAGTCCGACCATTCCAAGCTGCATGAGGAGGTTCCTTCCGGCGAGACCACAGACGGGGCTTCGGGACTCCATCGTGTCAAAGACGGCAAGGTCGCGTGCACCGATTGCTCAGAATGTGCCGAGTTCCGGCCAGCTATGTGCCCCGGGTAGCTGCGGTGGACTCCTTCGCCATGGGCGATCTTCTCGAGATCGTTGACGACCTGAATCGGGTCGGATAGCGCCGATCTGTCGCAACGGGCATCCGGCGGGTACATTTCCCCTGTTGATTCGGCTGGCCACATAAGCCCCGGACGGCACTGATTCCGGGCGCAGGCCCGCATCCAAAGGGGAAACCATGTACACGTACGACAAGTTCTTCATCGGCGGCGAATGGGTCGCTCCCGCCGGCAACGAGACTCTCAAGGTTCTCTCGCCGACCACCGAAGAGGTCATCGGCTCCGTGCCGGTCGCCACCAATGCCGACATGGATCGCGCCGTTGCCGCCGCCAAGGCTGCATTCGAAGGTGAATGGTCCACCTGGACGCCGCAGCAGCGTGCCGAACTCCTCACCCGCGTCTCCGACGGCATCAAAGCCCGTCAGGACGAGTTCACCAACCTCATCACCAACGAGGTCGGCGCACCGTATTACTTCTCGATGTTCGGACAGGTCCTCTCGAGCACCATGGTGCTCGACTCGTTCGCCCGTCACACGCTTGAGTTCCCCTTCGAAGAGCGCCGTGATGGCGCCCTCGGTGGCCAGATCATCGTGCGCCGCGAGCCGGTCGGCGTCTGCGCCGGCATCATCCCCTGGAACGTTCCGCTCTTCATCACGACCCTCAAGGTCGGCCCCGTGCTCGCATCAGGTTCGACGATCGTGCTCAAGCCCGCCCCCGAGACGCCGCTCGACGCGAACCTCCTCGCCGAGGTCCTCATCGAAGCCGGAGTTCCGGCCGGTGTCATCAACATCGTTCCCGCCGACCGCGAAGTTGGCGAGCACCTCGTCCGTCATCCCGATATCAACAAGGTGAGCTTCACCGGTTCAACAGCAGCCGGTCGCAAGATCGGTGCGATCTGTGGCGAGCAGCTCAAGCGTTGCACGCTCGAACTCGGCGGCAAGTCCGCCGCCATCATCTGTGATGATGCAGACCTCGATACGACCATCCCCATGATCATCGGTGGCGGCCTCATGAACAACGGCCAGGCCTGTGTCGCTCTCACCCGCGTCCTTGCTCCGAAGAGCCGCTACGCCGAAATCCGCGACGCACTCGCCGCTGCAGTCGCCGCGCAGATCACTGGTGATCCGACCAACCCCGACAACCTCTGCGGACCGCTCATCGCCGAGCGTCAGCGTGAGCGTGTCGAGGGCTACATCGCCAAGGGCATTGCTGAAGGCGCAACTGTCGTCGTCGGCGGCGGTCGTCCCGACGAGGCCACGGGTCACTTCGTGTCCCCCACCCTTTTCGCCGACGTCACCAACGACATGACCATCGCCCGCGAAGAGATCTTCGGCCCGGTGTTGTCACTTATCCAGTACGACACCCTTGAAGACGCCATCGCCATTGCCAACGACAACGATTACGGCCTTGCCGGTGCGTGCTACACGTCCGACATCGAGAAGGGCATCGGCGTCGCCCGTCGCGTCCGCACCGGAACCTTTGCGGTCAACACCACGCAGGGCATGGACTTCAACGGCCCGTTCGGTGGCTTCAAGAACTCCGGCGTCGGCCGTGAGCTCGGCCCGGAAGGCATCCACGCCTTCTGCGAGGACAAGACCATCTCGCTTCCCGGTGGCATTGATCTTCCCATCGGTGGCTGATCGAACCACGAACTGACAACGCACGTCCGAACGGGGTCGACCGAAAGGTCGGCCCCGTTCCGCGTCCGGGATCTAGTTGGCGATGCCGCCGAGGCCGATGACGCCCTGCTCTGCGTCCGGCATCCACGCGTCAACTGTTCCGGCGATGTCGACGAGATCCGCGGTTGCGCCGAAGTCCACAGGTGCGGCGAGTACCGAGACGCCGTCCTCGCTCATCGCACCAACTAAGCCCGCTCGATGATCTGAGGACTGTTCCCATGCGGCGTCAGCCCCCCAGACCTCAAGGACAATGGCGACATCAAGAACAGCGGCGAGGTCGAGTAGCTCATCGGTGCACGAATCAGTCGGTGCCGTTGCGATCGCGAGTGCCGTGCGATCGTCGAGGCCCGCCACCAGCGCGGCGGCGACTGCGAAACCCTTCACGGGAAGTCCGGGGACGACGACCTGACCGGCGGGTGCCGCTACGAGACCGCGCGCAATCCAGAGCGCGGCCGGGCCAGGATCAACGGCGACGACTGCATCTGGGCCGAGCACCTCGATTACGTCCATGAGCGCTCTGACCGGATGCAACGGAACCGAATCGTCATTGCGTCCCTTCGCAACCACGGTGGCGAGTGCGGAAACAAGTGCTGATCCGACGATCTGATCCTTCTCAGGATCCGGTTCGGGCCAATGATGTGCCATCAGGCCGAGGTGCCATGGTTCAACCTCGAGAACCTGGGCGTCGGGCGGGATAACCGAACCGATCTCGGCAGAGTCAATGCCGGCGATGATCACCAGTTCGGCGGCCGAGACACCGGAGAGTTCTGCGTCGTCAGTCTGCAGGCCGACGACACCTCGCCAGAGCGGATGGTCGATCGGCATCACTCCGAAGGCGCCGGGCGTGCAAACAACACCGGCGCCGATTCGTTCTGCTGCTTCAAGGACGCCCGCCGCCTGCCCCTCGCGCACGACACCTGGTCCTACGACAATGAACGTTTCGAACGGCGCGAGGCTTGGTGAAAGCCGCATCAGCTGGTCACCCGGATTAAACGTGATCGGTTCGAGATCGGCGGGCACTGGTGCGTCGAAATCGAGAAGGAGTTCGATCTCCACCGACGCGTGTACCTGACCGAAACTCCAACCGGCGATAGCTGCAGGAAGTGCATCGATCTCATCGAGTTCCCATGGATCGCAGATCTCGCCCGGTTGGGATCCGAGGCGGATGCGGGGGCCGGGCAGAAGGGCTAATCCCGGACGAGCATTGGGGGAACGAGAGAGGCGCCCGTCGGCATCAGCAAGAAGCACAGCGAGTTCCGCTGATGCGACATCAATGATCCGGACACCATCCGGACGTGGCAGACCGTGGCCCGGGGCGGCGAAGGCGCGCACGACGCCGGCGGCACGAAGACAGCGCGAGTAGAGACCAGCAACCGTCGTCGTGTCTGTCATCGACAGTTGTCAGACCTGATCGAGCAACAGGTGGGCGACGCGACGACGATGCCAGGCTGCGTCACCCCATGCAGCCGCGAGCGCCCATGAGCGCTTGAGCCAGAAGTGAAGGTCGTGCTCGGTCGTATAACCAATCGCTCCATGACACTGAAGCGCTTTGCGACTCGCAACTTCGGCGGCATCGGAAGCGAAACACTTCGCCATCGAAACATCGCGATCAACGTCGGGAACGTTGTGAGCAATCGAATAAGCCGCATTCCAAACCGTTGGGCGGGCGAACGAAACCTTGAGTTCGGCATCGGCAAGGTGATGCTTGACAGCCTGGAAGCTGCCGATCGGAACACCGAACTGCTTGCGCTCGCCGACATAGGCAACGGTCGTGGCGATCATCTGCTCGGAAAGTCCGATCAGGACCGCCGCCGTTGCCGCTGCGCCACGGTTGAAGGCGCGATCCGCGCAGCGAAGGCCTTCGTCGCCGGAGGCGATCAACTCGGCATCGGCTTCGTCCCATTCAGCGACGAACAAGCGCCGTGCGCCATCGACTGACGTCTGAGGCGTGAGCCGCAGGTTCTCGGCGGGCACCGCGAAGATGCGATCGTCGCGCTGGGCGAGCAGGACATCGGCGATATGCGCATCGGTCACGAAGGGTTGACCGGTGAGTGCGACCGTCGCGATGACCGAACCGTCGGCAATTCCTGGCAACCAACGTTCAGCGATCGCAGCTGGCGCAGATTCAGCAAGCAGCGGAGCCGCTACGGCGATGGTTTCGACGATCGGACCGGGAAACGCGTAACGACCCGCTTCGGTGAGAATCGGGAGGAGGTCGACCTCGTTCATTCCCATGCCACCGTGGCTCTCGGGAACAGTGAGACCAGTTACGCCCATCTCAGCCAGAGTCGCCCAGAGTTCCGGGTTGCGACCGTTGGTGTCGTTCCAGCTCCAGCGCACCGCTTCGGGTGGGCATTCCTTGGCGAACAATTCACCAACCGTGTCGCGGAACAACAGTTGGTCGTCGGTAAAAGCGAAACGCATTTCGCAGGCCTACTTCCGGGGGAGGCCGAGCACGCGCTCGGCGACGACGTTGCGTTGGATCTCGTTGGTCCCTGCATAGATGGGACCGGAGAGGGAGAACTCGAATGCCTTCATCCAGGCGCCATCATCGATTGCATCTGGCGAACCTTCGATGAGTTCGCCAGCCGGACCAAGAAGTCGGACTGCCGTCTCGTTGAGGTTGACGTCGAGTTCCGACCAGAAGATCTTGGTGAGACTCGAACGGGCCCCCGTCGAGTTGCCCTCGACCAGGCCGCTGACGTCGGCGAGGGTGGCGAGTCGGTAGGCCTCGGCTTCCATCCATGATTGGGCAACCGCGTCGCGCAGTGATGGATCGGAGGTGCCGACCTGCGACTGACGCTTCCAGAGATCGACGAGACGATCGGCGGCGGCACAGAAACGACCCGGCGATCGTAAGGTGAGGCCACGCTCGGAGGACGTCGTCGCCATGGCGACTCCCCAGCCTTCGTTCACTCCACCAAGAACTAGGTCATCGGAAACAAAGACATCGTCGAGGAATACCTCGGCGAACCCTTCATCTCCATCGAGACGCTCGACTCCGCGCACCGTCACGCCAGGCGCATCGAGTGGAACCATCATGTAGGTCATACCCGAGTGGCGGGCGGCATCGGGATCCGTGCGGAACAGGCCGAATACCCAATTGCAGAATGCGCCACGGGTGGTCCAAGTCTTCTGTCCGTTGAGGATCCAGCCGCCGGCAGCATCGTCGCGTGTTGCTCGGCTCTTGATGCCGGCGAGATCGGAACCGGCATCGGGTTCGGACCAACCCTGACACCAGAGATCGTCGGCAGCAGCCATGCGCGGGAGGAAGGTGGCCTTCTGCTCTTCGGTGCCGAACTCGAAGATCGTTGGGGCGAGCAAGAAGATGCCGTTCTGAGTGACTCGCTGAGGGCCACCAGCGCGGTAGTACTCCTCTTCGAAGATCAGCCATTCCCAGAGAGAAGATCCGCGGCCACCGAACTCGGTCGGCCATGAGACGGCCGACCATCGGGCGTCATAGAGCTTCTTTTCCCAGAGCACGTGGAGATCGAAACCTTCACGAGTGTCACCCGAGGGCAGATTGTGCGGAACGTTGGCCTCGAGCCAGGCTCGGGCCTCAGCCCGGAAGGACTCTTCGGCTGCAGTGAAATTGAGATCCATGGACGACTCCGAGGGGGCGTGTTCGGTCCGGAATGGCGATCGTAGGCGACGGTCTGACGATTCGTCAGGTCCGGCACCTCGACCGCAAAGCCTTTCCGTGGCCGCCAACGGGGCTGTCCGGAAGAATCGTCGGCCCAACCTGACGGGTCGTCAGGTTTTCCAATAGAGTTCGATTCACGCCGGGGGGAACCTTCGGCACCGTCACCGTCCGGCATGGCCGGACGGCTCCACCGAGGAGATCTCAACCATGACGCTCACCGCACCCGCACCCGGAACCACCGACACAAAGCGATACATCCCGAAGTTCGTCAGTGTTGACGATCACATCATCGAACCGCCGAACGTTTGGCAGGACCGTCTTCCCGCCAAGTACCGCGACATCGGACCGCGCGTCGAGCGTCTTCGCGTCGACAACCTTCAGTTCAACGGCATGAACTACACGTTCGACATCGTCGACAAGAACTCGACCGCAGGAAAGCTTGCTGACTTCTGGCTCTACGAGGACCTTCAGGTTCCGCTGCGCCGCATCATCGCCGCCGTCGGCTTCCCGATCGAAGAGCGCACACTTATGCCCGTCACGTATGACGAGATGCGTAAGGGATGCTGGGATCAGACCGCACGCCTCGAGGACATGGACGTCAACCACACCGAAATGTCCCTCTGTTTCCCCACCTTCCCTCGCTTCTGCGGCCAGACCTTCACCGAGGCGAAGGACAAGGAACTCGCCCTCCTCTGCGTGAAGGCGTACAACGACTGGATGGTCGAAGAATGGTGCGGCGGCGCCGGCGTTGGACGCCTCATCCCGCTCATCATCGTTCCTCTTTGGGATGCCGATCTCGCCGCTGCTGAAGTTCGTCGTAACGCCGCCCGTGGCGTGCACGCCGTGTGCTTCTCGGAGATCCCGCCGTTCCTCGATCTTCCGTCGATCCACACCGGTTACTGGGAGCCCTTCTTCCAGGCCTGCGCCGACACAGACACCGTCATCAACATGCACATCGGTTCGTCATCGCGCATGCCGGCCACCTCGCCCGACGCTCCCGCCGGCGTTCAGGCCACGCTCAGCTTCAACAATGCGATGGGTTCACTGGCTGACTGGATCTTCTCCGGTGTCCTTGTCCGTCATCCCACGCTGAAGCTTGCGTACTCCGAAGGTCAGATGGGGTGGATCCCCTACGCCCTCGAGCGTGCCCACAGCGTCTGGAAGGAATTCCGCGGCTGGGCGTTCGACACCACCGCTGTTCCCGAGACTCCCGAGTTCTACTTCCGTCGTCAGGTTTTCGCTTGCTTCTTCCGCGACAACTTTGGCCTCAAGAACCTCGAGTCGATCGGTGTCGACAACGTGACCTTCGAGACGGACTACCCGCACTCAGATTCCACGTGGCCCGACACCGAGCAGATCTTCCGCGACATGGTCGTCGACCTCAGCGATGAGGACGTTTACAAGATCGCCCGCGGCAACGCACTGCGCATGCTCAGTCTTCCGCTCGACTGATCATCATGCTCTTCGTGCGGGTACTGGCCGGAGCAATTGCATCGGCTGCAGGTGTACTCGCCGTGGTGATTTTGTTTGCACTTTCGGGAACACCCCGCACCCCCATCGGTTGGGTGTGGGGTGTTCTTCTTTTTGTCATAGCCATCGCCATCGCGTGGGTTTCACTCACGCTCGGGCTGAAGATGACTCGATCATTCGATGAGGGTGCTTCGCAGGCCGACGAGCGCCGCGGCGACCAGATGGAAGCAACCGGCCGCACCGCTGGAGCCGTAGTCGGCAAAGGACTCGGAAAAGTGGCCCGGATCGGTTCCGGAAAAGCATCCCGATCGAACGCAGATACTCCTCCGTCATCTACCCCAAAAGTCACGGTCGACAATGCGGCCCGTTCGATCGGATCCATGGTCGGTCGCCGTATCGCCGAGCGGAAAGCCCACAAGGGAAGCTGAAACAACATCGTTCGGCACAGTTGTCGGTTGATTAGACCATCGAAGCGGCATGGGTGAACGCCGCAGTGATCTGACGTCCGATTCCTTGGCCTCGCTGATCAGCGGCCACGACGACGGAGACGAGTTTCGAGTCCTCGGTCGTCGCGAATCCACGCGCAACACCAACGACAACCCCGGAGCGGCGGGCCGTCACAATCACCGATTCGGCGAACGACGGGTGGTCTCCGGTGGCCGGGACATCATCGATTGACGCCATCTCGATTGACTCGAACAATCGGGCCTCGGGGTCCAGGAGCTGGGTAACCAAAAGTTCGAGCTCAACTCCACCGCGCCCCACGATCACTCTTGGCGTAAATCGAAAGTCTGCGATCGGAACCCACCGACGATGCGCATCCCCGTATCGTTGTTCCTCGAGCAAATGCACCCGCTCGAACGTGCACGTGGCGGTGAATCCCGCGAGCGCCTCGATTGATGCGGCGATCCTCAACTCGTTCATGTCGTCGGAAATCGTCACGTGAGGGACAAACTGGTTCGAGAGCGGCCTTTCGAGCGGAGCTTGAAACACCGCATCACGCAGCAACCCGAGCGAGCCTTCCGAACCCTTCGGTTCGCGGACTCCGAGATGCAGGGTCGGCGTGGTCGGCAGAAACGTCTCCGGCGGACCAAGCCTTACCGTGAATGGCTTTGTCTGCTCCGCCGCCGCTCGCAGAACACGGAGGGCGTCGCCAAGATCCTCGGCCCTCACATTCACGGGTGGGACCAGCGTGATGTGCGGCACCATGCGGTCAAGCGCACCGTCGTCGCACGCGAGACGGAGTGCATCAACACCCGTCGCCAGCGGTTCTGGCAGAAGTAGGGCAACACCCAGTCTCATCCGAGGCACGAGTCGAACTTACTCGCATCCACCCAAGATTCGTTCTGCGGCAATGATGGGGGTATGACAACTCTGCACATCAATCCCGAGCAGTTCCGGGTCCAACCCGGCGCCGACGTGAGCCTCGACGATTGGTCAACAAGTTCCACCGGTAATTACTCGGGCGACAAGCAGACCGCTCCGGAAGTACTCAGCGCCCTAAACGATCGACTCGCTGACCTGCAGCAGATGCTTTATGCGGAATCGATGCACAAGTTCCTCATCGTTATTCAAGGCATGGACACCTCGGGCAAGGACGGAACCATCAAACACGTGTTCCGGACCATCAACCCGGTTGGCGTGAAAGTGGCCAACTTCAAACGCCCCAACGACGTAGAACTAGCGCACGACTATTTGTGGCGGGTACACGAACAGACTCCCCGCCAGGGACACATGGCCATCTTTAACCGCAGCCATTATGAAGATGTTCTTGTCGTGCGCGTGAATGAACTCGTCCCGAAACAGATTTGGGAACGCCGATTCGACCACATCCGCAACTTCGAACAAATGCTCGTCGATGAGGGCACCACAATCGTGAAGTTGTTCCTGCATATTTCGAAGGACGAGCAGCGCTCCCGGCTCCAGGAACGCATCGACAACCCCTCGAAACATTGGAAGTTCGAGCATGGGGACATCGCTGAACGCTCCCATTGGGATTCGTACACGGCGGCCTATGAACAAGCGATCAGCGAAACGTCGACGAAGCAGGCGCCCTGGTACGTCGTCCCGGCCGACAAGAAGTGGTATCGAAACCTCGTGGTCTCCCAGTTGCTCATCGACAAACTCGAGGCCCTAGAAATGCGCTATCCCGAACCCGAGATCGGCATCGAGAACATCATCATTAGCGGTTAAGCGTCCAGATACCCTTCGCCATCAAATAGCCGGCGATCAAGGCGAGGAGTATCACCAGAACTTCCTGCCAATGGCCTTGCAGCCACTCCTGCCATGTCGAAAGCCGACGGCGGGATTTCGATGGCTGACTGGCGACGATGAGAATCGGTGTGACGACACCGATTGAGCCGATGAGCGAGAACACCAGCACCGCAATCCACTCGGCGGACATATCTAGTTGCTGTCGGGCAATCTCGCTTCCGGCGGCAAACGCGATCACGGTCGGCGGCAGGAAGAGGCCGAGGCCGAACGCGAACACGATCGACATTGAGCCAACTTTGTCGAGCCATTTCGGAATCGACGCGTCAGGATTCCGCCTGAACTTTCGCCATTCGCGCACGGCAAAGAACCCGACGAGGAGGCCGAAAGCGATATCGGCCAAACCGAGAATTTTCGGATTCGGATGACCATCGGTCTTCGGTATCGAGTCACCAAGAATCATCACCGCTGCGCACGAGGCGCCGATGGAGACGAACCAACCCGAAGCAAGAGCGACCGCACCGCGGATTCTCTGGGACGAAGCCATCATCAGCACGGCGGCAAGAATCGGTAGCGGTGACGCCGCGACCGCGAGGCCCAGCACGACGAGATTGATGCTCAACGATGATCTCCCGATCGGGGTGACGGACAACGCCAGATCATCTGAATGGCAAATGCCCATTCTCCCGGCGCAGAGACAACTCTGTCACCTCGCCGAGTTCCTTCTGTGCAGCGTCATCAACACGAACCCTGCGGCCAGCAACAGAACGGCCCAGCCGAGGAGGCCGAGTAGATCAAAGCCCGTCATTGGGAGCTGCTGTCCGGCAATCGTGATCGTTTCCGGGAGCGGAGTGACTGTCGGGTGAATCGTTGCCCAGACGATCTGACCCAGCACATCGGCCACGAGATAGGCGATGGGAGTCGCCACACCGATGAAATCTGGTTCAGGGGTAAACGTAACGGTGCCATCGGTATTGACCAGATACGTTCCTTCCCCAGCAATCGAAACAGACATCTGAGAGCACTCTGGCGGGGTATCGGATGGACGGCAGAGACGAAGCGTGGCGAGATCAAACGGGACTCCCTCGTTTGCAGGAGAGTCGTTGCCAAAGATTGCTATGCGTTGAGCAACACCTTGTTCCGAAAGTCCGGAGTCGTCGGCGAGAACCGGCGGGTCAACCACAGTCGGCGTGTACGTCGACGAGACAACTCGACCCATTTCATCGGCAACCATGTAAGGAACAGAGTCAGCAGTACCGATGAAGTCGGATTCCGGGGTGAACGAAACCACACCGGTTGCCGGATCGAGGACGTATTCCCCGACGTCAAGAACCGTCACACGGAATGCCGAACAACCTGGCGCTAACTCGCCATCGTCGCAAAGACGAATGGTCGAAAGCGCAAGAGGAATGCTCGAGTGGCCCGGGAAATCGTTGTCCAGCAAATCTGAGTTCTGAACCTCGCTTCGGACGCCAAACGTCTCGGTCGGATTCGCAGTCGGCGCTAGCGGAGGCCGCACTTCAGGCGTGATCTTTGCACTCACGACTCGGGCCAAGGCATCGGCGACCACATAGTGAATCGGCACGGTCACGACACCAATGAATCCTGCTTCAGGATCAAAGGTGACCACGCCAGTTGCCGGGTTGACCCAATACTTGCCGTCAGGTGTCACCAATGGGCTGCCCTGAGACGGAACCAGTGTGCAGTTTGTTGACGTGAACGGCGCAGTTGCCGAAGTCGGGCAGAACTTCAGGCTTGAAACCACCAGTGGTGCCGTTTGATCCCCGGCGACATCGTTCGCCATCGGCGTGATCAATTGATTGGTGTCGTAATCGTTGATGTTTGTGTCATCAACTGCAACCGGAGGCGGGGGAACAAACGGGGTCAACGTCGAGGTTGCTGTCTGACCAGCGCTGTCAGTCACCCGATAGGTAATCGACGCCTTCGTACCCGGCGTGATCCCGATATCAGCGACATAGGTAACGACACCAGTCGCCGGATCAAGCGTGAACGTGCCCTGACCAGTGATGGTCACCGAATTATCAGATTCACATGTCGTTGTATTTGGCGCGTACAGACACGTCACACCAGCACCACTCGTCTGCAAACCGGTTCCAGTCGCAAGACCAGAACCACCAGTGATGTTCGTGAAGTTGATTGTTCCGCCAGGGAGGACCGACTTGGTCTGCGGCGTTGCGGCTGGTGGTGTCGGCATCGAGACACTCAACGTGATCTTCGCCGTGGTTTGCTGACCCAACGAATCGGCAACTACGTACTGAACTGGCTGCGTCACTGTGCCGGTAAAGCCAACATTCGGATCAAACGTGACCTCACCAGTTGCCGGATCCACCCAGTACTTGCCATCGGCCGTAATCAACGGATTGCCCTGGCTTGGCACAAGGCTGCAGTTGGTTGATGTGAACGGCGCAGTCGCCGAAGTCGGACAGAACTTCAACGAGCTCAACAACAACGGCGCGCTCGGCGCACCCGCAGCGTCATTCGTTAACGGTCTAATCGTCTGGTTCGTGTCATAAGCACCAGCTGGCTGCGTGTCATTGTTCGCGACAGGCGGCGGCGGGATAACCGGTGTCAACGTCGAGGTTGCTATTTGACCAGCAATGTCTGTGACTCGATAGGTGATTGAGGTCTTCGTACCCTGGGTGACACCCGGATCTGCGACATAGGTGACAACGCCAGTTGCAGGATCAAGAGTGAACGTGCCCTGGCCAGCAATAGTCACAACATTGTCCGCATCACAGGTTGTTGTGTTCGGCGTGTACAGGCACGTCACACCAGCACCGCTCGTCTGCAAATCAGTTCCGGTCGCCAGACCTGAACCACCAGTGATGTTCGTGAAGCTGATTGTGCCGCCAGGCAGAACTGACTTGGTCTGCGGCGTTGCGGCTGGCGGTGTCGGCATCGAGACACTCAACGTGATCTTCGCCGTGGTTTGCTGACCCAACGAATCGGCAACTACGTACTGAACTGGCTGCGTCACTGTGCCGGTAAAGCCAACATTCGGATCAAACGTCACTACACCAGTCGCCGGATTCACCCAGTATTTGCCATCGGCCGTAATCAAGGGGCTGCCCTCGCTGGGAACAAGCGAACAATTCGTTGACGTGAACGGCGCAGTCGCCGAAGTCGGGCAGAACTTCAAACTTGAGAGAACCAACGGAGCCGACGCAGCACCCGAAGAATCGTTCGAAAGCGGACTGATCGTCTGGTTCGTGTCGTATGCGCCAGCAGCTTTCGTGTCATTGAGCGCGACCGGGGGCGGCGGAACAATCGGCGTCAACGTCGAGGTTGCTGTTTGACCAGCAATGTCTGTTACGCGATACGTAATTGAGGTTTTCGTGCCCTGCGAAACACCCGGATCAGCGACATAGGTGACGATGCCGGTTGCCGGATCCAGAGTGAAGGTGCCCTGACCATTAATCGTCACCACATTGTCCACATCACACGTGGTCGTGTTCGGCGTATACAAACACGTCGCCCCAACACCACTCGTGACGAGGCCCGTGCCTGTCGCGAGACCAGACGTGCCTGTGATCGTTGTGTAGCTGATCGTGCCGCCAGGTAGAACTGAGTTCGTTTCTGCAGTTGCTACTGGCGGTGTCGGCTTCGACACAATCAACGTGATCTTCGCCGTGGTCTGCTGACCAAGACTGTCGGCAACCA
The DNA here is from genome assembly GCA_044239895.1 of Acidimicrobiales bacterium. Taxonomy (GTDB): domain Bacteria; phylum Actinomycetota; class Acidimicrobiia; order Acidimicrobiales; family Acidimicrobilacustridaceae; genus Acidimicrobilacustris. The sequence goes on along the minus strand of JBIIAM010000005.1, from coordinate 6,756 downwards.
CATACTGGACCGGCTCCGTCACCGTTCCGGTGAAGTCGGCATCCGGATCAAACGTCACCACGCCAGTGGCGGGGTCAACCCAATACTTGCCGTCAGCTGTGATCAACGGACTGCCCTGAGACGGAACAAGACTGCAGTTCGTTGACGTGAACGGAGCAGTCGCGCTCGCCGGACAGAACTTCAAACTTGAGAGAACCAACGGAGCCGAGGCAGCACCCGGTGAGTCATTCGCAAGCGGACTGATGGTTTGGTTCGTGTCATACGCACCAGCAGCCTTCGTGTCATTCAACGCAACCGGAGGCGGCGGAACAACCGGCGTCAACGTCGAGGTTGCCGTCTGACCAGCAATATCAGTCACCCGATAGGTCACCGACGTTTTCGAGCCCTGCGCCAAAGGATTATTAGCAACGAACGTCACAACGCCAGTGGCCTGATCAATCGACCACACACCATCAGCGTTCGTAAACCCAGTCCCACACGTATTCGGCGTCACCAAAACATTCACCAAACACGTCGCCCCGACACCAGACGTCACCAGATCAGTTCCAGTCGCCAAACCAGAAGCACCCGTGATATTCGTGAAGTTGATTGTGCCACCAGGCAGAACTGACTTGGTCTGTGGCGTTGCGGCTGGCGGTGTCGGCTTCGAAACAATCAACGTGATCTTCGCCGTGACCTGCTGACCAAGACTGTCGGCAACCACATACTGGACCGGCTCCGTCACTGTTCCCGTGAAGTCGGAATCGGGATCGAATGTCACGACACCAGTTGCCGGATCCACCCAGTACTTGCCATCGGCCGTAATCAACGGATTGCCCTGGCTGGGCACAAGCGAGCAGTTCGTTGATGTGAACGGTGCCGTGGCCGAAGTCGGGCAGAACTTCAGACTGGAAAGAACCAACGGAGCGCTCGGTGCGCCCGGGGTGTCATTATCCAACGGCGAAATGGTCTGATTCGTGTCGTACGCGCCAGCAGTTTTCGTGTCATTCAACGCAACTGGGGGCGGCGGAACAATCGGCGTCAACGTCGACGTCGCTGTTTGACCAGCAATGTCAGTCACCCGATACGTCACCGGCGTTTTTGTTCCCGAAGCCAACGGGTCATTCGCAACAAACGTCACAACACCAGTGGCCTGATCAATCGACCACACACCATCGGCGTTCGTGAAACCAGTGCCACACGTATTTGGCGTTACCAAAACATTGACCAAACACGTCGCACCCGCGCCCGACGTCACCAAATCTGTCCCCGAAGCCAAACCAGAAGTGCCAGTGATGTTCGTGAAGTTGATCGTGCCGCCTGGCAGAACCGACTTGGTCTCAGGACTCGCTGCCGGTGGTGTCGGTTTCGACACGATCAACGTGATCTTCGCCGTGGTCTGCTGACCGAGACTGTCGGCAACCACATACTGAACCGGCTGAGTCACTGTTCCGGTGAAGTCGGCATCGGGATCAAACGTCACAACACCAGTCGCGGGATCCACCCAGTACTTGCCATCAGCGGTAATCAACGGGCTGCCCTGAGACGGAACCAGTGTGCAGTTTGCTGACGTAAACGGCGCAGTCGCCGAAGTCGGACAGAACTTCAAACTTGAGAGAATCAACGGAGCCGACACAGCCCCCGGCGCGTCATTGACTAACGGTCTAATCGTCTGATTCGTGTCGTACGCTCCAGTTTCCTGCGTGTCATTCAACGCAACCGGAGGCGGCGGAACAACTGGCGTCAACGTCGAGGTTGCTGTTTGACCAGCACTATCGGTCACCCGATACGTCACCGACGTTTTTGTTCCCGAAGCCAACGGGTCATTCGCAACGAAGGTCACAACGCCAGTGGCCTGATTAATCGACCACACACCATCGGCATTGGTGAAACCAGTCCCACACGTATTCGGCGTTACCAAAACATTGACCAAACACGTCGCACCTGCGCCCGACGTCACCAAATCTGTCCCCGAAGCCAAACCAGAAGTGCCAGTGATGTTTGTGAAGCTGATCGTGCCACCAGGCAACACCGACTTCGTTTCCGCAGTCGCAGCCGGCGGAGCAGGGGTAATCACCGGCGTAAGTGTTGAGGTCGCAATCTGGCCAACAGAGTCAGTTACGCGATAGGTGATTGACGCCTTCGTACTAGCCGTCGCCCCGGCATCCGCCGTGTAGATGACAACGCCGGTGGAAGGATCCAGCGTGAAGGTGCCTTCGCCCGCGATCGTCACAGAGTTGTCGGCATCGCAGGTCGTCGTATTGGGGGTATAGAGACAAGTGGCCCCCGTGCCCGCAGTGACGAGTCCGGTGCCATTGGCCAGCCCACCGGTTCCAGTGATCGCTGAGAAGGCAACCGACTCACCTGGGAACAACGTCTTTGTTTGAGGAGTTGCCGTTGGAACAGGAAGTACCGTCGGCGTAATTGTTGCCGATCGCACCCGCGGAATGGGAGCGGTATCAGACACCTGATAAGTGACAGGTCGGGCGGTGCCTGTGTATGTCGGTAACGGGGTGAACTGCACAGTTCCATCAGGCTGCACCCGATAGGTGCCTTCACCATCGACCTCGAGAACCGTGGCCGAACAATCCGGCGGCAGTTCATCGGGCGTGCACAGCTTCACCGATGACGGCGTCCAGTCATAGGAGCCATCAATCTGGTCATTCGCCAACGGAGTGATCACCTGCATGACGCCCATTGCGCCGATTGAAGTGTCATCGAGCGAAATTGGGACATCGGTTGCGAGAATCGTCAGTGAGTAATCCTCGACTTCGCCTGATGCGACCTTGCCTGTGGAGACGGTCAGCGTGTCGTAACTCAGACGAACACGCGCATAGGTGAGCCCCGGTTTCACGACCGCTGGCACCACCCATGAAAGCGTGGCCGTAGTCGCACCAGCAACCGGATCGGTTGCGCAAGCTCGTTCGCTATAGGAGAAAACTTCGTCGCGGTTGAAGTCGATCCAGCCGCAGAGATTCGCCGAAGCAGTCAGGCCACTCAGGGCAACCTGCGTGTTGTAGGTCGTCCCCGACGCGCCGAACGCAATCGAAGGAGATTGCACCCAAGCAGCGACACCGTCATCGGCCTTTGGATTACCCGCCAATGACGTCCAACGAGGAACAGCATCAGCATTTGTTGTTGCATAGAGCGCTGAAGCCTGATCGGCAGCAACAGTTGCGCCAAGTTTCAATCCACCAACACCATGGCTCGCAACGCCAGCCGATTCATAGGTCGTGGGAACAAGGCCAAAGTCTTCCGACATGCTCGCAGTGAGGTTCCACGCGTCCAGATAACCAGTCCCTCGAGCCGTACCGAGGATCACGTCAAACGAAACAGTGGTGACGGTTCCGTTGATTTGGAAGGAGCCGCATCCTGCTTGCGCAGTTGCGCCATACCCTGAGTTCGTCTGGCAACTAATCGAGGGGTTCTTCACTATCGGCTGAATATGTGTGCCGTTATTGACGACTTCGATATTGGTGCCACTGAGTCTCGTGACAGTGACCCCTGGGGTGACCACCGACATTTCGCTCCATGCCGTGGAACCGCTCGAACCGCCACCCCAACCTGCAAACGACATCACCGGATTTGTGACGGGTTCATCAAACGAAAGCGTCATTGTGCCGCGCGGAATACACATCGAACTTGCTGGACAATTCACATTGCTCGTCGTCAACTTCAGACCGGGCTCGGTAACCAACCCTGTCGCCACGAAGTCAGCTGCTGTGCCGCCGCGCTGACTCAGCGATTCTGTGACGTCATTGATGCAGAGATGATCTCCAGTCACTCCAACCGTGTAACTGACCCCGTTCGGTAGCAACTTCTTCTTGGCTCGATTGATGCTTCCCGCACCATCACAGCCACCGACCGGCGTGTTTGTTGCGGAATTGAACGGAGTTGTCCATTCCCAATCAGTGGAATTCGGCGAGTACGTCCTGGCGAATGACAAAGCATCGTTGCCATTGAGATCCTGTACAGCAACGTTTGCTGTCGATGCGTTCACAGCGGGAGCTTCATACGCTGCCGTAACAACTGCAGTTGAGGGAATTGCCGAAGCAAACGTAAGAACAACAGTTGAGCCGCTCACTACTGCGTTCGTTGGCGTTCGTGCTGTTTCATCTACAAAGACAGTGAACGCTGACTTATTCAACGCTGGCGAGGTTGCCAATGTCTCGTCGAATGAAAGCGTCACCTGCGAACCAGAAATGGTCATCGACGAGAAGTTCGGAGGCGTCTTATCGGGGCCAAGCGACGAATTGTTCTGCACTGCCTGATTCGTGAACGTGGCGGCATCGTTACCTGATGTGTCCTGAATCGCGAGGTTGGTCGTCGCTGAATCAAGGGGACTTGGCGCGGTGTAACTGACAAGAACCGTCTGATCACTTGAAATCGGGGTCGCTAGCGTCAGCTTGAGTGTCGTCCCCGAAACTGTCCTGCTGGAAACCGTCACGGTCTTGCCGTCGACGGTGACCTTGTAGTTAGAGATCGCTGCGGTTGTGGAACTCAGCGACTCGTCGAACGTCAACGTGAGGTCTAGGCCATTGGTTCCAAGGACCGCCGGATTCACCGTTGCCAATTTGGGGCCGACGAGGTCGATGGCGTGAACCTTGCTCGAACCACCGCCACCAGCGCCACCAGTACCACCAGCGCCGCCACCGTAATAACCGCCGCCGCCGCCACCACCACCGGATGTGGAGTTACCGCCAACAGCATCAGTAGCCGAAGCTCCACTCCCTACCGGATTTCCGCCTGCTCCACCGGAGGACGCCCCTGGAATCGTGGGACTTGCCGCGCCACCTCCTGCTCCAGCTGCACTTTGCGTTGCCCCTTTGCCGCCAACGGTTCCCGACCCGCCGCCGTTGGCTCCAGCCCCGCCAGTGAGAGCCGATTCATCATTTCCGCCGCCTGCGCCGCCAGTTCCTTGCGCGCCCGCGCCGCCACCGCCGCCAGCAGAAACCACTGGCCTTGGAGTCGCGGAAAAGGTGTACACCGACGAGCCGCCGCCACCCGATGCGAACGTGTCGATCCCGTTACCAGTCGTCCCGCACTTTTGGTTACTGACAGAGCCGCCGCCACCGAATGTCCCTGGAAGTACCGAGTTCACACATTTCCCAAGGCCGGACATCGTTCCCGCGGCTTGAGGGTTGGCATACGATTGGTCTGAGATGTTGTAGGTGATAGTCGTTCCCGAGGAACTTGCAAGTGTGTAGGTGCCGTTAAACCCAGTTCCTGCTCCCGAGATCGTCGCGGTTTGCCCAGCGACATAAGGATTTGTTCCCGAGATCCAGACCGTTGCGACACCGTTGCTTCTGTAGGTATAGGTCAACGACCGAACTTCTTGCGACTTCACGTTGTTGTTGCCGATACCGCCATCGCCAACAACGATCTTGAACGTTTGTCCTGGAGTAACGGTGTAGGTGCCTTCGGCATAACCGCCGCGACCACCGTCGTAGGCGGTGACCGAGCCAATGTCACCGCCTGTCGTGATGCCGCCACCGCCAGCGCCGTAGACCTTGAACTTCACTGACGAGACACCTGCAGGCACCGTCCATGAATACGGCTCGCCGATGTAACTGAACTGCTCCGAAGTCGATCCGTATTCGACGATCACGCAGCCGTCACCACCGCTCGCGTTCGCCCGAGTAGTTCCGCCCACTCCACCAAGGCCGTACCCGGCAAGACAGGTTGCAAGCTTCAACGAATTATTCGTGACCGAGGATTCAGCCAATGCTGCCGCGTCGAGACCAGAGACGTCTTGAACGGCCGGGTTCGTCGTTGAGGCGCTTGCTGTTGGCGCTGCGTACGCAACAGTGACGACCTGGCCCGAAAGAATTGAAGGACTCACGCCGAGCGTGACTTTGTCTCCACTCACAGAAACAGATCCGACAGTTGCCGGAGCTCCGTCCACAAGAACCGTGAAAGCACTCGATAGAGCAGTTGCCGCCGCAAGAGCCTCGCTATAGGTGAGGGCGATTGTTGTTCCGCCGATGTTTGTGGCCGAGGAGACATAGGTCGGCAAAGTGACGTCAGCGGCTGAGTTGTTTGGAATCGTCGTGGTACTCAGCGCAAATGCATCGTCACCGGCAAGGTTCTGAATCGCCGAGTTCGTCGTCGCCCCGTCCGCCGTTGGCGCTGCGTACGCAACAGTCACGACCTGACCAATGCCAACTGTCCGGGTCAGCCCAAGGATCACCGTTGATCCGCTCACCGATACTGACGTCACGGTGTTGGCACTGCCACCCGAGTTGACCGTGAACGCAGTGGTTGGCGCTGTGGTTGCAGCAAGCGATTTGTTATAGGTCAGCGTCACATATGTTCCGGCGGTGTTTACCGATGCCGCCAGGAAGATCGGGTTCACCACGGGGGTCACGGCATTGGAAGCTGATGAAGACCCCGACGTTGCTGCCGGATCAGTGTTCGTCGCAGTAGCCGTAAACGTGTAGGCCGTTCCGTTTGTAAGCCCCGTGATCACACACGAACCGGAAGAACCGGTGACCGTGCATGTCTTGGCCGGGGTTGTCCCGACTGCGGTAACTGTGTAACTCGTCGGCGCCGTGCCACTGCCAGCCGCAACAGTGACGGTGGCCTGGCCGTCGCCAGGAACTGCTGTTGGCGCAGGGGGCACTCCCGGAGCTGTGTATTCGAGGAAGTAGCGGCGGATAAATCGTTTCGGTGAAATATTCGATGGGCCACCAATGACCGCTCGCCCAACCGGGTCAATCGCGATCGTCGATACAGAAAATGCTCCATCCGCTGAGGCTGCAGTGTTGAACGCGGAAT
>JBIIAM010000004.1:0-318497 GCA_044239895.1 Acidimicrobiales bacterium | reverse complement strand
GACAACGACAACTTCGGTTGCTGCCGATCCCGTCGCCCCCGCTTTTACTGGCTAAGAAAAATCCTGCCTGCGCCTCGGCTCTGATCAGTTCCGGAGTGAGACTCCCCCGCAGGAACACCGGCTCGGTAGTCAGGCGAGGAATCGCTTTCGCGAAACCCATGGATCCCCCGAAGGGGAACTAACTAGGCGTCGAACGTGTGGCGGCCACCGACCAGCACGACGCGACCGTCTTCGCCGCGAGTCTGGAAAATGCATTCGCCGGCGCCTTCGTTCCACATCTCGATGGTGAGTTGTTCGCCCGGAAACACCGGCGACGCGAAGCGACCTTCCATTGAACGGAACTTGGCCGGGTCGGACCCGCACATTGCGTGCAACAGCGCGCGGCCAGTGAAGCCGTAGGTGCATAGCCCGTGAAGGATTGGTCGATCGAAACCGGCCAGCGCGGCGAACCACGGATCGGAATGCAACGGATTGCGATCACCCGACAAGCGATAGGTCAACGCTTGGTCGGGACGTACTTGATAGGAAACCGAATGGTCGGCAGCGCGATCGGGTGCAGCGTTGCGATCGCCGGAAGGTCCACGGTCGCCGCCCCATCCACCTTCGCCACGAATGAAAATTGCCGAGCCAACAGTGAGCAGTAGTTCGCCAGTTTCGTTGTCGACACATTCACCTTCAACAGCAACGACAGCGCCTGAGCCCTTGTCGTAAATGCCGACGATCTTGCCGGTGGCAGTGAGCGAACCTTCCACCGGAATCTCACGATGCTGCACAAACGATTGCTCGCCGTGCACGAGCATCGCGAAATCGAACGAGCCAATTGCGCTGATTGCTCCGCTCACTCCGGCGCCGATGACAGCGGCCATGGCGGGCAGAACTCGCTGCGGAACCTCATGACTGTTCTCTGTCGTGAACGCGAGCTCATCGATGCCCGCACCAACGCCAACGGCGTAGAGCAGCGCATCTTTGGACGTCCAAGCATGAACAACTGGCGCACCAGCCGCGCCAACGACATCGTGATTGATAGGCATGGAGTGTCCTACTTCCGGTCGATGCCGAGCATGTCAGCGTTGGGTCGGGCATTGCCCATGAGTTCCTCGACGAGTGGTCCGACTGCCGACGGATCGAGAGTGCCTTCGACCTTCGGCCCCTGATGCCATCCTTCGCTCACGGCAAGGAGCGTGCCGCGCACGTCGAACACGCGCCCGGTGACATCCGATGATTCGGTACTGGCCAGCCACACCACGATCGGCGCAATCCACTTCGGACCCATTGCTTCCTTCACTTCATCCGAGGCTGAACCCATACCGAGGTTCTCGGTGAGGCGAGTTAGAGCCGCCGGAGCAACTGCATTCACGGTGACTCCATAGCGAGCCAGTTCATCGGCAGCAATGATCGTGAACGATGCGATACCGCCCTTCGCTGCTCCGTAGTTGGTCTGGCCGATGTTGCCGTAAATGCCCGAGGGAGACGTGGTGTTGATGATGCGAGCAGTGTTTGTCTCACCGGCCTTCGAGCGATCGCGCCAGTAGGAAGCGGCGAAATGCGACGGACCGGCCGTGCCCTTCAGATGGACTTTGATCACGGCATCCCATTCGGCCTCGCTCATGTTCGTCAACATGCGATCGCGCAGGATGCCGGCGTTGTTGATCAGTACATCGAGTCCACCAAAAGTTTCAATCGCCTGATTGACGATGCGTTCCGCTCCGGACCACTCGCTGATGTCGTCGGTGTTGGCCACCGCCTCGCCACCGGCGGCGATGATCTCGTCAACGACATCCTGAGCCGGGCCGGCCGACGTTCCGGATCCGTCCATCGCACCACCGAGATCGTTCACGACAACTTTGGCGCCCTCGGCCGCCAGCATGATGGCGTGCTCCCGTCCAATGCCGCGACCGGCACCAGTCACGATGCAGATTCGTCCCTCACACAAGCCTGCTGCGGTCTGACCTACTGACGTTTCACTGGACATTGGGCTCCTTCGGTCCGGAATGATCAAAAATCGATCATTGCATGAGCGGGCGGTCAGCGTTGCGTGATCTGTGGTTCATTGAAGAGGTGCCGGCAGTATCCCGGAAGGCTGTCGCACCCTCCACCTAGCGTCTGGTCCATGGTCATAGCCCTAGCAACAGTTCTCGGCGTCATCGTCGGCATCGTCATCGGAGCGATCGGCATGCACGCCGTTCGCCGGCGACAGGGCGACGAGTTCCGCGCGCTATCCGCTGAGGCGCTGGCCGCCAGCAGCGAGCAGTTCCTCACACTGGCCGAACTCCGATTCGGAGCCCTCGAGGATGCCGCCGGTCGTGAAAGTCAGGCCCGCGAGAAGGCAGTCAACGATCTCGTGACACCCATCGATACTCGGCTCGGCACGCTCCAGGACGCGCTCGTCGAACTCGATCGTCGCCGCACCGCCGATTCGGCCCGCCTCACCGAGATGCTCGGACAGTTGCACCTCACCACCAACAGCCTTCAGAGCGAAACCAAGATTCTCGCGACCGCGATGAAAGACACTCGAGCCCGGGGTTCGTGGGGCGAGCTGCAGTTGCAGCGTGTCGTCGAACTCGCTGGCATGGTGGAGCATTGCGACTTCGTCACCCAGGCCACCTTCGATGGCGAGAACGGCGCATTGCGGCCCGATCTGGTCGTGCGCCTCCCGCAATCGAAAGCTGTCGTCGTCGATTCCAAAGTTCCCATGCAGGCCTATCTCGAGGCGGTCAACTGCAATGATCCCGCTACCGAGCGCGCTTTGCTCGAGAGGCATGCGAAAGCCGTTGCCACCCACGTTGAGCAGCTGCGGCGCCGCGACTACAGCACGTACGTCGATGGCGCGCTTGATTTCGTCGTCATGTTCGTCCCCGGCGACGCCTTCCTCACCGCCGCCTTCGAGGCCCAACCCACACTGTTCGACGACGCGATCGGCCGGGGGGTCTTCCTCGCCACTCCCGGCACACTCATCGCTCTCCTACGGGCGATTGCCTACGGATGGCGACAGGAACGGCTCGCCGAGAGTTCCGCCGAAATAGCCCAGTTGGGCCAGGACCTTCACCAGCGCGTCGCTGTCTTCGCCGAGCATCTCGCCAAAGTCGGCCGGTCGCTCGATGGCGCCTCGAAGTCGTATAACGAAGCCATCGGGTCACTCGAGGGCCGGGTGCTCGTCACCGCCCGCAAACTCGCTGAGCACGGTGTCAGCTCGGCCAAGCAGATTCCGGCCTCAACGCCGCTCGAAACCGTCACCCGCCCGCTCACGGCCGCCGAATTCGATCCCGGTTTCGGGGCTCCAACAGAGACTCCGCACGACGCCTGAAATCAGCAGGCGCGGAAAATGTGGCCCTGATGCTGCTCTACCTACCTACCAGTCGGTAGGCTGGTCCCATGACATCTACCGATGCCTCGCTCACCCAAGAAGAATCCGACACCGTCGACGATTCGAACACCCCCTACGCAGCCAAGGAGCGCTCTGACGGCAAAGGTTCGCTTAAGCCCGTAATGGACGTCATCCCAGCCGCGGCTTATGACAATCCGACGTGGAAGGGTCTCGCGTACTTCGGTCGCGACCTCGTCATCTACGGCCTCGTCGTAACCGGTCTCATCTTGCTCAACAACCCGTTCGCCGTCATCGCTCTCTGGGTGCTTTCAGGCATGGTCATCTCCGGCCTGTTCATCGTCGCCCACGATGCCGCGCACGGTGCCCTCTTCTCAAGCAAGCGCATGAACCGCGTCATCGGCACCATCGCGATGCTTCCCTCGTGGCACGTCTACGAAGGCTGGGTGCTGGGTCACAACCGCATCCACCATTCGTACACCGTGCGCGAAGGCTTCGACTTTGTCTGGCACCCGTACACCGTTGACCAGTTCAACGAGATGTCCCGCTTTGGCCGTATGCGTCACCGCTTCGAATGGTCCTGGATCGGGGCCGGCGCTTATTACCTGCGCGAGGTGTGGTGGCACAAGATGATCGTCGGCGATCCGCCGGCCCGCTGGGCCTCAGCGATCCGTCGCGATCGCATCATCGTCTGGAGCTTTGTCGGTGTTGCATCCACGCTCCTCGCGTGGGCTGGATGGGCTCAGTACGGAACCGTTCTCGGTGCCGCATGGATGATCCTCAAGGTGTTGGTGATCCCGTTCCTTGCCTTCTCCTACGTCATCGCATCATTCGTGCACGTGCACCACGTTCAGCCCGACATCCGCTGGTGGAAGCGCCGCGAATGGACGAAGTTCAAGGGTCAGATGGAAGGAACCACCGTGCTCCGAGCCCGTTTCGGCCTCAACTTCTTCTTCCACTGGATCATGGTCCATGTCCCCCATCACGTCGACATGCGGATCCCGATGTACAACCTCGAACTCGCCACCGATGCCATCAAGGAAGCATTCCCCGGCACGGTTCACGACAAGCCCCTCCGCTTCCGCGATTTCGTCGCCAACACGCGGGCCTGTCAGTTGTACGACTTCGACGAGGGCCACTGGCTCACCTATCGCGAAGCAGCGAAGATCACCGCCGCAACTGCGCCCATCGCCGACGCACCCGCCGAGCAACTCTCCGCCTGATTCAGGCTCGCTAATCTTCCCTCGACTATCGCCCCGGCGTGAACGTCACCGGCATGTACTTGATGCCGTTGACGAAATTTGATCGAAGCTGCACCGGCGGGCCGGCGAGTTCAAGATCGGGCATCCGCGTGAACAGTTCGCGGAACATGAGCGTGATCTCGCGGCGGGCCAAGTGGGCACCAAGGCAAAAGTGAGGGCCGGGGCCACCGAAACCCACATGGGGATTCGGGTTGCGCAACACATCGAAACGGTCCGGATCGGTGAACACCGCTTCATCCCGATTGGCAGAGCCGTAGTAGAGGACGGCCTTGTCGCCCGCTCGGAACTGGTGACCCGAGAGTTCGTGATCCCGGGTGACGGTGCGGCGCATCCAGATTACGGGTGACGCGTAACGAACGATCTCCTCCACCGCCGTCGGCATCACGCCTTCGACGTCGGCGGCCCAGATTGCCCGTTGATCAGGGTTGGCCGAGAGGTGGGCCACGCCATGGCTGATCGCCGTTCGGGTTGTTTCGTTTCCGGCAACGGCGAGAAGGATGAAGAACGATGCGAGTTCCTCCGGAGTGAGTTGCTCACCATCGACTGAGGTGTTCACAAGTGCGGAGAGGAGGTTGTCGGTCGGGTTGTCACGGACCTTCTCGGCCAGTTCGGTCATGAGACCGGCCAGTTGTGTTCCTGCTCCGAGGAACGTGAGGACCGGATCCGCGCCCTCAGGCATGAATTCGGGATCTCCTCCCGAGAGGATGATGTTCGACTGAGCGAGCACCATGTCGTACTCGCTCAAGGGAATACCCATCATGTCGCAGATGACAAGAAGCGGAAATCTTGTCGCGACCTCGGCCACGAAATCGATCTCGCCCTTCTCGATGACTGACTCGATGACAGTCTTGGCGGTCTTCTCGACATCGTCGAGGATCTTCGCCAACATCCGCGGCGTAAACGTTCCGGCCACGATCTTGCGCAGTCGGGCGTGGCGCGGATCGTCCATCGAAATCATCGACCCGAAGAACTCGTTCATCTCGGCGGGGAGATCAAGAATCGACACGGCGCCTTGGGCCGAGGAGAAAACCTCTGGGTTACGACTGATGGCAAGGATGTCCGCCAACTTGGTAATCGCGAAATAGCCCGGACCCCGCGGGAACGGCTCAATGATCGGTTCCTCGAAAAAAGCAATTGGGTTCTCGCGTCGCAGGGTCGCAAACGCAGCGTTGCGCTCAGCCCATGGCTTGGCCCAAAACTCAATATCGGAAAGGTCGATATCCGCAAGGGCGACATCGATCTGATCGGCCATCGGGAAAACTCCGCTTCGTCATGGAGTCCCGGGAAACGGATCTCTCAATCGGCCAAGGTTACCAGCGAGCTATACGCGGAGGCCCAGTCTTTGCGCCGGCTTGAACTCAGGATTCGCCCATGACGACAGCGAGAAGTGCCGTCTCACTCGCGATCGCCCACTGCTCGTCAGTGACAGAACTCTCGCCAATCTCGATGACGATCCTTCCGAGTATTTGGCCAATCGACCACGCACTCGCTCCCACCGGATCTAGATCCGGTCGGGTCCAACCCCGTTCCTTCGCAATGGCAAGGAAACCCGAGAACGAAGTAATGAACTCGTCCTGAGCTTTTCCGACGGCGGTGGCGAGGTCCGGCCGGCCAAGGGTGCTCCCCAGAACGCTCACTCGGATCAGGCGAAACGGCGCACGGTTTGCATTATTGACACGACGGTGAATCTCCAGGAGCACTTCGCGGAATTGCGCTTTGTTCTTGCAGTCAGCCAATGCCTCCACAATCCTCTCGTTCTCAGAACCGAGGCTTCGGAGGTAACGCTCTGTTTGCGCGGCGATGACAAGTCCGTCACGACTTCCGAAGTAGTGGTAGAGCGACGTGATCGCCACCCCGACTTCTGCGGCGACATCGTTGACACGGACGCCCGACTCACCCTTTTCGGCGATGGCCGCGATCGCAACTTCGAGCATCTTTGCTCGGGTGTCTGACGTGCTCATGGCCTAACCGTAGCGACTCGACGGACAGCAGAAATTTTACAGCGCACCTGAACGTCCCGTTACTTCGATGACCTCGAGGCACTCACCATTCGGTCCGGGCCAGAACAGGACGAGAAGAAGGGGCAAATCATCGCCGACCGAGAGTTCTCCAGTTGGAGCGAATGGGACTGAACCTGCAGCCCGGACGACCTCTTCGTCGTGCCCACAATCCTCCGTGGACCACGCCATGCGGAAGAGCCCCAGTTCGTTGGCCGAAGGCACCCGAGGCTCAACCTGCACATGGGGATCAATCCATTCAACGAGCGCAACGGTGAAGACGGAACCAGCGTCGGCAAGAACAACCGTTTTCATGGACCCGTCTCGATCGAGACCGTGCAACTCTCCCGGATGCGAAACCGTTTCCACCGGCCCGACCGGTCGAAGGCCCATGACATCGCGGTAGTAGGAAAGAGAAACTTCGATGTCGGAACAATTCACGATGACCTGCACGATCGACGTTCGATCGCCCTCCGCCAATTGCACTGCGACTCCATCGGGATCGAGCATCATTGCGACACGTCGTGCGTCGCCGCCAGTTCCGTCTCGAACCGGACCTCCCACAAGCGTTCCCCCGGAGTCCTGCGCCCGCGCGATCGTTTCGTCGAGATCCCTCGTTGCAAAGACGAGCCGATTGAACCCGGGTTCACCTGTCGTTGCCGGAGCAGTTCCGATTGGCGCGGGAATCTTCCACTCGAGAAGGTCCAGGGAAAGGCCTCCCATGCCGTCGTCCGAATGCATCATCCACGCATCCCATGACACCTCGTCGAGACCGAAGGCGAGACCCGACTGGGCGCGACTCGGGACGGTTCTCAAAACGCGTGTGAGTCCGAGTGCCTCATAGAAAAGAACCGACCGATCAAGATCAGAACAGTTCGAATTGACGTGATAGATCCGATTCCCCCGAATGGCCATAGAGGAATCGTAGGGGAACCCGAACCGAACAGATTCAGTAGCTTTCCGGGTCCAGTTGCACTGACTCGGGCACCGGAAAGTTGTAGAGCTCCGACGCGTTCTGCCACGTGATCCGGCGTACATCCTCTTCCGGAAGCCAACTGATTTCTTTCTTCACGACGTCCTGTGTGTTGGGCCACGTCGAATCGCAATGCGGATAGTCGCTTTCGAGAAGGATGTTCTCGACACCAATACGCTCGCGTTGCACAAACGCCGATGGATCCTCCACTGCACAGAACCAGAAGTTCCGCTTGAGCACTTCAGCCGGAGTGAGATCCGTCCCGACCCATGTTCCATACATGTCGTGGTAGCTGAGCATGTGATCGAGACGATCCATCAGACCGGCGACCCAACCGATGCCGCCTTCGGACATGCATAGCTTGAGATCAGGGAATCGCACCGGCAACATTGAATACAGCCAGTCGACTGCAGCGAACATCGCATAACCAAAGAACAGGACGCCAACGGTGTCGGCCGGCGCATCCGGAGCAGTGGCGGGTGATGTTCCTGACGATCCGATGTGGAGATTCACAACGGTTCCTGTTTCAGCACAGGCTTGCATCATCGGATCCCAGTAGCCGGTATGAAGCGAGGGAAGTCCGAGCATGTGTGGCGCTTCACTAAACGTGACGGCCTTAAAACCGCGTTCGGCGTTGCGACGAATCTCTTCTGCGCCAAGCAGTGGATCGAGCAGCCAAGGGATCTGACACGGAATGATTCGCCCCGGATGAGTTCCCGCCCATGACTCGATATGCCAGTCGTTCCATGCCCTCACCGTCGCAAGCGAAAGATCGGTGTCGTTCGTCGTGAGCTGGAGTCGCTGACCACAGAACCCCGGAAGGAACGACGGGAAGTTCACTGATGCATAGACGCCGTTGAGATCCATGTCGGCAATGCGGGCGTCAATGTCCCAGGCCCCTCGCCGCATCTCGTCGAAGCGAGCCGGCTCGAACGAGTACTCGGAAACCGGGCGACCGACGACGGCGTTGAAGCCCACATTCGGGAACTCCTGCCCGTCATAGACCCAGACCTCACTGCCATCGGGTTTCTCAACAATCGTCGGGGCCCGGTCGGCCAATGCTTTCGGCACTCGGCCCGCGAACGTGTCGGGCGGTTCAACGATGTGATCGTCGGCAGAGATGAGCGTGTAATGCCGCTTGCGTCGCTCAGGTTCAGGGAGGAAGGTCACTTCACCGGTCTTCGATTTTCCACCAATGGTGAAATTCGAATTCGCAGCAAGGTCGTCAAGGCTGATCGTCATCGTTACTCCAGAACGTCGGGATAATCGCGAACAGTCCGGCGCACTGCACCGGCCCAGAAGACTTCCGTACCGCGCTCGAGGAGCGAGGCTTTCATCGCCGGTCGCACGATCGGCGGCACGGTGGTTGCTTTTCCTCCAGCGACAAGAACATCGAACATCAGTCGACATTGACGATCGAGCGATGCAGATTTGTATGTCGCTTCCTCGATCGTCGCTCCCGTGACGATAACGCCATGGTTTGCGAGGAACACGACCGAAGCGTCACCGATCCGCTCGGCTAAATCGGAGCCGAGTTCGACGGAATCGATCTCGCCGCCGTATTCACTGACGAATCCGAGTTCACCATCGAACATGGCCGAGGTCTGATGCAGGAACTCCGGAAGAACTCCCATTGCGGCGAGAACTGTTGCGTAATAGGGGTGGTTGTGAACAACCACCCGCGCCGACGGGCGACGACGATGCAACGCTGTGTGGATATGGACCGCTGGGGTTACATCCCACTTACCTTCAAGCACCGTGCCCTCGGGATCGATGCGGCAAATATCGGAACTCTTGATTTCCTCCCACCACAGACCCCACGGATTCACAAGCATCGACTCGTTGTCATCCGTGGCCCACGTGATGTGGCCGGCGATGTTCTCGGAAAATCCATCGCGGGCCAGGATGCGGAACGCACACGCCAATGCCTGCCGTTCGTCGAGATCGACGCCGATCGAAGGAGTGATCGAGGGCGACCACACTGCGGCACCGCCTTCCGAGAGCGTCAATCCCTCGGGGACCTGCGCTGCGACCATGCCGGCCGGTGAGTCGGCGACGGAGCGCGCTGCGGCAGGGGTATTCCCGGCACCATGAAGTGAATCTGCGTCAACGGTCATCTGCCCCCCGGCGTTCCGTTCCCTGCTTGCCGAGGAAACGATACGCCCGAATTCGATGCATGAACCACCGTGGTGTGGTTGCCTTCCCCCAATGACTTCCGATCCTCTCCTCGTCGACACTCGATCCGGACCGGTCCGGGGAGTCCGCAGTCCGGGTTGCTCCGTATTCCGGGGTATTCCCTTCGCTGCACCGCCCGTAGGCAACTTGCGATGGTCGCCCCCTGTCCCGCCCGAGCGATGGACCGATGTTCGAGACGCCTCAGAGTTTGGTGTGGCGGCATGGCAACTAACTGGTGGCCCTCTCGACGGACTTGTACCAGGGATGGGCAGCGACGATCAGGGCGACGACTGCCTCAACCTGAACATCTGGACTCCGGCCAACGACTCCAGTTCCCGGCCAGTCCTCGTGTGGATCCACGGAGGTGCATTCTCACTGGGGGCCGGCTCCCTCTCCGTCTACGACGGCTCCCGCCTTGCCGCCGCAACCGACACTGTCGTGGTTACCTTCAACTATCGCCTCGGCGCGCTTGGATTTCTCGCGATCGATGATCCTTCCGCCACCGCGAACGTCGGACTGCTCGATCAAGTCGCGGCACTCGCATGGGTACGCGACAACATCGCTTCGTTCGGTGGCGATCCGCGTAACGTCACGATCTTCGGCGAATCTGCCGGCGGGGGAAGCATCCTCTCGATTCTTGCCATGCCCGACGCCCGCGGCCTTGTCCATCGTGCGATCGTCCAAAGTGGCGCCACCGATCTGCTGCTCACCCGGGAGAAAGCACTGGTCGTCACCGAAACCTTCGCAGCATGCGCCGGCGTCGACCCTGCCGACATCAACGCGTTGCGTGCCCTCACCCCTGAGCAGGTCCTCGCTGCGCAAGCCCAGGCCGGAGGTCAGCTCTTCGCCTCGGTAGGAACGATGCCATTCCATCCGTGTCTAGACGGCGAGATACTTCCCCACTCGTGGCAGCACGCCGCCGACACCGGTTTCAATCCCGTGCCGCTCATCATCGGAACAACCCGGAACGAAATGTCACTGTTCGCGATGTTCGACCCGGCTGCCGCCGATCTTGACGATGCCGGTCTTGCCCAGCGTCTTTCCGGCATCGGAACTGATGCGGATGTCATCACCGCCGCATATGGCCGAACCGGTACAACCGAACCACCCGAAGTCTGGGGCCGGGTGACAACGGACAGGGCCATGTGGCTTCCCGCTCTTCGCATCGCCGAAGCTCACGCACAGCATTCGCCGACATGGATGTACCGCTTTGACTGGCCGGCGGCTGCGGCAGGACTCGGAGCGCCGCACGGCGTCGACATTCCGTTTCCGTTCACGAACATCGATCTCGGCGGGTGGGACACATTCGTTTCCGATCCCGAGCAGGCCATGACTCTGGCCGCGACCGTCTCACGAGCGTGGGCGTCTTTTGCGCGAGATGGCAAACCGAAAATCAACGGACTCGAGTGGCCGACCTACGATTCGCACGTACGAGCCACGATCATCTTCAATCACGAGGTGCGTGTCGAACTCGATCCCGACGGTCCTGTGCGAGAAGCCTGGGCCGGCGGCAGTAATCAGGGGGAATCATGAAGTACCAGACACTCGGAACCACCGGCGTTTCCGTCAGCCGTTACTGCCTCGGCACAATGATGTTCGGCCAGATGGGCAACACCGATCATGCCGAATGCATCCGCATCATCCACAAGGCACTTGATGCCGGCATCAACTTCGTCGATAGCGCCGATGCCTACTCCGGCGGTGAGAGCGAGGAAATCGTCGGCAAAGCGCTCAAGGGCCGGCGTGACAGCACAATCTTGGCGACGAAGGTGTACCACCCGATGGGAATGGACCGGAACCAGAAGGGCAACTCGCGCCGCTGGATCGCTCAGGCAATCGAAGGAAGTCTCCGTCGACTCGATACCGATCGGATCGACCTCTATCAGCTGCACCGTTTCGACGAGTCGTGTGCGCTCGAAGATTCGATGGGAGCACTCTCCGATCTTGTTTCATCCGGAAAAGTGATTTACCCCGGCCATTCCACATGGCCGGCGGAGCGCATCGTCGAAGCACAGTGGCTGGCCGAACGAATGGGCTTCGCAAAATTCCGTTGCGAGCAGGCCCACTATTCAATGTTGAAGCGTCGCATCGAACGCTCGGTACTGCCGACTTGTGATCGCAACGGTATGGGGGTCATCACCTACAGCCCGCTCGGCGGCAGTTGGCTTTCGGGCCGCTTCAAGTCGATTGCCGATGTCCCCGAAGATTCGCGACTCGCCATGATGACCAAACGTTGGGGCGGTGAGATCGGATCGGAACAGAATCTCGCTCGGCTAAATGCCGTCATTCAACTCCAGGCGCTCGCTGACAACGCCGGACTGTCCCTCGCACATTTGGCTATGGCATGGGCCATGGAACATCCCCATGTCACCTCGGTCATCATCGGACCACGGACGATGGAACAACTCGATGATCTCGTCGCGTGCGCAGATCTTCGTCTCGACACCGACCTACTCGATGCCATCGACAAAGTTGTCCTGCCCGGTGAGGATGTTGTCGAAGCCGATCCGACCTCCGATCCTTCGTCGCTTCGGTCGCGCAATCGCCGCCGGCATCACTGAAAGGCTGATGACATGACCAAATTCGAGCGTGTCCCTTACGACGAGTTCTCCTACTTCCACGAGAACGCCGAAGAGTTCAACATTCCATGGAACGGACCTCCGATCGTTCGGCGAGTATCCGTCGACATCGAGCCGGGCCGATCACTGAGTGCACTCGTTTGGGGCGATGGAGATCCTGAGATCGTCTTTCTTCATGGCGGCGCCCAGAATGCTCACACGTGGGACACCGTGGCCCTCGCGCTCGGACGACCGCTGGTAGCGATCGATCTTCCGGGTCACGGTCATTCCGATGCGGCAAAGAACGGAAGCACGGATGTCGGGACCAACGCTGCCGATATCGCGCAAGCAATCCGAGTACTCGCACCCAATGCTGAACTCGTTGTCGGCATGTCTCTCGGCGGGGTCACCGCAATCGCTCTCGCCGGAGCCGCGCCTGAGCTTGTCCGCCGGATAGCGCTGGTCGACATCACCCCCGGCGTTGACGGACCCAAGTCGCAGGCGATTGCCAATTTCGTCAATGGCCCCGAATCGTTCCCAAACTTCGACGAACTGCTCGCCCGAACGATCGAGTTCAATCCCACCCGAACCGAGGCGTCTCTTCGCCGCGGCATTCTCCACAACGCCGAGCAACTCGACGATGGTTCGTGGGTCTGGCGCTATCGACGACTCGGTGACGGCGCTGAGCGTCCCGACTTCGGTCCGCTCTGGGATGTCGTCGAGTCAATCGAGGTTCCACTCATCCTGATCCGCGGCATGCTTGCGCAGTCCGTTGTCGACGATGCCGATGAAGCTGAACTGCGCCGCCGCAACCCAGAGGCCAGCGTGATCCACGTAATGGAAGCGGGTCACAGCATTCAGGGCGATCAGCCGATCGAATTGGCCCGGATCCTGGGAGATTTCGTAGCGTCAACCTCATGAGCGACAACTGGACTCTTGCCAACATCCCTGACCTCGACGGCAAGGTCGCCGTCGTCACCGGCGCCAATGCCGGACTCGGACTCGAGATCACGAAAGGTTTGGCCGGCGCCGGCGCTCGCGTGATCATGGCCTGTCGGAATCAATCCAAGGCCGACGCCGCCGCTGAACTTGTCCGGGTCGGCAATCCGCGCGGCAGCGTCGAGACAGCCTCTCTCGATCTCGCCAACCTCGCCTCGATCGCAGCGTTCGCCGAAGGACTCAATTCATCGCTTGACCGAATCGACATTCTGGCGAACAACGCCGGGCTCATGGCCCTCGACGAGTCACGCACTGACGACGGATTCGAGATGCAGCTCGGAGTGAACCATCTCGGCCACTTCGCGCTGACCGGTCAGCTGCTTCCGACTCTTCTCGCCACACCCGATTCGCGCGTCGTTTCAATGTCGAGCATGGGTCATCGTCCCGGCAAGATGCACTTCAGTGATCTCAACTCCGAGAATCACAAGTACAGCCGTTGGGGCGCATACTTCCAGAGCAAACTCGCGAACCTTCTCTTCACCGCCGAACTCCAGCGCAGACTCGCTCTCAGCGGAGCCTCGACCATCGCCGTCGCTGCCCATCCCGGCGCAAGCCACACCGATCTGGGCAACGAGGGCAGCAGCATCCTGAACAAGCTCGTGACGCCGGTCGGCAAGCTCTACACGCAATCGGCCGCTACCGGCGCGCTCCCCTTCCTGCGTGCTGCGACCGAGCCGGGAGTTCCAGGCAACGCCTACTTCGGCCCCCGACTCCTCAGCTGGGGACGACCCGTGCGCGAGACGCCGACCAAGCGAGCGCGCAACGAAGCCGATGCCGTGCGCCTCTGGAACCTCTCAGAAGAACTCACCGGTATCAGCTATCTCGATTGAGAACTGAAGAAACCGGAACTACCGGAGACGCAACTGCGCCGCGCCGGTGATGATCGGCAGATCAACGGGACTCACCGCGCCGGGAGCGGCAGCACACACCGCCGGGATCGCGTTGACGATTCGGTTCGCCGCCGTGGCGTTTCCGCCGCCCGCCGCACCCGGTTCACCGGGTTCAGTGCCATGAATACTGATGGCGAGATTCGGATGACCTGAAATGACGACGCGGTGTTCACCACCAGGTGAACCCGGCTGCTGCCAGTCGGGGGCGCAATCATCATCGATGCGCGTGATGTGTTCCATGACGATCAGAGGATGCCCCTGCACGAAACCGGTCACAGCGAAGCGGAACGCCCCGAGAGTTCCCGTTTCGAAGGTTCCCATTCCGTCGACCTCGATTGTCCGTTCGAGCGGCCGACGATCTACCGATGTCGTGACCTCTTCGATCTCGACCCCGAGCATGTCGCCGAGCACCCGCACCATCGGAGCCCACACCATCATCAGCGACATTTCCTCGAGCATCTGCGGCATTCGATCCATCGGTCCACCCAAACCGATCACGTTGCGCACAACGTCGGGCTGGTCGTACAACGCGTAGTTGAAGATTTCTTGGACTCGGATCTCCGTTATCCCAGCGCCAACACCACTGATCAACCCGGGGAGGATGTCGAGCGCCCAGCCGGGATCGATACCCGAAACGAATACCGACGACGCACCGGCGTCACACGCCGGTTGGATCATGCCCATCAGTTCTTTCGGGGCACTCGCAGGATGAAGCAGCGGGTAGAACGACGTGGAAACCACGTTTCGACCTGAACGCAGCAGTCGTTCGAGGTCCATGTACGCCTCCATCGGCCGGGTGTCGGCCGTGGCTGCGTATACGACGACATCGACATCATCGGCAAAGGCGATTTCGACATCGTCTGTCGCCAGCACTCCGAGATTTCCGATGTTCGCAAGTTGGCCGGCGTCTTTACCGACCTTGTCCGGGTTCGAGACGACGACCCCGACAAGTTCGAGATCACGATGCGCATCGACTGCGCGAATCGCCGGTCGGCCAACATTTCCTGTTCCCCACACCACTACGCGAAAAGTCATGCGGTGACCTTAGTTCCAGCCCCGCATGGCGGGTTGGACGAAATCGTCGGCAGTCGTCGAGTTCCTACACCTCGAACGTTGACTGCGAGCGGGGTCGTCCGCCGGGTCCGCTGTACGCAAGACCGACTCCCGGTACCTTTTCCCACACCACGTCGGGCATGGAACTGATCGCCGAATCCCAGGCTTGCAACAGCCGATCCTCCGCGTCGTAATCGAACGGATCGGTAAGCACGACTTCCTCCATCGCCCCGGGGAGAATTGGGTTTTCTGCCAACCATCTCGCCGTCAATCCGACCGCCTCGCGCGCCGGGACGAGGTCGCGGTACCCGAGGCGACTCCGCAGATGCGACGTGTCGAGGACGCGATGTGCCGTCGACGGCTGGGCAAGCAACGGGCGAGCCGGAATCGCCAGCTCCTCAGGCATGGAGACGACCTCCAGTTCGTGGTCGAGTTCCGCGGCCACCAGTTCGATCACCTGACGGATGGAGAGAACTTCGTCGTCACCACAATTGAAAATCTGACCGGCAGAAGCTTCGGGACTGTCGACGCCACACAGCACCGCATGGGCGAGATTCTCCGTGTAGCCGTGATGGTGCAGGGTCAGTCCGCCATCAGCAACGATGATCCGCCGACGGCCGTCGAGGATGCGACGGACGATGCTCCATTCGCGTGGAACCACCTGCAGCGGACCATACGCGTACGGATAGCGAAAATGAGCAGCATCGGGATGACTGGCGAACACGGCCTCTTCGGTGCGGGCCACACGAAAGCCCTTCTCGTCCTCTGCGGCCTCACGAACAACGGACGCACGTTCATCAACTGGAACAGGAAGACCCTCGGGGGTGAAGAGCCATGGGTTCATCCAGCCCCTGATAGCAGGCACTCCACCGACCGAGACGAAACGTTCCGTCCGACCAACCGTCACTTCGGCGATCCGACGGAGACGACCGTACATCGCGATCACAAGATCAAACTGCCGCTCGGAGAACACCCGTTTGAGATCGTCGACGTCATAAGGATCGGCATGGATGTGCTCGACCACGTCAGGCGTTTCGGAACGCTCATGTGTCCCCCGGTGGAGGATCGTCACGTCGTGACCTCGGGCGACGAGACCATTCACAATATGGATGCCCGTAGGACCCGTCCCACCCACAACCAGCGTTTTCGTCATGCGACACACCCTCCAAGAACAGAACTGTCGAGACCCTACCGTGGCCGCTCTCTCGTCTATCTGGAGGCTGCCGATTCATGGCAGGCTGAGGCCCTCAACAATCAGGGGGATTCAAACATGTTGCTCGAGGGCAAGGTCGCGATCATTTCCGGAATCGGTCCGGGACTCGGTCAGGAACTGGCGTATGTCTTTGCACGCGAAGGCGCCGATGTCGTTCTGGCTGCTCGCACCGAATCGAAACTGCAGGAAGTTGCTGACACGATCGCCGAGCGTTGGCCCGAGCGTCGCACGTTGATTTGTCCCACTGACATCGGTGACGCCGACCAAACCCAGCATCTCGTAGACGCCACGATCGCCGAGTTCGGTCGGGTCGACTGCCTCGTGAACAGCGCCTACATACCGCCGCCCTTCACGATGTTCGACAAGGCCGACTTCGCCCAATGGCGTAAAGCGTTCGACGTGACCGTATTCGGAACCCTTCAGCTCACACAGCAGGTCGCAGAAAAGATGGCCGAGGCCGGTAGCGGCTCGATCGTGTTCATCAATTCGATGATCCAGAAGAAGCCGCTTCCCACCCAGTCTGGTTACGCAAGTTCGAAGGGCGCGCTGACCGCTGCCGCTCGCATGCTCGCCAAGGAACTCGGCGCTTCCGGCATCAGGGTGAACACCGCTTCCATGGGATGGATGTGGGGACCTCCCGTCGAGAGCTACGTCGAGTACGCCGTCTCCACCGGCCAGTCCCGTGAAGCCGTCATGGCCGAAATCACCAAGGACATCCCGCTCGGGATCATCCCTGACGATGCCGATTGCGCCAACGCCGTCGCGTTCCTCGCCTCCGACATGGCCAGCGTCATCACCGGCGTCGACCTCAACGTCAACGGCGGAGAAATGATGATGTAGCAGTGCCCGGTTTCGGCCGGTTTTCTTCAGATCCGTTCCACGGATCTGGCAAACTCTCGTGATCCGCAAGTGGATCCAATTCGTGAAAGAGGAACGGTCATGGCAACCGATCAAAAAGTCGAGCAGGAATGGGAGACCCCGTCACACGACGAGATCCCGAACATCACCAAGATGCACGTCGAGTACCTCGAGATGAGCAACGACGACGCCGTCTGGGTTCAGGCCGGCATGCACCACGTCATGATCCGTACAGTCGGCCGGAAGTCCGGTAACGAGCACAAGATCGCCCTTCCTTTCTGGCGCGATCCTGAAGGCGTCCGCGTCGTCGTTGCTTCGTTCGCTGGTCATGCCAACCACCCGTCGTGGTTCATCAATATGCGCGACCGCGATGCCAATCCCGAGGTCTTCATCAAGACCCAGAACGGCGAGTTCTGGTCAGTGCCGGACATCCTCGAAGACGGGCCCGAGCACGATCGCATCTGGGAACTCCTGTGCGAGGACCGCGCCTGGTACCGCAATTATCAGGAACGCACCGAGCGCACCATCCCGCTCGTTCGACTTCCCGAGACCCGCACCGTCTGATTCAGTACCGCTTGATTGCATAGATCTAACCGACGTATCGGTTAGATCTCACATCCGTCGGGACCGCAGACCTCGCCCTCGGCAACTATGTCGAGGGCGGGTTCGCGTTCGGACCATGCTTTTTCGAGCACCTCAAGCAGCACATCGGCCGGTTGTGCTCCTCCGACGGCGTAACGGCCGCCGATGACAAAGAACGGCACACCCGTGATCTGCAACTGACGGGCCAATGCCTCGTCGGCACGGACATCATCGACGAATGCATCGGACGCCAACACCTGAGCAACCTCGTCCGCGTCGAGTCCTGCGTCTATCGCCAACTTCTCGACAACCTCGGGAAGGCCGATTGCTTCTCCCTCGGAGAGATATCCGCGGAGCATGCGCTCCTTAACTGCCATCTGAATTCCGCGCGCTGCGCCCAGATGAATCATCCGGTGAGCGTCGAACGTATTGCCCGGCTTCACCATTTCGAAGTGAAAGTCGAGTCCGATTGCCGCGGCGCGATCGGT
This sequence comes from Acidimicrobiales bacterium, assembly GCA_044239895.1. GTDB lineage: Bacteria > Actinomycetota > Acidimicrobiia > Acidimicrobiales > Acidimicrobilacustridaceae > Acidimicrobilacustris. Next base: position 300,127 of record JBIIAM010000004.1, on the reverse strand, counting down.
CATTTGATCGACCATCGTCTGCGCCTGCACCACGTCGTAGCCGTACTTCTTCGCGATCATCTCGGCGTAGTTTCCTGATCGGACTGCAGGGGCCTCCGGATCAAGTTCGAAGCTGTGCCACATGATCGACACCCGATCGCGATGCTCGAACAGCTCCAGTGCCTGGTCGAGGTGCGCCTTTCCGATCGCGCACCAGGGACACACCACATCGGACCAGATGTCCACCTGAAGTTCGTTCTCGATGGCAAATTCCGTCATTTGGCGCTCCCACGATCCGAACGGCAAATCTACCGCCTCAGTGGAATCGAACTATCGTTTCGAATCGTTCGATCTAGGGGTGGTGGCTGTTGACTACGAATGCCGAATCGTCGACATCGGAACTGCCCGCGCGGAATGGCAAGCCCCTCGTCCTCCTTTACCTGCTCACCGCGGTCATGTCCCTCGGCTATGGCAGCGTGTTCACCCTCCTTGCCGACATCCGAGATGAGTTCGGTTTCAGCAATAGCGATGTCGGACTGATCGTTTTCGCTGGATTCGCAACCGGTTTTGCCAGTCAGGTCTTCCTCTCTCGCTTCGCTGATCGCGGCTATGCCGCGCGGATGGTTCGCCTCGGTGTTGCCATCGCCACGCTCGGCATGGTGTGCATGGTCTTCGCCGAACCGTTGTGGCAGTGGGTCGGCGCAAGGCTCCTCCTCGGATTCGGTTCGGGCATGGTCGGACCAGCAGTGCGACGCCTCGTCATCGCCCGCGACCCGGACAACGTGGGAGCGAACCTCGGTCGTCAGACAGCATTCGACGTCGCCGGTTTCGTTCTCGGTCCGCTCATCGCCGCAGTCTTTGCGCAACTATTTGGACTCCGGGCGCCCTTCGTGGTCCTCGCACTTCTTTACGTCATCGCGTTTGCGTTGGTCGGTCGCATTTCATTCGAAACCGGTGTTGTCGGTGACGGTCATCGGGCGATCCGAAACCTCATTCGCCTTCCGGCTGTGCAGTCAGCCCTGCTCGCAGCCATCGCGTTTTATCTCACTCTCGGGATGTTCGAAGCCCTCTGGTCGGTACTCCTGCGCGACCTCGAAGCTGAGACATGGCTCATCGGGCTCACACTCAGCATCTTCACCATCCCCATGATCATTTTTGCTCCGAGGGGTGGGGCGCTCGCCCAAACCAAAGGGCCAATCACGGTTGTGTGCGTGAGCATTCTCGTGGCTGCCGCCTGCACATTCACCTACGGCATCGGTCCTCTCTGGCTGCTCATTGTTGTATCCGGAATCCATGCGGTCGCTGATGCGTTCACGATGCCCGCCAATCAGGTCGCCGTCGCCATGGCCAGTCCGCCCGACCAAATCGCAACAGGCCAGGGACTACTCGGAGCTACTGGTCTCGCGGTTGCCGGCCTGTCAGCAGTCGGCGGTGCCGCGGTCTACGACGCGTTCGGTAGAGGAGCCGTGTTCTCCGGAACCGCGGTGCTGATGGTCATCCTTGTTGGCGCCGCGCGCTGGCGTTGGAACGCTGTCGCTCCCGCCGGCCTGTCGGTTTCGCAGGCCAAACCACTCTCGTCCGATCGGTAGCGACGACTCCTATGGGTGACCTTCTCTCAAAAGTGGTTCCGCTTTCACTCGGCGCGGCCGTCAGTCCCACCGTGCTTGCATTCATCCTCGTGATTCTGGGTGGAAAGCGCGCGATCGCCCGCGGTGCAGCCTTTACGGCAGGCGTATTGACCGTTCTTGCCGGACTCACTGTCATCGGACTCACCTTCACCTACAGCGCATCGTCGAATCCCGCCAACGCCGAAATCGCCAAAGGCATCGACGGCTTCGCCGGAACTCTTCTGCTCGTGCTTGCGGTGACCACCATCTTGCGATCCCGACTCCACCGCGGCGATCCCCACGCCGATCCCAAACCGAAACCGGAGACCAACCCCTCGTTACATCGGGCGTACCTGCTTGGCGTCGTCATGATGCTGGTCAACTTGTCGACGATCCTGCTCTACCTGCCCGCAATGCGCTCAATCAGCAGTTCACACGTCGCGTTCGATCAGAAGACCATTGCCGTTGTGATTGCCATCCTCATTACGTCTGTGACAGCAACGATTCCTCTAGCTGTGCGAATAGTTGCGCCAGGCCCCGCTGAACGGGCCTTCACCTCGCTACATGCCTGGGTTTCACGCCATCAACGGCAGATCGGTCTTGTCATAGAAATCGGTTTCGGCGCCTACCTGCTTTTCAAAGCTGTGCGCTGACGAATCAATCCGACTCGAGCACGTAGGACTGGTTACCTGCAGAATCGACAGGAATATCGCCAGCAAGCGTCAACCGTTCGTGACGGCGATGCATGCCCGGAAGGATGTCGGTCGGAACGATGTGTGCAGTTGCCCGATTGTCCCAGAACGCGATGCTTCCCGGTTCCCAGCGGAAGCGAACCGTGAACTCCTGGCGCTGGATGTGCTCGCACAACATCGCAAGGATGTGATTGCTTTCACGCCGCGAGAGCTCGACGATGTGACTCGTGAAATTCGGTTCGACGAAGATCACCTTTTCGCCGGTTTCCGGATGAACTCGAACCACGGGATGCACGGCCCGCAGCGGCTTCGACATGAATGACTTTGCCAGCGCACCCGGCATCTCGCCGCGGTCAATCGGCACATTGTTGTAATTGACGGCATGAAGTCCGTCAATGAATTGCTGAATCTCGAGTGAGAGGAACTTGTACGCCATCGCAAGATTCGACCACTGGGTGTCGCCGCCATACGGCGGGACGACAATTGCCCGGAGGATCGACGCCATCGGAGGGGCCTGCACGAACTTCACATCGCTGTGCCAACGACTTTCGATCCGCGGTCCGCCCGAACCCTTCGCTTCCTTCACATTTCCTGTTCCCTGCTGATTATCGAGAAGGAGTATTTCGGGATAATCAGGGAACGACGGCGCAAGCGTCGGATGACCCGGCAAAATTTCGCCGAACAAACGACCGAACGCGAGATGCTGATCGCGATCGATGAACTGGTCACGAAAGAACACGACTTTCCACTCGAGCAGTGCGGCGCGAATCTCTGCGACAACTGCAGGTTCCAGCGGTTTAGTGAGATCGACTCCGAAGATTTCGGCCCCGGTATAACCGGTCATCGGCCGGACATCGACACCGAGTGCCGCCGCTGTTGACACATTCTGATCCATGATTCCCCCAAAGCAAGTGCGAACAAAGGAACTCTACGTCATGCATCAAAACCACCGGGTCCGGTTACATCGCCATCTCGGCATGGTGATCGTGGGACTTCTCACACTCGGACCGCTCGTCGCTTGTGGTTCCGGCGGATCGCAGAGTTCGGACATCACTGCCGCCCCCGAGTCGACTGCGATGCCGACTACAACCGCCCCGGCCACCACGTCGACCACGGTCGACCCGGGGACCCTGCCACAGACCGATCAGAAACCAACCGCCAGCGATCCTGCGTTCATCGCCCGCATGAACGTTCTCGCTGACGCCATCCGCAACAACTCGCCGCAGACCGCCATCTCCACCTTCTTCCCCGTCGAGGCGTACAAACAGACCAAGAAGAACACGAACCCTTCCGCCGATTGGAACAATCGCCTAATAGCGAGCTTCAACGTCGACGTGGCCGAGGCCAACAAAAAGCTTGGTGCCAACGCAGCGTCCGCCGTCTTCCAAGGAGTCACTGTCCCGAACTCCTCCACATGGGTGAAGCCGGGCGAGGAATACAACGTCGGCCCCTACTGGCGCGTGCTCAATTCAACGATGAACTTCAGTGTCGCCGGTAAAGCGGTGGCCATACCGCTCAACTCCATGATCTCGTGGCGGGGCCAGTGGTACGTCGTGCACCTCGGTACCATCCGCTGATCAGTCCTGGGTGCCGCTCAGTCGTTTCCGATAGCCATCCATGAACTCCCGCACATCGGGAGCATGCTGCAGCAAATTCTGATTGCGAATTTCAAGAGCAAGAGCACTCGTGAGGTTCGTCGCTTCGGTGTTGTGCCACAGAACCTCTTTTGTCGACTGAAGCCCCGATCGGGTGTACCCGGCCATCGTGCGGGCGTAACCGAGAGCTAACTCACCGAGTTCCTGGTCGGCCACAACTTTCGAGACAAGCCCCATCTGAAACGCTTCAGCTGCGTCAATATCGCGCCCGGTGAGAATAAGGTCGAAGGCCCGAGCATTTCCGATGAGCCTCGGCAACAAGTACGTGATTCCGATGTCTGTTCCGGAGAGCCCTGTCCGAATGAACGCAGAACAGAATCTGGCCGATTCCGATGCCACGCGAATGTCCGCCGCACAAGCAAGCGCGAGACCGCCCCCGAAGGCAGCACCATTCACAGCCGAGATGATCACCTGCGGCGTGTCGCGCATGTGCACAGTGAGATTCGACATGAACGTCTGCGCGTCCATTGCGCCATGCATGTGCGGATGCGTACCCGGCTCTGGGGGTGCGCCCCAATTCTTCAGATCGAGCCCCGCACAAAAAGCGCGCCCCGCACCCGTCAGGATGACGACCTTGCAGTCGCGATCATTGGCGACCTGATCCAGCGCATCGTGCAATTCGGCCACAAGTTCGAACGTGATCGCGTTAAGGCTCTCCGGTCGATTCAATCGGATCATCGAAATGTGCGGTTCAACCTCGTGTACCTCGACGACGGCCATCGCTCTATTTCGGGATTTCGTTCCAGGGAACCTTGGTGTCAACCCGCACATCGCCGGGAAGACCAAGAATTCGTTCACCAAGAATGTTCCGCATGATCTCGGAGGTACCACCCTCGATCGTGTTTGCCCGTGAGCGCAGGAAACGTCCCGACATCGTGCCCATCGACTCCGACGAACGGGTCAACGGATAGCCGGGTTCGTGCAGCATCCCGCTTGCACCCTGCAGTTCGATGACTGCCTCGTATATGCGCTTCGACAATTCGGCCGAAGCGAGTTTGCTGACCGACCCCTCCGGACCAGGTGCTCCACCGACCGCCGACTGCTTTGCACGCGCGTTGGTGAGTCGGACAATCTCGGCGTCGATCCAGATATCGGTCACCCGATCGCGCCAGATCGCGAGCGACAGCGGATCGAGTTCATCGCGGCGCAACTCCCACATACGAACAAGATCACCGATCGGACCGGAGCCACGCGGCGCCGGGCCACCCGCGAGCGCAACGCGCTCGTTCATGAGCGTCGTGATCGCAACGCGCCATCCGTCGCCCGTATCGCCAAGACGCAGCGAATCATCGATGCGGACATCCGTGAGGAAAACCTCGTTGAACTCCGCCTCACCCGTCATTTGGTAAAGCGGGCGCACATCAACGCCGGGTGCATGCATATCGAGAATGAAGTAGCTGAGTCCCTTGTGCTTGGGGACATCGGGATCGGTTCGAGTCAGGAGCATGCCGAAGTTCGAGAGGTGCGCCAGCGTCGTCCAGACCTTCTGCCCGTTGACGATCCACTCGTCGCCATCCTTGATGGCCCGACTGGGAATACCCGCCACATCAGAACCATGTGTGGGTTCGGAGAACAACTGACACCAGATGTCCTCGCCAGTGAAGATCCGACGGAGGTGCTTCTCCTTCAGTTCATCGCTTGCGTAGGCAAGCACCGTAGGCGCACCCATACCGATGCCTATCGGGTTGATTCGCAGATCGTCGTACTTCACGCCGTGCGAACGGAGAACGCCGTCAATCACGGCCTGCTGTCCCCGATTACCGCCGAGGCCGCCAAATCCCTCAGGAAAATGCACCATCGCGAGGCCGGCGTCGTATTGAGCTCCCCGGAACTCGAATTGATCGTCGAGAATCGCCCGGTTCTCCTCGACTAACTCTTCGGTCCGCTTGGCCAGATCCTGATCCTCGTACACCGCTGATCCCCCTCGGGTCTCGTGCCCGGTCGGAGATTAGCGGCCGGCGCTCAGGTCAGGCACTCCGGGTTTGGGACTTCGACGAGCAACCAGCCGTTAGCATCATCAGATCAAGTCCTTCTCGGAAGGTGGCCAGATGTGACGACGGAAATGCTTCACCGCATCCAGTTCGCGCTCACCATCAGCTTCCATTTCATCTTTCCGCCAATGTCGCTCGGCGTCGGGCTGATTCTGATCATCTTCGGCGTGAAGTCTGTGCGCACGAATGATCCAAAATGGCGGCAACTGTCCACCTTCTGGGTAAAGATTTACGGCCTCATATTCTCGATGGGGATAGCGACCGGCATCGTCCAAGAGTTCCAGTTCGGGACCAACTGGTCGCAGTACTCCCGATTCGTCGGCAACATTTTCGGGAGTCTTCTGGCCGCCGAGGGGATCTTCGCCTTCATGCTCGAAGGCGGATTTCTCGGGCTCATGCTCTTTGGCGGAACTCGGCTGGGCAACCGGATGTGGCTGTTCGCGACGTCGATGGTCGTGCTCGGCGCAACCTTCAGTGCCACCTGGATCGTCATGGCCAATTCGTGGATGCAGACGCCCCGCGGTTTCGAGATCAAAGATGTGGGTCAAGGTCCACAAGCATTCATGACGAGTTTCTATGACGTCGTATTCACGCCCTCGTTTGTCGTCCGAATCGTGCACCTCGTCGCCGCATGTTGGATGGTCGGTGCCTCGCTGGTGATGAGCGTCGGTGCGTACTACCTGCTCAAGAAACGCCACATCGAACTGGCCAAGACCATGGTGCGAGTCGCGCTTCCCCTCTTCACGGTTCTCGCCATCCTTCAGGTCGCGGTGTTCGGAGCAAATCAGGCCACCATGGTCGCCAATGAGCAACCCGTGAAGCTTGCAGCGATGGAGGGCCTCTACCAGACGACCACATGCGCGCCGATGTACCTGTTCGGCTGGAGTGATCCGGGTTCGCAGACCACCAGCGGCCTGAAGATTCCATGTCTACTGAGCCTGCTCACAGACAAGAACATCGACGGAACGGTGATCGGGCTCGAAGCCACGCCGATTGAGGATCAGCCCAACGTCAATCTGGTTTTCCAGATGTATCACCTAATGATCAACCTCGGGATGCTGTTCATCGCCATCGGGATCCTTGCGACCGGCATGTGGATCTGGGGTAGTCGACTCTGGGATCAGCGCTGGCTCTTGAGGATTCTGGTGGGCACGATTGTGCTCACTGAGATCGCCACGATCTCTGGTTGGTGGACAGCCGAATCAAGCCGCCAACCTTGGATCGTGTGGGAGATTCTCCGCACGAATGACGCCACTTCCCCGAACGTGAGCTTCAGCCAGGTGCTCTTCTCGATCATCATGTTCGTCGTTCTCTACATCCTCGTGTTCGTCGTCTTCATCCGCCTCCTTGATCGCAAGATCAAGGAAGGTCCCCCCCCTCCGGTGTCCGAAGAAGAAACATCGTCGCTTCCCGATTCATTCGGTGAGATTTTTCGTAAGCGCTCCCGCGTCTCAAGCGGCGGTGATTGACGATGTGGCTACAGACCACGTGGTTCATCATCTATGTCGTGATCATCGGGGGCTACGTAATCCTCGATGGCTTCGATCTCGGAGTCGGGATGCTCTCTCCGTTCATCGCCCGCAACGATCACGATCGCCGGATTCTGCTGAACTCAATCGGTCCAGTCTGGGACGGAAACGAAGTCTGGCTCGTCGTTGGAGGCGGTGCGCTGTTTGCCGCATTCCCTCTCGTCTACGCATCGCTGTTCAGCGGCTTCTACACCGCGATGATGCTGGTTCTCCTTGTCCTCATCCTCCGGACTGTCGCGATTGAGTTCCGGTCGAAGCGGGAAGGGGCGCTGTGGCGGTCAACCTGGGACTGGGTGTTCACCGGTTCATCGTTCGGAATCACGATCCTGCTGGGCGTTGCTTTGGGCAATGTGATCCGTGGCGTCCCTCTCGATGCTCAAGGAAACACGAACATCGGTCTGATCGGTCTGCTCAATCCCTACTCCCTCGCAATCGCAATCACCGCAGTTGCGATGCTCTCGCTTCATGGTGCGATCTTCCTCTCCATGAAGGTCGAGGGAGAGTTGCTCGATGCCGTGAGGCGACTGATACCGCGTCTGCTCGCCGCTTTCTTCGTCGCTATGACCGCTTTGGCCGCGTGGACAGCTTTCCGGGACGAAGACTTCGCCCAGAACTTCCGCGACCGACCCTGGACGGTGATCTTCCCCGTGCTTGCCCTCGGATCCATTGTTTTCGCAGGAGCGAAAATCCGTCAGGGTCGCTATCTCACCGCATTCGTCCTGTCCGCCACAATGATTTTCCTGCTCCTCGGAACAGTTGCCGCCGGCACGTACCCAGTGATGCTCCGCTCCACCACCGATCCCGCCTTCAATCAGACCGTACAGAACGCGTCGTCAGCCAACGGGACCCTCACTGTGATGTTGGTGATCGCATTGATGGGCATGCCGTTCGTGCTCCTCTACACCGCTGGCGTTTATTACTTCTTCCGTGGCAAGGTCGAACTCGACGACGAGAGCTACTGAAACCGATACGGTCGGAATGATGTGGCCGAGGATCTTCCTGTCCCGGTACCCAGGCCCGCGGAAGGTCCTGTATCTCTCGATCGCTACAAGCGCATCGGCTGCGGCCGTACTTGTCGTCTGGACACTTCTTCTCGCTCGGGTCATCGATGCCGGTTTCCTGCGAGGAACGTCGGTTACCTCGCTGTTCGTCGCACTCGCAGCATTGCTCGTAGCCAGAGGTGCACTTCTCTGGATCGCCGAGCGGCTTGCGCAGGCGTCAAGTTCGCGGCTCCGCTCGCAAACCAGATCGGATCTTGTCGCCAGCGTGATTCGATCGGGCCCCGCGACGATTGGGAATGAGCGAGTTGGTGAGATTGGTTCGGTAATCGGCGGGGGGATCGATTCCCTTGACCGGTATGTCGCAGCATTCCTTCCCGCCGTTGCACTTGCGGGGCTCGTCCCGGTCGCAATCTTTGCTCTCGTCGCTGTCCTCGATCCATGGACTGCACTCATCTTGCTCTTCACCGGGCCAATGCTCATCGCCCTGCTGGCTGTGATCGGGGGCCGCACCCGCGTACTCGCGCAACATCGCTTCGATGAACTCGGCTGGCTGAGTGCGTTCTATCTCGACATGATCAGGGGCCTCCCCACCCTGAAGGCATTCGGTCGTGCCAACGACGGTGCCGACTCCATCGAAGTCGCAAGCCGGCGATTCGGCGAAACAACGATGGAAGTTCTGCGAACTGCGTTCCAGACATCTCTCGTTATCGAGTGGGCGGCGACAGCAGCAACCGCTCTTGTCGCTGTGCAGGTCAGCTTCCGGATGATCGATGGGGACATCTCGTTTGTCACCGCCCTTTCCGTACTCATGCTCACCCCCGAATTCTTCGCGCCCCTGCGCCGGCTCGCGGTCGAATACCACTCAGGACAGGACGGCAATGCTGCGTTGGCCCGCATTGACGACATCGGATTGGCGTCGATCCCGGATCCACTCAGGCCTCGAATCTCCCCAGCAAAGGCCCATGATCTGCTGCGTTCACCGGGTGCCGTCGAATTCCATGATGTCTCGTTCCGCCACGCGCCGGACCGCCCGTACGTCCTTGATCATTTAGACCTCCGACTTGAACCGGGAACGTCGGTCGTCCTTCTGGGCCCGAGCGGAGCGGGGAAGTCCACCATGGCGTCTCTACTCCTCGGCTTCCTGCAGCCCGACGGCGGACGCATAACCGTCGCAGGAACGAACCTCGCCGACATCGACGGCGACGACTGGCGCAAGCAAGTTTCCTACGTCCCCCAGAACCCATCGCTGTTTTCAGGAACCATCGCCGAGAACATCGCTCTTGCCCGCCCGGATGCGACATCAGCCGAGATCCGAGCTGCCGCCGATGTCGCTCATGCGACTGAGTTCATCGAACAGTTCTCCGACGGGTTTCAAACCGTTCTCGGAGAGCAAGGCCTGCGACTCAGCGGTGGACAACGCCAGCGCCTAGCAATCGCGCGTGCCGCACTCCGCGATGCCCCATTTGTGATTTTCGACGAGTTCACGGCAAACCTTGACCCCGAGACTGAACAGATCGTGATCTCGGCGGTGCAAGAAATCACCCGAGGCAAGACCGCGCTCCTGATTGCCCACAGGAGTGCGACGATCGCAGCCGCCGACAGGATCATCCGCCTCGACGCAGGACGAATCACGGAGATTCGCTCATGACCGTCCCTGTGGAACAAGCGCCGGCCTCTGCGCCGATCCGCACTCCAATCCGCACGATTTTGCGGGAAATCGGTGGCTACCGGTTGTGGGTTCTCGCAGCAGGAGCACTCAGTTTCATCACACTTGTTTCGGGCATCGGGCTTATTGCAATGGCGGCCTACCTCCTCTCGCGATCGCTTCTTATTGCGTCGACAACAACAGCCGCACTCACGATCCTGGGCGTGCGCGTCTTCGCTGTCACCCGGGTGGTCTCCCGCTATTGCGAGCGGTACGTAGGCCACCTCGGAACGTTCCGAATCCTCACCCGAATTCGGGTGTGGACGTTCCGGGGACTGCTCCCCATTTCGCCGGCTGGGGTCCAGCACCGTCGGGCCGGAGACCTACTTACTGCCATCATCGACGACGTCGACACGCTCCAGGACCTCTACCTTCGAGTTCTCGTTCCTCCAGTCGCTGCGATCGCTACCGCAGGAGTCGCCACGTTCGTTTTCGGTCAATTTGATCCTGTGCTCGGACTCGTTCTGCTCGGCTTCCTTGTTCTCTGCGGTCTTGTCATTCCCGCACTGACGCGCACTGCGACCCGGCTCCCCACCCGATCACTCGTGGCATTGCGCGCCGACAACCGCGCTAATGCCATCGAGTTTGTCAATGGTCTCGCTGATCTCGTGGCCCTAGGTCAGACCGATCGGCTCCAACGCGAGTTCAATTCGAACGAGTCGAGACAACAAGTTGCCGAGACGCGCCTCGCTACGGTGCGAGGAATCGCTCTGGCTCTCGGATCAATCACAATCGGATGCGCGGCCCTCTCACTTCTCGGAATCGCAATTCCAATCGCCCGCTCGGGATCGCTTGATCCGTTGTATCTTGCCGTCGTCCCGCTCGCCGCCATGGCCGCGTTCGAAGCCGTTGTACCCCTAACCGTTTTGTTTGAGCATCTCGATCGAACGTCGGCGGCAGCAGCGCGACTCCTCGTGCTGACAACAAGCCAACCGAGCGTGACCGAACCTCCTGAGGTCGTGACGCCCATTGCCATCGAGACCAGCAGCAAGTTTCCGGCGAAAGGCATGGCTATTGAGTTCAGAGATGTGAGCGCCACCTATACCGGGATGGCGCAACCCGCCCTTTGCCGTGCTTCGTTCGTGATCCCCGATGATGGGATCACGGCAATCGTCGGTCAGAGCGGCGCGGGCAAATCAACCATCCTGAACATCCTTCTCCGCTTCATCGACTACGACACCGGAAGCGTGACAGTTACCGGGAAAGAACTGAGCAGTATCCACTCCGACGAAGCACGCTCGATCATCTCGTGCGTCCAACAACGAGACCACCTTTTCGACACGACCGTGCGAGACAACCTGCTGCTAGCTGACGGAAACGCCAGCGATGCCGAATTGCTCGCCGCTTGCGCTGCGGCCGGGTTTGACCGCGTCCTTGACTCTCTTCCCCTCGGCTTCGATGAACGCGTTGGCGAGAACGGCAACCGACTGAGTGGCGGCGAGCGCCAGCGACTGATGATTGCTCGGGCTCTTCTGGCCAATGCGCCGATTCTCGTCCTCGACGAAGCGACCGAGCATCTCGACCGGGAACTAGCCGTTCAGGTGATGTCCGGAATCCGGGATTGGCGCAGGGGCCGAACCACCGTTCTGATCGTCCATGACGGGGCTGAGCTTGCGGGCATTGACAGGGTCGTCGTGTTGCCCAGCCCCAAGTTCTCCTGAGGCTCGCTACAACCGAGACCGAGTGTTGCCGCCGACAACAACTTTCGGCCGCTGAAGGATGTTCGCGCTATCAGTCCACCGATGGCTTGATCGCCCGACGAACTGGTCGGTCCCAACCGGGCTGCCCAGTGGGCTTGGGATTCGGCCACAGACCGGGACCCATCTCGAGGATTCCGTGATGGGAGCCGTAGTCGGCGAGAAGGTTGAGATATCGAGCGGCGTCGAACGCTTCCGGACCGCGCACGCCCGAGCCGACCCAACCGCCGTTGGCGAGAAGTTCGATCGCCACAACGGGACAGATCGCTGTTTGCCACAACACGGCCTGTGATCCCCAGTCGCGCATTGTCGTTTCGTTGTCGGCGACGTGGTAGAGGTACACCTCGCGGAGCACGCCATCGAAGGTTCCACGCACCCAGGTGCCAGCGCAGGTCTTGCCGTGCATCAAATGGCCGAGTTCGGCGGGATTCGGCAGAAGGGCGGCGAGGACATCGCGGGGCGAAACCATTGCATCGCCAACTTTGATCTTCTCGGTCGAATCGAGCCCGAGATACGCAAACGTCTTCAACCAGTCAATGAACTCGGCGCCGAGTCCGTATTTAAACGTCACTCGCTCACAGTCGACTTCGCGTGGAATCAGCAGGACTTCTTCGTGTTCGACGTTGACGCATTCGATCGGGCCAATGCCCGCTGGGAAATGGAAGACCTCGGGTTCACTGAAACAATCAGTTGTGTAGAGACCACGCGTCTTCTCCCACACGAGCGGGGGGTTGAGACACTCTTCGATGGTCGTCCAGATAGAGAACGTCGGAGCAAAGTCGAAACCATCAATCGACAGGTTCGACCCATCTCGCACACCGATCTCATCGATCGTGTCGAAAAGATGATCGGCTGCGTACTTCGCAAAGATGTCAGACAGCCCCGGCTCGACACCCATACCGACGAGCGCCAGTAGACCCTTCTCGCGCCAGGCGGCGTCGGCGGCGAGTTGCTTGTGACCCAACGTCACGCCGATCTCGTTGTACGGATCGGTGCCGTGCGGTTCGCTCAGGTTCATCGCCATGTCGAGATAGTTGGTTCCGGCAGTGAAACAGGCGTTGAAGATTGGCTCGTTCAGACGCGGGTCGCAAGCGTTGACAACAATGTCGGCCTTGACCGACTCGATGAGAGCGACAATTGCCTTTTCGTCGCGGGCATCAATCGCTGCGGCAGTGAAAAGACCGGGGTCATCGAGCTCGTCAATCGCCCGCTGCGCCGACTCGAGAGAGATGTCAGCGAGTGTGAATGATTTGAAAAACGAACGTGTTTCCGCAATGGACGCAATCGAAGCGCCCACACCGCCTGCACCGATCACCAGGATGTTCATGACTACCCGTCTGAAGGAACGCCCCGAGTGCGGGGTCGTTCCTATGTTCTACCCGATCGGGCAATCCGAAGGGGCCCGGGCCGAGGTTGAAGGACAATGGCCGTTCAACCTCGATCCGAAAAGCAGTTTCAGCCAGTGAAGGAAGGTGCAATCGGTTCGGGGGTCGGGGGCTCCTGGACCTCAAATGCACCGACATCCGCCACACCGAACACAATGCGGGCAAACCCGACACCGCGCTGATCGAACTCGTTGCCATCAAACACCGGAACCGGGTCCGGTCCGGCATCAATTGCCGGGCTGCCTGCAAGTAACGCGTGGGTCTTGGTGACACCACCATTGTTCGCCAACAGACCAAGCATCGGATCTGTCACACCAACCTGCGTGCCACCACCATCAACAAAGGTGACCAACGGGTCAATTGCGCCCAACACCGAGTACTCGGCTTCAACAGCGACAAGAACTGAACCGCCAAAGCTTCCGATATCGAAGCCATCGTTGCCTGCCACGATCGAACCGATCAACGTCACGTCGTTAGCCACCAGAGGGTCACCACTGGACTGGATGCCACCAACAGCGTCGGTCACCGCGTCACTCGAATTGTCTGTCACCGTGGACTGAATCAAAACCGCACCGTTGTTGTACAGATAAATACCTCCGCCACCACCGTTGACAGTGGTGGCGTTAGTGGAGTGGTTACCTGAAATCGTGGAATTGAGAATCATGAGATCGCTGTAGAGGCCCATCGCACAAATGCCGCCGCCGATATGACCCTCGTTGCCGGAAATCGTGGTGTTACTAATCGTCAACGAACCGCCGTCAACGGAGATTCCGCCGCCGTAATCCTCCGTAACGTTCCCGTCAATCGTGGAATTGATGATCGTCGCGTACGTGGAATCCAGGTACAGGCCACCCCCGTTGTCGCCTGCGGTATTCCCGGTGATTTCCACGTTGATCAGATTCAGGTAGAGAGCGTTATCCCCATCGGAGTAGAGCGCCCCCCCGCCATCGCCCGCGACGTTGTTGGAGATGACCGAATCACGGATCGTCACCGTCCCATCGGTGTCGTAAAGGCTTACTGCTCCGCCATCGTTGTACGCAACGTTGCCGGTAAGAACAACATCGGCGATCGTCAGATCAGCATCCCCGTAGAATTTCTGGATAGCCCCGCCACTGCTATCCCTGTTATCGAGGCTGTTACCCCCGGTGATCGTGACCCCGGAGATCGTGGACGCCCCCTCAACGACATCAATGTCGTAGAAGACGAACAGCGTGTGACCGGCGCTATCGCCGCCCGCTTCGGTCCAACCACCATCAATCGTGATGACCGACGCCCCCGGACCCTGCAGATCAATACCTTCATAAAGGTGAGGCAGATCCGACAGCACATCGATCGTGCCCGTCAGACCAGACGTAAACGTGATCGTGTCGACACCGGCTGCTGCGTTCGCATCGTCCATTGCCTGACGCAAACTGCCCGCACCCGAATCAGCCAACGTCGAGACAACCAGGGCCGCGTTCGCCGAAGCCGTTGACGACGTCAGCATCACCAACGGACCCGCACCCGCCGCCGCCAAAACAGCCGTCGAACCAAGAGCCACAACACGGCCCGAACGACGCCGAATAGCAGCCCCACCAAGAAGATTCTCCATCACAAACACCCCGTCACCGTTGAGTATCCAGATGACAGTAGCTCACCCCATTATCCGAGGCGGAGAATGCGTTATCGGGAGATACGGCCGTAACCCGAAGGGCCCTTCCACCAGCCGTTGAGGTTTGTGATCGACACGCCGTTCGCGGTGTGGAGGATCTGATCGCCACCGATGTAAATCGCCACATGCTCCGAACCACCCGAGCCCCAGAACACGAGGTCACCGGGCTGGAGTTGTGAAGCGGAGATGCGAACAGTGCTCTTGTACTGCGCACCGCTGTAATGCGGCAGAGAAACACCGACCTGCGAGTACGCCCACAGAACGAAACCGGAGCAATCGAACACATTCGGACCGGAAGCACCCAACAAATACGATGAACCGATCTTGGTTCGACCGGCAGCAATCGCGCCTGCCGCTCCGGAACCCGGGGCGGGAGGATTCGCCACTCCGCCAACCGAACTGCCGGGCCCACGGGCGGCGTTGGCGGCGGCGCGCTGCTGAGCGGCAGCCGCATTGCGACTAGCAGTTTCAGCGGCGACTAACGACGCAAGTTCACCCTGAGCCCTGGCATTGAGTGCACGCTGCTCGGCGGCGGCATTATTAGCCGCCGTTCGGGTCTGCTGAATCTCGGCGGCGCGGGCTGCGGCTTCGCCTTTAGCGGCCTCAAGGCGCTCAGTGTCTTCGGCCGCTTTGAGCTTCGCGGAGTTGAGGGCGTCGACAACGTCCTGGCGGCTGCCGCTCAAGTTCTCGAGATACGAGCGCTTCTCGACACCGGTGTTGGCGTCGCTCGTGATCAACGCGTCGAACTCCGGGCTGTCATTGCCCATCTGGTACGCGGCGATTGCGTAGTCCTTAACGTCCTGACGACGCTCATCAAGTTCCTTCGCCGTCTGCGCGGCCCAGGCCTGCGCCTCAGCGACTTTGGCCTCAGCCTGCATCAGTTCGAAGTTCACCCGCTCGTACTGCGCGTTCAGCTCCATGGCCTGGGCGTCGAGAGCCGCAAGCTTCTGGGCGATCTGGGCGGCTTCGGCCCGCTTGTCGGAGAGCTCGTCAGCGCCCGCGGGAGGAAGAACGATCGCAGCGATCCCCATGGAAATGAGAACCGTGAGAGAGGTGAAGATCCTGCGGCGAGACACTCGGGCAGTAGCCATGTTGCGAAAGCATTACAGATCGCAACATTTGCCACAAGGCGGAGGTCACGAACCCGGGGCGGGCACCTCGCCGATGACCTTGATTGGTCGCAGTCGTTTCGCGAGTCGCCAACGGTCCACCGTCGTGCTCCGGACGTACTCGACGGCGGCATCGACATCGTCCGTAACTAGGAGAAAGTCGAGGTCAGAGGCACTAATCATGCCTTCAGCCACCATGCGATCGAGCTGGGCCGCCATGGACGACCAGTACTCCGTGCCGAGTACGACCACCGGGAACTCGGAGATCTTTCCCGTCTGGATCAGGGTCAATGCTTCAAAAAGTTCATCAACCGTCCCGAACCCGCCCGGTAACACGATGAAGCCATACGAATACTTCACCAACATCAGTTTGCGGACGAAGAAGTAATGGAAATCGATACTCAGGTCGACGTAGGGATTCGGCGCCTGTTCGTGGGGAAGTTTGATGTTGCAGCCGATACTCGTGCCCCCGGCCTCATGCGCTCCCCGGTTAGCCGCTTCCATGATTCCCGGGCCGCCCCCCGTTATGACGGTGAAGCCCAACCTGCTCATGGCGCCGCCCATCTGGCGGGCCAGTTCGTATGACGGATCACCCTCCTCCACCCGGGCTGATCCGAACACCGTCACACAGGGCCCGACGAAATGAAGTGCCCGGAATCCACGGATTAGTTCGCGGCCGACTCGCAAGACGGTGCCGAGTTCGCGCCGGCGCAGACGCGGACCTTGAAGGAAGGCGAAATCGCGCGAACGATCGTTCCTAAGTGACGATCGGCGACCGCGGTCAGCCATGGCGAAGGACGACCATGAACTGCCCACCTCCAGGTTCGACAGTGGCCGACACCTCGAAGCCCGGACGCAGGCGCGAGATGCGGTCGACCAACCACGCCGATGCTGCATCACCATCGGCCTGATCCGGACAACGCGCCACGATCTCGCGCCCGCCCTTGCGCTCGAGTCGTTCGACCGTCGCGAAGATCGGAGCCGGTTCGATGACAAACAACTCAGATGACCATTCGATCACCGGCGCGATTGCGCCCTTCTTGGTGTTGCAACCGCGATGCGCGAGACGTTCCTCTGCAGCATTGTCACTTTTGCTCTTCGACTTACTCTTGGCTTTCGTGACGACGCTGTCGACACTCGGACCGCGCGAATCGTTGACCGACATCTCGGGATCGACCGGCTCGTCGCAGATCCAGCAGCGCCAACCGTCGCGTTCTCCAACCTCATCGAGTCTGCTCATGACGACTTCTCGTTCAGGGACTTTGGGCGCAACAGCTGGATCGTGGACACGCCCAACCGTACGGCCCGATCAGACCGATGCGGTGTACTCCCCCTCAGGCGAAGTCGTACTGCGCAGGATCCACGGCACGGGTCCAACCCCAGTAGGTCGGGATCGGCCATGGCGAGAGGGTAAACACCTTGCCGTCGGCATTCTTGAAATGCGAGTACTTGACCGACCAATGCGCCCAGACCATCTGCGCGATCTCTTCCTGATACTTCGCCGAGTACGCGTCGTGGACGTCGGCTTTGGGTTCCATGGACCGATGGCCATTGGCCAACATTTCGTGGATGGCACTGAGTATGTACGTGACCTGACACTCAGACTGGAAGATGAGACTCGCCCCATGAGCGAGGTTCGTCCCCGGTCCGTAGAGGCAAAAAAGATTCGGGAAATTCGGGACGGTGATTCCAAGGAATGCCGTCGGTTCCTCGCCCCACTGTTCGCGCAACGTCACTCCGTCACGACCGGTGATCGTCATCGGCCACAGATAGTCGTTGTGGCGAAATCCCGTTGCGTAACAGATGACGTCGGCGGGATAGAGCGTTCCGTCTTCGGTGATGACGCCCTCGGGAACGATCTCGCGAATGCCAGCCCGAACTAACTCAACGTTGGGCTTCTTCAGACACGTCAGCCATGAGCCGTTGTCCTGCAGCATCCGCTTTGCTGACGGTGGGTAATGAGGGATCGATTTCTCGATGAGATCAGGGCGATCGCCTAACTGACTCTTGATCCAGTCGCCGAAGAACTCCCGGCGCATCGCGTTCGTCGCGCTGATCGCAGTTCCTTCGCTGTCGTCGTAGTTCGGATCGACGCGGGCGCCTTCGATGGTCAGTCCTGATGCCGGATAGAACATCAGAAAGCGGAACCATCGTCCGTAGAACGGAAGGTGACGCATCGCCCATGCATCACCTTCAGGGACTGCTCGGTGATAGTTCGCGTTCGGGAACATCCATTGCGCCGTACGTTGGAACACCGTCAGCTGCTCAACATCGTCGGCAATCGTCGGTGCAATCTGGAATCCGCTCGCACCCGCGCCGATCTGAGCGAAACGCTTGCCCGAGATATCGACATCTGGATCCCAGCGAGCCGAATGGAAAGACGGACCGGCGAATGTTTCCATGCCCGGAATGTCGGGCATCTTCGGGGCATTGAGCGCGCCAGTCGCGCTGATGACAACCATCGCCTCGAGGACATCGGTCGAACCGTCGGTACCGCGAACTTCCACCGACCAGCGCGCCGACGTTTCGTCCCACGTGGCGGCAACGACCTCAGTGTTGAATCGACAATGTTTAGCGATGTCGTACTTCGCCATCACGCGTTCGAAATAGCCACGCAATTCTGGCTGGCGCACGAAGTATTCGCTCCAGTGATCGGCCGGTTCAAACGAGTAGCAATAAAAGTGGCTCCCGATATCGACACGCGCACCCGGATAGCGGTTGTCGCGCCACGTGCCGCCGGGGCCATCGGTCTTCTCCACGATCGTGAACGGAATGCCGGCCTGAGCGAGACGCATACCTGAGAGAAGTCCCGACTCGCCGCAACCGATGATGACGACATGAGCATCAGCACGAACTGCTTCGGGTATCTCGTCGCGCCAAGTGATCGCGCCACTGTCGGCACCGTCGAGATGAAGATCGTCAAGGAACATCGGGAACACCTCGTCGGCCACCGGTGCACATCCAAGAAACGACATCATCTCGTGGGCGAGTTCCGGCGACGGCGCCGGCGGCAACTGGCAGCCTCCGTCACGGAAGGCCAGGACCGCCGGAAGTGCGCGGCGTCGCGCTTCAGCCTGCATCTCCGCACTCATTTGGCTCTGATAGTCGTTGAGTACCGAGGCTTGTGGCCGGATATCGCTGCGAATCCAGGATGGATCGCCGGTCATGTGCACCAGTGAGCACAACAGCGCCGGAACGCTGACGTCCTCGAGTGCGGCTGCGATGACGGAGTCGTCATCGATGAATGGTTGGCCCGCATGAGGATTTGAGGCGGAGTCGGACGTCTTCGGGGCCTGCGTTGCTGGTTCCGGGGTCACTTCCTGACAGTACCAAAGGGGTTGACCGCACGAACGAGCGATCCGGAGCGCTGGCTCGGTCCGGCAAGTCGCAGCGGTAGTGCCACGATGGTTGCAATGTTCACTATCGCCTCGGTAAACGTCAACGGTCTCAGGGCCGCCACCCGCAAAGGAATGAACGAGTGGCTGGCCACTCGTTCCCCCGATGTCGTCACGATGCAAGAGGTGCGGGCACCCGACGACATGGTCGCAACTCTCCTCGGTGACGACTGGAACGTCGTGCATGCCGAGAGCGCGGCCAAAGGCCGGGCCGGAGTCGCCATCGCGACGCGTCTCCCCGTTGTCGACTCGCGGACCTGCAACGACCGCGCTGCCTTCACTGACAACGGGCGATGGATAGAAGCTGACGTCGACGTTGATGGTCGACTCCTCACCATCATCTCGGCCTATGTCCACACCGGCGATGAAACATCTCCCGAACGAATGGCCGAGAAGCACGCGTTCTTTGAGGTCATGACAAATCGGATGACCGAACTACGTGCCGATGGTCGCCTCGTTCTGCTGACCGGCGATCTCAACGTTGCTCATCGCGAAGATGATCTGAAGAACTGGAAGGGGAATCTCACCAGTGCCGGTTTTCTCCCCGAAGAACGCGCCCATTTCGATCACTGGTTCGACACGCTCGGTTGGGTGGACGTGGCTCGCTCGCTGAGCGGCGAAGGTCCCGGCCCGTATTCGTGGTGGTCGTATCGAGGTCGCGCCTATGACAACGACGCTGGTTGGCGGATCGATTACCAAATCGCTACACCCGAACTTGCGGCACTCGCCACCGAGGCTCACGTCGACCGCGCTCCGACCTACGACACCCGGTGGTCTGATCATGCGCCTGTCGTTGTGACATACGCGTTGTAAACGCGTACCAATCACCTACGTGGTCTCAGGGCGACACGACCGTCGTCAAACCTTCGCAGTCGAACCTGTCGCTATTTCTGATTCCATCTCGGCCTTGGGGAGTCGACTCTCTCCCTCGATGTCGAGATTCGGAATGATCCTGCCCAACCACTGCGGGAACCACCAGTTGGCGTTACCCATCAGGCGCATCGAGGAAGGGACCAGCACCATGCGGATGATGGTCGCATCGACGAACACCGCCGTCGAGAGTCCGAGTCCGAGCATCTTGATGGTGGGTTCACCACCGAAGACGAAACTGATGAAGACCGAAATCATGATGAGTGCTGCCGACGTGATGACTCTGGCTGTTGTTGTGATTCCGACAATGACTGACTCGGTGTTGTCACCCGATTCGTTGTACTCCTCGCGAATGCGACTGAGGATGAACACCTCATAGTCCATCGACAATCCGAAAAGAATCGCGAACATAAACATCGGAATGAAACTGACGATCGGAAGCGACTGGTTCACACCGAACAGTGATGCGCCCCAACCCCATTGGAAGACAGCGACGATCACGCCGTACGCCGCGCCGATCGACAGCAGATTCATGATCGCCGCCTTCAGCGGCACCAGCAGAGACCGGAACACGATCATCAAGAGAAGGAACGAGAGCGCGACGACGCAACCGATGAAATACGGGAGGCGTTGTCCGACTCGGGCGCCGAGGTCAATGAAGACCGCAGTCTGGCCACCGATGTAAACAGCCCCGGCAGTCTGGGAGGTCACCGACGGAATCACTGTCGTCCTCAGATGATCGACAAGTTTGCTGGTGGCCTCATCCTGTGGCGAGGTGTTCGGGACCACTTGGATGACACCGGTCTGGCCAGTTGGGCCGACGACAGCGCGGGTCACTTCTGCAACTCCCGGATCCTGAGCGATCGCCAACTGCACCTGGGAAAGCATCTCCTCGGCATCGACTCGGGCCCCTTCGGCGTCAATCGCCAACAGGAAAGGACCGTTGAATCCCGGACCGAATCCGCTTGAGAGGAGGTCGTAGCTGCGCCGGAGGGTCGAACTTGTCGGGTTCTGACTTCCATCGGTCTGGCCGAGTCGGAGATCAAAGAGTGGAAGTGCCATCAGCACCACGACGGAGAGACCAGCAAAGAGATACACCACCGGATGTCGTGAAACGTGATGAGCCCACCTGGCCCAACCGTGATAATTCCCGTTGGCGTCGAGCGCCGTCGTTTCGCTCACTCGCTTCATTCCGGGAATACCGAATCGATCGATGTTGTGACCGGCGAACCCCATCAGCGCGGGCAGAAGGGTGAGCGATGAGATCACCATTACCGCCACGACAACCGCAGCGCCGATACCCATGAACGTGATGATCGGAATGCCGGCAACGGCAAGCCCACAGATCGCGATCACGACTGTTCCGCCGGCGATGACAACGGCTTGACCAGCGGTGGCTATCGCGCGACCTGATGCATCCTCAACAGTCAAACCTCTGTGAAGACCGGCACGGTGACGGGTGATGATGAACAGCGCGTAATCAATTCCGACGCCGAGTCCGATCATCGTCGCCATCACTTCAACGGTCGATGGCATGTCGACGAATGCTGAGATGACGAGCACAAGAGCCAGCCCGGCACCAAGCCCAAACAACGCCATTGCGATCGGAAGCCCCATCGCAATGATCGACCCGAACGCGAACAGCAAGATGACCATCGCCGCGAACAGACCGATAACTTCCGAACCGCTGGGTGACGGTTGTTCCATGAAGTGGGTCAGCTCACCACCGAATTCGACCTGGACGCCAGCGTCCACAGCAGGCTTCGTTGCATCGTTCACATTCGAATAGGTGTCCTCGGGAAGTTGTCGGACTTCCTTGTCGAACTGAACCGTTGCCAAAGCGGTTTTGTTGTCTTCCGAGTACTCCATCGTGAGTGCGGCTGCCGGTGCAACGGCATTCGGAAGTACACCCAGCAGGGTGGCTGACTCTGCGACCGCTGCCTTAGCCGACTCGTCAGCGAATGTTCCCGATGCGGTATGGAAAACAACCTGAACCGATCCGCCCGCTTGAGTTGGGAACGTCTCAATCAGAAGGTCCGTCGCCATCTGCGATTCAGCGCCCGGGACGGTGAACTTGTCGACGAAAGCACCTCCCGTTGCCCTGCCAATGCCTATGAGGGCGATAACGACAACTAGCCAAGCGAAGACCACACGCCAGCGATTACGCGTGCAGATGCGCCCGAGCCGGTACAGGAAACTGGACATCGGTGATGTTCCTTCCAGCCCGGATTAGGGCTGCGTTACGACGATTTCCATCTCGGTTCGGATGGGAGTCGGATCGGAAAGGCGGGTGGTTTTTACTTTGAGGCTCGTGCCCGACTCATACGTAGTGGACGACCCAATCTTGACGGACGGCGCCTTGTCACAAGCTCCGAGATCCGAGCCGGACTGGAACTGCGTGACCGATCCGTTAGCTCCACCCTCAAACTTGATGGGCTGATCCGGCGCTACTGAAGCGGTGACCACAACTCCGACATCACACAGGCCGGCTGTGCTGAAACCTTCGGTGAATTCAGATCCCGGCGCGATCGTGCTGGCGAGGCTCGCAGCGGTGGTGCAGCCAGTCGTTTCGTCGAGACAAAGGCCGCCGCGGAAGTACGCAGCCTCGATGGGACCGGACGTGTTGTTGACGATCTTCACGTACATGCCCTTGTTGGCAGTATCCGGGCTCTCCGACGATGACGACGATGACGACGAGCAGGCAATTGCAGTCAGGCCGAGAAGGGCGATTCCGCTCAGGAGCAAGACCCGGCGCAGCGGCGAGCGCAGCAAACGCGCTGAACTCGTTGAGTTGGTTGAAGCGTGCCGTGTCATGTTGTTCCTCGTTCTCGTAAAGCCGGGGGGAGGCTTTCGTCTGTCCGCATGACAGTAAGGCCGACCTACGAAGACCGACGCACTGGCAGCTGTGTCTTCAGGCACATCAATCCATCAATCGTTGACGTCGCTGTCGTCGCGGAGGGCCTCTTTCCATGAGCGAAAGCGGGTATGCACGTGACCATCGGGGCCCTCGCCCTCCCCCACGCCATCGGGATGCAAACGGAAGGTCCAGATCCGGTCAAGATCATCTGCCGCCACCGCCGCGTATCGCGCATCTGCACCAACCGCTGGCCCCGCACGCCACAAGAGATAACGATGAATGCGACGCACGTAACCGACGCTCGCCCCGCCGTCCCCGAGATCATGCCCAAGTAGCCGAACCGTCTCCGGCGCTTCGATCCAGCGTTCGACCTCTATCCGCGAGTCGCGTTGCGGAAGCGGCGGCAACTCGTCGGTATGCACGTCATGGGAGATGAGTTTCCGCTGCTCCGCTGGTGTTGCCATGTCCACTCTCTAGCCCAAGTCATCTGAACCCTCCCGTTTATCAATGACCGGCCAGTGGTTTGCTAAGGTCAATTTGATGTCTAAGTCAAACAAACATAACTCGGACGAGAAATCGTCCTTGTCCTCGGTTGAGGACATCGGGCTTGAACGATCGCTTGAGGGACTGTTCCGCCTCGGCGCCAACCGGCGGTTCGATGCTCGCCAGTCGGCCGCCATCGGCGCCGTCGTCACCCGCGCCGGGTATGCCGTGATGCGCAGCCTCTCCGACCAAGGCACCATCTCGCTTGGTCAGGTCGCCAAGTCATGTGCAATGGACTCGGCAACCGCGAGCCGTCAGATCTCGGGGCTCATCGACGAAGGCCTTGTCGGCCGGAACGTTTCCGAAGACGATGCCCGCGCCGTTGACCTCTTTCTTACCGAACACGGAAGCAATGTCTACGAATCCATCGTTGCATACCGACTCCAACACCTTGCTTCGGTGCTCGAAAACTGGAATGACGATGACCGAGCTGTTCTCGCCGGACTCGTTGCCCGACTTGTTGACGATCTCACCGAAGCCCCCCTCCCCCGCGTCAGTCGCGGCCTGAGCCAAACCGGAAACTGAGGAAGTAATTATGGAAGCACGACGCATCGACTATGCAGGTTCTGTTCACGACGAGCGCGAGATCGACGCTGTTGTCGAAGTGCTCAGAGGTGGACCCACCGCGCTCCGCATCGGCAAGAACGTCCGCTCTATGGAACAGCGCATCGCTGCTCTTTTCGACAAACGCCGCGGCGTCATGTGCAACTCCGGAAGTTCGGCGATCTACCTCGCGATCGAAGCACTCGATCTGCAACCCGGTGATGAAGTCATCACCGGGGCAGTCACCTTCTCCACCGATATCTCCCCCATGATCCGCAAAGGCGTCGTGCCGGTGTTTGTTGATGTCACCCCCGACACGTACCAAATCGATGTCGATGCCATCGAGGCGATGATCACGCCGAAAACAAAGGTGATCCTTACGCCGAACCTCATTGGCAATGCTCCCGATTGGGACGTCATCCGAGAGATCGCCGATCGTCACGGGCTCAAGGTTGTCGAAGATTCCTGCGATGCACTTGGGCTCACCCTCCGCGGCACACCCACGGGAAGCCGTGCCGACATCTCGCTCACGAGCTTCGCGCTTTCGCACATCATCACCGCCGCCGGCATCGGCGGCATGGTGTGCTTCGACGATGACGAGCTTGCCGACAAGGCGCTGCTCTTCCGTCGCTGGGGGCGCCGTTCCGAGATCCAGTTGTTCGGCTCAAAGCGGGGCCAGGGCGAGCGCTTCTTCAGCACGATCGACGATGGTCTCGAATACGACAACATCTTCATCTTCGATGAGAACGGTTGGAACTTCGAACCGTCCGAACTTTCCGCCGCGTTCGGTCTCGTGCAGCTCGACAAACTCAACGAGAACATCACCCGCCGTCAGCGCAACTTCGACATCACCAGTTCGCATTTCGCTCGCTGGCCCGAGTTGTTCATTCTCCCCCGCCTCACCGAAGGCGTTGAGACCGGCTGGCACATGTTCCCGATCATCATCAACCCGGAATCCGGTATCCGTCGGTCGGAGTTCCAGCAGTGGATGGAGAAGCACGGCGTCGACACCCGCATGGTCTGGACCGGCAATGTCACCCGCCAACCGATGTTGCGGGGCAAGGAGTTCCGAGTTCCTGAAGGCGGACTCCCCAACGCCGACCGCGTCATGGAATGGGGACTCATTCTTCCGAACAGCCACTCGCTCAATGATGACGATTGCAACTACATCGGCGAGTGCGTCGAAGCGTTCCTGGTCGACAAGGGACTCATCGCCGATCCGTTGTCCTAGATTCCCCTCCCCGGAGAAGATCCGGGCAACGAAAGGCCGGAACCATGTTCGATCTGAACGGGAAGACCGCACTTGTGACCGGCGCTGGTCAGGGTGTGGGCCTCGGCATCGCGCAGACGCTCATCGAGGCTGGCGCTCGGGTTTACGTCAACGACCTTAATCCGGCGCGGGCCGCGAATGCGGCCCTACAACTCGGTGCTAGCGCCACTGCCCTGCCGTTCGATGTCGCCGACGGCGATGCCGTCGAGAAGGCCATTGCCGGTGTCGGACCAATCGACATTCTCGTTAACAACGCCGGCATTCCTCCATCGATGCGTGCGATCAAGTTCCGTGATCTTCCTCGTTCGGAGTGGCCCCCTTACATCGACGTCAATCTGTACGGAGTTCTCAACTGCGTGAAAGCCGTGATCGACGGGATGTGCGAACGGCGATGGGGACGCATCATCACCATCTCGTCCGGAGCAGGGACTCAAGGTCTGAACATCGGCGTTTCGATCTACGGCGCAGGCAAGGGTGCCGGCATCGGATTCATGCGGCATCTCGCAATGGAATGCGCTGGTGACGGCGTTACTGCCAACACGCTCGCACTTGGATTGATGACCAGAGAATCCTCACCGGACGGCGAAGAGTCGCGAACGGTGACCGAGAAGATGGCGCGCCTCGTTCCCGTCGGACGTCTCGGCACCGGAGCTGACATTGGTCACGCCTGCGTCTATCTCGCATCCGACGAAGCGTCGTGGGTCACTGGCCAAACCATCTCAATCAACGGCGGTTCCGTCACCACCTGATTTGGCCCTTCCCCCCTACCGCTAGGGTCCGGGGGCAGGCCGACCTCTGCGCCTGCCCAGAGGAAGCGAGCATCCATGAGGTTTTCCCGTCGCGTGATCGATGCTTCGGTCGGTCTTGTCCTGATACTTGCGCTCGGCACCTCATGCTCTGGCACCACATCCTCCGACACTGCGGCCCCAGCCGAATCGATCACGGACACTCGCGCCGATGCCCGAATCCTCAGCGCTGTCTGGGGACTGAATAACGCCAACAAGTGCCCGACAGGCGAGACCGGACTCGACAACATCCCGGTCACGTTCAACTGGTTCATCGAACTGTCGACGATCGCCGTGACGGATTTCGTCATCACCCGCGACGACGGAACAACCGCCATCCCCACGTGTGCCCTGCAGTTCCCGCCCGACGAGGCCAACGAAGCCCAGACCGTGAACCTGATCGGCGTGTTCGGCGATCCCACCGCGGCCCGACCCGTGACGGTCACGGTCGTCGGTGACCTTGAAGGCCACCCACCCCTCGAGTCCGAGTGGCGCCCGATCGCGCCAGGACTCTCGAGCCCGATTGTCCAGATTGAGGCCGGACCGGAGATTTCCGATGCATGGCTTCTCACCCCGTCGATGCTTGAGGGTGACGCAAATGCGTGCACTGTCGGAAGCACTTTCGTGCGAGTCGCATGGTCGAACGGCATGACCGCATACCCGACTGGCGCCGAGATCGGCGATGCCGTCGTGCAGTCATACCTCGCCGTCTTCACCCTGCCCACCGGCGAGCGCATCGACGTGCGGCCGCTGGCAGTTGCCGATCTCGCCGATCACAGCACAAACGCGATGGACGACAACATGCAAGACCTTTGTCTGCCCGACGTGCCGACTGGCGCGGTACTCAGTGAGATCGACATCGACGCCGGTCTACTCCAAGATCCCAACGGCGATCCGAACCCAACCCAGCATTTCGTGGTGAATCCCACTAGGTGATTGCCGCATGCGCGATTGGAGGTTCCTCACCTTTACTCGAAGACGCAAGCCTCGAAGTAGCCCTCAATGTGTTTCGCCCAAAGGTCTGCGTCAATATGGGTCATCGACACATCGTCGATAATCACACCGAAGCTGTAGGCCTGTACGAAAACAGCAAGCGCAAGTGGATCCACGGACTTTCGGATCCAACCCTTGTTCATTGCTTCGACGATCATCGAAACATACTCATCGGTGAGTCGTTGTTGCTCGGCGGCAAGTGTCTCGGCGAGAGCATTTGCCGGACTCGCCAACGCGAAGGCTCGAAGTCGACGCAACACACGAAGGTCTTCGTTCCGGACGTAGTTCTCATTTGCCTGGAAGAGGCCGTCGCGGAATTGTTCAAAGCTTGTCGCTGAGGCCAGAACGGTGCGGATGTAGAGGATGGTTGCCTCAAGCCCTTCGGAGTACGAGGCGATGAGCGCGGAGTAAATCACGTCGTCGACGTTTTCGAAGTGGTGATACATCGCACCGCGGGTGAGCCCGGACCGATCGAGGAGATCGTCGACTCGAAAATCGATGGGCCCCTGCTCCTTCAGCAGATCGACAGCGATCGACAAAAGCAACTTCCTGGTCGGGTGCTCGGCAGGTTCTTCCGTCATCGTCGCGATACCTGCCTTTCGCCTACAAGCAACCGAAAGCCGAACGGTAGATGAGTCGGCACAGCGGCTAGTGGACCAGCGTACGGGACATACATTATGTTTGTATGCAGATTACAAATCTGGCCTCGGCGGCTCATTGAGCTCAGCGCTCTCTCCCTCGTCGGTCGACCGTCCCTACACCTATGACTGCGGTGGCTCCATCACTCGTGTCACCCCACCTGACTTGGGTTCTGGTGACACACAGACGATCACCGTTACCGGTACTGGCTGCGACTCCTTGTACTTCGCCCTCGGAGTCATGTTCACTCCGGGAGATCCTGTACTCACAAAGAACGGCACCCCCGTCCCAATGGATTCAGCGACTTCTGTGACTGCAGGAGATGTCTTTGTGCTGACCGCCCAGTCCGCTGGCTCGGGATTCGGCCGCCTTGATTTTGCGAATGCTGCATCGGACATGAAAATTTTTGACTGGACTGTTGACAGTTCAATCGTAAATACCTCGACGACAACGCAAGCTCCCGGAGCGTCCACAACGACAACAGCTCCAGGAGTGTCCACAACGCAAGCGCCTGGAGCATCCACAACAACGACGCCCAGCACCGGCGGTACTGCGGGCGGATCCGTTACTCCAGCTTTCACCGGCTGACATCTGGACGATGTCACCGGTCGCAACGGTGAGCGAAAGAACTCCTTCTAACTGCGGACTACTTGCTTCGCTCCGACAGCAGAGAGCGGGCGTAAGCCTCAACGCTTGTGCCATCGAAGAAGTTCGGGTTCATTGAACCATGCAATTTGATTGTGTTATCGCAAACAAACTCCCGAAAATCTGAACGATCAAGCAGCTCATGTTCAACTAATTCATACGCCTCAGGCAGTACCCCCCTCATGTCCTGCACATCCCAGTGCCCGAGGTCCGAACCAAGAATCGGCTGTAAACGCGCACGACACGGATTGACATCGTCGGCAAATGCCCAGACGATCGTCCGGTCATCAGCTTCACAACCGAAATAGAAGCGGTCGAATTGGTTCACGATGTCGCTGGCTGATGAGACACCGCACTCGCGAAAATCATCTAGGTCAACCGGAGGGTTATCGCTCTGCGAAAGCATGGCTTCACGCACGAGCGGGTCAGCAAAGCGTTGACCTCCATAGGTGTCGAACAGTTGATTCCACACCTCATGATCAAGATTCGCGGGGTCATACTGACCAATTGCCTCTCCACCTCGTTTCTCCCAACGATCAACGAGATCGCAAAGCAACTGGACACCTGTCGAAACTCCACCTTCCATGAATGCAAATGTGAGCGCCGGGAACCTGTGGCTGACCCCACCAAAGAAAAGAGCCTTCGCGAACGCGTCTCCTGCGGCAGCGAAGTTTCCAATGTGGTTGTACATGTAACGCGATGACGAAGTTCTTAAGCCATGTCCTTGCGCTGGAGAGTGGACCGTGACAGCAACCCCAAGGTCGACACATCGCTGCCACACCGGGTCGTAATCGTGATCACTATCGAGGGCGAGTAGATCAATGCGCGCCGGAGTACTCGCTGAAGGTGCTCTCACCACCATGTTGTTGAGCATCACGACTTTGAAGCCCAGCGTCAAAACTGCATGATCAAGCGCTGCGATGGCCTCCGCTGGAGTGGCGGTTGGGATTGCGGCCGCTGCAGTCAACCGGTCTTCATAACCAACGAGTAGGTCAGCGAGGTAGGTGTTCAGACCCATACACGCGCCAACGCGCAGTGCATCGTCTGGATGACCAATACACGCAAGCGCTGCGCTTGGATACAAAATTGAAAAGTCAATACCGATCTCATCGAGTCGCTCATAGAGAAGCCCCGGCATGAAACCAGTAGCCCGATCAAGCGCATTTCCCGGCAACGCCCACCACGGCGTCATCCATGCCCCCGGTCGGGGGATCCGCCCACCTGGCCTCATGCTTCCGGCGTTGTCTCCTGATCGTGTCGTGAACGATGGTGAAATCGCTGAGAAGCCTGACGCCACATCGGCACCAGCAACTTTGGCGATGTACTCGACGAGAACAGGCAGGGATTCGACCACGTGCCCGTCGGCATCGACAACAGGATGGTCGATTGCGGCACGGACTTCTGCGACCAAAGATGACATAGCAAACGGTACAGCGGACCCCTCATTGCATGCGCTCAAAATCCACCAAACGATCTGATAGCCGAGCGAGCTTCAAGATCAGCGACCGCAGCCTGTGCTCGATCAAGGAATGCAGCGGCAAAGACTTGACGTTGCGGTGTCACATCAGCAGGAAAGGTGACGACCTGACACGACGCCAAAACCGTGTACGCCGCATGTACTCGATGGGCCAGCCATGCGTCATCCCATGAAAGCGGTTCTCCCCCTCCCGCGTTCCAAATTTCGAGATAGTGCGAAAGCAAGTCACGTTCATGGGAACGTCGTTCGTCAATAGCAAGCGACATCGTGAGGAAGTAACTGACATCTCTCATCGGCGTGTTGACGTTGATGATCCCCCAATCTAAAAATCCAGTACGGCCTCCATCAAAGAAGAGATTGCCAATGTGGGCATCACCGTGAATCACGGTCTGTGGACCGCGATGCCAGAGTTCCTGCAATTGGCCCGAATTCTCGATGTAAAGCTCAGCCATCTCGGAAAATTCATCGCTCAGCCGATCTCGATGGTTCTCAAGGCCATAACGAAGCATGACGGATCCGTAATCACTACTTGAACTCGTTGCCAAAATCCAAGGAACATCGGAGGCTCGGAACTTAGGATCGAGAAAACGAAGATGAAGTACTGCTAGATCTTCAAGTGCTCCCGCCGCCGAATCAGGAGAGACCCCCAGGCGTCCATCCGAGATCACGCAACCGGATGCATTGAGATCTTCGAGAAGAAGAATGAACGTTCCGTCAGAGCGCGCCTGAGCAACCAAAACTTCGGGAACACGCATGCCGAGCTTTGGAGCGAGCTGCTCATAGAACTTGACCTCGCGTTCACCCATGCCGGTGCGGACAATCGCTTCACGGCGGTTCGGGTCCGTGGGCGGAAGTTTGCAGAACATTGTCTCTGGTGCGCCGCCGGAAACGTCATACGAAACGCGTAAGTTTGCGTGTGAATTGGTGACTTGTCGCTGTTGTGTGACTTCAATTGAAGCCACTCGTACCCCAGGGAACCTCGCGGCAAGCGCCTGTGAAAGCCACTCAGGGTGAATCTCCATTGCATCTGCTGGCAATGCAGAGAGATCTGTCATTTCTCCCCTGCAGTGGTCTCGTCGACAAACGCAACCTGATTCGTGAGCGATTCACCAGAGATGTAGCACTCTAAATTCGCCCGAAAGAGAGCATGTAGGTTCGCCCAAAAGTTGTCACTGGATGTCGAGCAATGTGCGGAAATCATAAGATTCGGCACTTCCCAAAGGGCCGAACTTTTGTCAAGTGGTTCGGTACTGGCCACGTCAATTGCAGCGCCAGCAAGATGGCCAGATCGAAGCGCGTTAGCCAATGACGGTTCATCAACTGCACTTCCACGCCCCACATTGATGAACAGCGAACCTTTCGGCATCGTGGCAAATTCAATGTCCCCAAATATTCCTCGGGTCGTTGCCAACTCGGGTACCGCCGAAACCACTGCATCGCATCGGGCCAGCATGTTGTGAAGTTGATCGGCGGGAAAGAGTTCATCGACATCGGGATCGCTGTCACCATGGCGGGCAGACGCTCGAGTCGCAAGCACTTCCATTCCAAACGCTCGAGCCCGCAACGCCACCTGGCGTCCTATCGCACCAAACCCCACGATCCCGATTGTTGCGCCTGCGACTTCCTTCCCGTACTTCGGCTCCCAACTATGCGCCCGTTGCATTGCATCGATCTCAGGAAGGCGCTTCCACTGCTGCAGCAAACGAGCGAGGACAAATTCAGAAATAGATACGGCGTTGATGCCGGCAGCATTCGTGAGGCGAATTCCTGCCGGGCCGAGACCGGCCGACAACAATTGGCTGGCACCCGCCCCCATGCCCTGAACCCATCGAAGATTTGGAGCAATCGTGGCCACTTCGAAAGGCAAGTCCATGGCGAGAGCAATCTCGACTCGCGCGAACGCATCGAGCTGCTGTTGCGTCAACTCTGGGCACAACTGGCGATAATCCTCATTGGGCTTCGCACCGCGTTGTGTGCGGAGTTGTTCACTTTCCGTGTAGCGAACATCGAGAACTTCGATTCGTGCATCTACGGCTCGCAGCGCAGCGATGTCGCGCTCGAATTCCTCACGTGGGCGCAGTTCCCATTCCTCTGGGTACATGATCCCGACCACGATTGGCGCACTGGTATCGCCCTCACCAACGTGCATGTATTCCCCCAAGGTCATCTCACGAAGCTGCAGGACCGCATTATCGCTGTTCACAGTGTTCCAAACTTCCATTGCGTTCGCCTTCACAACCCTCACAAAGATTTCACGGCCCACCGAAGCCAGTTGCCGAATAGGGTTTCCAGCAACGCAGGGGGAAGATCATGGAAATCGAAATCGTTGCTGAGGGACTTGGCTTTGCTGAAGGTCCAGTCGAGATGCCCAATGGCGACATCGTCACTGTCGATGTGCGCGGTGGGCGACTCATGCGAACTCAGGCGGATGGTTCAACCCGAGAAATTGCGTCGCCCGGCGGTGGTCCGAACGGAGCCGCTATCGGCCCGGATGGAGCGCTGTACGTCGTCAATAACGGTGGCTTTCCTTGGAGCAATCGAAACGGGATGCTGATTCCCCTCGACGAACACGGCAGCAACCAGCCGGCAAACTTTGAGGGCGGATGGGTCGACAGAATCGATCCCGAAACTGGCAACATCGATCGGATCTTTGATGGCCTTGATGGAGAACGATTCCGTGGTCCGAATGACATCGTCTTCGACCAGGCCGGCGGTTTCTGGTTTACCGACCTTGGAAAGTCCGACGCACGCTCGATGGACCGAGGCTCACTGTTTTATGCCCGTCCCGATGGATCCGGATTGCGCCGTATCGCTTCGGGCCTCATGGGCCCCAACGGTGTCGGCCTTTCACCCGACGGATCAATCGTCTATGTCGCCGAAACAATGACCGGCCGTCTCTTGGCTTGGGACGTTGTTGGCCCGGGCGAAATTTCTGGTTCACAACGAATACTGATGGCGACGCCGAATCACTTTGATTCGTTAGCTGTCGAAGCCGACGGGACCATTGTTGTTGCGGCAATATCTCACGGGATTTGCGTATTCCGGCCCGGCGGAGAAATTGACTATGTCGAGGTTCCTGATTTTATGACGACCAATATTTGTTTCGCTGGGGATGACATGCAATCGGCCTTCATCACGATGTCGGCATCGGGGCGCCTCGGCAAAGTGCGCTGGCCGCGCCCAGGTCTACGCCTCGCGTTTTAGAACTGCTCCGAAGCAGAAAACTAGAACCGCTTTGCTAGTCCGACTCTTCGGTTCGTTGTCGTGCGGAAGTATCACGACCCGCCTTCGCAAATGCCCCAGCGTTGAATGACCGACGCGCACCACTGGATGCTTCCAGCATTAGCGCTCCCTGCAATGAGAGTTCTTCGCCCTGGCGGTAAAGGGAAAGAATTTCGCCAACCGCTGACGTAGACGCAATTTGGTCAGCTAGTTGCAGCGAAAAGGGAATCAGTTCGTCGTGAGCCACGACATGATTTACAAGTCCAATCTGCAACGCAGTGGCTGCATCAATGAAATTTCCTGTGATCGAAAGTTCACGCGCACGACGGACTCCGACGGCACGGGGAAGCAATGCAGTCAATCCCCACGTCGGAACCACGCCAAGTCGTGCATGAGTATCGGCGAATCGCGCCTGAGTCGACGCCACGATAAATGTGGCGCTCAACGCAATTTCAAGTCCACCAGAGACACATGCCCCATTCACCGCGCAAATAACTGGTGTCGTCATCGCTCGGAGCGCTCGACCCGGGTTTACGGAGAATTGAGCGTCGCGAGCATTGAACGCAGGGTCAATGTCCGTGAAGTCAACGCCTGCAGTAAAAACGGGATCCTCGCCCGTCAACACCACGGCTCTGACCGAGTCGTCCGCGTCAAGATCGGCGAGGACGCCGCAAAGTTGCGACCGCATCTCGTTTGACAACGCATTTTTCTTCTCTGGTCGATCAATCGTCACGAGACGAACGTCCCCATGCGATTCACACCGCAGGTTCGTCATAGGGGTTGTCATATTTGCTCCCGCAGAGCGATGCGCTGGTTGTCCCAGGAAAGTATTCGGTCATCCGGGATGAACCGAAGGTAGGCCATTGACGCGTAGTGGTCACTTGTGGTCTCAGGCATCGCTGATGTTGCTGTTCTGGAACTCGCATACTTTGCGTCAAGCAGATTTCTCACGGACTCGCGGGAGCGGTCATCGCCGATTACCTCCACCCTCCCGGTGAGGTGAACAGCCAACAATTCGGACCAACGTTCTCCCGATTCCACAAGAAACGATGCCCGAGGATCATTAGCGACCCGAGAGATTTTCTTTGTCCGAACTGGAGCACCAATGCAGATTGTGCGATCCATGGCGACAAACCAAACGGGTAACGAGATCGGCCAACCGTCCGCTCGTAACGTCGTGAAAATTCCTGTGTGAGCCTTCTCGATGGCGGCCCACGCTTCTTCGGTCGACAATCGCAGGTTCATTGCTCTGCTTTCTGTATCGCTAGAATAAGAACGTATTCTAAAACTTGGGGCGGCCGCAGTGAATGTTGATGGGGCGAGCAATCCAGAGCAGCACCATATGACGAACCCCGATCTCCTGCGAGGAGAGGCTCTTTTCACGGCTGACTCTCGAGCTCCGGGATTGCTCCATCTTTATTTTGTTCGATCCCAGTACGCGGCGGCCCGAATCGTCGCGGTTCAAACCGACGAAGCGAAGGCGTTTCCTGGTGTCGTCGCCGTTTTCTGCGCCGACGATCTGGCAATCATTCCCGTTTGGGAGATTGCGCT
The DNA here is from genome assembly GCA_044239895.1 of Acidimicrobiales bacterium. Classification (GTDB taxonomy): domain Bacteria; phylum Actinomycetota; class Acidimicrobiia; order Acidimicrobiales; family Acidimicrobilacustridaceae; genus Acidimicrobilacustris. The sequence goes on along the minus strand of JBIIAM010000004.1, from coordinate 265,336 downwards.
CCTCCCTGAAGACTTCGCACAACCTCCCCTGGCCCGGAACCTTGTCCGGTACGTCGGCGAGAAGGTGGTTGCAATCGTTGCCGAAAGTCCAGCCATCGCCATCGATGCTGCCGAACTTGTCGTGATCGAGTACGAGCCGCTGCCCGCTCTCACCGACATGCGGGCCGTGGGCCTCGACACTTCGCCTGTTCTTTTCTCAGAACACCCAAGCAACGTTTGTTTGCAATGGCCCAGCGACAACCCACATCCGGACCTCACCGGCACCGACGTAGTGGCTTCTGTTTCGCACTTGATACCGCGAGTGAGCTGTGCCCCGATCGAGGGTCATGCCATTGTTGCAACCCCGTTGCCTGATGGTCGCCTCGAAATTGTGGTTTCGACACAAGTCCCCGTAGCGGCTCAACGGCAAATTGCGCGATCGCTGCAGCTGGAACTTTCTGATGTACGGGTCGTGGTCCCCAACGTCGGTGGTGGATTTGGTGGGAAAGCTGCCGGGGGCATTTGCGAGCACGTTGTTGTCGCTGCGGCCGCCCGAGCACTTGGTCGCTCCGTGAGTTTCATTGAGGATCGCAATGCCAATCTCAGTTCGATGCAAGGTCGTGGTGTCCGTAATCACGTGAAGTTGCATGCCAGTTCTGATGGACGGCTGCTAGCGATCGAGGCTGACATCACTGCAGATGCTGGGGCCTACCCGAATGTCGGCGCAGTAGAACCTGGAAAGACTCGAATGATGGTGTGCGGTCCATATGGGATCGCTGCGGCAAACATCACGGCTCGATCCGTCGTCACAAATTTGCCTCCCGTCGGCGCCTACCGAGGACCAGGTCGTTCGGAGGCTGCAGTGATGCTTGAACGAACGCTTGATGTCCTTGCTGATGCTCTTCGCATCGATCCTGTCGAGATTAGAAGGCGCAACCTTCTTGCTGCCGATGCATTTCCCTACCTGGCACCCACAGGACTCGAATACGACTCGGGGAACTACCACGAGTTACTCGATCTACTCGTGGCGAAGAGTGGCTATCAAAACTTGCGCCAGAAACAACTTGAACGTCGCACGACCAATGGTCAACTCTTGGGGATTGGTGTTTCATTTGTCATTGATTCCACAGCTTGGTTCTCGCGCACTGAAGGTGCCGCAATCCACATCAACGACGACGGAAACATCGTCATTCTGACTGGATCAGCGTCCGCTGGGCAGCAACATGGAAACCTCTATCGGTCAATCGTTCAACGACTGTTCCCCGTCGCAAGTGACCAAATCATTGTCGTCGAGGGGGACACCGACCAGTGGTCGCAGAGTGATGGAACGATGGGCTCACGAACGGCACAGCTTGCAGGAACTGCAGTTCTTCGTTCTGTCGAACGCCTACACGAATCGCTTCTCGACATAGCGGCGAATCAATTTGAAGCTGCTACCGAAGACATTGTCATTTACCCAGGGGGCTTGATCGGCGTACGCGGAGTCCCTTCCCGTTCGTTGACATTCGCTCAACTCGTTGCTTCGACAACGGAACCAATTGAGGCAAGTTGCCTCTACGAACAAGCCGGGGCCAGTTATCCAGCCGCCGCGCACCTATCGGTTGTCGAAATCGACGGTGAAACGGGGAGAGTCGTCCCAATCCGCCATGTCGCTGTCACTGATTGCGGCGTGGTTCTTGATCCAGATTCCGCTCGATCTCAAGTCATTGGAGCGACGGCGCAAGGAATCTCACAGGCACTTTATGAGGAGTTCGTTTTCGATGAGGACGGGAATCCGTTGACAAACTCGTTTGCCGACTACGCGCTGCCCAGCGCCGCGGAGATCCCATCCATCGAGACTCACTTCATTGAGACCCCGAGTCCGCGTAACCCGCTAGGGGCAAAAGGCGTCGGCGAAATCGGAATGATCGCCGCTCCGGTCGCTGTGCAGAACGCTGTCATTGATGCCGTGAGACACCTCGGTGTTCAGCACCTGGATATGCCCTGCACTCCAGAAAAAGTCTGGGCCGCAATCAATCACATCGAAAACTGATTTTTACGCTGAGGTCGGGAAATCGAATCGAAGCGGTAGCCCGCTACTTTCCGCTGCTAATGAAGTCCGAGCACTCTTTGTAAATTTCCGCCGAGTATTGCTCGCCGGATTTCGACATCCACCTCATGTTTTTGGAAATGGTCTAGAACCACGCTCGGCTGAGGATCGGGCAACATCGAATAGTAATCGGTGCCAAAACAGACCCGCTCATATCCAACAGCATCGATCATGGCCTGAACAAACATGAAGTGATAAGCGAAGCTGGTATCAAACACAAGGTTCGGCGTTTCACGAGCAATGATCGTTGCGTGGCGTGCCTGTTCGACCCCATTCAGCGCGTCAAGGACAAGAATCGTTGTCTCCGGAATCTCCTGGGCTAACTGCTGAACCCGCCAAATCGACTCATCAGGAACACCATCCATGGCGTGAACAAATGGGACAAGTCCAAGATCGGCTGCTTCACGGACCAAAGCTTTAACAAGCGGGCTGTCGGTCTGAACCCCTTGGAAACGCACGTGAATGCTCACTCCCACAAAACCCAAAACGTCCCGCATTCGATGTAGTTCCGCAAGACCAGCACTCCCATGAAGTGGTTCGGCAATTCCCACGGCCGCGGGAAATCTCTCTGGGGCACTGTCGCGAAAAGCGGCAACGGCATCATTCACGATACGGGTGTCGGCAACTCCATTTGGACGCAGATACCCATGACCAGGGATCACGATCGCTTGGTCGACGCCCTGTCTGTTCATTACCGCGATACGGAGGTCTCTGTCTGCCCCTTGCAAATCCTTCTGGTTGTCATCCCCAGAAAAAATCATTCCATGGGCTTCGAGCGTCCCAACATGATGATGACAGTCGATCACTGCTACTTCGTTAACGGGCACTGCCGTCTCCTTTAGTGGAAGTTGGGCGCAATCTCACGAGCAAAAGTTTCCATCCACGTGTACTGGTCAGCAACGAATTGACTCACGATCAAGTTCGTCGCTCCGATCTCTGCCACTTCCTGAATTCTTTCAACACAGTGCTCCGGCGGACCCGCAATTGTGCCTAGCGGAGCAAGGTATTCACGAAGCTGATACTTATCTACAAGCTGTTCATTGGGGTTCGCCGATCCAGGATGGGCATGGAAACGAGACTGATACTCATTCATCATCGCTGCCATCGGATCCTCGAGATGTTCAGGTAACCCTTTCCCCTTCAAAGTAAAACGGAAAACATGATTCGCTGTTCCCGCCAGAACTGACCGGATCGAATCAATTCCGGCTTCTTCTGTTGAAGCAAAAATCAGATTGCACATGTGCCAAATCTCTATGGACTCCGGATCTCGACCAACCTCGAGTGCACCCGCAGCAATATTGGCTTTTGCTAATGAAAGACGCTCAGACGTCAAAGAATTCGACAGAATGACTCCATCGGCAATTTGGCCGGCAAGTCGTTGCGTTTTGGGCCCCTCTGCGGCGATCCACACGGGCACCCGAACTGGATCAGTCAACCACCGAAGCGAAAGATCGTTCCCCTCCCAAGACACAGTTTCACCTGCCGTGAGACCTTTCACGGCCATCACGTAATCACCCAGTTCCTTGACGGTACTGGGAGCTACTCCAATATTTCGGAGCGCCGAGTCACCCGAAGAAATGCCGTAGGCGAATCGACCGCCCGAGATTTGCTGCACTGATGCCGCTGCCGCCGCGGAAACAGAAGGATGACGCGTTTGCGGATTAGTAACAGTCAATGCGAGTCGAGCGCGGCTGGTGACAGCGGCCGCGATTGTGAGCATCGAAAAACAATCTGCCCACAGTGTTTGCGAGTCACCCGCCGTAAGTAAGTCAAACCCAGAAGCCTCGGCGGCTACCAGCCAACGCCGATACTCACCAAAGTCTCGCGCGGTTGTACCGGTCCCGAACTGAACTTTGGTCACCGCTGCACCTCCTGTGTATCCACGTTGATTTAGCCGTTGGATTTACCTATGGGCCAGCACCTGAAAGCGGTATCAGATATCCCAAGGTGACAGATCGATGTCGAGTTCCTGGAGGCGACCAATCAATTTCTCTGGGCTCATCGACTGACTCGGCCAGTGGTAATCCCAACCTCGTGTGCCCACTGCGGGCTCCACATACGCGTGCACCTGGTCCATCGTGAAATAGATGCCGCGTCGGCCGATCTGTCGCTCGTAGCGTTCTCCGTGCTCGCGGTCAAGCACAAAGTTGGTGTGGTCGCACATCGATTTCATATCGTCGTGAACCCAGTCCCACACCTGAGCTGCTACGTGCACGAGTGGTTCAATTGGCTCGTATCGGGTGACTTCAAATTCAAGCGACCAGAACGTGATCGGTTCGAGACAACACGCGCAATACGACTCGAGCCTCACCTCTTTGCCGGCGAAGTTGGGCATCTTGGAGACAGCGACGGCTTCGTGGGCGCACCCAATGAAGGAATGGAATGAGTCGTCGACGTACAGCGCAACTTGGCTCGGAAACGCCGAGTAAGGAGGAATCTTGACGATGTCGCAGTTCGGTGAGTCTTGGTCGACGACCATCACAATGCCTGTTTGCAGTTCCTTATACGCCTGCACGATGTCTCGTCTCGACAAGCCCGTACCTTCGTGGACGTCTCGAAGGTTGGGGCCGCGGCGCTGCTCAGCCCAGAAGTCGAACACGAAGGCTCGTACCTGCAACGCCCTCTCCGACCACTCCATCAGACTCGGTACGTACTGGGCCATAAGGGCCTCCCGTGAGTCGGCACCCTTGGTAGGCACTCGAGATCGCATCGTAGTCACGCCTCCCTTTGCCTCGCCCAAAAAACCACGCGTTGGTGGCGATGCATGGCTCATCTATCAAGAGGACCCCTCCGGAAAGGGGGCATGACATTTGTATTCGATGGTGACGGGGGTTGGATTTTGACCAACGACCTTCGGGTTGCAGGCCCGACGAGCTATCAGACTGGTAGCTTCCCCGCATGAAGGCCCTGTCCACCCGTTCCCGACAGGTGGACACGGTTCTTGTCGTGGCGGTCGTGGCTCTCGCCGTCGTTGCGCTTCTCCGTCTGCTAATCGCAGCCGGCACGGTGGACTGGCTGCCAGTGGGTGATCACGTAGCCATGAAGTTGCGCGCCCTCGACGTCGGCACGTCGGAAACCCCACTGGTGGGCGTGTACTCGCGGTTCGGCTGGAACCATCCCGGACCGATGCTGTTCTACGCGTTGGCCGGACCGCTCCGGCTCAGCGGCCGGGCCGACAACTCGATGCTGTTCACCGCCATCGCTATCAACCTCGGGGCGATGGCCTCCGCTCTGTGGATGGCGGCTCGGGTGCGACGCGACACTCTGGCACTGACCGCACTGTTCCTTGCTCTGGTGTGCCTCGGGCTGAACCTCGGCACCCTCGCCGATCCGTGGAACCCCTACGTGATCCTTCTACCGATGTTCGCGGCCATCATTGCTGCGTGGCGCACCACCGCGGGCGACCGCGTGGCCGGCATTGTGCTCGTGGTGGCCGGTTCATTCTCCGTGCAATCCCACCTCGGCAGCGCGCCGGTCATGTTGGCCGTGATCGCGTGCGGGCTTCTCGGGCTTGGACTGCGCATCCGCCACGGCGAGGACCGTGAACGCGATGTGCGGACGCTGTTGTGGATGTTCGGCATCGCCGCGGTGTGCTGGCTGCCCCCCATCATCGGTGAGTTGACCGGGGGCGAGAACCTCCGAGCCATCGCGTCGTTCCTATGGCACGGCGAGGGCACGACGAACGGCTTCGCCGACGGCGCCCGGATCATCGGGCGGGCTCTGTCCATCCCCGGCAACTGGGTGCGTGGCGCCGAGCCGGTGCAGAACGACTGGTGCTGGCGATGCACGAGCGGCCACATTGACTCCGGTTCGTGGCCGATCCCATGGGCGCTGTTTGCGCTGGTCGGTTCGACGGTGTGGGCCTGGCGACGCAGATGGCGCGACGAACTGCGGCTCTGCCTCGTCGTACTGGTCGCCATCCTCGCCGCATTCCTTGCCGCGTCACGCGTCCAGGGTGTGGTGGTGCCCTATCTGGTTCGTTGGGTGTGGGTCGTCGCCGCCGCCGCTTGGTTCGCCGTCGGAGTCGTCGTACTGGCAGCTATCCGCACGCGATCAGCCGATCTCGGCGCCCGCCTCGGCGCGGTCGCCACCATCGTCGTGCTGGCGGTCCTCGTCATCGTGGGGCCGAACCTCGACCCCCTCACCGGGTACGAGAGCTGGAACCGCACAATTAATGCTGTGGTCGATCCGTCGGTCGACGCCATTGCAACTGCACCGGGCCCGGTGCTCATCCTCTCGAACTTCGCGGTCGACGGCGCGGTGGCCTCCGCCATCCTCGAGCGGGCCGAAGAACGCGGACTCGACGTCCGACGCAGCGATGACCTCGCCTTCATCTTCGGCGACCATCGCACGATCGTCCCCACCAACGCGGCCAGCGAACTCGTCGTCATCGCCGGCGAGGGCCGCATCGAATTGTTGGCCGATCCACGTTTCCGCGAGGTCGTGTCCTACGACCCGCTCTCGGTCGACGAGCGCAATGAACTCGATGCGATTGAACTGCGCCACGGTCTCGTCCTCGCCCCGGCCGGAACCGTCGGCACCGCAGCGCTGCCGAACCGGACCGCGTTCGACGCGTGGCGCGATGCGGAGTTCGCCAGCGCGAACCCGTCGGAGGATTTCCTGCGCTACCGCGAACTCACGCTGCGAGGTGACGTGGTGTCAGTGTTCATCGCCGAAACCCCACTGCAGAACTGACCGCCCGATCCCACGCTCAGCGCCACGGTCCTCGTCGTGCCCGACGGGCAACTCTCCGACGCCATCCGCTTGATTGCGCTTTACGTGCCGAAGATTTCTGTGACCACGATGGGCCGGTCATGCAAGAGGTGCCCAGGACAGGAACCTTCAACTGAAATACGTCGGACAGGTTTTCTTAACGACCCCCATAAATGTGTCCGAGCGCCCGCCAGCCCTTCCGCGGCTAATTTCAATTATCAGTTTCTGCCACTCTGATTGTGGAGGTTCACCGTTGTAGGTGCGAATCAGCGAACACCATGTCTGAGCGAGAGTCACTGTTTGCGGATCATCGCTCCACTTCTCTACTAAATTGGCCCCCAATAATGTCGTTGACGTACTTGAAGTCGATGATGAGTCGCGCCTTCCCGTGGTTGTTGTCGTGTCCCAATCTTTCGATGTAATAGTCGGGGAGCTTGACGAAACCCCACCCTGCGAATTGGGCGTCTCGCTCGTGCCCTTATTGCCGCTGCACGAAACCAACAAGAAACACGCGAACATTAATGCTGAGCCAACCGCCAAGGTCTTGACCATTCGGTGACTATAGAGCCGTTCTTGAGAAACTTAAGTAAAGAAATTGGTCGACAGCATGGCGATTTTGCTTGAAGCGTCTTTGCGCTTCACTTTGCGCCGATACACCCACCTGATGCCTGAAAATCAGGGGCTTCCCGCCGATGGCTCGAAGACACACGCCTGGAAATAGTTTTCGATATGTGCAGCCCATTGGTCGGCGCTGAGATGCGCCGACGAAACGTCATCGATAATCACACCAAAGCTGTAGGCCTGAACAAAGACCGCGAGCGATTGCGGGTCAATCGATTTCTTGATCCACCCCCGCTCAATCGCTGTCTCGATGACGGCGACGTACTCATCAGTGAGTCGCTTCTGCTCGGCGGCAAGAGGTTCGGTGATTCGAATTGCTGAATTCGCCAACGTAAATGCACGAAGGCGACGCAACACACGAAGGTCCTCGTTGCGCACGTAGTTCCTGTTTGCCTGAAAGAGGCCGTCGCGGAACTCCTCGAACGTCGTCGCTGACGCCAGGGCCTCACGAATGAATCTGACAGTCGCCTCAACTCCTTCGGAGTAGGAGGCGATGAGCGCAGACCCGATCACGTCGTCAACGTTTTCGAAGTGGTGATAAACGGCACCGCGTGTGAGCCCAGAGCGGTCAAGGAGATCGTCAATTCGAAAATCGACTGGCCCCTGCTCCTTCAGCAGCTCGACGGCAATCGACACGAGCATCTGCCTAGTGGGGTGTTCGGCCTGCGGTTCATTCGATTTCGCCATGCTCGCCTCTGACTTCGCCCCAAGGGAATAGAGAACGGTAGAGGAGGCGGGACACAGGGCGACGGACCAGTGAAGGGCAGCTCGATTATACATACATAATGTATGTATAATTCACCGGGGTCCTTGACCCCCACCATTGAGCCACCGCTCGAACCGACGATTGGAGCCATATGTCATTGCGAAGAACTGATGGGGCTTTGCCTCGGGTGCACCGCCGCCGGTCCACCCTTGCAGCACTTTTCCTTGCGGCATTTGCCGGGATCTTAGTCTCAGGCATCTCGCTGGGTTCTGCCCTCACCCCGACCGCAATCGTCAATACCGACAGGACCTACGACTGCGATCTGAACTACCCCAATACTTTTTTTACTCCCACCCTTTACGCCGGCGACACGCTCACCGTCACTGTTGCAGGGACCGCCTGCGACTCAATGACTTTCACAGTCACCGACTTGTTTGCTGGCGACGCTCCCACTCTCACGAGAAACGGAAGCCCCGTCGCGGTGAATACGCCCACGCCAGTGGCCACGAACGACGTGTTCGTGTTAACTGAGCAACTGGGGAACGGTTACGGAGATCTCTCGTTCACGAATACCTCGGCGTTCACCTGGGTCTATGCATGGGAATTGGATGCGTCAAACGTGCCCACGACTTCAACGACGGCCACCACTCCGACGACAACTCCGACGACAACTCCGACGACAACTCCGTCAACAGCACCAACAACCACCCCAAACGGAGCTGCGCCAGTTGGTGAAACTGCCGCCGGCGATCCCTTGGCACCAGCCTTCACCGGCTAAGCACTTCGCAAAACGCAAACACCACCAGCAAAACACAAAGAGCCGGCCCTCGGGTCGGCTCTTTCCATTTCGATCTTGGCCGGGACGGGAACTGTCGAGCGCCTTCGGTATTCTCCTTCCAAATCCCTCGACACGGAAAACGCCCAACGGTCGCCCTGGGGCGACCGTTGTGCGATGGTGGCGGGGGTTGGATTTGAACCAACGACCTTCGGGTTATGAGCCCGACGAGCTACCAGACTGCTCCACCCCGCGGCGTGACCTAGAAGATACCGGGGTCTGCTCACGAAAGCCAAACGGGACGACCAAGCTCAGCCGACTCTCAGATCCCGCAGGCACTTGATTGCAGGTTGCCAACCCCACTTGGGATGTTGTTGTCGTCTGCGCTTGAGTCATTGTTGCCGTCGGTAAACCTGCGTCAATTTCAGTCAAGCTCACGAGATCAATCAGCACACTCTCCGACATAGCGGTGAATTCAAGGTCGAACGTGGTTGTACCCACGGAACCGTAATCTCGATGGTGAATTGCGTGAGGCCCGGAGCAGGCGCCGATGCCAAATCGCGTCAATCGGCCCGGCCTTGGGCGACTGCCTCACTCTCGACCTTAAATGTTTCGACATAGCGGGAAAATCGGGCCCTCTCGATATCGGGATCGAGGCCCAACCACTCGAACGAGTACCCGTGGGCACCGAGTTTCTCGCGCGGCCGATCGGAGAGTGCCGCCGTCATAGCAACGAAAACCTCGTCAGGAAGATCAATGCCCAGTTCGGCGTACATCCGAGTCACCACGGCGACGCCGTCGCGGTTGAACTCGGCGAAGGAGCCGTGAGCAACACGATCCTGAGGAAACTCGGCTGATCTGACCAGGTCAACCAACCCATCGAGATCCTTGAGATACAAATCGGAGTGGTAACGGCCGATCATTGTGGTGTCGACGTGATCGCTGTGCGCATAGCGCAAGGTGGCAATGAGGCTCGTCACTGAGCCCAGGATCGACAAGGGATCTCGATGGGTCACGATCAGTTGCGAGTCGGGATAGACCTTGAGCAGGGCGGGCACGTTGTGCAGATGCACTGGCGACTTCAACACCCACTTTGAGGTTGGCATCCGGCGTTGAAGGATCTGCAACACGAGACGATGCATCTCGTACGCCGGTGTCATGTCGCACGAACTCAACCAGTCGATGTAGGTCGGCGTGTTGTAGCGGCTCACGAACTCTTCGCTACGAAAGGTAAACGACATCGCTGACAGGCATTCCTTCGTCATCTGCCCGCCATAGGTATGGATAGCGCCCAGTCCGGAAGTCACCAGGCCAGGAAGTCGCAGTTCGGCATCGGCGAGTCCGATGCGAGCATCAGTCTCCCGAGTCTCCGAGATCGGCGACGGCACTGGCCGCAGGAACTCCCAACCGAGCGGGACGCGATGACGATCATCGGCAGCGAGCAATGCGTGAAGGATCGTGGTCCCCGTCCGGGGCGCACCGATCACAAACAGGGGCTTGATGATCTGTTCGTCGCGCAGACCCGGATCGGCTCGCACTGCGTCACATATCTGTAGACGCACTTCGAGAAGCCGGAGAATGAACCGACGCGTGATCCACCGGCCGAGAGCGTTAAGTTCCGCTTCACGCTCAAGCGATGCCAGAACGATGTCGAGCGGTTCGAGAAAATCGTCGCCGGTGCCCGGTCCTGGTGCGGTTAGGGCCCCGACCCCATCACCGGAGCGCCCCTGCCGGGCTAGAGCCTCGGCAACCAATACATCCCGTTCGAGCGGAAGTTCGGCCTCCAACGCGATCGGAACGATAAGGCCACTATTGACCGCCTCCACCCATTCGGGCCTCGGACCCGGATCCCAGGATGTCGCCATGACCATCGAACCTATGCTGTTTTTCATGCCTGACGCCGGACGCATTGATGACATAGCCGGACGCGTGGTCATCGTCACTGGCGGATCACGGGGAATCGGGCTCGGCATCGTCCGCCATCTCGCTGGCCGGGGGGCTTGTGTGGTCGTAACTGGCCGCAAGCAGGAGCGCCTCGATGCACTCTCCGACGAGCTGACCTCAGCCGGCACAGAGCACCTTGTACTTGTCGCCGACGTGGCGAGCCGCGACCGGGCCTTCGAGGTCGTTGCCGCAACCATTGAACGGTTCGGCCGCATCGACGGCATTGTCCTCAATGCCCAGTCGTTCCGACCCGTGACGCCACTTCTCGATGTCACCGAGTCCGACATGAATCTGCTCTTCGACACAGGGCCCAAGGGTTCACTCTGGTTAATGCAGGCCACTATCCCCCACATGATCTCCCAGGGTTGGGGCCGCATCGTCACGATGGGAACGTCAATGGGGCTCACCGGCGCTGCAGGCTATGGCCCATATTCCGCGTCGAACGAAGCGATCCGATCTCTCACGCGAACGGCGGCCCGCGAATGGGGGCGCCACGGCGTCACCGCAAATTGCGTGTTGCCCGCATCAGCAGCCCATCGACAACCCGTAGGTCCAGCTGATGACGGAACTGGCGACGAGCGCAGCCTCGCTTTTGCCGCCATGTACGCCGACAATCCGGTGGGTCGCGACGGAGACGCCCAGCACGACATCGCCCCTTTTGTTGCGTTCCTTCTTTCCGACGAGAGTCGCTATGTCACCGGTCAGACCATCTCGGTCGACGGTGGTGGCATCATGCGCGCCTAACTTCGGAAACGCCACGCCAAGTGTCGACGACGGGACTCAATAAGTGCCTGGCGTTCATCAGCCGAGACAACCGCTGTGTCCGTCGGTAGGTGTTGTGCGACGTCGACCAGTTTGACGACCTGACCTGTCGGGCCGGGCGCGTCGTCAGACCCGGGCCAGAACCAGCGCAATGTGCACAGGCCAGTGCGACGACCGCCAGCGTCGAGCCAGTTGGCAACGCCGGGATCTTGGTGGGAGACGACAGCACGAATTCGCCCATCGGTAGAGATCTTCGTTTGGCGATGGTTCAGGCTTGTGATGCGCTCGACGGGATCGACGATTTCGAACCAGCCCGGCACGTAGAGCTGCAGGCTCCAGTAGCGCGCGTCAGGAACTTCCGACTCGACAATGAGAGCTTCGTCGTCCGCTAGATCCCAGAAACAGAATCCGTAACGTGCGGCGGCCAGCCCCTTGTCGAGAGCGAAAGATCCGAAGAATGTGTTGTCGTTTCGTCGATCGCGTTCAGTGATCATGTAGTCGTTCCAGTACACCATCGAATGTTCGACGCCATCGGCAGCCTCGTCGATGCGTTGCGAGACCTCGAGCGCAGTTACGCGCGGCAACGCGTCGCGCGAATCGAGGCATTCGATGGTGAACATCGCCGGCTCCGATTCGGTCCAGTCGAAGTAGTACTCCCGGAACGACACCATGACCGCGTCCTCCGGAATCGGGATCCAACCGTCCTCGGTGCCGTTGCCGCCAAGAAGGATCTCGAAATCGTCACCGATGCCGATACCAAGATCGGTTCCCGTGTACTCGGCCAGCGTCCCCCATTTCTCTTGGTGCATGAACCCTGCTCGCAAGGCAAGGATGAACTCCTCAGCCGAATGCATACGGCCAGTGATCCGGTAACGCAACGATGAGTCGATGCGTGCGTGACGATAAACATTGTCCGCGTTCGGCCCACCCCACTGGGTGACCAAATCGTTCTGCCGCATGAAGAACGGCCGCCGCGGGTCGGGATGACCGATCGACCATCCCAACCAGCACAGGACCTGATCGGCGAGATGGGCGAACCCCTCGGCCTGATCGGCGCTATCGCTCGGAAAGGGCTCGGCGAGTAGTTGCTCCCCTACCGATTCCAGGCGTCGGCAAAATGCCCGCCATGCGACAAGTTCCGGCGTTTCATCGGCCATGGTTATGACTCATTTCGCTTCGGGCGGCGACTCGCCGCGCGGATATTGCTGCGCACACAGATGCCCGTGAGGCTCGACGACAGATCGGACGCAAGCCACAGCACGGTGTTCGCCACCTCGTCGGGATCGGTGAGTCGCGCAAGATCAAGGTCGGCGACGTGCGCTTCGATGCCACCGGGACGCGATTCGAGATACGCACGCAGCGGTGCCGTGTCCGTCGGACCCGGCGTGACGGAGTTGGCGCGCACACCCAACTCTCCGTACTCGGTGGCAACGGTTTCCATCAGGTTGATGACGCCGGCCTTCGCCGCCGCGTAACCACCGAGGTTGTAATTGCCTCCGATTCCCGCTCCCGACGACATGCTCACGATCGAGCCTCCGCCCGCAGCAACCATGTGCGGAAGCACCGCCCTCGTGGCAAAGAAAACCGAATCAAGCGTGACCGCCTGCTGGAACCGCCAGTCCTCATCGGTCAGATCGCCGACGAGACCGGAGCGGGAAACTCCGACGTTGTTGTAGAGCACGTCGATTCGGCCATAGCGCTCTACTGCGTCAGCGACCCACGCGTTCACATAGGCGCTGTCGCTCATGTCGCCCGGGGTTCCCGCCACGGAAGCGCCCCGTCCTTTGAGTTCGTCAATCAATCGGGCGAGAGGATCGGCCTGGAGATCGTTGAGCCACAACACTGCGCCTTCTTCGGCGAATCGTCGAGCCGTAGCTGTCCCGATCCCTGCTGCCGCACCGGAGACCAGCGCGACCTTCCCATGAAGCATTCCCCCACTCGTTTCCCCCATGGGATGAGACGCTAGTTGCGGAAGAAACGCAACGGGTCATACCGATAGCATCGGAGTTTCAGGGGATCGACAAAACGTCCGGAGGGACATGTCAGACATCGCAACGCCCGCGCACCAACTTCCTCAACTGGCAGACCTGATCGCCGCGACTGGCAGCCTTACCGGCCCCGGCGCGCCGTTTGAGTGCGTTTCCGAGGACGTGCGCGGTCATTCCATGCTCGTGTACAGGAATCGGCCAACGAGTTTGCGAGAAGTACTGGCATCATCGTTCGATCATGGCGAGCGGAGCGCCATGATCTTCAGTGACGGACGCCGGATCACCTTCTCCGAACTCGAATCACAAGTCGCCTCGGTTGCCTCGTGGCTTCAGAATGAGTACGGCGTCGTGCAAGGCGATCGAGTCGCTATCTGCGGTGCCAACAGTGTCGGTTGGATCCTTTCGTTCTGGGCTTGCCTGTCCATCGGTGCAATTACTGTGGCGATGAACGGATGGTGGACCGAGCTCGAGATGGAACATGCCCTCGAGCTGACTGAGCCCAAGCTCCTGTTAATCGACACAAAGCGCGCCGAACGACTTGGCCGCGCTCACGGAGTTCCGCAGGTCGACATCGACACCGAGATCGACTCGATGATCGCCTACGACCCGGCGGCAAAACTTGCCGACGTTCCGATTGATGAGGACGACGCGGCAATCCTCATTTTCACGAGCGGTACCACTGGTCGCCCGAAGGCAGCTGTGTTGAGTCATCGCAGTGTTATTGCCTACAGCATGGGCCAGAACTTCATCGGCGCACGCGGCATGGCCATGGCCGGACGGACGCCGACAGGCGCACCTCCCCCCACCAGGCTTGCGGTGTTCCCGCTGTTCCACGTCTCCGGGCTCGGCGCGACCGTCAACGGAATACATACCGGTTCCACAACCGTCTGGCATCTTGGTCGTTTCGATGAGCAAAAAGTCATCGACCTCACATTGAACGAAGGCATCAACGTCTGGGGCGGCACCGGCGCTCACCTCATCCGCCTGCTCGCCCATCCGGATTCGGACAAGATCCCGGTCGGCCAGATCGTCTCAGTTGGTATGGGCGGATCAGCGACGACCCCCTCGATCATCGGCCGTGTCGACGCTCGCTTCCCTCATCTCGCCAACACCATGTCCAGCGGTTACGGATCGACTGAGACCGGTTCTCTTGTTTCCTTCGCACCGAACTGGATGCTCGCTGCGTCGCCCCCGTGTGTGGGTATGCCCCTCCCAACCATCGAGGTTCAGGTAACCGACGATCAGGGCAATGAATTACCCGAGGGCGAGGAAGGCAACCTCTGCGTCCGCAGTCCACTTCTCATGACGGAGTACTGGCGCCACGACACCGCCAACGCTGAGGCGTTCCTTCCGGATCGTTGGTTCATCACCGGTGATTTCGGGCGCATGGAGGGCGGTGTCATCTACATGGCATCGCGCCGCCGTGATCTCATCATTCGAGGCGGCGAGAACATCTACCCCTTCGAGATCGAAAACCGTCTCGACGAACATCCTTCCGTCATCGAAGCTGCCGTGATCGGCGTCGACCACGAAATCCTCGGCCAAGAAGTCAAGGCGATCATCGTCGTCGCCGAAGGATCGACAATCACCCAAGACGAACTCCAAACCTTCTGCGGAGAGACGCTGGCGTCATACAAAGTTCCGGCGTTCATCGAGACCCGCACCGAGCCTTTCCCGCGCAACGCCAGTGGCAAGGTGCTCAAACACGTCCTCGCCGGCGACGGCGAACAGACCTTCGTCGAAGACTGAGCTCAACCCAACCAGGTTTCTGCCGAAACCGACCCAAGGGTCAGCGCAGCAGGAAACTGGCTGGTGTCGCCGAGCGTTGGAGAAGCGAGGTGGTCGTGGCCGATGGGGCGGACGTGGTCGTCGCTGCACCCGTGGCCCCGTCGGACATCGCCTGTGCCTGAGCCAACAGCACCTGCGCTTCGCGGACCTTGGCCTGATACGTCGCCAGATCACCGTTTCGAAGCGCTACATCGGCATCCACTAGTGCCTTCGCCGCCGAATCGATCAGTTGGTCCTTCGTCTCGTTGCCGGTCGACGGGACGGTGGTCGTCGTGGTGGATCCCGGCAAGGGGCCAAGCGACCCATCAGGAACGGGGGTGTTTTCCTGGATGATTGAGCCGCTTTCGAAGGTCTGCGGATTGGCTCCCGGGAAAAGAACGCGCAACGCATCCCGCAGCGTGTCGCGCATCACGACCTCACCACCGAAGACGGCAATTACCTTTTTCAATTCGGGGATCTGCGTGTTGTTATCCGATGACACGTAAAGCGGCCGGACGTACACAATCGAGTTGTTGACCGGAACCAGCATCATCGCCCCCAACTGCGCCCGGGATCCCTGCTGGTTGAGAAGCGTCAACTGCTGCGCCACCTGAGGCGAGGCGAGGATGTTCGAGTTCACGATCGACGGGCCGTCGATGTTTGTTCCGCTCGGCATCTGGTAGACGGTGAGCTTGCCGTACGAAGCCTGTTCGCTGTCGGCGACCATGAACGATGTGAGCGTCTTCTTTGAATCATCCTCCGAATAGGGAACAAACGGCCGGAGCAATACGAAGGATTCAAGCGTCTGACCCGGAAGACGAATCAGCATGTACTTCGGTTCGATACGCGCTTCGCTGACTCTGAGTGATGTCTGGCCGTTGGGCAGAATCGTCGTCGTGATTGTCGATGCCACGTTGACGCTCGAACCTGGATCCTGCGCCACTGACCAACTTGAGGTCTTCTCGTAGAACGCCGCCGGTTCACCGATGTGATAGCGACCAAACATGTTCGTCTG
The DNA here is from genome assembly GCA_044239895.1 of Acidimicrobiales bacterium. Lineage (GTDB taxonomy): Bacteria > Actinomycetota > Acidimicrobiia > Acidimicrobiales > Acidimicrobilacustridaceae > Acidimicrobilacustris. Next base: position 248,977 of record JBIIAM010000004.1, on the reverse strand, counting down.
CACCCGGAACATGTCCTCCGGATAGCGCCAATGATCTTTCAAGTCAGCAGACATCTCGTCAACGTTGCTAAAGAGATCTGGGAATGCCTTCGCGTAGGCCATGATGATTGGATCATCGGGATTCACGACGTAGAGCTTCACGGTGCCGTCGTAGGTATCGACAACACCCTTCACGGAGTTGCGGATGTAATTGAAACGCTCGCCTTGGAGTCCGCTACCACTCGGCAGGCCACTGACATCAGCCCGCTGTGCATTGGGATAACGATCTGTCGTGGTGTAGCCATCAAAGATGTAGACCACGCGACCACCGCTGATCACCGGGTACGGGTCCGCATCGAACTGCAGGAACGGCGCCACGGCCTCGATCCGCTGGCGCACATCGCGCTGGAACACAATGCGCGAATCCGATGTCAGGTAGCTGGAGAAGACGAAGTTCAAGTCAGAGAAACGTAGACCGAAAGCGGCTTTGCGCAAGCCCGAATCAAGTTTCACTCCGCCCGAACCCGAGTACTTCGTGAACTTGGTTTGCCCATCGACCTGCACGTAATCGACTTCCTCGCGCCCGGCGTTCGTGATCGCGTAGCCGCCTACGTTCTCGCCGTAATACGTCTGTGGCGTATCAAGATTGACGTCGATCTTCGCTTTATCGACCACGAGCGGTACGTCGCGCACCAAGAAATCAGGACGACCCTGAGTTGTCGTGGCATTGGCAGGAGCAAGTGCAACGCCATAGCCGTGGGTGTACGCAAGATGCGCACCTTCCCATGACTGCTGCGGGATGCCGCTCACGTTTAGCTCACGCGCTCCGATGACAACTTGGGTGTTGGCGATCTCGCCGTTCGGCGTACGAATCGGATAACGGTCGACGTCGAGTTCGTTGAAGCGGTAGAACGCGTACTGGCTCTGGAGCCGCTGGTACGTCGGATTCACGATGGCAGGGTCGAGTAACCGGATATTACGGATGGTCCCGGGGTTATCGTCGACGTTCTTCGTTGCGACGGCCTTGTCCTGTGTGTAGTCAAAATCAACCGTATCAACTGCATCGAGGCCAAGCGCAGCACGAGTAGCGGCGATGTTGTGCTCAATGTACGGCGTCTCTTTTGTCGACTCTTGCGGATCAACCCGGACACGCTGAATGAATGCCGGATACGCAACACCGGCCACGACCGAGACAAGAGCCCAGAGTCCGACCGCAACAACCGGAAGCGTCCAACCGCGACGACGAATGTTAAAGATGAAAAGACAGAACGAGAGCAGTGCAATGAAGAGCAACAGGTAGATAGCCGGCAGCTGCGCCTCGACGTCGGTGTAGGTAGCTCCATCAACGGTGCCACGGGTGGAGTACGTGAGCGCGTAGCGCTGCAACCAGTAGTCAGCCGCCTTCACCAGTGCGAGCAGCCCGAGAATCACCGAGACATGGGCCTTGACTTGCGGAGTCACGCGCTTCGCCGTCGACTGAAGACGGATGCCGCCGTTGAGATAGTGAGCGACGATCGTGGCGAGAAGGATGATCACGCCCGACGCGAACAACCAGTTAACGACAGTCGAGTAGAACGGAAGTTTGAAGACATAGAAACCCACATCGGTGTTGAAGGTCTGGTCCTTCACCCCGAAGTCTCCACCGTTGCGGAACAAGATCCACTGATTCCATTCGCTCGACATGCCCGCTCCGGCGATGAAACCAAGCACAAGCGAGACAATGACGCGGACCAGAGTTCCCCGGCGCTCGACGACGGCGTGATACCGGCTGAGGAGTTCCTCGTCTGGGCCGAACTCGCGGTTTTTGGGCGCTAGACGATCGGCGACCGTGAGACTTACGAATGCCAGTAGGAAAAACGCTCCGGTAAAGATCGCGCCAAGGGCGATCTTCGCCCCGAGCACCCCGGTGAACACCGAGGCCAGCCCAAGCGAGTCGAACCAGAGGTAATCGGTCCAGAAGCCGGCGATGCCCCGGAGCGAGATGATGAGGATGAAGACAATCGCCACGATCGCGATGACGACAAAACGTCCTCGGGAGACGACACGGCGGGATTTGGGCATATCGGTCGGAACTCGCATTGCGACAAGCCTACGGGTGAATCCACCCGGTAGATGGGTCAGCGTCGCTTGGAAATCCGCCGCAGCGAGAATCGATCAGGAAAGAAGTTCCACAGGGGCGACGAAGCAGCGGCAGTTGTCATGGATCGGCGCATTTGTGTGACCCGTTGGGAACTTGTCGCCCTTGGCCAGATCCCCGGCGAGGGCGTTGTCATCACAGTCCGGCGAGGCGACTACTCCGTCGGAGACGACCCATCGCACCATCGTCTTCTTGGGCAGCCGATCGAATGCACCCCGGTTGCAGGCTGCAACCATCGCGTGCGAAGCGGCCGGCTCGACTCTTTGCGCCTTCCACTCCCGATAACAGGACCGGATGCGCTGAGCGACTTCGTCCCTATCGCCATCTGCCTCGGCAAAACACCGTTCGAGTCGCTCCCGGAGAGGGCCCACGATTTCGGCCGCAAGTTCAGAAGCGAGGTCGGCCAGCGAGCTGCGCGAGCCGCCTCGTCCGCCAATTCCGGCCACGAGTTCGGATCCGGCCGCAGCCGCTTGGGCGAGAACTGAGTCGGCGAGGGTCGAGTATCGGGATTCCTGCACTTCCTGGCTGGGTAGCACTGAGATCGCTGTCACCGTCCCCTTGGTGGAGCTCAGAGCCGACAACAACTCATTTTGTTCATCAGAAAGTTCCCGTTTGATCCGGCGGGAGAGGCTCTTGTCGAGCTCAAGGATCGCGGCGTCGCGCTGGGCGACCAGCGAGCGAGCGCGCTCGCCAGCATCGTCGCCACCGATGACCGCTTCTACGACCGGCTTTACCTTCTCCTCGAAGACCCCGGCCATGTCAGCCTCATCATCAACATCGACCGCTACCGCTTCCACCGATTCGATCGCTTCGCCCCGTTCGACTTTGGTATCAGTCGCTTCCGATTCAGCCGGGGCTTCGCTGCGGAGACGGGCGAACAGATCGTCTTTCTCTGTCGATCCGGCGTTGCGAGCCTTCCGCACCACCCGGACCGACGATGACTGACGGACGTCTGCGTCATCAGGGGAATCATCGGGCGCCGGAGGAGAACTACCGATGTCTGCAACTCCAGGTGCCTTATCTTCTGCTTCGACGATCGAGTCGAGCGAGTCAGCCGAGGTCTCAGGAGTTGGCTCCGCTGGCGCATCGCTTTTCGGGTCGGGGACGATCGCAACCGTTGGCGTTGCTCGTTTGGGAACCGGCGAACTAACGATCGTGAGCGTCGGCGACGGCATCGGCATCGGCGTTCCAACCGCATGCAACTCGGCCGGCGAGGTGTCGGGTTCAGCGTCCGCTGCCGGCGGCACGATGGCGAGAGTCCCGAGTTCGATAGCGGACAAAAGCTCCTCGGAACTCGAGGATTCCGTCGCCTTGAGTGCAGCAGCTTCGGCCGCAAGTTTCGCTTCCGGCAACGCCACATGGAGTTCTTCGGTCGCAACATCGAGTGTGTCTCGCACGACGTCGTAGGCGGCGGCGAGGCGATCGCGTCCGGCCTGGAGTTGTTCGATCTGCTGACGCAAAAGTTTGCGGCGCCGGGCGAGATCATCGAGCATCCGCTCCCGGAGTTCTTGCGCCTCGGCAATCATCTGGCGGCCCTCGTTGCGCGCCACTTCCAGAATCTCGGCCCGTTCTTCCTGCGCATGCTCAAGCATCTGTGCAGATTGCACACGGATCTCGTCGGCGGCTTCGTTCGCCTCGGTGGTCCGGAGCTTGAGCAGCGACTCAGCCTCGTCGCGAATCAGTTGAGCCTCGTCGCGCGACTCCCGTAGCAGTCGCGCCACTCCTTCTTCAGCCTTGGCACGGATCTCTGCCGCCGCCGACTGCGCCGCATCAAGAACCCGGACAGTTTCCTGACCCAAAAGTTTCGTGAGGTGGGAAGGATCGAGCGGATCCGTGGGTTCCGCCCGTCGGTCGAGTTCTTCAATTTTCAGCCGAAGGGTCGTCTCACGGCTACGCGCATCTCGAAGTTCATTCGAAAGGACGAGAAGAAACCGTTGGACCTCGAGGGGATCCAGACCGCGCCGAACTGTCGCAAATGTCTGACTGACGATCCGATCCGGATCAATTGGCGCAGAGAATTCGGAGGCCATTGGATCCGATCGTACCGACGTACCCCCGCTTCACCGGTGATGCCCTCCTTGCGGGATTACGCCGCAGGCACGACTGTCCCCTTGACGGGGAGCACCAAATCTCCTCCGCCGATGGTGGCGAGCACCGCCAGAGCATCATCGATCGTGCCAACCGGTTCGATCCGCATTCCCCCCGCATAGAGGCGGGCCTCATCGACTTCGCTGCTCGGGACGAGCATCAGTTCGACGCCGGCCCGTCTCGCGGCGATGACCTTCTGGTGCACTCCCCCCACGGGTCCGACAGATCCGTCAAGCGACATCGTCCCGGTCGTCGCAATCTTTCGCCCACCACTGATGCTCTCAGGGCTCAGCACATCGAGGATTCCGAGGGTGAAGGCCAACCCCGCTGATGGCCCACCCACCCGACCGGAGTTGATTGTGACGTCGATCGGATAATCGAACGAGAGATCCTTTGTGAATGTCGAAACGCCGAGGTAAGCCCGCTCTGCGTCATCTGGGCGCGCCGCGAGTGTCACGTCGACAGGCCCGGTCGGGCCGCCATCACCCGGAGTTACTTCGAGAGTCACCACTGTGCCAGGAGCGTTTGTCGAAATCGCGCGTACGAGATCGCTACTGAGCTCAACTGAAACCTCGTTGACCTTTGTCACCACGTCACCCGGCTTCAGTACCCCGAAAGCCGGACTCCCCTCCTGAACTGTGACAACCACCGCGCCGGCGCCGTTGATGACGATGTCATAGCCGAGTCGACTCAGCGCCACATACTGCGCGGCATCCTTGGACTCCGACATCATCTGGAGGTTCAGCTTCTGATTCTCCGAGGGCGTCTGATCGCCCCGTATCTCTCGTTCTGATTTCACATCGATTGCCGGGTTCAGCCACGCCGCGAAAACTTCGAGGGGCGTCGACTGCCGCAACGAAACGGTGAGGAAGTCAACCGCGCCCGGATTGTCATAGGTGGACGCGCCGTCTACCGCGATCAGTGGCTGCGTCGCCCGCACGGCTCCCGGAGAGATCGTGTACGACGGCAATCGCACCGAAACACCAAGAGCGACGAGCACAATCAAAACCGACAACGAGATTGCCGTGCGCCATCGGGCCTTGCGCGACCAACGACCGGTCCGGGTACCGGCCGGTCTCGCTTCCGGGATATCGCCCGGGTCCGAATTGTTTTTCTGCACTTCTGTCACATCTGCTCCGAGAACAAGTCGATGAGCAGCCTGCCACGGCTAACGCCACAAGGAGGCGCACCGGGATGGTTCGGTGGGAGGATGATCACATGACGGCACCTTCAGAGCAATCGGTTTCGACCCGGAGGGCCGCCGCTCTCGCCGGTCACACCGGAGATTCCCCGCTCGCCCGCAGACTTCTCGTCGATTCCGATCCCGGTACGCGAGCTGCTGCACTTGGTGCACTCAACCGACTCGGAGATCTCACGTCCGATGAACTTCTTCAAGCGCTGACCGATCCTGCTCCCACGGTTCGCCGCAGGGGTTGCGAAGAATCGGTGATCTGGTCGGGCTCAGTCGGCGATCCGCAAGAACCGCTGATCGCCCTCGCCGTAGCCCGGCTTCTGGATGACGAGAACCACACCGTCGTCGAAACTGCGGCATGGGCCTGTGGTGAGCGACCGCCCGTCACCGCCCCGACTCTCGCCCGGCTTTGCACCGTTGCGACCGGTCACGCCGACGCACTCTGCCGCGAAGCAGCCGTTGCGGCACTCGGCGCGCTTGGCGATATCACCGGTCTCCCGGCGATTCTTGAGGCGACCGGGGACAAAGCGACGGTTCGCCGCAGAGCAATGATCGCCCTTGCCCCGTTTGATGGACCCGAGGTCGACGCGGCGCTACAGCGTGGCCGCGAGGATCGAGATTGGCAGGTCCGGCAGGCCGCCGAGGACCTCAGTTCATAAACATGACCTTGAGGGCATCGAACGATTCGATGCAGTGACCAGCCCCGAGCACGACTGATTCGAGCGGAGCGTCGACCACCTGGACAGGAACATCGCACTCATTTGCAATTCGCATGTCGAGACCGCGCAGCAATCCGCCGCCGCCCACAAGATAGATGCCCTGTTCGATGAGATCCTGTGCCAATTCCGGCGGAGCCTGACCAAGACACGAGATCACCGCGTCAACCATTGCCGAAACCGGTTCATCAATTGCTTCACGAACTTCTTCCGCGGTGAGCACGACCGTCTTGGGGAGTCCGCTCATGAGTTCCCGTCCGCGCACTTCGGCGGCATATTCATTGTCGGTCGGCCACGCCGAACCGATCGTGATCTTGATCTCTTCGGCAGTGCGCTCCCCGATCGCGATTCCGTATTCGCGCCGGATGTAGCTCTGAATCGCGGCATCAACATCGAAACTGCCCACGCGCACCGCTTCAAGAGCGACGACTCCACCGAGCGAAATCAGTGCGACTTCGGATGTACCGCCGCCAATGTCAATCACCATGTTGCCGAGCGGTTCATTAATCGGAAGTCCGGCCCCGATCGCCGCCGCCATCGGCTGCTCAATCAGATGCGCCTCAGCCGCTCCGGCTCGGCGCGCTGCTTCAGTCACGGCACGCTGTTCAACAGCCGTAATTGCAGATGGAACACAAATGACAACGCGAGGCCGATTGAAACGGTTGACGCCGACCCGCTGGAGGAGAAGACGGATCATCCTCTGTGTCACATCGAAATCAGTGATCGCTCCCTTGCGAAGCGGACGAACCGCCACGATGTAGCTCGGGGTGCGACCAATCATCTGCCAAGCCTCGTGCCCCATCGCAAGAACATCCTGGGTGCGACTGTTGAGCGCGATTACGGACGGCTCGTTGAGGACAATTCCCTCGCCCCGCACGTACACAAGGGTGTTGGCGGTACCGAGGTCAATTGCGAGATCGCGCGCCATACCTACCGGCCTTCGTCGTTGTCTTCGAACCGGGCGTCAGTGCTGCTCGCGTCGTCGTCACCGGGCTCGAAGTTGCTGTCGTCATCGTCAGTCATTCTGGACCCCGGACGAGGATTCTCATGGATACCCGCCGGATTAGCCCGAGGCATGTGGCTTCCGGTCGGAGCGGGCAGCCCGTCAAGGGCGCGCATCTCGCGCTCAAAATCATCAACACTCGCCATGAAATAGGTGGGCTTCCGGTTACGCAGCCACACGATGAGTGAGCCGATGAGCGTGACCACGACAACGATCAGAAGGAAACCAAGTCCACTCATGAGACCTGCCCCGCCCTCGCCCTAGATTTCGGCGCGTCGATGATGTGTTGTGCCGAACGGGCCCACTGGGAACCGTCGGCCGAGAACTCTTTCTTCCAGATTGGAACGGTGGCTTTGAGTGTGTCGATTCCGAATTGTGCCGCTTCGAACGCGCTCGCGCGGTGCGGTGTTGAGACCGCCACGACGACGGATGATTCCGACAGAGCCACGTTTCCGTGACGATGCCACAACACCATCCGACCAATATCAGGCCAGCGGCAACGGGCCTCGGCGACAATGGCCAAGAGCCGGGGTTCGATCTGTTCAGCCCACGCTTCGTACTCGATATGGGTGACGCCGTCAGTCCCTTCGGCATGGTCGCGGACCAGCCCACTGAATATCACGACGGCACCACAACCAGGCAGAGCGACCCAGTCGCCTGCCGCCTCGACGCCTAAAGGCGTTTCGGTCAGCGCGACCCAGTCGTCGGTTGAAGGCGGTTGCAGACTCACCCGATCATCGTAGTGGGGGCCGCGGGCATCGCCGCGGGGTGCACCGCTACCCTTCCAACCCATGCCTTTTTCCGATGAATCCGACGACGATGTCGGATTCACGCCCCCTCTTCCCGCCGATGATCGGCTCTGGCGCCATCCGTCCGAGATCGCGGCGGCGCGCCCGAGCTCGGAAGCATCCTCACCGACTCGAACGCAACAGTTACCCCCGTCGGGCAGGACTCGGAACCGATCAATGTCTCTTGCGAGTGCCGCACTCGTCGCTGGTGTCGCCATCACACTTGGGATGCTTGCGATCGTCGGAACCACCATGGGAACCAACGGTTCATCCGATCGGCTCGCCGCTAATCAAGCCCCCGCGAACGGGGAGAATCCACTGCAGTCCCTCCCCGCCGGAGCGACCGACGGAATCGTCCGAATCGCAGTTGCACGCGGAACCACTGACACCGTCGTTGGCATCATGATGCTCGCCGATGGCCACATCATCACCTCGGCGGACGCACTGACCGATGCCGAAAGTGTGATCGTCACAACGAGCGACGGATCAGAATTCATCGCGGTCATTGTTGGCCTCGATCCAGTCACCGACATCGGAGTTCTCGACATCGAGGGTGACGCCCATGCCACCATCGCCGTTGCCAATACCGCTGGGTTGAGTAAATCGGCGGCGACCCTCGTCGTCGAGCACAACGGCGCCACCAAAACAGTGGGCGTCACAAGCGGCACTATCGACAACATTGCTGCACCCCTCAGACTCCGTGATGGCAGGACGATGCAAGGCATGATCAGTTCCACGCTCACCCGGGTTTCGCGATCCGGAGCCTCGGTGTTGTGCTCCAGTAATGGTTCGGTTCTGGGTCTTGTCACCACTCGCAATCGCAGCGACCGGACTGTCTACGCAACCCCGATCAACTATGCATTGCACATCGCTCGCGACATCATCGCCACCGGCACCGCGCGGCACGCGTGGATCGGTGTTCTCGGTGTCGACTACAACGCGTTGAACGGTGCCGGGTCTACCGGAGCATCGCGGGGAACGGTTGTGACCGAAGTAGCTGCAGATGGTCCTGCGGCTCGAGCAGGTATCCAACCGGAGGACATCATCATCAAGGTGATGGACCGCCCGATTGATTCGGCGAGTTCCCTAGTCGTGACCGTCCGGGATTTCGATCCGGGCGACATCGCCCCCATCGTCTACGTGCGCGACGGAACCGAGCAGACCGCGGTCGTCACGCTTGGTGATCGGCCCGCAGCTGTCGACGCACCACAATGACTCCGGCCGTCAGTACGCCCAACGCAAGTATCACCACACCACCCAACGCCAGTTCCTGACGATGTCGGGGGGTCAGGCGGGCCCAGGGACCGCCCCGATCCGAATCGACATAGGCCTCTTCGTTAGTGAACTCGGGTTCCCAGCCCAGAGAACGCAAACGATCGTTCGTTACGACCCAAGGCGCCGAACTGGCCAGGAGCGTCGACGGATCGCCAGACGCGAGACCGACCCGGACCCCGATGCGGGCGAGCAACAGAGCCACCGAACCGCGGAGGCGAAGGCGCGCCGCCGGCCCCTTAAGGGCACGAACCTGTTTTGGCATCAGCCATCCGTCGGGGGCGACATTCACCACGCCCTCGAAGTGACTGTGCAGAAGACACGCGATCGCCCAGACGAGATCATCGACATGCAGGAACTGGACCGGAGTAGAAGCACCGCTCACCTGAAGACCTGACGTGGACCACGGTGAACGGGCCAACCATTGGCCATTCTCCGGAGCGACCACAACACACGGTCGCAACACGACGCAACGGGTCCCGTGCGTGCTCGCCCACGCCGTGCAGATCTTCTCCAACTCCGAGCGATCAACTGCTGCCTTGATCGCCGGGTTCGGACGGACCGGTGCCGCTTCTGTGAGCGGAACTGGATTTTCGGCGCGCGCTCCGTAGACCAATGCCGACGAGAGAACTACCACGTCGCGAATTTCGGCAACATCGGCGAGCGCCGCAAGCAACGATCGCGTTCCAACCAGCGATACGTCGGTTCCGCCAGTTCCATCGATCTCGAGCCCTTGACGGGGGCCGAGATGAATCAATCGGGTAGCACCGCGGAGCACGTTGACGAGCCTGGGATCGTCAAGCGCAAAAGGCGCAGGAACAAGTTCTGGTCCCGCCCCCGGCGCCGCGGCAAGAAAGTCGCGCTTTGATGTCGACAGACCCACGGCGACGACCCGACTAACACCTGCGGTTGCGAGGGACATGGCCACAACGCGTCGGCCGATCGGACCGTCGGCTCCGGTGACAACGACGATCTCACCGCCTTCCGCTTTGGATCCCGAGGCTTGTCCCATACCCGCAATCATGCCTCCGCCAGAGACGAAGCGAAGACGCGTTCGTCGCCCGAGGCAATAGCCTGAGCCGGTGAGCTCCGATCCCCCCGACATCCCACCGAGCGATCCGAACCCCGCCGGCAATCCCTTTGAGGGCATGCCCCTGTTCGGTGATTTGGCCAAACTGTTCTCCCAGCAGGGTTCAGTGGGCTGGGATGCCGCCCGGCAATTGGCGCAGTCGGTCGCCACCGACGGCGGCCAGGAACCCAATGTCGATCCCCTCGAGCGCATCCGCCTTGAACCGCTCGCCCGCGTGGCTGAACTACAGATCGCGGCGGCAACTGGTCTTCAGGTTTCCCGCTCAGGCCTCGGAGTCACGATCACGCCCGTGACACGGGGGCAGTGGGCGAACACCACTCTCGATGTATGGCGACCCCTGTTCGAAAGCCTCTCCGGATCGCTGTCCGCTGGCGCGTCTGGCGCCCTTTCATCAACCGAGGCCGACCCATCCGACCCGATGGGATTCATGGCGCCGCTCATGAAAATGATCGGGCCGATGCTGCTCGGCATGACCGCCGGCTCGATGGTCGGGCACCTCGCCCGTCGTTCCTTTGGCCAATACGACCTTCCCATTCCCCGAGGACGAACCGACGAACTCTTCGTCATCGGCGCCAACATCGATGAGTTTGGCAACGAGTGGTCGCTGCCGCCTGATGACCTACGACTGTGGGTCTGCCTTCAGGAAGTCGCCGTCCATGCCGTGCTTGGCGTCGATCACGTTCGCCAACGACTTGAGCATCTGCTCGAACTGTATGTCTCGAGTTTCGAACCCGACCCGACGGCCCTAGAAGCAGGCCTCGGATCATTCGACATGTCTGATCCCGGAGCGATGAGCGGCATGCAATCAATGTTCGGTGATCCCCAGATGCTTCTCGGTGCGATCCAGTCGCCGGCGCAGCGCGATTTGCTTCCGGCATACGAAGCCCTCGTCACGACGATTGTCGGTTACGTCGACCACATCATTGATGTCGTGGGCCGCAATCTTCTCTCGAACTATGCGATGGTGGCGGAAGCGGTACGCCGCCGGCGCGTTGAGGCCCATGCTTCGGATCGTTTCGTGGAACGACTCTTCGGACTCGAACTCACGCAAGCCAGTTACGACCGCGGGTCATCGTTCATCGCCGGCATCATCGAGCGAGCAGGCGCCGATGCTCCCGCCCGTCTTTGGGAATCGGATGAAACTCTTCCCACTCCGACCGAACTCGATGCCCCTGGGCTCTGGCTCGCCCGACTCGAATTCGCAGACTGACGCCAACTCCGCCTGAGTTCGAGATTAGGTCGGAGGTGCTCCCGGGTTTTCCCATGCCTCGGGTTCGAACAGCAGCCCGCGTTCCCGGTGATCTTGCCCGCGGCGTGATGATTCCTCCGACGCCGGGGTTTGCGTACCCGCATCTCCTGCTTCTGCATCGCCCTCGTTGGTGACGGCTGTTACCGATTCGCCCGATCGGCGCATCCACCGGCGAGCGGGATCAAACGTCGGGAACTCCTCGACAACGGTGGCGTCGGCAGTCGAACCCGAGAACCGCTCGAATATAAGGGTGCCATCGTGATCATCGTCGGTGTCGGTCGAGAATCCGAGCAACTCAGCGCGCTCGCGTCGCTCCTCCTCGAGGGCCTGGCGTTGGGCATCAGACAACCGCTCATCGAATATCAGGCCATCGATCGATACGTCGGTGTCCGTGATGGCATCCTCGAGCACGACCCGGCGGCGCAGAAGACCGTGTCGGGCCACGGGTAGTTGGCCACGTCGCAAATTGCGCAGCCCGATGAGGTACCCAATCAGCGCGAACGATGCCACCAGCGCGATCAAGGCAAATCCGACCGAGGCCGGAATCGGCTTCAGGATCGGAATGAGAGCACCGATTACCCATACCAACTGAAAACGTGTCTCAAACTTTGCGAATGTCCGACCACGATTCGCGTCGGGGGCGTCGCGCTGGACGATTGAGTCGAAGGCCTGTTTCGCGGCGCTACCCGTTGCCCCAACGAGCATCGACATGAACGCCGCTCCCCCCAAGCCGCCGAGTAACGCGCTCAGAACACCGCCGACGACAGTTACGCCAAGAGCGCTGATCAGAATTCGCTCTTCACTCAACAATTTGCGGATTCGCGGGGCGAGAATTGCCCCAACGAAGAACCCGAGCTGGGCACATGCAGCGACAAGACCGAGTTGCCACAACGGTGATCCGTTGCTCTTGAATTCGAAGGCAAGCATGAAAGCGAGGAATCCGACGATGCCGCGAATGAGACTCATCGCCGACGATGCGTGCACGATGCCCGCACTACGCAATTCCTCGCGCTCGCTCTCACCCGGCGGAGCCACCGCAACGGTGGTCGGCGGAAGCTGAAGGGCGACGATGGTTCCGATCGCAAAAACCACGCCACCTAGGGCGACGCTCCAGGCCCCACCGCCGAGCTTGAGCAGAATGCCGCCGGGAATAGCCGCCGCGACCACGGCAAGAGCCGACAACACCGTGAGTTTTGAGTTTGCCTCAACCAGTTCCTTATCGCTGTGGACCGTGCCGGGAACTACTGCGCTCTTCGAGATCGAATAGACCTTTTGCATAATCAACATGCCGAAGGCCTCTGGGTAGAAGAGCAGGCTGTCCATATGTCGGACTACAAAAAAAGCGAGCACCGTCCGCAGGGCCATGGAGCCGACGATGATCCAGCGGCGACCGCCGCGGATCCTGTCGATCGCCGGGCCGATGACTGGAGCGGCGATCGCGAATGGGGCGATGGTGAGCACGAGATACAGCGCCACCCGCCAGCGCGCGGAGCTGAAATCGAGGGAGAAGAAGACGGATCCGGCGAGGCCGATGGCGAAGAGCGCATCGCCCGCGACCGAGGCAGCCTGCACGCGAGCGAGCCGGGAGAACGGCGAAGGGACCCACGGGCGGGTCGGATCGCGTTCGGCGGAATGAGAGGGGCCCACGAAGACCATGCTACGAGGGAGCCCCGACACTCAGGTGGTGGCAGAGGTGCGAACCATCTCGTACTTGTAGCCAAGCCCGCGGATCGTGATGATCCGGGTCGGATTGGCAGGATCAGTTTCGACCTTCGAGCGGAGACGTTTCACGTGAACGTCGAGCGTCTTCGTGTCACCCACGTAGTCGGCGCCCCAGACCCGATCGATCAGGACGTCCCGGGTCAGCACCCGACCGGCATTCTCGAGCAGCAGAGCAAGGAGCTCGAACTCCTTGAGCGGCAGACGGACTTCTTCGCCTCGAATGACGACTTCGTGCCGCTCGTGATCGAGAGCGACGTCGCCCACCGACACCATTTCAGCATCATCAAAGTTGGCCGGCACAGTAACGACCTCGTCAGCCGACCGCCGACGCAACACCGCTCGGATGCGGGCCACTAGTTCGCGGAGCCGATAGGGCTTCGTCACATAATCATCGGCACCGACCTCGAGCCCTACGACAGTGTCGATCTCGGCACCTTTCGCGGTGACCATGATGATCGGCACATTCGAACGCGACCGGAGCTCTCTGCACACGTCGATGCCGGAGACCTTCGGCAACATCACGTCAAGAAGCACAAGATCGGGAGCGAGCGCATCGAAGATGTCGAGGGCTTCGGCTCCGTCTCGTGCCACCGTGACCTTGAATCCCTCGCGGGTGAGCCCGACGATGAGCGCATCGATGAACGAGTCTTCATCTTCGACAACAAGCACCGATGTTGTGGGGTTCATTAGGAGAGCCTCCCGGGCTCAAGATTATTGGATTGATTGGAATCGAAAACATCAGGATCAAAAACATCGGGATCAACTGCACCAGGTTCGATTGACTCGAACGCTGGGAGTCGGAGCGTGAAGCGCGATCCTTCGCCGAGGCGCGATTCGACGTCGACAGTGCCCTGATGATTCACCGCGACATGTCGAACAATTGCCAGGCCAAGGCCCGTCCCGCCTGTCTGGCGACTGCGGGCCTGATCGACGCGGTAGAAGCGCTCGAAGACCCGTTCAATATCACGAGCGGGAATTCCTATGCCGTGGTCGACGATTGCAATGAGAACTTCAGAACTCTCGGCAGTCGTGAACACGTCGACTGTCGAATCCTGATCCGAATATTTCAACGCGTTGTCGAGGAGATTCGAGATCGCAGACAAAAGTTGTCGTCGATCACCACGAACCGACAGGTCCGATGCAGATCCCGTGACATTGATAGTGATGCTCGCCTGCTCCGCCGCGGGACGGATCCTGTCGGCGGCCTCGGCGGCTAGATCCCCGATGTCCACGATGTCGAATTCCACCGGCTCATCGATTTCGATCTGCGACAGTTCGAGCAGATCCTGGATTGTGTGACCAACCCGAATCGCTTCAGAAAGAATGCGATTGGCGAGACGATCAGCAACAGCCGGATCGTCTTCCGCCAGCAGCGTTTCGGCTAACAGACTGATCGCTCCCACCGGAGTCTTCAGTTCGTGACTGATATTGGCCACGAAATCGGTCCTGACCGCTTCAAGTCGACGCCGCTCCGTAATGTCCTCAATGATCGCAACAGCTCCGGTACCCGATCCCGATTCGAGAGGATTCGTCGTGATCACAACCGTGCGTCGGGGAGGGCCGAAGAGTTCAATGGTCCGGGACGAGGACTCCCCCACGAGGGCGTCGGCGACCAGTTCGGCGACCGCGGCGCTAATGAGCGCATCCGAGTGCCGAGCGTCGACGAACGCCTCAGCCGCGGTGTTTCGCCCCACAATGCCCGCACCGTTATCGAATACCAGCACTGCTTCCGGAAGTGAGTCCAACGCTTCCTGCAAACGCGAATTCTCCGCGGCCGCTTCGACAGATTCGGCACGCATCGAGCGAACCGAACGGTCGATGGCCATCATCAGCCATTCGATGTTGTCGCCGACACCATCCTCGGGTTGTTCGAGTCCGAGCCGGAGTGACATGTCGTAAGCGCGCGAATGCTCGCGCCGATGGGCGGCGTTCAGAGCGATCGTCCATGAAACGCCAAACGCCAAGACAGCTGCAGCCGCAGCGATCATCGCCGTCGCTCCACCAGTCACTCCGAGCACGAATTCCATCATGTGCCGTCTTCGTCGCCGCCGGCGAGGGGATCGAGATCTGCTGGCAGTTCGAACGATGCCCGAGCCTTGGCGCGGGCGGCGCCGGTCTGTTCCGGAAGCCAACCGGTGACCATGTACTGGACTCGCTGACCGATGTTGACCGCGTGGTCGCCGATACGTTCGTAATAGCGGCCGACGAGCGCAAGTTGAACCGCGGCCTGAAGGCCGAGATCATGCATGGCATGCGATTCGAAGATCGCCTCGATGTAATCTCCATGGATTGCGTCAAGCGCGTCGTCGATGTCGTCGATCGCGGCGCCGAGACTCGCGTTTCGTTCGACGTAGGCGTCAAGCGAGAGCTTCACAAGCCGACTCGCTTCTTCGCTCATTCGTTCAATGAGTCCCTTCAATTTGGGATCGAGAGTCGCCCCATAAATGCGGCGCGCTGCTTTTGCCACATTGACCATGAGGTCACCGGAACGTTCGAGTTCGCCAGTGAGCCAGACAGCAGTAACGATCGAGCGGAGATCAGATGCCATCGGTTGTTGAAGCGCGAGCACGTTGTAGCACTGCTCTTCGATGCGCAGTGTCAGGGCATCGAGTTGATCATCCGCTTCAATGAGGGCAAGCGCCCCCTTCATGTCGTTGGTGAGAAGGACCTCGGTTCCCCGCGGGATGAACTCGCTGACGAGCGCGCCGAGTTGCACGATCTCGTCCCGAATCTCGTCAAGCTCGGAATGGAAGGACTTGCGCTGCTCTGGCATGGATTCTCCTCTGGTTGCATCGACGCCGGCTGGCGTTAACGCACTTCTGCAGCAAGGTGATCGGGATCACCCGTAATCAGGTATCTGATTCTGGCGCCAAGTACTGCCGCATGATCGGCGATTCTGTCGAGTGCTTGACCGGCGACCATCGTCCTGAGCGCAACGACCACCGCGTCCTCTCCATCGTAGGCAAGTAACGACTCAATGAGTTGCGAGACGGCTATGCCTGCGGGAGGTTCGGTGGCCACCTGGTTGGCCAACTCAAGGTCGAAGGCAGACCAAGCCCGGAGGGCATCGCGATATCGCTCGACAGCGTGGTGGCCCATGGTCTGCAGAATGTCGAATGCCCGCGGGATCCGGCTCAGCAGTTCGAAATCGGGAGCCAGCTTCACGACGCGCAACGCAAGATCGCCGACACGCTCGAATTCGCCGACAACCCGGAGCGACGACACGATCAGGCGCAGATCGGAGGCAACCGGCGCTTCGCGGCGGAGGAGATCGTGGCAACGCTCCATTAGCGAAACGTTTATGGCGTCGATGCGATCGTCCATCGCAATGGCTTCGTCCGCGACCGCGAGATTTCCCGATCGCAGGACCTCGAGCATTCGTTCGAGATTCTGATCGACCAGGATTCCCATCATCTCGACCTGCATCGAGAGTTCCTGTAGTTCCGCCCCGAAATTTTGGCGGAGCGGAACGCCGTCAGCCGAATCGGCCGGTGACATAATTCTCGGTCCGCTCATCAGAGGGCGCTGAAAAGATCGTGTTCGTCCAATCAAACTCGACCAACATCCCCGTGCGAGTATCACTCTCGGGATTCACTTCGGTCGTGAAGAACGCCGTTCGATCGCTGACACGTGCGGCCTGCTGCATGTTGTGAGTAACGATGAGAATCGTGTACTCCGACTTCAGTTCCTGCATGAGGTCCTCAATGCGAGCGGTCGCAATCGGGTCGAGCGCGGAACATGGCTCGTCCATCAAGATGACTTCGGGTTCAACCGCAATGGCCCGTGCGATACAAAGCCTCTGTTGCTGACCACCGGAAAGACCCATGGCCGACTTCTTGAGGCGGTCCTTCACCTCATCCCACAGTGCGGCCTGACGGAGCGCCTTCTCGACGACATCGTCGAGGTTCTCTTTCGAGCCGGAGATCCTCGGACCAAAAGCGATGTTGTCGTAGATCGACTTCGGGAAGGGGTTCGGCTTCTGGAAAACCATGCCCACGCGTTTGCGTACTTCGACGGGATCGATACGAGGGTCATAAAGGTTGACCCCGTGGTACAGAACCTGACCTTCGACCCTGGCGCTCTCGATCAGATCATTCATCCGGTCAAAACACCGCAGCACCGTCGATTTGCCGCAACCCGACGGACCGATGAACGCCGTGATCTCATGCTGGTGAATAGAAAGGTTGACGTCGCGAACCGCTTTGAACGCGCCATAGAACACATTCAGATCACGCACCTCGAACACGACATTCGGCTCCGAGGCGTGGGAGGCTGCGTCGTCTACTCGGGCAGCAACGGGAGCAGAAGCTGTCGTCTGCGCAACGCTGATAGTGGGGAGTGTCTCAGGGGACATGGGTGAAACCTCGGCGTTCGGGATGTCTTCGTCGGTCACGGGATTGAGGCTAGATCGGTCGGAACGTTTGTCGTCAGGCATTGTGCCGACGAGCGACGCGGGCGGAAATGACTCGGGCAAGAACGGTAAAGATAAAGACGATGCCAACGAGCGTGAGCGCCGCCCCCCAGGCCCGGGCCTGAGCGGCATCGAAGGGCGTCTGGGCGTTGCCGAAAATCTGCACCGAAAGTGCAGTCATCGGACCGTCGAAAAGGTTGAGATTGAGATTACGGGCCGCGCCGATGGTGAACACAAGAGGCGCCGTTTCGCCGGCCGCTCGGGCAATCGCGATCATCACGCCCGAGGTGATGCCTCCGAATGAAGCCGGCAGGACGACGGTGAGGATCGTGCGCCATTTCCGGTTGCCGAGGGCATAGCTGGCTTGGCGAAGTTCGTCGGGAACGAGGCGCAGCATTTCCTCCGTCGACCGGATGATGATCGGCAGCATCAGGCAGGCAAGTGCGAGCGAACCGCCGATACCTTCGAGACCGAATTGCAATGTCCAAACCGTGTAGACGAACAGACCCATGACGATCGACGGAACGCCGGTCATCACATCGGCCATGAAACGCACAAGGCGGGCGGTATATGTCTTGCCGCCGTACTCATGCAGATACACCGCGCCGAGGATGCCGAGCGGCACAGACATAACCGCAGCGCCGGCCGTGATCAGCAGCGTTCCGACGATTGCCGGACCCATCCCGCCACCGGACTTGCGGGTGATTGCCGGAAGATCCTCTGTGAACCACGCCCACGAGAGTTCGCCGGCCCCCTTGAAGAGCACATAACCGATCACCAAGGCCAGGGGAACGAGCGCCACGACGAGCGAACCGGCCATCCACAAGGATGCGAGCCGATTCTTAACTCGACGCGATCGGCTCGTGGTTGCTTCGAGGAGGAGCCGTTCCGCTTCGGATTCAAGGAAGAGATCGGTCATGTCACATTCCCCTCGATCGACGATCGAAGCGGGAGACGATCGACCGAGCCGAAACGTTGACCAGAATCGTGACGATGAAGAGAACCACTCCGAGTCCGATGAGTGCGGAACGATGGATTCCCGACGATTCGCCGAACTGATTGACGATCACAGCCGCCATCGAATCGCCAGCTTCAAACAAGTGTGTGGTGATCTGCGCCTGCGAGCCAATGACGAGGGCAACGGCGATCGTTTCACCCATGGCTCGACCGAGACCGAGCATCACGGCGCCGGTGATTCCGCCGCGGCTCCAGGGAAGTACTGCAGCGCGGATCATCTCCCAGCGGGTTGCACCCATCCCGTAGGCCGCTTCGCGCTGTGCCGACGGAACCGTGGCGATGACCTCGCGGCTCAATGATGTAACGATCGGCGTGATCATGATTGCGAGAATGATGCCCGCGGTCATGAAACTGCGACCGCTCGTACCGTTGAAGAACCAGCCGAGAACGGGGACTCCGCCCACCGCTCCGTTGATCGCTTCGTAAACAGGCTTGATGGCGGGGGCAAGAACGATGATTCCCCAGAGGCCGTAAACAACCGAGGGAATAGCAGCGAGCAGATCCATCATGTAGACGACGGGCCGGCGCAGGCGTCGGGGCGCTGCTTCATTCGCGTAGAGCGCTATGCCAAGACTCACCGGTACAGCGAGAACCACCGCGATGAACGACGACAGAATCGTGCCGTAAATAAACGCCAGTGCGCCGAACTTCCCCTCGGAGGGAATCCATGTACTGGAGGTAACAAACGACAGGCCTTCCTGCTGGAAGGCCGGCCATGCTTCTTTTGTCGTCGATGCAGCAATGAGTGCAAGGACGATGAGAACAACGAGACCCGCACCGAGCGCCACTCCCCGAAAGAGCGTGTCGCCGCGTCGGCGCGACGCCGAACCGAGCAACGCCGAACCGTTGTCTCCCGGGAGTTCCCGGGAGACAACAAGTTCGTCAGTGGAGAGTGGCGACACGATGCGTCAATTCCCGTTGGACAGGGCTATCAGCCCTGGATCATCGCGATCTGAGCGATGGCCTTGTCACGAAGGCTCGTGGGCAAGGGAGCAAAGAACGCATCGGCGGCAAGGTCCTGGGCGTCGGTGAGCAGGAACGTGAGCCATCCGCGGATCGCGTTAGCGGTCGCCGGCGTGGCGATCGACTTGTAAACGAGCACGTAGGTACTCGCCGTGATCGGGTAGGTCTCTGCACCAGCTGTGTTGAGGGCGTTGTAGGTGAGGTCCGACTTGACCTCGGCACCGGCAAGAGCAGCGGTTGCGCCGGCAAGAGTCGGGGCGACGTACTTGCCGTCCTTGTTCTTGATGGCGGCGGTGGTGAGCTTCGTGGCGAGAGCATCGGAAAGGTCGACGTAGCCGATGGCTCCGTTGGTGTCTTTCACGATCTGAGCAACGCCAGCATTGCCCTTGCCTGCTTGAGCCTTCGGCCAGGCAACGGTGTCGCCAGCGGTCAGGGTGAAGTCAGTCGGGGCCGCGGCCACGAGGTACTTCGAAAAGTTCGAGGTGGTACCCGAACCATCAGAGCGGACCGCAACGGTGATCGGCGTGGCCGGAAGAGTCACACCGGGGTTGTCGGCAGCGATCGCTGCGTCGTTCCAGGTGGTGATCGAAGCCATGAAGATCTTGGCAACGGTCGAGGCCGAAAGCTGGAGCTTCGTGACACCCGAAAGGTTGTAAGAAACCGTGATCGGGGCGGCGACGGTCGGGAAGTAGAGGAACTCGCCCTTGAAGGCAGCCTTCTCATCGTCCTTGACAGTGCTGTCCGAACCGGCCCAATCCGAGGTGCCGGCTGCGAGATCCTTCTTGCCCTGGCCGGAGCCTACGGAGTTGTAGTTCACGGTGACGCCAGAAGCGGTGTCCTTGAAGCTGGCAATCGAATCTTCGTAGAAGTTCTTCGGGAACGTTGCCCCGGAACCGTTAAGCGTGCCCGAGAGCGACTTGTAATCAAAGTTGGAGCCGGCTTTGGTGGTCGAACTCGACGAATCGGAATTGCTGCTTCCGCAGGCGCCGGCGACAAGACCGACGGTCGTGAGAACTGCAAGAAGCCAGACCAGACTTCGCTTGGATGAACGCAAGATGATTCTCCCTTAACAGAGGATGAAGACGCACCACACGGTGGCGTCGGGGAGGACGTTAAGGACCGAAGGTGGCCAGAAACCGCTCGACAGGTGTCTAGAAGATGAACGAAACCCGAATTTCTGGCTTCGGGCATATTAGGCCAGAGCAGCCCGAAGTTCTCGGAATCGGCTCGGAACCACCCGATACCAGACCCACACGCCCCGCTTCTCCTTGGCCACAAGGCCGGCCTCGAACAGGATCTTGAGATGGTGACTCACGGTGGGCTGCGATCGACCGATGGGTTCAACGAGGTCACATCCACATACTTCGCCACCCTCCGCTGAGCTGATCAGGGAAAGAAGTCGAAGTCGAGCCGGATCGGCAAGGGCGGCGAATGCTGTGGCCAAAGCTTCCGCCGCCGTTTCGTCCAGAGGCACATCGGCCACAGAACCGCAACAGACCGACGGGCCTGCTGATTTCGTACCTGCTGATTTCGTACCCGCCGATTTGGCCATCTGGACCTCTCAGGTTTCTCTACCCGGATCAGGTTCCGGGGTGAACAACAAGTAGATGATATCGACAAGACATTGACAAGTGTCTATGTCTTGGCCATCCTGTCGAGAGCCGGGCATCATCCCGGGCCCCTTCAACGTCTGGCCTTCAACCTATGACCCTCGCTGTTCCCCTCCTGCTGCGACGCTGCCTTGCCGAGTTCATCGGAACGGCCTTCCTTCTCGCCATCGTCATCGGCTCCGGCATCATGGCCACGAACATGACCGACAACGTGGCATTGCAGTTGCTGTGCAACACCACGGCAACTGCGGCCGGACTCGTCGCACTGATCCTCGCGCTCGGCCCGGTTTCTGGCGCCCACTTCAACCCCGTCGTCACGATCGCGGATCGCGTGTTCGGCGGCATGAAGAATCGCGAGCTCCTCCCCTATTTCGCGGCCCAGGTTTCCGGCGCAATCGTTGGCGTGATTATCGCCAACCTGATGTTCAGCCTTCCGGCTATTGAGGCGTCCACGAAGGTCCGCGACGGCGGCGGCATCTGGTTGGGCGAGATCGTCGCGACCCTCGGACTACTGCTCGTCATCTTCGGAGTTGTCCGATCCGGCCGATCGACCGCGGCGCCTTTCGCTGTCGCCGGATACATCGCCGCCGCGTATTTCTTCACGTCCTCGACGAGTTTCGCCAATCCCGCGGTCACGATCGCCCGATCGCTTTCCGACACATTTGCCGGAATCGCCCCTGAGTCAGTGCTCGGGTTCATCGCCATGCAACTCGTCGGCATGGTTCTCGCCATCGGTGTGATCTGGGTGCTGTTCCCCACTATCGGCGAAGTCGCCGACGAGATCCTCTTGCGCCACAACGACATCACCAACACCGATTCAGTTCACACCGATTCACCCGAAGGAACCTCCCGATGACATCTCCTGCAGACCAGTCAGCCGTACCCGAACAACTCGACACCGAGTCGGTGCCCGAGGTCCTCTTCGTGTGTGTTCACAATGCGGGTCGCTCGCAGATGGCGGCGGCGCTGCTCGCCAAACACGGCGCCGGGCGCGTCGTCGTCCGATCGGCCGGCAGTGCTCCCGCCGACCATCTCAACCCGGCCGTCATCGAGGCCATGGCGGAGGTCGGAATCGATCTACTGGCCGGTGGTGCGCATCCGAAGAAACTCACCGAGGCAGCGGTTCAGGCCTCCGACGTCGTGATCACAATGGGCTGTGGCGATGCCTGCCCGTTCTTTCCGGGCAAGCGCTATCTCGACTGGGTTCTTGAGGATCCAGCCGGGCAGGGTGTCGAATCGGTTCGTCCGATCCGGGATGAGATTGAGCGCCGCGTGCTTGGGCTTCTGGACGAACTAGCTGTCTGACGAACTAGCTGTCCGACGAACTAGCTGTCCGACGAACTAGCTGTCCGACGGTTACTCGAGTCAGCGCTCGAACAGGTTGCCAAACGCATCGAGCACGTCGACATCGTGTGGGTAGGTCAAGAGAGCAGCAGCATCCGTCAGTGACACCCACACAAGTTCGTCGACCTCGTCATTAACGGTGAACTCACCTGAGCGGACAGCCATCTTCCAGTACCGAACCTGTTTGGTCCGGCCCTTGTGATCGAGATAGTGCACCGACGGGAGTTCTTCCTCGAGTTCACACACGTACGAGGTTTCCTCGAGCACTTCGCGCTGCGCCGCCTCCTCGTCGGTTTCTCCTGGATCGAGCTTCCCTTTCGGAAACGTCCAGTCGCGGTAGAGCGGACGATGCACGACAGCAACAAGTAATTGCCCATTGGCGCTGCGCCACAACACGCCCCCGGCAGCCCGAATCTGCGGCGCCCGTTCGTCAGGTGAGATTGTCTTGCGCGGCGACATGCGGGTTCAGCCGGGCTAGTTCAGTTGCGTCGTTTGAGCGCGAGTTCTTCAAGACACAGATGTGTGTCGATGCCTCGGTCTCCCGGAACACGAACCCAGGTCGTGTCCGGTCGGAGCATCCATGCGAGGGCGTTATCGGCGAGATTCACCGCAAGGATCTCTTCGAGTCGAGCCTGAAGAGCGGGATCCTCGATCGGAACAAGAGCCTCGACTCGACGATCCAGATTCCGCGGCATGAGATCCGCCGAGCCGATGTAGAAAATCGGACTTCCGTTTGAGCCGTGCGCGAAGTGATAGATCCGCGAATGCTCGAGGAAGCGCCCAACGATGGACCGCACGCGGATGTTTTCCGAGAGGCCAGGCACTCCGGGTCGAAGGCAGCAGATGCCTCGGATCACGAGGTCGACCTTTGTTCCCGCTGCCGATGCTGCGTAGAGCGAATCGATAAGTGACGAGTCGACGAGGCTGTTCATCTTGAGCGTGATGTGACCGTCGGTCCCGTAGGTCGCCTCGTTGGCGATCATCTCGGCGATCCCTGGACGTACTGATCGCGGAGCAACGAGCAGCTTCTCGAAATGGGGATCACGGGCGAAGCCGGTGAGCAGGTTGAACAACTGGGTCAGATCAGAACCGACACTCGGATCAGCGGTTAACAAACCGAGATCCTCGTAGAGACGCGCCGTCTTTGGGTTGTAATTGCCGGTGCCGACGTGGCAATACCGACGAATGCCATCGGTTTCCTCGCGAACCACCAGCGTCGTCTTGGTGTGAATCTTCAGGCCCATGAGCCCGTAGACCACATGCACGCCGGCCTTTTCGAGCTCGCGTGCCCATCCGATGTTCTTCTTCTCGTCGAATCGAGCCTTTAGTTCGACGAGTGCTGCGACCTGCTTGCCACTCTCGGCCGCCCGAACCAGCGACTTGATGATTGAGGTGTCCGACGAGGTCCGATAGAGCGTGAGCTTGATGGCCAACACCTTCGGATCAATCGACGCTTGACGGATGAACTCTTCCACCGAACCCGAGAACGATTCGTAGGGATGATGGAGCAAGACATCGCGCTCGCGAATCACCGCAAAGAAATCCACTGGTTCATCCGGTTCCGAGCTGTTGAGCCGCGCCTGCGTCGTCGGCACCCACGGCGCATCCTTGAGTTCCGGTCGATCAAGAGTGTGAACAGCCCAAAGGCCACCGAGATCCAGTGGACCAGTGCAGCGATAGACATCCTCGGGGCCGAGATCGAGTTCACGAATTAGCAGGTCGAGGATTTCGTCGGAGATGTCAGCGTCGACTTCGAGACGCACGGCGCGACCGAAGCGACGCCGACGCAGTTCGATCTCGACTGCTTCGAGGAGATCATCGGCCTCCTCCTCTTCGAGCGTGAGGTCCGCGTTACGGGTTACTCGGAACGCGTAATGCGTACCGGGTTCCATCCCCGGGAAAAGAACACCGAGATGTGTGGCGATGACCTGCTCAAGCGGAACCAGCCGTTTGCCATCGGGCAGCGTGACAAATCGCGGAAGAAGATTCGGGACCTTCACGCGGGCGAATCGCTCGTCACCAGTGACGGGATCAAGAACCTGCACCGCAAGGTTCAACGAAAGATCAGAGATGTACGGGAACGGGTGGCCGGGATCCACCGAAAGGGGTGTGAGTACCGGAAAGATCCGGTCCTCAAAAAACTGATGGAGAAAGGCTCGATCGGCGTCATCCAGATCGACGTATTCGGAGAACACAATGTCCTGCTCAATCAGAGCGGGAACGATCTCGTCGAGAAACACACGCTCTGTCTCCCGCACCAACGCGGTGAGGCGGTCGCGAATGTCAGCGATTTGTTTGGCCGGTGAACGACCATCGACAGTGTTCTTGCCCACGCCCGCGGCGACCTGATCCTTCAGGCCGGCGACGCGCACTTGGAAGAACTCGTCAAGGTTCTGACAAAAAATCGCCACGAACTTAACCCGCTCGAGGAGGGGAACTTCGGTGTCGGCCGCCAGCGCGAGAACTCGTGCGTCGAAGTCGAGCCACGAGAGTTCCCGATTGAGAAACCGCTCCGGCGACCCGAGCAATTCAGATACAGCCTGCGACGTCACCGGTTGTGAAACCCCGAGGACAACGGACGACTCCACTTCAATTGAGCCCACTAGTTCCGCAGACCCGATTGGTTCGGTCTCGTCAGGCATGGGAGCGAGCGTACCGGCCGCGTTCCCGCCCGGATCCGGAAACAGGACCCTCCGCAAGAAAGCGAACGGCCTCAATCTTCAGGAAGGCCGAGATCCCAGTCGAGCGTGAGGAGCTCACGCTCGGCGTCGCGGGCTACTCGCTCGCGGTTACGCCGGAACTGCGGATCGTGCGGCGGAAGGAGGAGTAATCGGGCGAGGACTCGGGCACGGAACTCGTCGATGAGGCCGCGAACCTCGGACTCGCCCTGGACATCCCAATGAGGCGCAACTGGACCCAGATAGATGACCCGAACGCGTCCACGCGGCGGCTGTTCAATTGCGGTTTCGGTGATTGCCATGGCAGAACTGCACTTTCCCTCGCGATGAATGCGGAATGCGATGAACGCGGAATCTCTCCCGCAGAGACGTAATCCTAGCGGTGGACGGCCGGAGCTCGTCCAAGGGCCCGATTCCGGGTCGATCTGGACCGACTTTGCGAAACCTTGGGAATGGCCTTATCCGAGCTTTCACCCCCGTTCCGTACCGTAAGGCCCATGGAAACCGACACGACATGGATGTCAGCAGGCAATTGCCACAATCAACCCCCCTCCACGTTTTTCCCAAGTGACGGCGTTGGCGTCGAAGTAGCCAAGAAGGTCTGCGCCGGCTGCCCTGTTCTTGAACGATGCCTTGACTACGCCCTCGACAACCGGATCGAGCACGGCGTCTGGGGCGGGGCCTCCGAGCGCCAGCGCCGCCGGCTCCTGAGGGCCCGCCGTCTCCCCGTCCAGGCGGTGCCTAGCTACCGCTGATCTCCCCCCGACTGACTTCGTGCGGTCGAGTCGACCGAACCCGATTCGACCGCATCCGATTCCTGCCCCATGAGCGCAACCCTGCGCAAGTGGGGCAGGATCGCGTCCGTGCTCGAGTGTGTGATCAACATCAGCGAAGGTCGTCGGCTCGACGTCGTCTCGGCCATCGCCGACCAGGCCGGCGCCGATCTACTCGACGTGCACAGTTGCGCCGAGCACAACCGGAGCGTGCTCACCGTCGTAGGCGAAACCGCTCCCCGAGCGATCACCCGGGCGGCGGTCGAACTGCTCGACATCCGCGACCATCAGGGCGCCCATCCGCGAATCGGCGTTGTCGATGTCGTCCCTTTCGTGCCGCTCGCGTCATCGTCGATGGCAGAGGCGATCGCGGCCCGGGATTCATTCGCCCGCTGGGCTGCCCACGAGTTACAGGTCCCGTGTTTCACCTACGGGCCGACGAATGGTTCCGACGAAGCGTTCGGAACCGGACGGACCCTTCCGGACATTCGACGAAACGCCTTCGCTTCACTTACTCCCGAGACTGGTCCCGTTGAGCCACACCCCACGGCCGGAGCGATCGCCGTTGGAGCGAGGGATGTTCTCGTCGCCTACAACCTCTGGCTTTCCGATGGCGATCTCGACCAAGCGCGCTCAATAGCGGCGGCCATCCGCTCCTCCAGCGTCCGGGCCCTCGGCATGCAGGTCGGCACCGATGTCCAAGTCTCACTAAACCTGATCGCGCCGAACAAAACCGGACCCGCCGAGGTCCACGATTTCGTTGCTGCCCGGGCCAGCATCGCCCGGGCCGAACTCGTGGGCCTGATCCCCCGATCGGTGCTCGATGCCATCGAACCCACGCGTTGGGAAGAGCTCGACGTGAGCCCAAACACCACGATTGAGGCCCGCCTCGCCGAACGCGAACATCGCCTCCGTCGAAACGAAGGCGATGTCGGTAGTTCTCGTCCGTAGTCCCCGATGACCGGGGACAGGGGTCAGGCGGTTGCCGTCTCCGCTGATGCGGCAGCCGCACGGGCCAGCGCACGCTGACGACGAATGCGTCGGCGCTCACGCTCGCTCATGCCACCCCAGATACCGAACTTCTCGCCATTGGCGAGCGCGTATTCAAGGCAGTCGTCACGAACCACACAGCCCCGACAGACCTCTTTGGCCTCGCGTGTTGATGCCCCACGCTCGGGGAAGAACAAATCGGGGTCAACGCCAAGACAGTTGGCAAAGTCCTGCCACGACTTGTCTTCACCGTCGCTCATGAGAGCTTCGGTCTGGCGCTGAGTGCGAGCTTGGTTTTTTCCGGCTTCAGTCATTTGGACTCTCCCGCATCTGGGTCCTCCCGGACGGGGTTGGTCCCCCTCCCGGACCTGCGCGCATACGACCGGTCTCCCCGCCGCTGCATTCACAGGTGGCGTACCACACGTGTAATTACAACGGTGTGATCTTTACCGCTCCAGCAACAAATTGCAAGGGGGAGTTACCGTCGCGGGGAAATCCCTAGATACTTAACCAATCCAACTAGTGGGTCGGTGTCACGTTGGGCACCCAGCACCCGTCCCGTTCAGCCGGCTCGGCGCGACCGGAGCATCTGCTTCTTCTGCTCCATGAAGTCGACCAGGACGTAATCGCCGAGGTTCTCCGGCGTCGTGAAGAACACCCTTCCACCATTCAATTGGGCCAATTTTCCAATGAATTCCTGCAAATGGGGCGTGGGGTCAAGCATGAACGTGTTGATCTTGATCCCGTCGCGCGTGCACAGATTGACCTCGCGCAACGTGGCATCGACCGTTTCGCGCACGGGCGGATAGTTGAAGTACACATCGCCTGATTGGGTGATGTGGGCGGTCGGCTCACCATCGGTGATCATGATGATCTGCTTCGTTCCAGTCTGACGAGAAAGCAGTCGCCGTGCGATCTGGAACCCATGTTGCATGTTGGTCCCGTAGACAAAGTCCCAGGAGACCTCAGGCAGTTCCTCCGGCTTGAGTTCTCGGGCCGACTCACTGAACCCCACGATCCCCATGTAATCGCGGGGATATTTCGACGTGATGAGCGAGTGCAGTGCCATCGTGACTTTTTTGGCCGGGAGGAAGTTGTCACGCATCGGCATCGACAGCGACAGGTCGATCATCAGCACTGTGCTTGAACGAACAAGGTGCTCGGTGCGTTCGACTTCGAAATCCTCTGGAGTCAGCTGAACAGGGGTACCGCTACCCGATCGCTGAATCGCGTTGCGCACAGTTGCGCCGATATCGAGATTGAATGCGTCGCCGAATTCGTAGGGTTTTGTTGAGTAATCGCGCTCGTGACCCACCCCGATGCGCGGGATCTCGTGCTGACCGGCCTTATCGAGTGACATCTTCGAGAACAGCTCATCCAGCGCGTTCTGGCCCAACTGGCGGATGCCGCGCGGAGTCAGCTCGAGGCGACCTTCCTTATTCTCAACAAGTCCAGACTCTTCGAGCCGCTTGGCAAGCTTCGCCATCTGTTCGAGACTCTTGGCTGCGTCGTCACCCAACAGTTCGCGGGCACGGTCGAGATCGACCTCGGCGAGAGCGCCGGGCGAAGATGCTCCCCGGAGCAGATTTTCAAGTTGATCGATGTCACCGAGTTCCTGAAGTAACTGGTTGGCATCGGCCATGTTCATCGGATCCTGGCCCGAGAAGTCATAGCTGCGATCCCAGTTCATGTCGGGGAACATCTGAGCCAGGTTCTGCCCGAGTTGATCCACCTGCCAACGCAGATCCATGTCGTCGAGCAACTGGTCCGACAGCGACTGCAATTGCGCCCGTTGCTCAGGCGTCATCGAGTTGAGCATCGCCTGCGCCGCTGCCATGCGCCGGGCCATCACCTCGAGGAGCTCGTCGAGATTCTGAGGGTTTTCCGGGAAGAAATCCCCGAATCGCTCCATGAACCCGTCGAAATCTGGCTCCTCGCCGCGCTGGCGGGCCGCCAACATGTCGTTCAGTTCGGCGAACATGTCCTTCATTCGTGACATGTCTTCGGGCGTCATCCCCTCGACGGCTCCGGACATCTGATCGACGTACTGCTGCATGAGTTGCTCGCGCAGCTTGTCGACAAGAGCTTCGAATTGTTCCCGTGCCTCCGACGACGTGAAGTCGTAGTTCTGGAGATCGCGGACCATGCCGGCGAGATCAGGGGAGAGCAGATCAAGGGCAACGTTTCGTTCCGCCGCAACTTCGTCGGTGAGTTCCTGTCGACGAGCATCGCCGGACTCACGCGCTTCGCGCGCAAGTTCTTCGATCGCGTCGCGCTCGGTCTCGACGACATCGCGCAGTTCACGCGCAATGTCGTCATAAACGCCACCAAGATCATTGTTTTCGAGTGCCTCGCGCCGCTTACGACGAAGATCGTCAAGCATGTCGCGCAGGCCCTTCATCTGCTGGCCGTCGGGTGTCTCGAAACCGGTCTGCATCATCCTGCGCAGCGCAGCATTCAGGTCGCCGTGATAGAGCAGATCATCGGTTAGGTCGCCGAAGATGTCACCGGCGTCCATGTCGAATCCGACCTGGCTGCCATCCCATCGGGAGTAACGAACACGATTACCCTTGGCCATATGGGAACCGTATCGGCATTGTCGTCCCGTTGACCCAAAATGCGGATTCCGAGCTCGCCCCGCGCAGCGCTCCTGGCGACACCCCCGACAACAGTCCCCTGCCGTCAATCCGATGGGGCGCAGCGGCCACAGCTTCCGGAGCCGAAGGAATAGCCCCCCGCTGCAACTGGTCGACATGGGAAGCCGACGGACGCCTCCCGGACTCGTCGGTGGGCAGCGGATTCGGACTCGATTTCCGCTCCGATCTTTCGTTGCTCGCCGATCTCGGACTCTCCTCGATCCGACTGACGCTCGATTGGGCCCGCCTCGAACCCCATTCCGGCCGCTGGGACAGCGACGCCACCGATCACTTCGTCCAGATCCTCGAGGCCGCCCGCACCGCCGGCATCGATGTCTGGGCCACCCTGATCGACGGACCGCTCCCAGGATGGTTCGAGGAGGACGAACGCGGATTCCGCGACGATGTCGCCCTCCGGAAAACATGGCCGCGTCACGTCGATCGGATTGCCGAGACATTCGGCCATCTCGTCGCCGGCTGGATTCCCGTCCTTGATCCGTACACCATTGCCGCCGAGGGATTCCTCGTCGGCTCGAAGCCGCCGGCGATGACGAACCCCGAACGGTTCGCCGACGTCCTTCTCGCGCTGCATCGCGCATCATTCGAAGCCTGGCGACTACTCGAGAGCGGTGAACCTCTTGTTGCGTGTTGTATCGATACCGCCCCACTCTTCGTCGGCGTTCAGTCTCGCGAGCCCAACGAGCGCGACGAGGCGGCCAAACACGTCAAGCGGCTTGATCGGATCCGATTCGGCAGTTGGATGCGGGCGCTACGCGATGGCGTCATCTCTATCCCTGGTCATGCCGAGATTGAGCTCGACGGACTCGCCGGCGCGTACGACGTCGTTGGATTCACCTACCGCGGAGCGGCGTCGGTCTATGCCGATGGAACCTTCGGGCCCTATCCGACGGACGCGTCGATCAGTCCCGATGGACGGTCCCCCTGGGCGGAAGGTCTCGGCCTGGTTGCCCGACGGCTCGACGAGGAACTTCCCAAGCGGAGATTCGCGGTGCTCGGCACCGGGCTGACCACGCCCGACGACGAGTGGCGAACCGACCTACTCGGGCAGACCGCGGTCGAACTCACCCGGGCGGTGAACGACGGGGTCGACATCACCGATGTGTTTTGGGAGAGCGTCCTTGACGGGTGGACCCCCGAGTGCGGCAACGCTGTTCCGAACGGCATGATCGATTCCATGCGCAACGAACGTCCGAGCGCGGAACTTCTGCGCTCGATCACCGCAAAAAATGGAATGCTTGGGTCGTGAGCGACGCCCAGACCCGAGCCAAAGAAGAAGCAGGCCGTCATGCGGCCGGATACGTCACCGATGGCATGCGTGTCGGCCTCGGTACCGGATCCACCGTGTACTGGACGATCGTGGAACTCGGTGATCGGAAACCCGACATTGTGTGCACGGCGACGTCAGTACAGACCCACGATCTCGCTACGTCACTCGGGCTACGAGTCGTGACTCCCGACGAGATTGGCGCACTCGACATCGCCATCGACGGCGCCGACGAAGTCGACCCGGCGTTCAACCTCACCAAGGGCGGGGGCGCTGCGCATACCCGCGAAAAGATCGTTGCGGCGATGGCCCCGCGCTTCATCATCGTCGTTGACGAATCGAAGATGGTTCCCGCCCTCGGCCCGTTCGGTACACCGCTCGAAGTTCTCGACTTCGCTCCGGCCGTCGTGGCCGCAGCCGTTCGTGAGCTCGGAGCTGAACGGGTCGAGACCCGCGGTGCCCGGAGCGACAACGGCAATCTTGTGATGGACGCGCACTTCGGAACTATCGCCGATCCTCCGGCGTTGGCTGCTGCTCTTGCCGCTACACCAGGCATTGTCGAACACGGGATCTTCCTAGGTTCGACCGTCGAACGCATCGTCATCGCCGGCACCGACGGATTGCGCGAAGCAGTCAACAAAGCGTTCTAAGAACCGGGCTTTCTGAAAACAAGTCATCTGAAAACGCTGGCCGGTATGGCCGTGGGAATGTCAGCCCCGACCGCGGTACTGGGCTCGGGCACCGACAGCGTCTTTGTTGAGACGCTTGGAGAGATGCAGCCCCTCGAGGATGAACTCAACCGCGCTCGCCACCATCGCCGGCGAGTTGTTGCCACCAGTGAGTTCAGCCACAGGTCCGGCGATACCGGGAAGTTCAGCCAGCAGCGCCACGTACTCGGCGGCGGAAACATCTTCGCCGGCCTGAACGATCCGGTCACCTTCGAATGCCTCGACCACATCACGCAGATTCTCGACGGCGATGTATTCGCGGAAGATCGAAAGCACCGCGGCGAGCATCAGTTGATGAACGATCTGCTCGTCGCGTCCGTCTTCGATCGTCTCAATCTCGAGCTTGCCTGCCGTTGAAGATGCGAGCGCATCGAGATCCGAAACGCGAGGGACGACATCAGTTTCGCCTTGAATCAATGTGCGCCTCGCGGCATTCGCAACAAGCGTCTCGAGGTTGGAGACAGTCAGACGCACTGACACACCTGAACGCTGGTTGATGTGAGGGCTGCGCCGAGCGAGTTGTGAAAGTTCGGCGATGATCTCGGCCATGAACTGGGGGATCTCGACCGTGATGCCCGGCGCTTCGAGCGGTCGGGCTTCCTGACGGGCGATGATGACCTCGGTCTCGACATCGAGCGGGTAGTGCGTGCGGATTTGAGCACCGAAGCGATCCTTGAGCGGCGTAATGATCCGACCGCGGTTGGTGTAATCCTCGGGATTCGCCGACGCGAAGAGCAGCACGTCGAGCGGAAGGCGAACCTTGTAGCCGCGCACCTGCACATCGCGCTCCTCGAGCACGTTCAGCAGACCGACCTGGATGCGCTCGGCAAGATCGGGAAGTTCGTTGATCGCGAAGATGCCGCGGTTGGTTCGGGGAACCAGGCCGTAGTGGAGCGTCAGTTCGTCTGAGAGGTAACGGCCTTCGGCAACCTTGATCGGATCGACCTCACCGATGAGATCGGCGATCGAGGTGTCGGGGGTGGCCAGCTTCTCGCCGAAGCGGCTGTCACGGTGCACCCAGTCGATCGGGGTGTCCTCACCCATCTCGGCCACCAGGTCACGGGCGTGGCGCGAGACCGGGTTGTAGGGATCGTCGTTGATCTCCGAACCTGCGACGATCGGCATCCACTCGTCGAGAAGCCCCGTGAGAGACCGGATCATCCGGGTCTTGGCCTGACCGCGCTCGCCAAGGAAAATCACGTCGTGACCAGCCAGTAGCGCATTCTCGAGCTGCGGCATAACTGTCTCTTCGTAGCCCAGAACGTTCGGGAAGAGTGCCTCGCCGGCCTTGATCCGCTCGATCGCATTGGTGCGGACTTCTTCCTTCACGGGCCGGCTCACCCAACCCGAGGCCCGCAAGTTTCCGAGTGTGCTTGGACGATCAGACATCGTGGCTCCCAGACATTGTGGCTCCTCCCCTGTCCGGACGGAGTGGCCCGGACGACGAACGGCCCTCAACCTATCGCCCGCGACAGCGGTTCTACGGTTCGCCGCGGCAGTCGTGCGGTGAGTAGCTTGAGGGAGTCCTGAAACGAGCCTGCGGGTTCGGATCCGGGCACTGATTCTCCTGAAATACTGATTCTCCGGAGTCACAGAAATCTCGCAGGAAAGGTCCGCTCGTGACAGCAACCAAAGAACCACCGGCACTCACATCCGACGTTTCGTCGAAACCGATTGTGAAGCCCCACCAGCGCAGCCCGTTCGCCATCCTCGACCTCTACCGGTCGTCGGTTGGCAAGAAGTGGGTCATGGCCCTCACCGGCATCATGTTGATGGGCTTCGTGCTCTTCCACATGATCGGCAATCTCAAGATGTATCTCGGGGAATCGCACTTCAACGAGTACGCCGAGTTCCTTCGGGAGTTGCTTGTTCCGATCATTCCCCCGACGGGCGTTCTTTGGATCCTCCGTGCGGGCCTGCTCGGCGCCTTTGCCCTTCATATCCATTGCGCCTACAGCCTCACGCGGATCAATCGCAAGGCCCGCCCGGTCGGCTACCAGTCACCGCGTGACTACGTGGCCGTCAACTGGGCCGCCCGCACGATGCGCTGGAGCGGAATCATCGTCGGACTGTTCCTTCTGTGGCATCTCGCCGATCTCACCTGGGGCTGGGCCAATCCCGAGTTCGTCTACGGAAACCCGTATGCCAACGTCTCGACGAGCCTTTCCCGGGCTCCGGTCGCCGCTCTCTACATCGTCGCCAACCTCGCCCTCGGCTTCCATCTCTTCCATGGTTCCTGGAGCATCTTCCAGTCCCTCGGTTCACTCAGCACCCACTTCAACCCTCGCCACAACCCGTTGCGCAAGGGCTTTGCAATCGGCTTCGCAGTCCTGGTCGCCGGCGTCAACATCACGTTCCCGATCGCCGTTCTCACCGGCGTGGTCGGCTGAAGGAGGCAACAATGAGCACAATCACGCTTGACTCCAAAGTCCCGAGTGGTCCGATCCAGGATCGCTGGGACAATCACAAGTTCGACATGAAGCTTGTGAACCCCGCCAACAAGCGGAAGTTCACCGTTCTCGTTGTCGGAACCGGTCTTGCCGGAGCGGCTGCGGCCGCCACGCTGGCTGAACTCGGCTACCAGGTGAAGTGCTTCACCTTCCACGATTCACCCCGACGAGCACATTCGATTGCTGCTCAGGGTGGCATCAACGGCGCCAAGAACTACAAGAACGACGGCGACAGCATCTACCGCCTCTTCTACGACACGGTGAAGGGCGGCGACTTCCGCTCCCGTGAATCAAACGTCTACCGCCTCGCTCAGTCCAGTGTGAACATCATCGATCAGTGCGTTGCGCAGGGCGTTCCGTTCGCCCGTGAGTACGGCGGCCTTCTCGACAACCGTTCGTTCGGTGGCGCTCAGGTCAGCCGTACGTTCTACGCACGAGGCCAGACCGGCCAGCAGCTTCTCTTGGGTGCCTATCAGGCCCTCATGCAGCAGGTGGCCCTTGGTCGTGTCGAACTGCACACGAAGACCGAGCTCCTCGAGGTCGTCAAGAAAGATGGCGTCGCCGTTGGCATCATCACCCGCAACGTCACCACCGGTGATGTGCAGAGCTGGTCGGGTCACGCAACCCTTCTCGCCACTGGCGGTTACGGCAATGCGTTCTACCTCTCCACCAATGCCATGAACTCCAACGTGACGGCGGCCTGGCGTGCACACAAGCAGGGCGCTTTGTTCGCTAACGCTTGCTACACGCAGATCCACCCGACCTGCATCCCGGCTAGCGATGATACGCAGTCGAAGCTCACGCTCATGTCCGAATCGCTCCGCAATGACGGTCGCATCTGGGTTCCCAAGAAGTTCGACGACAACCGTCCTGCTGATCAGATCCCTGAAGAAGACCGCGACTACTACCTCGAGCGCAAGTACCCCTCATACGGCAACCTTGCTCCACGGGACATCGCATCCCGTGCCGCCAAGGTTGTCGTCGACGAAGGTCGCGGTGTCGGCCCGCTCAAGAACGGGGTCTACCTCGATTTCGGCGAATCGATTGATCGTCTCGGCAAGGAGACGGTGTTCGAGCGTTACGGCAACCTCTTCGACATGTACGAGCGCATCACCGACGAGGACCCCATGAAGGTTCCGATGCGTATCTACCCCGCCAGCCATTACACAATGGGCGGCCTCTGGGTGGACTACAACCTCATGACCACGGTTCCGGGCCTGTACGCCCTCGGCGAAGCGAACTTCTCCGATCACGGCGCTAACCGCCTCGGCGCTTCGGCGCTCATGCAGGGCCTGGCCGACGGTTACTTCGTGGCTCCGTACACGGTTGGCGATTACCTCGCTGGCCTCCTCGGAAAGGGCACGGTCTCGACCGACGACCCGGTCTTCAAGGCTGCCGAGCAGACCGTCCACGACGCTTCCCACCGTTGGTTGTCCATCGGCGGCACCAAGTCCCCGGAGTATTACCACCGGGAACTCGGCAAGCTCGTTTGGGATTACTGCGGCATGGCCCGCGATCAGAACGGTCTAGAGAAAGCACTCAGCGAGATTCCGGCGCTGCGCGAAGAGTTCGAGAAGAACGTTCGTGTGCTTGGCAATCCTGACGGAGTCAACCAGTCCCTCGAAAAGGTTGGCCGCATTGCCGACTTCTTCGATCTCGGCGAACTGATGTGCCGCGATGCGCTCATGCGCGAAGAATCCTGCGGCGGTCACTTCCGGGTCGAGCATCAGACCGAAGACGGCGAGGCCCTGCGCGATGACGAGGACTTCTCGTTCGTCGGTGCATGGGAGTGGAACGGTGCGGGTACCGCACAGACACTCCACAAGGAACAACTCGTCTTCGAGAACGTCAAGCCCTCACAGCGCAGCTACAAGTAGCAGCGGAAACACTGGAGATCACGTGAAACTCACACTCAAGGTCTGGCGCCAAGACAACGTCAACGATCCGGGCCGATTCGAAACTTACGAAGCCACCGATGTGAAGGACGAGATGTCCTTCCTCGAGATGCTCGATGCCGTCAACGAGAACCTCATTGAATCGGGACACGAGCCAATCGTGTTCGACAGTGATTGTCGTGAAGGCATCTGCGGCACCTGCGGACTCATGATCAACGGACAGGCGCACGGCCCCCAAAAGGGCACGACTACCTGCCAGCTGCACATGCGTAAGTTCCATGATGGCGAAACCGTCACCATCGAACCGTTCCGTGCCGCCGCCTTCCCTGTGATCAAGGACCTCATGGTCGACCGCAGTGCGTTCGACGCCATCGTCCAGTCCGGTGGTTTCATCACTGCCGATACCGGTGGTGCCCGCGATGCCAACGAGATCCTCATCCCGAAGACCGCCGCCGACGCCTCAATGGACGCCGCTGGTTGCATCGGTTGTGGCGCATGCGTCGCCGCCTGCCCTAATGGCGCTGGTCAGCTGTTCACCTCGGCCAAGCTTGCCCATCTCGGTCTGCTCCCACAAGGCCAGGCGGAACGTTGGAAGCGCACCGAGGACATGGTCGAGACCATGGAGATGTTCTTCGGATCGTGCACCAACTACGGCGAATGCCAAGAGGCGTGCCCGAAGGAAATCCCGATCGACTTCATCGCCATGATGAACCGCGATTACCTGAAGTCGAAGCTGAAGAACCGCAAACTCTCAGGCCAGAAGTACTGACCCGGCGGGCTAGCGCCCGTCACAGTTACTGGCAGTTCTCGCCCGGTACCGAACCACTTCCCGTTGGAAGCAGGCGGTGCCGGTCGTCGTTTTGCGGTGTAGTTCTGATTGAACCGCAGTTCCGATTGAACTGCAGCCGCGATTGGACTGCAGGCCGGATCAGGCGGCGTGCTTGCCCTTTGGCACCGAGTTGCGACGGTGACGGATGAACTCGACGGCCACCGGGAGCAGCGAGACGAAAATGATGATGAGAATCGCGATTTCGATGTTCTCGCCGATCGCCGGGAACGATGTGCCAAGCCAGTATCCGAGCAGCGTGAGTCCCGCTCCCCAAATGATTCCACCGATGATGTTGAACTTGACGAACGTGCGGTAGTGCATGCTCGAGGCGCCGGCCACAATTGGGGCGAAGGTGCGCACAATGGGAACGAAACGGGCGAGAACGATTGATTTCGCACCATGTCGGGCAAAGAAGACTTCCGCCTTCTCGATGTACGCGGGCTTGAATAGGCGCGACTCGGGCCGCTTGAAGAGTGACGGGCCCACCTTGCGGCCGAACACGTACCCGACTTGATCGCCAGCGATTGCCGCAATCACACAGCCAAGGGCAACAATCCAGATGTGGCCACCAGCGAGGACGAACTTTTCGCCGTCGATCACGAGGCCGGCGGTAAGCAAGCCCGCCGTAAACAGCAGTGAATCGCCGGGGAGAAAGAAGCCGATCATGATTCCGGACTCGGCGAAGACGACGAGAAAGAGACCGATAAGGCCGACTGACTGGATCAGACCCTGAGGATCAATACCGACGGCCAGAAGTGGGTGAAAAAAGGAGGATCGCACGGCCGGAGACTAGTGGCATCCTTCTCCGCCCCAGCGACACCTGACCGAGTTGAAATGAATTCGTCGGCTTCGGCCTGCCGCCGGTTTCAGTACCCGTCGGCGGGATTCACGATCGAGACCAAGGGATCGTCATCGAGATAACGCCTCAGGTTCGCAACGAACATCTCGAACATGGCAGGGAATGCGCCCGGCCAGTTCCATGAACTGTGCGGGCTCAGCCGCACGCCAGGATGGTCGTACATCCAGTGTCCCGCCGGAGCCGGTTCCGGATCGGGGGCATCGATACTGGCGCCGGCCACGATCCCGCTGTCGAGCGCACGGCGCAATGCGTCGTCAACGACCATTGGACCACGGGCCACATTCACGAAATGCACGCCCGGCTTCATGAGATTGAAGACACGATCGTCGAACAGACCTCGGGTGGCGTCGGTCAGCGGAGCGACCAGCACCACATGATCGGCATCGTTGACGAGTTCATCGATGGACGACACCAGTTGCACATAATCGAGAGGACTCGGAGCGTCGCTGTAGCGCAATGCCTTGATCGTCATGCCGAACGGGCGGGCGCGCTCGGCAATCGCAGTGCCGATACCGCCAATGCCCAGCAACGCGAGGGTCCCGCCCTGAAGCGTGCCAAAACCGGGTGACGGAATGTTCCAGGTTGGCGGTGGTTCGGTAATCCATGACCCCGGCATTCGCTTTTCGAACGCCAACATGCAGGCCAGCACCCACTCCGAAATCGGCATGGCACTCAGTCCCCGAGAATTCGTGAGGATGCAGTCATCACCGATCAACTCAAGCGGAAAACTGTCGATGCCCGTACCGATCAGATGAGCCCATCGAACACCACGGGAGAGCACATGGGCGAGATTGGGCGTCACCGTCGGCGTGCTGAGAAGCACCTCACCGGTGACGCCATCATCAAGTTCGCCGGTTGAAGGGATAGCGATGATCTCGACCCGCCCCGCGAGATCGTCAGGAAGCGTTATTCCCTCGAGGCGACCGACGTGGCTGAGGACTCTCAACATGGCGCAAGCAGGGTGTCGGAAGGAGTCTCGAGATCGCAGAGAATGCCGTCGGCCCATCTGGGGATCTGATCCCCGTCGAGCGAGTTCGCCTGCTCATTCAGCTTCCCAATGAACCCCATGGGGCGACTGTACCGGAATGCAACCAGACCGAACCGGTGGGACCGTGCTCTGCGGCGAATAGTGTCGGAGGGTGCCCGCGTATCTCACTCCCGAATGGTTCAGCGCCGCCGATGCCGCTCTACGAGCCGACGCCACTCTCAGGACGGCGAGCCTCAACAGCACGCTGATCCTTCAACAGACCGTGCGCTCCGATGACGAGACCATCACGTGGCACATCCGCTTTGAGAGCGGCAGCGTTTCGCTTCACGTCGGAGCAGCCCAAAACCCCACTGTCGCGTTCTCATGCGACCGGTCGATCGCGGATGCCATACACATCGGACTCATTAGCGCCCAAGCCGCCTTCATGAGCGGCAACCTGCAACTGGGTGGCGATGTCAGTGCACTCATCAGCAACGGCGAGCTGTTCGCCGGGCTGGGTGATGCACTCGCCGCGCTGCGCTGAGCGCGGCGAGTGTCACCGTTAAGGCTTCGTGATCAGGGTTACTTGATCAGACTTATTTGATCAGACCAAGTTCGCGGACGGCGTCGCGCTCTTCCGCGAGTTCGCTCACCGAAGCGTCGATACGGACACGCGAGAAGTCGTCGATCTCGAGACCCTGCACGATTTCGTACTTGCCATTGGCGCACGTGACGGGGAACGAGGAGATCAGGCCTTCGGCGACGCCATAGCTGCCGTCGGACGGGATGGCCATCGAGACCCAGTCGCCGGCATCGGTGCCAAGTGCCCAGGTGTGCATGTGGTCAACGGCGGCGTTCGCGGCCGACGCTGCGCTGGAAAGTCCGCGTGCTTCGATAATTGCCGCACCGCGCTGTTGCACGGTGGGAATGAACTCGGTCTCGAGCCAGGCCTGGTCACCGACAAGAGTGGCGGCGTTCTGGCCCTTCACTTCGGCGTGGAAGAGATCGGGGTATTGCGTGGCGGAGTGATTGCCCCAGATCGTCATTTTGGTGATCTCGGGAACGGTGGCACCGGTCTTGGCGGCAAGTTGTGCGATCGCACGATTGTGATCGAGGCGAGTCATTGCGGTGAAGCGCTCGTTCGGAACATTGGGAGCGTTGTTCATGGCGATAAGGGCGTTGGTATTGGCCGGGTTTCCGACGACAAGGATGCGGACATCCTTTGCGGCATTGTCGGAGATGGCCTTGCCCTGCACGGTGAAGATGGCGCCGTTGGCCTCAAGGAGATCCTTGCGCTCCATGCCCTTCGAACGGGGGCGAGCACCCACGAGAAGGCCGTAGTTGATGTCGGCGAATGCCTCGTTGGGATCATCGGAACGCACGATGCCCTGAAGCAGCGGGAAGGCGCAATCTTCGAGTTCCATCGCAACGCCCTTGAGGGCGTCCATGGCGGGCGTGATGTCGAGAAGTTGGAGGATGACAGGCTGATCGGCCCCGAGCATCTGGCCGCTGGCGATACGGAAAAGAAGGCTGTAGCCGATCTGGCCTGCAGCACCTGTTACAGCGACGCGAACTGGGGTCTTCACGATGGTCCTCCGGGGGAAAGTGCGACGTACGAAGATGCCGGAATTCGGCCTCAGGTGAGACTAGTCAGAGGAGGTTCGAACCGAGAAAACGCGGCCTCAGAGCGTCACGGGATAGGGGAACTTGGAGTCCACTCCACCGTCTACCACGAGGGTCCGGCCGGTCACATAGGCCGACATGTCACTCGAGAAGAACAGCGCTGCCGACGCGATGTCGGAGGTCGATCCCAACTCACCCATCGGCGAATTCGCAGCGTTGAGCGCTCGCTGCTCGTCGGTAAAGGCCGCGTCCATACGGGGGCTGAGGATCGTGCCTGGAGCAACAGCGTTGGCGCGGATGCCAAAACCGCCGAGTTCGATGGCGAGGCTCTGGACCCATGCCATGAGACCGGCCTTCGCTGCGCCATACGCCGCGTGCATCGGTGCGGCGGTGAGGCCACTAACCGACGCGATGAACACCATGGTTCCGCCGTTGGTCTTGGACATGCGACGACCGAACGCCTGCGAGAGCAGGAACGCGTGGCGGAGACAGATGTCGATCTCCCAGTCGAAGGTCTCATCAGTCATGTCGAGGATGGATTCCCAACGCGCCATGCCGATGATGTCGACAAGGCCGTCGATGCGACCGTTGATGGCCTCGGCATCGGCGGCAAGCTTTGCGACACCTTCGCGCGTCGTGACATCGCCGACCCACGCCACACCGGCGGGTCCGATCTCGGCGGCGATCTCGGCGGCGCGATCGGCGTCGACATCGACACACACAACGGTCTTCGCTCCGGCCTGCGCGAGTGCATGTGACGTCATGCGCCCCATGCCCACGCCGGCACCGGCAACAACGAACGTGCGCCCGTCAACACGGAGACGAGAGAGAAAGTCGGGGATTGGAGAGTTGTCGCCAGTGGTCATTGTTCGTTTCCATTCATGAGTTGGTTGTCAGATTTCGTATTCATGCCATCACCACGCCGCCGTTGGGGCGGATCACTTGGCCGG
Organism: Acidimicrobiales bacterium; assembly: GCA_044239895.1. Lineage (GTDB taxonomy): Bacteria > Actinomycetota > Acidimicrobiia > Acidimicrobiales > Acidimicrobilacustridaceae > Acidimicrobilacustris. Next base: position 207,733 of record JBIIAM010000004.1, on the reverse strand, counting down.
TGACGAACCGCGATGCGTCACCGGCGAGATAGAGCATCGCCCAGGACTGATCCTCGGGCGTCGCGATGATCTGCAGCGGCGACTGAGCGGCGCGCGCACCAGTCAGCTCTTCGCGTGCGGCGGCGTTAACCGTGCCATCAGGATTTGTCCAGCGGCCCTGCACCATCGGCGTATCGGTGAAACCAGGGGCAATCGCGTTCACGCGTATGTTTGCACCACCGAGTTCAACTGCGGCGCAACGCGTGAGATGCGACACGGCCGCTTTGGTCATCGCGTAGATCGAGAGCGTCGGCGCCGGCATGTCACCACCCGCTGATGACACGTTGATGATCGAGCCACCGTTAGTCATCGCGCGACCGGCAGCGGCGACTCCCCAGTAGGTCCCCCACAGGTTGATCTTGGTGATGAACTCGACGTCCTCGGGAGTGGCGTCGACGATATTCATGTAGCGGATGACTCCAGCAACGTTGGCCCAGATATCGAGCCGGCCGTGCGCAGCGATGGCGGCATCGGCGAGAGCGTTGACCTGATCGCGGTCGGATACGTCGGTGGGCACGACGGTGGCGTGACCACCAGCGGCGGCGACCATCTCGGCAGTTTCGGCAAGACCGTCGAGACCAACGTCGGCGATGACGACATCAGCGCCAGCTTGAGTGAAGGTGATGGCGGCCTGACGGCCAATACCACCGGCGGCACCCGTGATCACTGCGCAGCGACCATGCAGCGAAAACTGCTCGATCAGTTCAGCGGATAGGGCTGGGCGTGCTTCGGATGAACTCTTCGAATTAGTGGGCATCAGGATCAGATCTTTCCGGCTCGAGATTCAGTCACGTGCTTTTGAACGAACGCCGCAATCTCGTTGACGCCGGCCACCGCCTCAGGAAATGCGGGGTAGCTCATGGTCCAGATGTGCGGCATTTCGGGGTACACACTTAGTGCCACATTCACACCGGCTTCGCCGGCCACTGCCGCGAGTCGGTGGGCATCGTCGAGCAGCACTTCCGCATCGCCAACCATGACCAACATCGGAGGTGCACCCGTCCAATCGCCGAACACCGGCGACAGCAACGGATCGGTGACATCACTCCCAACGGCATAGGCCAGCGCGGCTTCCTCCGCTGACGTCCGAGAGAACAATTTGTCGGCCTCTGAGCGCGTTTCGTAGGTTGCCGCTGTAACCGTCAGATCGACCCAAGGTGAGCAGCACACAATGGCGCCAGGAACAGGACCCTGGGCCAGCGTGCGGAGCGCCACTGAGGCAGCAAGGCCGCCTCCGGCAGAGTCGCCCGCAATGACGATCTGCGATGCGTCAACGCCTTCGGCAAGCAGGGCGCGGTACGCGGCAACCGAGTCATCGAGTGCAGCAGGAAAGGGGTGCTCCGGGGCGAGGCGATAGTCGACAAGCACAACCCGAGCGCCGAGTGCAGCCGCGAGATGGGTGCCATACGAACGATACGCGAGGGCGGAAGCGATTCGGAATCCACCGCCATGGAGGTAGACGATCACCGGGGCGTCGGTGGCGAGACCGTCGGGCCGACAATCGATCATGGGAACACTGCCGAGCGAACCTGCTGTCGCCGTGGTTCCGTTCGCGAGCGGGATTGCGCTCATGGCAGTATCGATTCGCTGACGCTGCTCTTGGACGTTCGCTGCCGGGGTCGGAACGGGACGCTGCGCTGCTGCTTCCTGAAAAGCATGGAACTCGTTGCTTGCCATAGCTGGGCACCATAGAACCCCTGCGGCGCCCGTGCTTCAGAATTGACCGGTGTTGCCTAACCAGCTGCGGTAGAGCTCGGCGTAACGGCCACCCTCGGCCACCAGCTCGTCGTGGCTTCCGCGCTCTACCAGCACGCCCTTGTCGAAGACCAGAATCAGATCGGCCTGCTCGGCGGTGGAGAGCCGATGAGCGATACTCACCGTTGTGCGGCCCTCCGACAGGCGGTGGAGGGCATTCGTGAGTGTCCGTTCCGTGCGGGGATCGACGGCGCTGGTGGCCTCGTCGAGCACCAGTAGCCCCGGATCGGCCAGCTGGGCGCGAGCCAGAGCCACGAGTTGTCGTTCGCCGACACTCATGCCCTCGCCTCGTTCGCCAACCTCGGTGTCGAGCCCATGGGGAAGCCCGGCAACCCAGTCATCAAGGCCGAGTTCGTTGATCGCCGCCGCCACATCGGCGTCGGTGGCTCCCCTGCGACCCATCGCTATGTTCTCCCGCAGGGTCGCGTCGAACATGAAACCGTCCTGCGGAACCATCCGGATGTGCTCAGCGCGCGACGCGGCCGGAATATCGCGCAGGGAAATTCCGGCCACCCTGATGGCCCCGGTACTCGGATCGGCCAACCGGGTGAGCAACTTGGCGAAGGTGGTCTTTCCGGAACCGGTCTCGCCGACGATCGCCACCGCCGTGCCGGCCGGGATTGAAATCGAGACATCGGTCAACACCGGGCCGCCGGTGCGATACGTGAACCCGACGTTCTCAATGTCCAGTGAGAGAGCCCCGGGGGGAAGCTCGATCCCATCACTTGGTTCGACGACGTCGATCGGCTGATCAAGGAGATTCAGCACCTTCGCCCAACCGGCAATCGCGGTCTGGGTCTGGTCGAGGATCTCGCCGATTTCGGCGATGGGCCCAAGGATCAGTTGCACAAGGAATAAGCAGGCGATGAGTCCACCGGCGTCGAGGCCCCAGCCGGGACCCCACCAGGCGCCAATCATCACAACCGACGCGAGTGCGATTCCGCCGAATGCATCGCCGAGCGGGAACATGAACGCGAACCAGCGGGCCGCGCTCATCTCTGCCTTGTACTGCTGATCCATCGCAACGTCGAGACGTTTACGCGAACGTCGCTGCAAGCCGTAGGCGCGGATCGGTGCTGCACCCTGCACTGATTCGGAAATCTCTGAGAAGGTCTGGCCGACCCGGGTGCGAACGATCGAGTAACCCTTGAGCTGACGGCGTTGCATGAAACGAAACAGAGGCAGAATCGGCGTAGCCACCAGCATCGTGACGAGCGCGAGTTGCCACGAATAGAACGACATCACGATCAGAGTTCCGACCACAACGACGGTGTCGACGATCCATGCCACTGCGCCGTACTGCGCGAAGCGGGCGATCGTTTCGATGTCACTCGTGACTCGTGCGGTGAGATCACCGCGGCGCGTCTCATTGTGATCGGCCACCGAAAGCGCATGCGCGTGACCGAACGCTCGAACCCGCAGGTTTCGCAGCATCGACTCCGAGGTCAGCACAAGTCGGACATAGGTGACCCGACTCAGGAGCGAAACACTGACAACGATTGCCGCCGCCAGCCCACAAGCCGTGAGTGTGAAGCCCACACGGAAGCCTTCGTCCGCCAGCAGACCGTTCTGAATGATCTGCTGAACAAGGATCGGGATCGTCAGTCGACCGATCGCCGAAATCATCGCGAACAGAACGGTGATCTTGAAGCCGCGGCCAAGTTCGGGACTCTCGGCGAGCCCACGCCGAAGCACGGTGAGTGCGCGCTCGCGCTTCGCTGTCGCATCTGCAGCTGCCGCCGCTTCGGCTCGTTCATGGTCAAGCGCCGTCGGGTCATCGAACGCAGCTGCGTGTTCGAGGCGGGCCAGATCGTCGTGTTCGGCCACATCGCTGCCCGGGGTCACGTCGGCGCTCATGAGATCTCACCGGCCGAACGGTCGTTGTAGGCCTGCACAAGTCGCACGTAATCCGGGGAACTGGCGAGGAGGGCGGCATGCGAGCCTCGGGCCACGATCGTGCCGCCATCGAGGAATGCAACCTCGTCAGCAAGTTCGATTGTCGAGATCCGGTGGGCCACGACGAGCGTCGACGTTGCCAACGATGTCCTCAGGTCGCGGAGGATCCCAGCCTCGATCACCGGGTCGACAGCGCTGGTTGCGTCATCGAGCACCAGAACACGCGGTCGCCGAAGTAAGGCACGGGTCAGGGCCAGACGCTGACGTTGCCCACCGGAGAGTGTGATGCCCCGCTCGCCGATTTCCGTGTCCCATCCGTCGGGAAGTGCCCGAATGAATTCGGCCGAGTGCGCAATCGATGCCGCTTCGAGAAGTCGCTCGTCCGAAACGGGTTCGCCCAGCGTGACGTTCTCGCGTACCGATTCGTTGAAAAGGAACGTCTCCTGGAACACCAGCGCGACGGCAGCGCGTACCTCTGCCGGATCAAGTTCTCGTAGGTCGATTCCACCGAGAGTGACGGCGCCAATCTCTGGATCTACCAAACGAGGAAGCAACTCGCACAGCGTCGACTTGCCCGCACCGGTCGCACCCACGAGCGCCACAACCTTGCCGGCGGGGATCTCCAGATTGAGATGCTCGAGCACCGGTGGATCATCACCGTGACGACAGGTGACATCCTCGAACCGGACCGCAAGCGGGGTGTTCGGCAAAACCGGAGCGCCACCGGTGGCAAGCGCCTCGCGTTCAGCAGCAATTACGACATCGAGTCGCGCACTAGCCACGACGGAGCGGGGAAGTTCCTGAAGGAAGTACCCGAACACCCTCATCGGGAACGCGAGAAGCCCGAACAGGGCTGCCGCCTGCACGACCTGACCCGTGTTCAGACGACCGACTGAGACCAGCCATGAACCGATGAGCAACAACGCGATGATGCCGAGATTTGGAAGCGCCTCAATGAGCGGTTCGAAGGTTCCCCTGATCCGACCCAACGTCACTCGAGACTCTCGCAGCGAATCGGCAGCGACTGCGAGGCGATCTACCTCATCCTGCTCGCGGCCGAGTGTCTTGACCACCAATGCACCGTCGAAGCTCTCGTGAGCGACCCGACTGACCTGACCAACCCGCCGCTGAACATCACCGAGCGGCAACTCGGCCCGACGCGTGTAGAGACGGTTAATCACGATGAGCCCAGGAAAGAGCAGCAGAGCAATCATCATCAGCAGCCAATCGACCATGGCCAGATTGATGATTGCAAAGACGACGAGTGTCACGACGCCGATGCTGAACGGCAGCGGATTGAGCACCTCACTCGCGGCCACGATGTCGGAATCGGCGTGGGCCAACAATGTGCCCGTCGGTGTTTCGCGGTGGTATTTCAGGGGCACTTCGAGATAGGTCGCCACCAGTTGGCGGCGCCAGTTGCGTTGCGTACGGAATGCGACCATCGCTGCGAAATAGCGCCGCAGGATGATCGTCGAAGCTCGGACCAACCCAACGGCAAGGATTGCCATGCCTGCCGAGATCACCATGCCCCGCTCAACGCGGCCGGACTCAAAGGTGGGAATGATGACCGTGTTGGTCACCCGACCGATGATGATCGTCGTCCCGACTGCGGCCGCTGCGTAGATGGCTGCGCCCAGTACCGACAGTGAAAACGCCAGCGGATTCGCACGGATGTACCGGGAAAGGATCCGCGCGCCGCGACGAAAGATCCCTGGAACCCGCTCAGCCATGTCGCGCTACTTCGGAGCTTCGGATGAGCGCGATGCCCACTTATCGATACCGAGGTTTGCTGCAATCTCGCGTGTGGCGGTTGACCGATTGAGTGTGTAGAAGTGCAGACCCGGCGCACCCTCATCGAGAAGGCGCTGGCACAGTTCACTCGCTAGTTCGACTCCGAGTGCCCGAACGGCGTCACTGTCATCGGCGATTGCGTCGAAGCGGGCTGCGAGATGGGGAGGAAACGCGGCGCCAGCGAGTTCAGCGAAACGCACAACCTGTGCGGCATTCGTGACGGGCATGATGCCGGGCAACACTGGCTTCATGCAGCCGAACGCGGCGAGTCCTTCGACGAGGCGAAGGTAGGGCTCCGGTTCGAAGAAGAACTGCGTAATGGCAAAATCGGCCATGTTCAGCTTTTCCGCGAGATGACGCCGATCCGAATACAGATCAGGCGAGCGCGGATGACCCTCGGGATGCGCGGCGACTCCGATGGAGAAATCCCCTTTGTCTGCGATTAGTTCGACGAGTTCGGTAGCGAATCCAAATTCGCTCTCGGCCACGTCACCAGAATCGTCAACCAGTGGATCGCCGGCCAGGGCCAGGATGTTGGCGACACCAGCGGCCTTGTACTCATCAAGCAGCGAATCGATCTCGGAGCGGGTGTGGCCGACGCAGGTCAGGTGCGCCATGGCCGTGATACCGATGTTCTGTTCGATGTTGATGACGACGTCGCGCGTGCGCTCGCGGGTGGAACCACCGGCGCCGTAGGTGACCGACACAAACGACGGATCAAGCGGAGCGAGATCAGCGATGGTCTGTTCGAGCGCGCGTGCGGCTTCATCGGTCTTCGGAGGGAAGAATTCAAACGAACAGGTACGTCCGGAAGCAAGAAGGTCGGCTATGCGAGTCATCGGGGAAAGGCTATGCCCGTCGCTCTGCGGCTTCGACCGTATTGACCAACAACATCGCCCTGGTCATCGGCCCGACACCACCGATGCGCGGCGACAGCCAGCCGGCGACTTCGGAAACGTCATCGGCGACATCAGAAACGAGCTTCTTGCCTTCGAATGAAACACCAGCGGCGACAACAGCCGCACCGGGCTTCACCATGTCTGCGGTGATCAAACCGGGTGATCCGGCGGCGGCGATAATGATGTCGGCCTGACGCGTGTACGTAGACAGGTCGGCGACGCCGGTGTGCACGACGGTCACCGCCGCGTTGGCATTCGGCCGCTTGAGCGTGAGCAGATTCGCCAGAGGACGCCCGATCGTAAGACCACGTCCGACGATGACGATGTGACGACCCTCGATGGGAACCTCGTAATACGCAAGAAGCGCCTGGATGCCAGCGGGCGTACACGGAAGCGGCCCGTCGACACCCTGGACGAGGTGTCCGAGATTGACGGGATGCAGGCCGTCGACGTCCTTGGCCGGATCGACTGAAAGCAGTGCGCCCTCGAAATCGAGATGCTTGGGAAACGGGTACTGCATCAGGTAGGCGTCGACCGCCGGATCATTGTTGAACCGGTCAATAACGGCGAGAACGTCGTCTTGGGTGGCATCAGCGGGAAGGTGGGCATGATGAGACGAGATACCCAGAGCCTCGCAATCACGATGCTTCATCGACACATAATTCGATGACGGGCCGTCGTCACCCACAAGAACCGTGCCGAGCCCGGGGGTGATTCCCCGGTCGACAAGAGCATTGACTCGCCCGGCGAGCCGCTCCTTGATCCCGGCGGCGACAAGTTCCCCATCAAGCACCTGAGCAGACATGTGGTTGACCCTACCGGCCCTCGCTACCGTGTTGGTTCGTGGCACCGTCTCCTTCTCCCGACTCCGGCTCCGTGCAGCCCGTTCCCGCCACGACTATGCCGACGGTCAAACCCCTCCAGATCGGGCCGATCACGGTCGATCCTCCCGTTGTGCTCGCCCCCATGGCTGGCGTCACCAACATCGCCTTCCGGCAGCTGTGTCGTACGTACGGTGCCGGCCTCTATGTCAGCGAGATGGTCAATGCCCGCGGTCTCATGGAGGACGTCGAGAAGAGCTGGCAGCTGGCGTCATTCGCCCCCAATGAGTCGACGCGTTCGCTGCAGCTCTATGGCACCGATCCTGTCGTCGTCGGCGAAGCGGTCCGACGGCTTGTTGGCGAGGATCTCGTCGATCACATCGACCTCAACTTCGGCTGCCCGGCCCCCAAGGTCACTCGCCACGGCGGTGGGGCCGCGGTGCCTGCCCGCCCCCGGCTTTTCGCCGCTGTCGTTCGCTCAGCGGTCGAGGCGGCCGGCAATGTGCCCGTCACCGTCAAGATGCGCATCGGGCTTGACGACGAACGGGTGACGTTCATCGAAGCTGGGCGTCTCGCCGCTGATGCCGGTGCCGCAACCGTTGCTCTTCACGCCCGCACCGCCGCACAGCGCTATTCGGGACGGGCCCGCTGGAGCGCGATCACCGAACTCGTCGAGGCCGTTCCTGATGTTCCCGTTCTCGGCAACGGCGACATCTGGACTGCACAGGACGCGCTGACGATGATGAGCGAAACCGGTTGCGCTGGCGTTGTCGTCGGTCGTGCGTGTCTCGGCCGACCGTGGTTCTTCGGACAACTTGCCGACGCGTTCGCCGGCCGACCGGTTCGAGCCGAACCCACGCTTGGCGAAGTCGCCGTGATTGCGACCCGGCACGCTCAGCTTCTTACCGATGCCCTTGACGAGAACCGTGCCATGCGCATGATGCGTAAACATCTCGGCTGGTATCTCACCGGTTTTGCTGTCGGTTCCGAAGTCCGAAGCAAACTCACCTCGCTCTGCACACTTGCAGAACTCGATGACACGTTTGCTTCCCTCGATCTCACGCTTGTCGTACCACCCGAGACAGCCGCCCGACCTCGCGGCACCCAGACCGGACCGCACGATGTGATCATTCCTGAGGGTTGGCTCGATGCCGACGCCAGCACTCCGCCCGATGCCCTTGCCGATGCGACCGTGAGCGGCGGATGAGCGAACGACTCGTTCTCGCCTCCGGATCACCGCGCCGTTCCGAACTCCTCGGAGGTCTCGGGCTGCGCTTCGAAATCCGTCCCGCCGACATCGACGAAGCAGTTGAGACGGGCGAGATGGGCACCCGCTACGTCGAACGTCTCGCCATCGCGAAAGCAAAGGCCGTCGCCGTGCAAGGTGAACTCGTGATCGCGGCCGACACCACCGTCGATCTTGATGGAGCGTTACTTGGCAAGCCGATCAACGACTCAGAGGCACGCGCACTGCTGCGTCGACTCTCTGGTCGCACTCATCAGGTCCATACCGGTGTGTGCGTGTACCGCTGGCCTGACGAGTCTGGATCGATCGTGCGTACCGCCACCGTCTCCACCGACGTCACGTTCGCCGATCTACCCAACGCGTGGATCGACTGGTACGTCTCAACCGGTGAACCCTTCGACAAAGCCGGCGGCTACGGCATGCAGGGTTCGGCTGCGTTGTTCGTGGCCGGTATCTCGGGCAGCCCGTCGAACGTCATCGGCTTGCCCCTCGACGTCCTCGCCCGACTCGTGGCCGAAACCGGCAGCGATCTTTTCCTCTTCCAGTAGCGGCAATTGGCCCCGGCTGCCGTTACTTCGGTACAGGCGCAACCAATTCGATCGAGTTCCCATCGGGGTCGACGAGTTGCAGGGAGGGCTTGGCCAGTTCAAAAACGACGCCCTCGTGAGTGATCCCCGACTGCGTCAGATGATCTGCCCACGCCGAGAGTGATTCACCGTCCGGAACCGCGAAGGCCAGATGGTCAAGCGGTGAAACCGCCTGATCGACATCCCCCGGCGAAAGCACGAGTACCAATCGACTCGGAGCGTGACGAAGGGCAACAGTGTCGGGTAACTCGACGAATGCTTCCATCCCTAGAACAAGCTCGTACCACCGGCGCGATGCGATCACATCCGCACAACGAAATTGGACGTGGCTGAACCCTGTGACCGGAGATTCCATCGGTGCAGTCTTACCCACCCGGAACCTTGTGATCATGAACTTCCGGATTTCCCTTAGATCAGTTTCGGGCCACGACTGCAGCCAGGGTTTCGGTCTTCGAGAACACCGGCGACGAGTTCGCGGCGTTGGGCCCGACTGGCCAGAACGGTGCTTTGTAGACGGCAATGGTTGCTGATTGAGCACAATCGCCAGTCGGTTTGCACACCATCTGATTGGAGACTCCCCGATAGCCGTTGATCACACGGATGGCGTCAATGAGCGCCGAACGGGGAATCGAAATTGATCCGTCCGCGCCCAGTACGGCAACTCGTTGGATCGAATCGAAGAGCAGATTCGTCGCGTCGAATGCCGAGGTGTTCCAGACTGAGAGGGGTTGACCGCCGAAGGTGCTGATGTAGGCCTTCTCGTACTGCTCGCTGTAGAACGGTTTTTTGCTGAGCGCCGCGATGTCCGGCCCCGACGCGTAGGCGCTTACACGTGTAGCGGAAGGCACGACGTCGCTGTTGGCGCACGCATCACTCGTGACAACATCGATCGTGTCACCCCCGGGAGTGTCCGCGATCGCGTCCATAAGGTCCTCGCACACCGGCGAATTGACGGGCATGTAGACCGCATCGGCGCCGGTATTGACCAACGACCGAGCGACTGCCGAAAAGTCACTCCCCTTTGGAGCGATGACCGTCGGAAGCGCGGTTGCCCCGATGGAGCCGAGACGAGCCACGAACGTTTGCCCAAGTTGTTCCGAGTAAACGGTGCCGTCCGAGATCACGACGACTGTTTTTGCCGAGAGCCCGTTCACCACGAAGTCAGCGACCACCGAACCCTGGATCAGATCGTTCGGAGCGGTTCTGGCGTAGGTGCTTCCCGGCTTGACGATCGACGTGAGGCCCGGGGCCGTGTTCTGCGCCGACATCAAAGGAATGCCAGCGCGCGAGAAGATCGGTTCAGCCGCGTCCAATGCTGCACCTGAACAGGACGTTCCGATAACTGCGACCATGCGCGATCCGAGAAGGATGCGCTCTGCTCCTTCCCGCCCCCCGGCGGCCGAACACTGATCGTCAGCGGCAACAACCGATACCGCATGGCCCAACAACATTCCGGGGGCCCCATCGAACTCCGCATCGAGGTAATCGATAGCGAGATCAATCCCCCGACGGGAATCCCTACCGATGCCCATCGAATCGGCACCCACGCGCAGCAGTGCACCCAACTGAATCGAGTCGCCAGCTTCAATCGTGAGACATCCTCGAGGATCGGCCTGACAGGTCCCAGCGTCGGTGGTAATCGTCGAACCTGGTCCTACCCACGGCAGATAGACACCCTGCAGAACCTCCTCCGACATCGTCTGGATTGGCTCCTTGTCGACGATGAATGGGCCCCGGAACGGCGCCGAAATTCCGAGGATCAGCGCGAGGTCGAGCGCGACGATGACGATGATGCCGATGGCGACATATGCGGTGCTGCCCCCCGTGCGAAGAGCAACAAACATTGCATTGACAATGAGGGCGAGACCGGCGATGGCACTCAAGGCGAAGAGTTGAAACGGCATCTCGCTATTGGCCAGCGAAATGAGTTCGCGGCGGGACGAGGTGAGCTCAGCAATTGCGTTGTCCATGGCATCGATGGTCGCCGCCGGGGCATAGGGACGACTCGAAATAGAAAAAACAGTTGCTTGTAGCTCGCGCAACGAAAGGAACGCAGGCGAATCCTGTGCATCCCCATCAGCCAGTGCTTTCCAATCATTCGTGGATGCGTCTCGCAGATACTGCCCGAGCCGCACTTGAAGAGCCGACGCATCCACGGAAGGGAGTCCCTCCGTTGCCGACGCCAGTCGACTCGACGCCGCCGCTTCCGTTCCGACGATCTGCCGAGCCTCTCTGAGTGTCGAATATTCAGAATTAATGAGGAAACCCGTCAAGATCGCGAACAGGCTCCCCAACGCCGTCATGTATGCCGCCGCGGCCATACCGGCATGTTCCCGATGGCCGCCGATCTTTCTGTCGATAAGAAGGTAGAGGAACGCCGAAACTGCCCCAATGGCCAACATCACGATCAAAAGCAGAGCCAAGGTCGGTAGCGAGGTCAACCAGTTCATGATCACGAGTCTGAAATCTAGGTGGCTTCGACCTTCGACTCCCGCAATTGCACTGCGCGGCTCCCGCAATTGCACTGCGCGAGAGGATCAGTGGCGAAAGTGGCGCTCGCTTGTGAACACCATGGCGAGGCCGGCGGCATTGGCGGCGGAAATGACTTCCTCGTCGCGGATCGAGCCGCCCGGCTGGATCACACAGGTCGCACCAGCTTCGATCGCGGCATCGAGCCCATCGGCAAACGGAAAGAACGCGTCCGAGGCATAGGCCCCGCCGACGGCACGGCCTTCGGCTTTCACCGCCGCAAGATGCCCGGCATCACGTCGGTTCTGCTGCCCGCAGCCAATGCCGACGGCCTGACCATCCTTTACAAGAACGATTGCATTCGAAGTCACCTTGGCCACGACCTGCCATGCGAGCACAAGATCGATCCATTCGGCCGCGGTCGGCACACGATCGGTTGCGACAGTCCAGTTGGTCGGATCGTCGGTAACGAGGTCGGGAGTCTGCACGAGGTAACCGCCGTCGATAGGACGAAGCGACAGCCCCAGTGCACCCGGTGCAACGGCAGTGAGGATGCGCAGGTTCTTTTTCTCCTGCAGCGCGGCAAGAGCATCGGGCTCGTACCCGGGGGCAACGAGCACTTCGGTGAACACTGGCGCGATCGCTTGCGCAACCTCGAGAGTCACGATGCGGTTCACCGCGATGATTCCACCGAAGGCCGAGACGGTGTCACACGCGTGCGCCTGCGTGTAGGCAGTAAGGATGTCGTCGCCCACGGCCACACCGCACGGGTTGGCATGCTTGATCACAACAGCCGCGGGACGCTCACCGATTGAGTGCACGAGACGCCATGCCGCTTCGGTGTCGTACACGTTGAGATAACTCATCTCCTTGCCGCCATGCTGCACTGCCGTCGACCACCAACCGGTGTCACCGGCTGCGGTGTAACGGGCACCAACCTGATGCGGGTTCTCGCCGTAACGAAGCACCTGATCGCGAACCAGCGAAAGTTCGATTGTTGCGGGAAGATCTGCCTCCACGTCAGCGGATTCCGCTTCAGTTGCCGACGCGGAGCCGCCGGCCGGCATGCCCGCGTCGAACCAGGCGAGGATCTCGGCGTCATAGGCCGCGGTGTGCGCAAACGCGTCGCGAGCGAGTTGTGTGCGCGTTGCTTGCGACAACGAACCTTTCGCCTTCAGTTCGTCGACAATCTCGTTGTACCGCGACGGATCGGTGACGATACCGACATGCGCATGGTTCTTCGCAGCACCGCGCACCATCGTCGGGCCCCCGACATCGATGAGTTCGATCGACGGCTCGGCCGAGAAGGGATAAAGGTTGGCGACGACGAGATCAATCGACTCGATGCCGTAGGTATTCATATCGGCACGATGTTCGGCATTCGTTGGGTCGGCGAGGATGCCGCCGTGGACCTTCGGATGAAGTGTCACGACACGGTGACCGAGGATCGCCGGGAACCCGGTGAGATCGGCGACATCGGTGACGGGGATGCCAGCTTCGGCAATCACCCGGGCGGTGCCGCCGCTCGAAACGAGATCCCAACCGAGATCGTTCAGCGAGCGCGCCAGATCGACCACACCGGACTTGTCATAGACGGACAGGAGAGCCCTCATTGGACACTGCCCCTTTCGATAATTTCGGAGATGGTTCGAACGTAAATGCGGCGCTCGACGGCCTTGATGCGTTCATGCAGCGATTCGACGGTGTCAGCCGGTTCAACCACAACCGCCTCCTGGGCGAGGATCGGGCCGGCGTCAACTTCTTCGGTCGCGATATGCACTGTGCAACCGGTGACCTTCACGCCATAGGCAAGTGCATCGGCGACACCGTGCCAACCCGGGAAGGAGGGAAGGAGGGCAGGATGCGTGTTGAGCACATGCCCGGGGAACGCGTCGAACATGCCCTTGCCAAGCACCGTGCCGAACCCGGCCATAGCAACAAGTTCGATGTCCCAGCCGCTCAGGACCCCCAGAACCTCAGCCGTGTAGCCGTTGCGATCGAAGTCGGGACCGTAGGTGCGACGCTCGACGAGTTCGCATGAAATGCCATTGCGAGCTGCGACTTCCTGTGCCCCGCAGGCACGATCGACGACGACCACGGCGACCGGAACGCCATCCGCGCACATGGCATCAAGGATGGTTCCACTTCCGGAAGCCAAAACGGCGAGTCGCATACTTCGGCGAATCTATCAGGACGCCAGAAGGGGTCTTCCCGCTAAGGCGCCCGCGTGCTCGCCATTCTCCATGAAGACCTCGCCGTTCACGAGCGTCCAATCGAACCCTTGGGCCCGCTGCACGAACCGACCTGCTCCTGCGGGAAAGTCGTGCACGAAGGTCGGCAGCGGCAGAGCGAGCGCGTCAAGGTCGAACACATTGACATCGGCCTTGGCGCCTTCGACGAGACGGCCGCGATCGGCAAAGCCGAACAGAGCGGCGGGCCGGCCGGTGAGCTGGTGAACACCCTCCCCGATCGACATGAGCCCGCGCTCGCGTATCCAATAGGAGAGAAAGAAAGTGGGCTGGCTGGCATCAAGAATCTGACCGACATGCGCACCGGAATCAGCAAGGCCGAGCATCATTCTCGGGTCGGTGAGCATCTCCGAAATTGCCGGGAAGTCCTGGTTGAGAATCGGCCAGTTGAGCGTGACCGTTCCGTTCGATTCGGCGATGAGATCCAGATACGCCTCAACCGCAGTCGTGCCTGCACGTTCGGCATACGCAGCCAAGCTTTCGGAGGGGTTGCAGTCATAGCGTGCCCCACGTTCCGGCATCATCACGAAGAACTCGCGGCAACCTTCGATGCCAGCGGGGCCATCGCCTCCAGCAATGAGTTGGGCGCGCACCTCTGGGTCGCGCAACACCGCGACTCGCTCTTCAAGGCTCCTACCTTCGAGCACCTTCCAGCCGGGAAGATGCCCAAACGGCGTGTGATGGCCAAGCGAGAAGATCACTCCGATACTGCGCGACGTCGTTTGCGGTCGAAGGTTCGCACCGCTCGCATTGGCTTCAGAAACGAAGTCGAGAACCTCGCGCCACTGGTTGGGCGCCGACAGGACATTGGTGAGGTTGAACGTGAATGGCCTTCCCGCTGCCCGACTCATTTCCGCCATGATTGCTACTTCGCTCTGGGCGCGATCAGTGCCGGGGCCTTCGCCGTCGAACCGCGGAGCACAACCGAGTACGCCGCGGCCGTGAGCGCGTAACACCGACGACAAAGCAACGAGTTCGCGCTCTACTGCCCATGTGCCTGGGACATTGCGCCCATCGCGAGTCACGTGACGACCGGTGCGCGAGGTCGAAAATCCAACGGCACCAGCGCGCATCGCTTCATCAACAAGATCAACCATCACTGCGAGTTCTTCGTCGGTGGGATCGGCACCCGCATCGAGTGAACGATCGCCCATGGCCCAGTAGCGAACGGCACCGTGACCAACAAAGCCGCCGTAGTTCATTCCTTTGGGTTCACTACCCAACCAACGCAGATAGTCGCCGTGCGTTGTCCATGTCCACGGCATGCCTTCAAGGATCGATGGTGCAGGAATGTCTTCCACTGCTTCCATCGCTTTGGCAAGAAACTCCGCGTCGCCATCTTTCACGGGCGCAAATGTCATTCCACAATTGCCCATCACTACTGATGTGACGCCATGCCAACACGTTGAAGTTCCAATTGGATCCCACGCAAGCTGCGCGTCGAGGTGTGTGTGCACGTCGACGAAACCCGGCGTGACCAATCTTCCGTCGGCATCGAGTGTGCGTTTTGCCGCGCCGACATCATCGCCAATGGCAACAATCGTGTCGCCATCAATCGCCACATCGGCTCGCCGCGGTTCGGAACCCAAACCGTCGACGATCAGTCCCCCACTGATCACCAGATCATGCATGTGCTGACAGTACCGCCCAGTCGGCGCTCGTGTCGGGAAGTCTCAACGCCTGGTTTCGCCATCCAAAAGTTCTCGGATGATGTCGGCATGACCAGCATGACGAGCGACTTCTTCAAGCATGTGCCCAAGCACCCAGCGGAGGTTCACCATTTCGCCCTGACCTACCTGTATGCATTCAGCACTCAGGTCTGGCGAAGCATCAAGCAGTGCGTCGACCCGTTGACGAGCGAGCGTGTAGCGCTTGAGCGAGACGCCGATAGGCCCGCGCTCGTAATCGGGAGCCATGAACTCCTGTCCTGCGAAACAATGCAGGAACCAGTACTCCTCGACAAACGCCAAGTGATTCACGAGCCAAAGCAGCGTGGTCTCCGACGGAAGCAATCGGCGTGCCGCGTCTTCATCACTCACGCCCGAGACCTTGCGCACGAACGACTCCCGCTGGAAGTCAAACAACGCTCGCAACGTGGCGAACTCGTCGGTGACGAGATGCGAGGGGCCGGCGTCAGTCATGACGACACGTTAGGGAAAACGACGAAGGCCCGGCGCAATAGCCGGGCCTTCGTGCAACAACTTTGAAACGGAAGGCTCAGGCCCAGCCGTGCTCGCGCACAACCTCGACCATGAGCTCGCCAGCTTCGGTGGGGTTCTTGCCCACGCGCACTCCAGCAGCTTCGAGTGCTTCCATCTTGGCGGCGGCAGTGCCCTTGCCACCCGAGACGATGGCGCCAGCGTGGCCCATCTTCTTCCCGGGAGGAGCCGTGACGCCGGCGACATAGGAAACAACCGGCTTCGACATCTTGTTCTTGATGAACTCGGCTGCTTCTTCTTCGGCTGAACCGCCGATTTCACCGATCATCATCACGGCCTTGGTATCGGGATCGGCTTCGAAGGCCTCGAGGCAATCGATGAACGACGTACCGGGAACCGGATCGCCGCCGATACCGACGCACGTGGTGACGCCGATGTCCTGAAGCTTGAGTTCATACAGCGCCTGGTAGGTGAGCGTGCCGGAGCGGCTCACGATGCCGACCGGGCCACCGGGCTTGGCGATTTCGCCAGCGGTGATTCCGATGTTGCACTTTCCGGGGCTGATGATGCCGGGGCAGTTCGGGCCCAGAAGACGCACGTTCGGGAAGTCGCGCTTGAGTTCGTTGTAGAACCACGCTTCGTCGTGGGCCGGCACACCCTCGGTGATGCACACGATGAACTCGACGCCACCTTCGGCAGCATCCATGATCGCAGCGCGCACGCCGGGAGCGGGGATGAAGATGCATGAGGCGTTGGCGCCAGTGGCAGCAACAGCTTCACCGACATTGGCGAAGATCGGAATTCCGTCGACGTTCTCGCCGGCCTTCTTCGGATTCGTGCCACCAACAACGTTGGTGCCGTACTCGCGGTTGCGCAGGCCGTAGAAGCGACCCTGCGAACCGGTGAGGCCCTGGTAGATGACCTTGGTGTTCTCGTCTACGAAGATGCTCACAGGATTCCTCAGTTCTTCTTCGCGAGTGCGACTGCGGCAGCAGCGGCTTCGAGCATGGTGGGCTTGCTCTGGAGCTTGTCCGACAGGTGTGGTTCGAGCAGTGCCCGACCCTCTTCGGCGTTGGTGCCGTCGAGGCGGATCACGATCGGAGCGGCGATGTCGACTCGCGACAGCGCTTCGATGATGCCCTTGGCAACTTCTTCGCCGCGGGTGATGCCGCCGAAGATGTTGATGAAAATCGACTTGACCTTCGGATCGTCGTTGATGACCTGAAGTGCTCCGGCCATGACGTCGGCGTTGGCGCCGCCGCCGATGTCCAGGAAGTTAGCGGCTTCGCCACCGGCCTGGTTGACGACGTCGAGCGTGCTCATGGCGAGACCGGCACCGTTGGCGATGATGCCAACGCTTCCGTCGAGGCCCACGTACTGGAGGCCCTTCTCGTGCGCAGCCTCTTCGCGCACGTCACGCACTTGCGTCGCCGCGTACTCCGCCCATTCGTGGCGGAACTCAGCGTTGTCGTCGAGGGTGACCTTGGCGTCGAGCGCATGCACGTTGCCGTCGGTCTTGACGATCAGCGGGTTGATCTCCGCAAGATCGGCGTCGCCTTCGACGTAGGCCGTGTAGAGCTTGAGCAGCAGCGCAACGGCACCGTCGGTGACGTCGGGGTTGAGTTTGGCGGCCAGCACCCATGCGCGGCACACGTCTTCGGTCAGACCGTCGACCGGGTCGATCCAGATCTTGGCGATCGCATCGGGGTTTTCGACGGCAACCGTTTCGATCTCGACGCCACCCTCTTTCGAGAGCATGCCGAGATGCTTCTTGGCGGAACGATCGAGCGTGAACGACGCGTAGTACTCCTCCGCGATGTCCGACGCGATCTCGATCCACAAGGTGCGCGTGATGTGCCCCGAGATGTCGAGTCCGAGAATGTTTCCGGCGTGCTCGCGCACTTCGTCGGCATTGTTGGCGAGCTTGACGCCGCCTGCCTTGCCACGACCACCGGCATGCACCTGGGCCTTGACGACGACCGGGTAACCGACTGCCTCTGCGGCGGCCAGTGCCTCGTCTACGGATGTGACAGCTCGTCCATCAGATACGGGAATGCCGAACTGAGCGAAGAACTGCTTGCCTTGAAATTCGAGAAGATCCACGGCGACAACGTAGTCAGTCCGAAGGCATCCCTCCCAACCCGCCCGCGGCCCTCCCCTCGGCGACCCTCCTCTGGTGACGTTCTGTGGCGGAGAGGCCGACTTCACCCACCCCTCCCCGTGCGGCGATACTTGGACTATGAGTCCGGTCAAAGAAACCAAGACCCGCGCCCCGAGATCGGTGATCCTTGCCGTCGCCGGCATCGTCATCGGGATCGGTCTCGTCCTCCTTCTTTTCGTGGTGGCGATTCCTTCTCTCACCGAGTCAGGAACCGTCGAGGTGAAACTCGGTTCCGAGACCTATGACGCCGGTCAAGCCGCTTCGAGGGCCTCGAACATCGCCTCCGGAGGCCCCCTGTTGTTCTCGGACGTCTCGGGCGGAAAGCGTGACATCTACCTCCAACACATCGGCGACGATCCCAGCACGGGATGGTTCGCGTTCGACGCCCGCCGCCCCGGCCAGAGCCGGGCGTGCACACTCGAATGGCAGCCCGGGTCCGCTGATTTCCGCGATCCGTGCGACGGGACGATCGTGACGGCCGACGGAACCGGCCTCACCGACTATCCGGTGACCATCACCGCCGGCGGCAACGTCATCGTCGACCTACGTGGAGATGCCGTCGAGACAACGACGAGCACCTCAGACAAGTAGTCATCGCCTAGGCCGTCATCGCCAAATAGTTATGGTCTGGACGGGAACACACGAAGTTGTGGTGTTTGTCGAACAACATCGACCTCACCCGAGAGTTCACTCTCACCAGTAGCGAAACTGCCTGTGGCTGTCGTGACTTGGCCGTTGCGAGCTACGCCATCTTCGACATAAAAGTCACCAAGAAATGCCGCTACCTCGTCCGATGCTGGATTTCGATACAGCGTCACCGGATCGTCGTATTGCATAACTGAACCGTTCATCATCACTGCGATGCGATCGGCAACAGCAAGAGCCTCGATTCGGTCGTGAGTGACGATGATTGCGGTTGCCCCTTCAGCACGAAGCGCAGAAACGACGTCGGCACAAATCTCCGGCCGCATGGCCGCATCGAGAGCTGAGAATGGCTCATCCATGACGATGAGTTGGGGTTGCGGAGCCAGTGCGCGTGCGAGCGCCACCCGCTGTTGCTGTCCACCAGACAGTTCGTCGACATGCCGACTTTCGAAGCCGCTCATGCCCACGAGTTCAAGACATTCAGCGATACGGGCATTGCGATGAGATGAACGCTCAATCCCAAAACCAACGTTGCCGGCTACATCGAGATGCGGAAATAATGCACCTTCCTGAGGAACGTAACCGACGTGACGACGCTCAGGAAGGACGAACGTTGTGTCGTCGGAGACCACAGCGTCATTGATCGAAATCGTTCCGGAGTCAGGACGTTCAAATCCGGCGATACAACGCAAAACGGTGGTCTTGCCACTACCTGATGGGCCAACGATGACAGCAATCTGTCCTGATTCGACTGAAAAGGAAACAGAGTCAGCAACTCGCGCGCCATCAAAAGACTTTGTGACTGACTCCACCTTGAGCGTTGCCTTCACCGTGTCTCCCGAGTAACCGTGAGCAGCGCTGCAGGGATTGCAGCAATAAGAATCAGTAGCAGAGCGTAGGGCGATGCGGCTGCGTAGTCAGCAACACTCGTTCGGTTCCAGAGCTCAGTGGCCAATGTGTCCATGCCAGTGGGACGCAACAAGATGGTGGCAGGCAACTCCTTCATGACAGTGAGAAATACCAATGCTGCTCCTGCCATGATCCCTGGCCTCGCTAACGGAAGCGTCAACGTTCGAAAGACTGCAAAGCGAGAAAGACCGAGCGAACGCGCTGAATCCTCAAGCGCAATCGGCGAGATCTCAACCGAGGCTCGAACCGAACCAACGGCAAGCGACATGAACAAAACCACATAGGCAAAGATCAACATCGGTAACCGTTGATACATCGAAGGCACCAAGCGAATGCCGAGGTACACAACGGCCAAGCCGATCACGATGCCGGGAAGAGCGTGAATAACAAACACGGTGCGTTCGGTTGATTGAGCCCAGCGAGCTTTCACCCGAGCAGCGAGCACGGCGGCGGGGACCGCAAAGAAAATGGCTCCGACTGTGGCCAGAAAAGAGACAAAGACCGTTTGGCGCACTGCCCCGAGAAGCTCACTCGAGTCAACACCCGTACCGGCTGCTTCAAAAAACCAGCGCAGTACCAAGACGAGTGGGATCGCCAACGTCACGACGACGACCCCGACAAGAAGTGCCGCTGCAGGAATTCGGTTTGCGCCTAAGTCCAACCGATCTGGAGCATGAGAAACTCCTGCTCCAACTGTTGCGGCCCGACCATCGCCGCGCACAACGAACTCCAGCCAGACGAAAATAACTGAGATCACAACGAGTACAAGCGAGAGAGTCGCCGCGCGGGTGGGGTTGAACCCAGCGCGGTAGGAACCAAAAATCACCCATGTGAAACTCTCGAAGCGCATAGTCGCTACAGCCCCGAAATCCGAGAGTGAATACAACCCGACCATCAGCGCACCAGCAGTCGCCGCCGGTCGAATCTGGCGGAGCGTGAGACGAAACGCGACTTGGCTGGAAGTCAGCCCGAGCGAACGAGCAACGTCGTCTTGCCGGGCGTCAATGCGTCGAAGCGACGCCACGACGGGCAGAAAAACAAAGGGAAATGAAATTGACGTGAGAACAAGCACCGCCCCCCAGAAGCCCGCGAGCCAGGGAAGCCATGAGATCCACGCGTACGCAGAGACGTAGGAGGGAATCGCTAAAGGGAGCACGAGGACGACTGCGAAGATCCGATAGCCAGGGAGATTCGTACGTACAACAAAAAACGCAGTGAAAACCCCCACCACCAAGCTGAGTACCGTCACAACGAGCGCAAGCGAAAGTGACCGCAGAACTAGATCGAGGGTGCGTCGCTGCCAGATTTCCTGGACAACGTTGTCGAGACCTCGCGATGACGCTTGGATCAAGAGGTACAGAAGCGGCAGCGTGGCAGTTGTCGCCGCAAGTACGGCAACAACTGCCACGATGGGTGAAACCCCAAGAGGCCTTGAGGCTCGCCGACGAACCCCCGATGTTTTCTCTGGAACCGCTTCCTTCGTCATCATCACTTTGTCAGAAGTCCAACCTTCTGAAGTAGTTCTTGGGTCAGCTCAAGCGATGCCAGATCAGACAAGTCAATCGCCGGAGATTGGAGCGACGCCAGAGTCGGTTGTGTTGTATCGGCGGCAGTAATGCCGCCCACGAGGGCAAACTCGAAGGTCTTGTCCGCGAAGTACTGCTGAGCTGTTGGGCTGAGAAGAAACTCGACGAATTTCTGCGCGCTGGTCTTGTGTCCTGACGACGAGAGAATCCCGACGCCCGCCACGTTCACGAGACCTCCGGGATCCCCATTGGCGATGTACTGGTTGGAAATCTTCACGTTTTCGGCGCCCTTGGCCTTGATCCTTTCGTTCAGGTAATAGTGATTGACGAGACCTAGTTGCACTTCGCCTTTCGCAATCCCATCGAGAACGGCGCCATTCTTTTCATAGGCCTTGGGTTGATTCGCGGCGAAGGCTCGAAGCCATTCTTCGGCCCCATCCTCACCCCGCAGAACGCGCAAGCCAGTCACGAATGACTGCCACGATGCATTCGTCGGCGCGTAACCAATCCGCCCTTTCCACTTCGGATCAAGCAGACCGTCTATCGATGTTGGCGGGTTCGTCACCTTTACGTTGTCGTACGCAATGACACGAACACGTCCCGAGACCCCTACCCACGTCCCGTTTGTGGCTGCGAACTTGGAAGGAACCTGATCAAGAATCGAAGACGGGAGTCTGCTGAGACGCCCGGCAGCAGAGACTGCTCCGAGAGCCCCCGCGTCTTGGGAGAAAAACACATCGGCAGGCGATGCACTGCCTTCGGTAATGATCTGCGCTCCAAGTTCGCCGCTGTCGCCGTAGCGAGCCTCAATCGCGATTCCAGTCTCAGCGGTAAACATCTCATAGAGAGGCGCAACGAGGGATTCGCTTCGACCTGAATAGACCGTCAGCGGTCCTGATTCATCAGAGGGAGATGACGATCCACACGCACCAGCAATGAGGCCAACCACGAGAGCAAGTGCCCCCAGAAGGGTCGCGCGACCCCGACGAGACCGAAACAACGCCGCTTCAGTCGCCGCTGATTTCATTGGTTGCATGGTGACCTCCTGGGAGCCCGAACAAGTTAGGTATACCTTACATCTCCCATGTTAGGCATACCTTACGGATCTGACAAGTCGTCAGAAACAACTCGCTTGTCTCGGCCCGGTCGGCGCTTCCCTATCGCTTGGCGAGTGGGGCCCAGGCCAGAAGTAGGCGCTTCTCGCCCACCCCGCGGAAATGCACAACAGCCTCGGCCTTGTCGCCCGAGCCCTCGATGGCGGTGATGACTCCGTCGCCAAACTTTCCGTGATGGACATCGTCACCGACGCGTAGCCCCATCTGATCGGCCCCGCTTGGCGCCGGAGGGGCCGGCTTCAGCGCGGCCTCAATCGATTCGTCGCTATGCGAGCGGCCGCCGATGACCGAACCGCTCCAGTCGTCATCATTGTTCTTTGTCGCGGTTCGGTTGCTCCACGAACTCCCAGATGTTCGTCCGTAGGTGCTGCCGTTTGTGCCACCACTTGTTCCGCCAGTCGCGCGTTGCGATTGACGGCGCGTACCTTCGACCACTGTCACTAGCTGAGCAGGAATCTCCTCGAAGAAACGACTCGGTGGGTTGTACTGCGTGCTTCCGTAAATCGACCGCGCCCACGCGTGGGTCATGTAGAGCCGTTCGCGTGCGCGAGTTATACCCACATAGGCCAGTCGTCGTTCCTCTTCGAGTTCGTCGGGATCACCGATCGAGCGCATGTGCGGGAAGATGCCGTCTTCCATTCCGATAAGAAACACGTTCGGGAACTCAAGGCCCTTCGCCGAGTGAAGCGTCATCATAACGACGGCGGAGTCATCTGGATCGAGCGAATCAATGTCGGCCACGAGACCAACCTGTTCAAGGAATTCGTCGATCGAACCGAAATCGCGGGCCACACCCACCAGTTCGGCAATGTTCTCCATCCGCCCTTCGGCTTCGATCGAATGCTCGGCCTCAAGTTCTTCGAGATATCCCGAACGTTGCATCGCCGCCTCGATCACTGCAGACGGACCATCGTCGACAAACAACTGAAGGTCATCAAGCAACTTAAGGAAGCTCTCGATGCCCTTCAGTGCCTTCCCCGTGACTCCTGCCTCGCCGGCTTCGCGAAGCGCTTCGATGAATGCGAGTCCGTGACTGCGTGCCCATGCATCAAGACGCCCGACCGAAGACTCGCCGATCCCGCGTTTCGGAACGTTGAGCACTCGCTTCATGCTTACTTCGTCGGATGGATTCACGACGCACTTCAGATACGAAAGCGCATCGCGGACTTCGCGTCGATCATAGAAACGCGTGCCCCCGATGACCTTGTAGGGAATACCGACGCGCATCAGGTATTCCTCGATCACGCGACTCTGCGCGTTCGTTCGGTAGAAGATCGCGCTGTCGGACCAGACGTGGCCGGCATCGTGCAATGCCATCAGCTGATTTGCGATCCACTGCGCTTCGTCAGTTTCATCGTCAGCCTGGTATCGAACGATCGCATCACCATGACCACTGTCGGTCCACAACTCTTTTGGCTTGCGCCCAAAGTTATTGGCGATCACCGCGTTAGCGGCATCGAGGATGGTCTGCGTCGAGCGATAGTTCTGTTCGAGCAACACGACCGTGACATCCGGAAACGCGTTCTCGAATTCGAGGATGTTGCGCATGTCGGCACCGCGGAAGCGATAGATGCTCTGATCGCTGTCGCCTACTACGCACACATTGCCCTGCGGCTGCGAAAGCATGAGCACGAGCTCGTTCTGCACTTGATTCGTGTCCTGATACTCGTCGACCATGACATGGCTGAAGCGACGTTGGTATGTCTCAAGAACCTCGGGGAACTGACGAAACAGCTCAACCGTGTTGGCGAGGAGATCATCGAAATCCATCGCCCCGGCTTTGAGCAGCCGTGCCTGATACTCGTTATAGACATCGGAAATCTTGCGCTCAAAGATTGTCGACGCCTTCTCCGAATAGGCCTTGGCGCCGTAGCCGTCATTCTTCGCCGCCGAAATCGAACTGTGTATCGAACGCGGCGGGAACTTCTTTGCATCCAGACCCAAATCGCGGATGACGTAACTCGTCAGTCGCTGCGCATCGGACTGGTCGTAGATCGTGAACGACGCCGGGAAGCCGAGACGGCCGGCGTCGCGCCGGAGAATGCGGACACACGCCGAATGGAACGTGGACACCCACATCTTCTCGGCGACCGGGCCCACAAGAGCGGCGACGCGCTCCTTCATCTCCTGAGCGGCCTTGTTGGTGAACGTGATCGCCAGAATCTCGAACGGCGAAACACCTTCGGCCTGGATGAGATGGGCGATCCGATGAGTGAGCACACGGGTCTTGCCCGAGCCCGCGCCCGCCACGATGAGTAGTGGCCCGTGCGTGTGCGTGACCGCTTCGTACTGGACAGGATTGAGGCCTTCGAGCAGATCATCGGTCATGGGTTGGCCACCCTATCGGCCGGAAATTTCTCGAAGAACCTCTTGACGGGCGGGGTCGGTTTTTGTAGAATCGAACGTATGTTCGAGAGCGTAGGCCATGAGCCCGCCCCTTCAAACTTCACCGCCGCCGGCACACCGGCAACCGTTGTGGAATCCACCGCGCGGAGACTCGCTCAGGGCGCCGCCGAACTCACCGACGATCAGTTGGTCGACCGATCGCGCGAATTGGCCAGCACGCTCTCGGCGGCCGAGGCCGAACTGGCATCTGTACTTGCCGAAGTCGAAATTCGGCGGTTGCACTCCCAGTGGGAATGTCGTTCGGTCGAGTTCTTTGCCACCTGGCACTGCCAGCTCGGTCCGCGCCGAGCGCGCAGCATCGCTGCACTTGGTCGGGCTCTGCATGAATTTCCCGTTCTCGCCGAGGCCGTCACCGAGGGCCGACTTTCGGTTTCGAAAGCCGAACCCATCATCCGCGTCGCCACGCCCGAGACCGAAGCGGCACTTGTCGACCTCGCCGTCCATGCAACCGTCGGTCAGGTCCAGCGCATCTGCTCAACCTGGCGCCGAGTCGAGGCCACCGAACTCGCCGAAGCCTCCAGCCCCGAGTCAACATCGATCGGACGGGTGATCATCATCCGCGATGAGGACGGCATCGAACTGCGGGCCCGCTTCGATCACGTGCACGGCGAACTCGTGCTCGCCAGTCTCGAAACTGCTACCGCTGCGGTACGCGCCGAGCGGGAACACGCCGCGGCACTCGATGGCCCTGCACCAATGAAACTCGATCGCAACCAATGGCGCGCCGAGGGTCTTTTGCGACTGTGCGAAACCGCGCCCAACCCCTCACCACCGACCCTGCAGCCGAGCGGATTTACTGCCCAGCTTGTCGTTCACGTTCCGGTCGACACACTCATCGACCCCGCCGACATCTCCGGTACTTACACCTCCGACTCAGACGGAGCGGCGAATGCCGGCGATGTCCTGGAGCCGGCCGGTGTCGCCATCCGACGCGACGCTGCTCGTTGGCTGGCCTGCGATGCCGGACTGCTCACCGTCCTCGAGGACGGAAATGGCGATCCCCTCCACCTCGGACGCCGCGCCATCACGATCACGCCACAGCAACGCCGAGCCGTTCACGCCCGCCATCGCACCTGTGCCTGGCCGGGGTGTACAGCAACAGTGGTTCAGATCCACCATCGCCATCATCGGGCCTTCGGCGGTCACGACGATGTCGAGAATCTCGTCCCCGAATGTCGCTATCACCACGGCCTTGTGCATCGTCGCAACATCTGCGTCACGACCGACTCGGATGGCACCGTTCACCACTGGCGCCCCGATGGTTCGGAGATTCTCGCCAATCCTTCGGCCCTCGATCCACCCGGAGTCACCGCACTCGAGGCCTCCGACAATCTGCGAGAACGACAACGACACAACGGAATCGACGTCAATGATCGAAGGCGCCTGCCCCAATGGTTTGGCGACTCCATGCGCATGATGGACGCGATTGATGCGGTGATTCAACGACGTAATGCGGCCCGCCGACGTACCCGCCCCACCGGCGTGCCTGCCGAGATAGCGACGAAAGTTCTCGCCCGGGCCTAGTTCGGCGGATCGAGCAGTCGGGTCGTGAAGAACTCGAGTACCTGATCCATCGCGTCGCGGGTCGGGTGCCCCGGTTCGTCAACAAAGTGTTCGGTGAGGACAGAGTGCGCGTTCTTCGGGATTCCCCACGGATTGCCTTCCGAGGAGTCGATCTCCACGCCAATGAAACCTTCACCGAGTTCACGCCGCAATGTCTCGAACCGTTCGGCCGGAACTGCCCGATCACCGGTGAACCGCAGTCCCATGACGCACGCGCCCGCGGCGACGCGCTCCTTCACGATTCGCAGATCCTCCGGACTCAACTGAACGCTGGCCTTTGCCTTCGCCGTGAAACCGATCGGCAACGAGGGCTGACTCAGCACCGGGGCGATCATCTCGGGTCCGGCCATCATGCCCAGCGCGAATCCACCGGTGAAGCACATACCGACTGCTCCGACTCCGGGACCACCACAAGAACTATGGGCATAGCGGGCCAGCGCCCGCAGCCATTCCGATACCGGGGCAGTCTTCCCCGTGGCGAACGCCGCAAACTCACGCGCCACGCAGGCCTTGGCGATCGACGACGCGATGTAGCGACCCGAGGGCTCACGGCCGGGTTCGCCGAACAACACCGGCAACAACACCGTGCAGCCAAGCGCCCGAACCCTGCGAGCGAAATCGGCGACCTTGGGTGTGATGCCCGGTATCTCTGCGATCACAATGACGGCGGGTCCCTCGCCACTGCGAAACACATCGTGAACGATTCCTTTATGGGCGAAAGACCCTCGGTCAAAATCGGAGAGATCATCAGCACCGTTTTCAATCGCACCGTTTTCACCAGTGCTTGAGTCACGGGGGTCACGGGGCTCGTGGGGGTCACGGAGGTCGTCGGAGTCGTGGGACATGACTGGACGCTAGATCGGGACTCGAACCCGATGGTGTCGATTCGCCGGGGAGAGCCGCCCACGAACATCGGTCGACGCCGGGTAGTAGAAACTGAGTCAGACCATCGGAATCATCACCGGGTCATCAACAGGATTTCGGGGGCATACGTGGCACGCAGCGAAGGACGTTTCGAGGGCAAAGTGGTGTTCATCACGGGCGCCGCCCGTGGCCAGGGGCGTGCCCACGCTCGCCGCTTCGCTGCCGAGGGCGCCAACATCATCGCCGTCGATGTCTGTGCTCCGGTCCTCCCCGACGTCAGCTACGAATCGGCCAC
The DNA here is from genome assembly GCA_044239895.1 of Acidimicrobiales bacterium. Classification (GTDB taxonomy): domain Bacteria; phylum Actinomycetota; class Acidimicrobiia; order Acidimicrobiales; family Acidimicrobilacustridaceae; genus Acidimicrobilacustris. Next base: position 180,335 of record JBIIAM010000004.1, on the reverse strand, counting down.
CGTCGAGGATCTGCACGAAACCGTGCGCCTCGTCGAACAAGAGGGTCGCGGCATCGTCGCCCATGTCGCCGATGTGCGCGATCAGGCGTCACTCGACGCAGCCGTGGCCGAGGGCGTCGACCGGTTCGGAAGGCTTGACGTCGTCGTCGCCAATGCCGGAGTCGCGAGCTATCACCTCACCTGGGAAGTTCCCGAGGAGCACTGGGCCACCGTTCTCGACGTCAACCTCACCGGCGTCTGGCGCACAGTTAAAGCATCGTTACCGGCCATGATCGAGGCCGGCAACGGAGGCGCAATCACGTTCATCAGTTCCGCGGCCGGTCTCCGCGGCTATTCGTACCTCGGCCATTACGCCGCCGCTAAACACGGCCTTGTCGGCTTGATGCGCTCGCTCACACTCGAGGTGGGCCAGTACGACATCCGGGTGAACTCCCTGCATCCCGGCGCTGTCGACACCGTCATGGGGAACGATCCCGATGTTCCGCGCATCATTGCCGAGGATCCCCGAACCACCGGCGCCTTCACCGGCCAACGGCCTCTTGGTGGCGGGGCGCAACTCGCCGATGACATCTCCAACGCGCTGCTGTGGATCAGTTCCGACGAGGCTCGTATGGTCACTGGCATCACTCTGCCCATCGACGCCGGCGCAGCAATGCGCTGAGAGGATTCCATCATGAGCGTCAGACTCCCCCGCCAAAAGCCGTTCCGATTCAGCATTCAGGCCAGCGATCCGCCCGGCGGATTCACCGGAACTGCTGACGACGGCGATCGCTGGCGCGCACTCGCCCGTCAGGTTGAAACTCTGGGTTACGACTCGTTGACGATCGCCGATCACCTCGACGAGCAATTCGCTGTCACTCCGGCGCTCGTGTCAGCCGCCGAAGCGACAACCACGCTCAAGATCGGCACGTTGGTGTGGTGCAACGACTATCGCCATCCCGTCCTTCTGGCCAAGGAAGCCGCCACTATCGACATCCTGAGCGGCGGTCGCCTCGAATTCGGACTCGGTGCTGGCTGGATGACGACCGATTACGAACAATCCGGCATCGTTCTCGATCGGCCCGGCGTGCGTATTGATCGTCTGGCCGAATCACTTCAAATCATCAAGGGATTGTTTGCTGACGGCCCCGTCACGTTCGCCGGGAACCATTACAACGTCACCGCGCATGAGGGCACACCAAAGCCTCTCCAGAAGCCCGGCCCCCCGATCCTGCTCGGCGGCGGCGGCAAGCGCATGCTCACTCTCGCCGCGCAACAGGCCGACATCATCGGCATCAACGTGTCCCTTGCCGCCGGTGTCATCGACGCGAGCGCAGGGCCTAACGCGACTGGTGAGGCCACCGAGGAAAAACTTCAGTGGATTGCCGAAGCAGCCGGTGACCGCTACGACGACATCGAACTACAGACCCGCGTGCACCTTGCCGTCGTCACCGATGACCGCGAAGCGTTCGCAGATATGGTCGCCCCCGCCCTCGGGCTGACTGGAGCGCAAGCGCTGGAATCACCGCATGCGTTGGCCGGCACCGTCGATCAGTTGTGCGAAACCATCATCGAACGCCGCGAACGCTACGGGCTGTCGTATGTCACTGTCGGCGCCGATGCCGTGGAATCGTTCGCACCGATCGTCGCCCGCCTCGCCGGCACCTAAGAACCCGTCAGCGACGTAACCAGGCCTCAGGATCTGCGGTCAGGTCGGTGACAGCTACCGGAAGTTCGCCGGCCACGATGTCGGCTAACGACACGTGTTCAAGCACAGTCCGCAGGCTCGCGCGCGTCGCAACCCAAACCGTGCGCAAATGCTCCGCTGGACCCACATAATCAATCGCGTCCGGACTTTCGCCCCGGACTTCAGCGAGGGGACCATCGACAGCGCGAATCACATCGGCCACCGTGATCGATGATGCAGGACGAGCCAGACGAAATCCGCCAGAAGCACCCCGCTGCGACAGGACCAAACCGGATCGCTTCAGTTCAGCCAGGATGTTCTCCACGAAATTGAGCGGCATCGACTGACTCGTGGCCACACTCTCAGCCTTCATCGGCCGGCCCTCGGTTTCCGTGGCCAACACAAGAAGCGCCCGCATCGCGTAATCAGACTTCGCGGAGATGTACACGGGCCCATTCTGACCTAGCGAGACACCTGCTGAGTCGCAGGATCGTTATTCCCACTCAATGGTGCCGGGGGGCTTCGAGGTGATGTCGTAGGCCACACGGTTGATCCCCGGGACCTCATTGATGATTCGCGATGACATGCGCTCAAGCAGGTCGTAGGGAAGTCGGGCCCAGTCGGCAGTCATGGCGTCTTCGCTCGTGACCGCACGAATGATGATCGGGTGCCCATAGGTGCGCTCGTCGCCCATGACGCCCACGGATCGGATGTCGGGAAGAACGGCGAAAGCTTGCCAAATCTCGCGTTCGAGGCCGGCCGCTTTGACTTCTTCGCGCACGATCGCATCGGCGTGTTGCAGCATCGCGACTTTGTCGCGCGTTACTTCGCCAATGATGCGGACACCCAACCCGGGGCCAGGGAACGGCTGACGCCACACGATCTCGTCGGGAAGGCCTAGTTCCGCGCCAACCTTGCGCACTTCGTCCTTGAACAATGCACGCAAGGGTTCAACGAGTTCGAAGTCCATGTCGTCGGGAAGCCCGCCGACATTGTGATGACTCTTGATTTTGGCAGCATCCTTCGTTCCCGATTCGATGACGTCGGGATACAAGGTTCCCTGAACAAGGAAACGGGCATCATCGAGACCGACCTTTGCGTCCTCGAAGACACGAATGAAGAGTTCACCGATTGCCTTGCGCTTCTCTTCGGGATCGGTGATCCCTTCGAGTCGATCGAAGAACCGATCGCCGGCGCGAACATGGATCAGTTCAATGCCCTGATGACGCTGGAACGTCTCGACGACCTGTTCGCCCTCGCCCTGACGCATCAATCCGGTATCGACGAACACGCAGGTGAGTTGCGAACCGATGGCCTTGTGAACGAGAGCTGCGGCTACAGCGGAATCGACGCCGCCGGACAAGCCGCAGATCGCACGGCCGGTTCCGACCTGAGCTCGGATGAGCGCGACCTGCGTCTCGATGATCGATGACATCGTCCATGACGCAGTGAGTCCGCAGCCGTCGTAGAGAAAGTGCTCAAGAACTTCCTGGCCGTGCGGAGTATGCACAACTTCGGGATGGAATTGCACGCCGTAACGACCGGCAGTGCGATCCTCGAATCCGGCGGAAGGAGTATCTGGTGTCGACGCAGTCACCACGGCACCCGTGGGGGGAACCGTGATCGTGTCGAAGTGACTCATCCAAACCGGTTGCGTACGTGGCTGTGTCGCACCGAACAGCAGACTGTCGCTCTCAACGGTCAGTTCCGTCCGACCGTATTCACCGCGACCGCTTTGGGCGACCTCGCCACCAAGATCGCGGGCGAGAAGTTGCGCGCCGTAACAGATGCCAAGAATCGGGACGCCTAGCTCGTAAACACCGGGATCGATCGAAGGCGCACCTTCGACGTGAACAGAGGCCGGACCACCGGAGAAGATGATGCCGGCAGGATTCTTTGCCGCGATCTCCGCAGCCGTGATGTCATGCCTGACGATCTCCGAGAACACATGCGCCTCGCGCACGCGGCGGGCGATCAGCTGCGCGTACTGCGCACCAAAATCGACAACGAGGACCGCACCGGTTTCCAACTCAGTGACCCATACCCACGCCCTGCGCTTTTTGCAGGACCTTGCCTTCGGTCTGGAGCGCCGGAGCAACCATGACTTCGGCCTTCTGGAATTCCTTCACCGTCTGATAGCCACACGTTGCCATCGAGGTACGGAGTGCGCCGAACAGGTTCATGCGGCCGTCGTTCTCATTGGCGGGGCCGACGAGAATTTCCTCGAGCGTGCCACGCGTTGTGGTTTTGACTCGGGCGCCACGGGGAAGCGTGGGATGGAACGTCGCCATACCCCAGTGATAGCCGCGACCAGGAGCTTCCGACGCAGCGGCGAGCGGCGAGCCGATCATCACCGCATCGGCGCCACACACGATTGCCTTGGCGATATCGCCTCCGGTACCCATGCCGCCGTCGGCGATGACCTGGCAGTAAACGCCGGTCTCATCGAGATGACGCATGCGAGCGGCACTTGCATCGGCGATCGCTGTTGCTTGCGGAACACCAAGGCCGAGCACTGCGCGTGTCGTGCAGGCGTGACCGGGACCAACGCCGACGAGCACGCCAGCAGCACCGGTGCGCATCAGATGGAGCGCCGCCTGGTAGCTGGCACAACCACCGACGATGACGGGAATGTCGAGTTCGCGGACGAACTTCTTGAGGTTCAAGGGTTCGACTGTCTTCGAGACATGCTCGGCCGAAACCACGGTTCCCTGAATGACGAGGAGGTCGAGTTCCGCGTCGATGAACTGCTTCGCAAGCGACTCGGTGCGCTGCGGCGTGACCGAGCAACAGCTCACGACGCCAGCCGCCTTGATCTCGCGAATGCGCTGACCGACCAGTTCAGGTTTGATGGGCTCGCTATAGATCTGTTGCATGCGCGCCGTCGCCTTTTCGGTGTCGAGCTTGCTGATCTCCTCGAACAGCGGTTCTGGATCTTCGTAACGAGTCCAGAGCCCTTCGAGATTCAGCACGCCGACGCCACCGAGACGTCCGATTTCGATTGCCGAGGCTGGGCTCACGACGCCGTCCATGGCCGACGCCATGAGCGGAAGCTGGAACTTGAAGGCGTCGATCTCCCACGTGATCTCAACATCTTCGGGATCGCGCGTACGACGACTCGGAACGATCGCTATGTCGTCGAAGCCGTAGGCCCGACGTCCAGACTTGCCCATTCCGATTTCGATTTCGGCCATTGCTGATCCCTTCGCTCAAATCCGTCGGGAAAACCCCGGGGGAGGAATGGCGGAACTGGACCACAAGGGCCCCACTCCGCTGGAAACAATGAACTCTACTCGCCGAGACCGGGAGGGAGCACAGCGTTCGGTGCGTCCCAGTGTGAAATTTCCGCGTTCGGATCGTGGGTGCCGGTGACGATCGAAAGCAGATTGCGAAGCATCGCCGCCGTCGCCCCCCAGACCGTGTCGCCTTCAATTTCGAAGAAGAACACTGGGCGCGTGTACTCGCCAAATGTCCATAATTCCTCTCGAAAAACACCATCGTTCAGCAATTCGTCGAGTCCGACATGAAGCACCAAGTCAACCTCGTCAGGCGCGGCCTGCAGCGTTGGGATCACGAGATGGGGGTCGGTGATTTCTGCCACGTAGGGAACGATCCATGACCGGCTCGACACTGTCCGAAGGTGATCCAGTTCTCCGAGGTGCACGACCGCTGTCGGATCAAGCGCGATCTCTTCCTCGGCTTCACGAAGCGCCGTAACCCAAAGCTCCTCCCCAGGTTCCTGACGTCCCCCTGGAAAACTGACCTCACCGCTATGGCTGCGCAGTTGCATCGACCGACGGGTGAGAACCACCTGCGGGCGGCCATCACCAGCGATCTCTTGATAAAGGCCAGCAAGTACCGCCGACCGAAGCATGCCGTCGGCGACATCTTGCCGTTGAGGCAAGGCAGCTGACGCCATCGCGGCGCGAATCTCGGCCATGCTCGGTCGGCGCAGTGCGGAATCGAGATGTGCCCATGGGGCCGGCCCGCCTTCGACCGCGCCCGGAGGACGGGGGATCTGCTGTGCTCCTCCCCGGTTCAGGACTCGCCTGCCTGCTTTTTTTCAACAATGGCCCGGAGCAATTCGGGCATTCCCGCAGTTTTTAGATTGGCCATGACTCGACCAGGAGTGTTCTCACCCGTCTCCCATTCCATCCAGGCGGCGAGCAGTTTTTCGGGATCGGGGACAGGGAGTTCCATTCCGTGAAGGCTAGCGACATGAGCTCCAAACGTGACCGACTGTCGCCGGAAATCTAGAACCCTGAACCAGACCTCGCCGGCAAAAACGCAAACGGCCGATCCCGAAGGACCGGCCGTAGCGAACAACCCGTAAGGGCTGAGTTACATCATTCCGCCCATGCCACCCATACCGCCCATGGCAGCGGCGGCAGCAGCAGCGCCACCGTCGTTGTCGGGCTTGTCGGCGACGAGCGCCTCGGTGGTGAGCAGGAGTGCCGCGATCGACGCTGCGTTCTGCAGCGCTGCGCGGGTCACCTTGGCGGGATCGATGACGCCGGCCTTAAGAAGGTCGACCATCTCGCCAGTTGCGGCGTTGAAGCCCATCGAGCCAGTTTCGGCCTCGACCTGCTGGACGATGACGGCGCCTTCGTGTCCGGCGTTGTCTGCGATGAGTCGGGCCGGAGCCTCGAGCGCACGGTAGACAGCGCGGGCACCAGTGGCCTCGTCACCTTCAAGTGTGGCGATGGTGTCCTTCAGTGCGGCGCGGGCACGGAGAAGGGCGGTGCCGCCACCGGCGACAACACCTTCTTCGATGGCTGCACGAGTTGCACTGAGGGCATCTTCGATGCGGTGCTTCTTTTCCTTGAGCTCGACCTCGGTGGCTGCGCCAACCTTGATCACGGCAACGCCACCGGAAAGCTTGGCAAGACGCTCCTGGAGCTTCTCGCGATCCCAATCGGAATCGCTTTCTTCGATCTCACGCTTGATCTGAGCGACACGACCGTTGACGTCAGCGGATTCGCCAGCGCCTTCAACGATGGTGGTCTCGTCCTTGGTCACGACGACCTTGCGGGCGGTGCCCAGAAGATCGAGTGTCGTGTTGTCGAGCTTGAGTCCGATTTCCTCGGCGATGACAGTGCCACCGGTGAGGATGGCCATGTCGGCGAGCATTGCCTTGCGGCGCTCTCCGAAGCCCGGGGCCTTAACGGCGACGGAGCTGAACGTGCCACGGATCTTGTTCACGACGAGCGTGGCAAGAGCCTCGCCATCGATGTCCTCGGCGATGATCAACAGCGGCTTACCCGACTGCATGACCTTCTCGAGCACGGGAAGCATGTCCTGCACCGACGAGATCTTCGAGTTCACGAAGAGGATGTACGGGTTGTCGAGGACTGCTTCTTGACGCTCCATGTCGGAGACGAAGTACGGCGAGAGGTAGCCCTTGTCGAACTGCATGCCCTCGACGAAGTCGAGATCCATGCCGAAGGTGTTGGACTCTTCGACGGTTACAACGCCGTCCTTGCCGACCTTGTCGATCGCGTCGGCAATGACGCCACCGATGGTGGTGTCGGCTGCCGAGATGCTTGCGACCTGAGCGATTTCCGACTTGTCGTCGATCTCCTTGGCCTGCGAGTGGATGCTCTCCACTGCAGCAGCAACAGCCTTTTCGATACCGCGCTTGAGACCAAGCGGGCTGGCACCGGCGGCGACGTTGCGAAGACCTTCACGGACGAGCGCCTGTGCAAGCACGGTGGCGGTGGTGGTGCCATCGCCGGCAATGTCGTTGGTCTTGGTGGCAACTTCCTTGACGAGTTGTGCGCCCATGTTCTCGAAAGGATCTTCGAGTTCGATCTCACGTGCGATCGAAACACCATCGTTGGTGATGGTGGGTGCACCGAACTTCTTGTCGAGGACAACGTTGCGACCCTTCGGGCCGAGCGTGACCTTCACTGCATCAGCAAGCGCATTCACGCCAGCCTCGAGGGCGCGTCGTGCGTCCTCATCGAACTTGAGCATCTTTGCCATGTGGTCTCCTACTACTTGACGACCGCGAGCACATCGCGGGCATTGAGGATGAGGACGTCTTCGCCGCCGGCGCTGATCTCGGTGCCGCCGTACTTCGAGTAGACGACGATGTCGCCGACCTTGACGTCAACTGGGATGACGTCGCCAGTTTGCTCGCTGCGACGGCCGGGGCCGACGGCAAGAACTTCACCCTGCTGGGGCTTTTCTTGGGCGGTATCGGGGATGACCAGGCCGCTGGCCGTGGTCTCTTCGCTCTGGCCAGGCTTGACCACGATGCGATCTTCTAGGGGCTGCAGGTTCATACGGGGCGCCTCCGTTGGCGGGATCGACGACTTGGGTCGTCACTTCGAATGCCGGGAAGCTATTAGCACTCTCCCCAAGCGAGTGCTAACGATACGCCCCCGATCGCAATCCCACAACCCGGGCCCCGCCAGACCGGCAGATCCCCCAGAGATCAGCCATCGATCGGCCCGGGGATCAGCCCAGAGATCAGCCCAGAGATCAGCCCAGAAGTGACGCCAAACGAAGATTCGGATCGGCTCCGGTGTCGAGTGGTGATGGGCCGTCGGATTGCAGGCGATACCAGCCCGCGGCGGCCACCATCGCCGCATTATCGGTGCACATGGCCCGACTCGGCAGGAACGCCCGGAGTCCATCCGCGACGCACGCATCGAGGAGTCGCTCACGCAGGAGGCTGTTCGCTGCCACTCCCCCAGCAAGGCAGAGGCCCTTAGCCCCGTGATCCCGGGCCGCGCGGCGCGCCTTGGTCACCAAGACATCGACAACCGCTTCCTGAAATGATGCCGCCACATCGGCTGTGCTCACATCCGGATTGCGACGTACGTGATTGACAACTGAGGTCTTCAAACCGGAGAAAGAGAAGTCGTAGCCCTCAGCGAGCATCGCCCGCGGAAACGCAATGGATTCCGGATCGCCCTCCATTGAGATCGCGTCGATGGCCGGGCCACCCGGGTACCCGAGCCCGAGATAGCGGGCGACCTTGTCGAACGCTTCACCGGCGGCATCGTCGATCGTCGATCCGAGGACCCGATACTTACCGTGTCCCTCCATCAGCACGATCAGGGTGTGGCCACCAGAAACGAGCAGAACGATGACCGGGAGTTCGATCTCAGGATCCTCGAGCAACGCCGCATAGAGATGCGCTTCGAGATGGTTGACAGCAACGAACGGAACATCCCACACAAGGGCAAGCGTCTTCGCGGCGCTCACTCCGATTAGCAGTGCGCCAATGAGGCCCGGTCCGACGGTTGCAGCAACGGCGTCGACATGATCGTCATCGATACCGGCTTCGATCAAGGCGCGGGCAATAACCGGCGTGAGCAACTCCACGTGGGCGCGGCTCGCGATCTCCGGGACGACTCCGCCGTAACGCGCATGCAAGTCAATCTGACTCGATACCACCGACGACAGAACCTCGTGACCGCCCACGACAACCGCAGCTGCGGTTTCGTCACAGCTGGTTTCGATTCCGAGAATACGGGTGCGATTCACAAGTAGCCCTCCTGGGGCGTTTCCGAGTCATTCGAGACAGGCGGGACAGGCGGGACAGGCGGGACAGGCGGAACAGCCGGAACAAGACCCTCGACGACAAGCGGCGACGAGAGGCTCTCGTCGATGAACGCGAGTCGCTCCGCGTACTCCGGCGTGTGGATGTCGTGAGCCCAGAGTACGAGCGCGTCCTCGGTCGGATCGCGGTAGTAGTCCTTGCGGGCACCGGCCGGCACGAACCCGAACCGGCGATACATCGCCTGAGCGGAAACATTTGATGCCCGCACTTCGAGCGTCACCGCTTCGGCCCCGCGTTCTCGCGCGGCCCGCATCAGCACCAGCATCAGCCGTGTACCAACGCGCCCACTTTGGTGATCTGGATCCACGGCGATGGTGGTGATGTGGCCATCGGTCAGCGCAAACAAGAGACCGGCGTATCCGAGGATCTCGTTTCCTGATCTCGCCACCAGATACACCCGCTCGTCGCGGCGCGCTTCAGCGAGAAACAAACCGAGCGACCATGGGGTCGAGCTTGTCTTCTCCTCGATCCGCAACACCGAACGCAGATGGCGTCGACGCATTGGCATGATGACGATTGACGCAAGCTCGGCAGGCATGAGTTCTGTTGACGCAATCACGAGTTGGGACGGGTTGCCCAGTTGATCTCGGCATCGGGTTTACGCAAATACAACGGCTCAAGATCCCACGGCTTGACCCACTGTTCGCGCAACGCCTGCGCGTGGGCAAGGAGCACGAGCGACGTTGCCGATGGGTACGCGAAGCCTTCTTCGACGATCTCGCACTTCTTCAGACCCTCGAACACCTCGCGGTAGCGAATAGCGCCGTCACCAACAAGGAGGCACTCCTCACCCGCCGCCAGCAACTCGGAGGCCAGATCGTCCGGGGATCCGACCTGATGATCGGAGAGCCGCTGAATCCCACCCGGAACCTGCCGGTAGAAGGCGTAGAAGATCTCACCACGTCGGGCATCAATCGTGGCCACGATCAAGCGCGACGTGAACCGCACGGGAAAAGCGAGAAGGTCGAGGCTGGGGACGCCGATCATCGGAACGCTAAGAGCGTGTGCCATCGCTTTCGCGGCGGCCACGCCAACGCGGAGACCGGTGAACAGGCCTGGTCCGAGGTCGACAGCGACGACACTGATTTCCGAATACTCGATTCGGGCCTGCTTACAGGCGAACTGAATCGCCGGCGTCAGCACCTCAGCATGTTGACGACCCCTGCTGGACTGGGTGGAAGCGAGAACGCCTTCGTGCCCGCCGACCGCCACACTCACCTGCGCTGTCGCGGTATCGATTCCACAGATCAACATCAGCGGTTCCCCGTCTCTTCGGCAGTCGGCTCATGGACCCACGGGGCGACGGCGGCGGCGACAGCTCGGATGCTTGCACTCCATCGCGGACCAACAGGAACTAGTTCGAGAATCCGAACATCGTCGGTTGCGCCGGTCGGATCGGTCTCGATGAACGTGAACCTGATCTCGAGATAGTCGGCCGGCAACGCGGGAGCGACCGCGTCACCCCATTCGATGACGGTCACACCGCCATCATCAAGCATCTCGGGGACACCGAGATCGAGCACTTCACCCATTGCCTCGAGTCGGTAGACATCGAGATGGTTGAGTTCCAGTCGTCCTTCGTAGGTGTTCACCAACGTAAACGTGGGCGACGTAATGAGATCGTCGATACCCAATGCCGCGCCGTATCCCTGAGTGAACGCCGTCTTGCCCGCACCGAGATCGCCGGCCAGAAGTATGAGGTCGCCCGGACGGGCGAGTTCGGCTAGCGACGCCGCTAGTTCCTTGGTCTGAGCTGCCGAAGACGTGCGGGCGAAGATCATGCGCCTACCTGCTTGTAGAACCGCGGGACCCGCGGGCCGATTCCACACACCACTTCATACGCGATCGTGTCGAGGTTCATGGCCAATTCTTCTGCCGTGATCGTCTCGTTGCCCTGCGTGCCGATGAGTACGACTTCGTCGCCAACTTCGATCTCATCGTCGCCGCAATCCACCATCAATTGATCCATCGTGACAACGCCGACAATCGAGCGTCGCTTCCCTCCGATGAGGACTTGACCGCCTTGAAGACCGAGACGACGCGGAACGCCATCGGCATAACCAATGGGAACGGTTGCGACCGTGGTCGGCGCATCGAAGCGATGACGAAGTCCGTAGGAGACGCCTTCGCCCGCAGCCACACGCTTCGCCATCGAGACCTCGGCCTTGAGCGAGAGCGCTGGCCGCAGATCCAATTCATTCGCTAGACCCGGAGCAGGAGCGATGCCGTACACCGCGATCCCCATGCGAACGAGGTCGTACCTGCCTTGCGGATGAGCGATACCGATTGCGGAGTTTCCTGCGTGCCGGACAGCAGGAACGATGCCGACCTCGGCCAACTGTGCGACCGTCGCATCGAATCTGGCAAGTTGAACATCGGTGAACGGATTTAAAGGTTCATCGGCCACCGCGCAGTGCGTGAAAATGCCTTCGAGATCCAATTCGGGTCGACCAGTGATGTCGCGGGCCAGAGCGAGGGCGTCCTTTGGCGCAACGCCAATCCGGTTCATGCCCGTGTCGACCTTGAGATGGACCTTGACGACTTTGCCTTGTTCGCGGGCAGATGTCGCAAGATGTTCGGCCGTTGCGGTCGAGGTGACGCACACTCGCATGTCGTAACGAACTACCGCCGGAATATCGGCAACCCGCGGCTGGGAGAGCAGCAGGATCGGCGCCGTGATGCCAGCTTTGCGCAGTACCGCTGCCTCTTCGATCAACGCAACTGCAAGCCACTCAACACCGGCGCTGAGCAGAGCCTCGCTCACCGCAATGGCGCCATGGCCGTATCCGTCTGCCTTCACGACCGCGCACAGAAGACTCGGGGCAATAGAGCGACGCAGAACCGCCGCGTTGTGAGCGACGGCACCGAGATCGACCTCGGCGCGTGCAGCGCGCATGGTTCGCTACTCGCCCGATCCGGCCGCGCCATCGGCGCCATCAGTTTCCGCGTCCTGCTCGTCGAACTCGCGCACAATCGCGCGGACGATGTCGCCACGGGCAACGAGACCGACAAGGCGACCACCTTCGTCGATCACGGCGAGACGATCGGCACCTTCTTCATGCAGCAGTGTCGCAGCCTGCTCAACGGTGTCGTCCGGTGCGATTGTCGTGATTGCGGCGGTCATAACCTCGCCGACGGTCGAGCCAAGAGCCTTAGCCATGTCGGCATCGAATCGCTTCTGCGACGAGGGCAGCTCGAGATATGCGCCTAGCAACGTGATGACCGTGGGGAGATGGACCCTGGCCTCTTCCACGATCAGGTCAGCGGTCGACAGAAGTCCAACGACGAGTCCGTCTGCGTCCACAACCGGAGCCCCGTCGACATCACGACGCAGCAGAGCGCGCATGGCATCGCGGACATTGTCATCGGGCCCGAACGTCAGGACGTCGGTGGACATGATCTCGCGGACCGGGACATCTCTCAGCATGAATCCTCCGTAGATGATCAGTGGTGAACTGTCAGGGGTGAACTGTCAGGGATGAACGGTCAGGGGTGACCCGTTGTTGGTGAAGTGGCGAGTTCTCCGAGAATCTCGGGCAGATGGCCAGAGATGTCGCTGGCCACCAGTCCTCGTTCCCAGCCTAGGGCCGCTGCTCGTCCGTGGATGAACGCTCCGCTCCCCGCAGCAAGGAATGGATCCATACCGCCGGCCAGCAAGGCGCCGATGATTCCGGCGAGAACATCGCCCGTTCCCGCGGTGGCAAGGCGTTGGTCCCCCTCCGCCGAGACAAGGACATCGCCATCAGGTGACGCGATGACTGTGGTGCCGCCCTTCAGAAGTACGACAGCTCCCGTTTTCGCGGCAAGATCACGCGCGGCGGCGATTCGGTCTGGCCCCGGGGCGTGGCCGGCGAGCCGGGCAAATTCGCGATCGTGAGGCGTGAGCACCGTGGTCGGGCCAACAAAGCGCGACGCGTCTGCACCGAGCGCGGTGAGTCCATCGGCATCGACGACAGTGGGAAGTCCGCGACCCGCAGCGGCCGCCACGACCTGACGAATGTTGTCCCGAGTCTCATCGGTAGTTCCGAGTCCGTTGCCAATCACAAGGGATCTGAATCGATTAAGCCCGGCAACGACCTCGGGCGCCCATCCCGCGGCCGGGATATCGACTCGCACCGATTCGAGCGGAAGATCGGATGCAACGCCCCCCGGAGTTGAAACGCGCACGTAACCAGCTCCCGTTCGCGCTGCGGCTGCCGAACAGAGCGCCGCCGCACCGCCCATACCCGGGCTACCGGCCACGATCCACAATGCGCTCTCCCACTTGTTCGCATGAACGTGGCGACGGGGAAGCCAACGACTGACGGCATCCGAGCCGATCAGATCAGCGCGGGGTGAGCGGCCCTCAACCACGAGCCCGATATCGGCGACGCGACATCGGCCTGACAGTTCGATGCCATCGGCAAACAGGAGTCCTGGCTTCAGCGCAGCGAATGTCACCGTTTCATCGGCGCGGAGAACGCGTCCGTTAGCACTACCGGTGAGTCCGTCTATGCCCGAAGGAATGTCGACTGCGAGCACAAGAGAACCAGAACACGGCACCGGCGCGTCGTAGGTTCCTGCGAAACCGGTTCCGTAGGCAGCATCGATGACGAGATCGCACTCCGGCAGGGCCTCGGGGGCCGATAGTGCGTCGATCACCATCACCCGAACTCCTCTGGCTCGAAGTTTGGCTGCGGCGTCGCGACCATCGTTACCGTTGTTGCCCTTGCCGGCGATGACAATGACACGCCGACCGTAGGTTCCGCCCATCAACCGGATGGCGGCACGGGCAACCGCGGAACCAGCGCGACCAATCAACACGTCCACTGGTTCGGGAGCGGTGCTGTCGATGGCCGCCATCTCCGCCGGCGTGACGATCGGCGTGCAAGTCGTGGGTCCAGCAGTCGTGAGTCCAGCAGCAGTGGGCCAGGAACCGGTGAGTAAACCAGAGGCCCTGACCGCGCCGGAAACCTCTGAATGGCCGCGGTGCGCAACGACGATGGCCTGGGCCACGGAATCACTATGTGTCAGCGTGAGTTCCCAACGGGCAATGCCCTTGGAGGAAGCGAGCTGCGCAGCGCGACCCCGAATGATCAGGCTCGGACGCCCGCTGTCATCGCGCGCCACCTCAATGTCGTGCCAGTCCGCCGCACCCATGCCGACGCCCAACGACTTGAGAACAGCTTCTTTGGCTGCAAATCGAACGGCATAGCGCTCGACTGAATCATTGCGGCGCTCCGAATACTCTCGCTCAGCCTCCGTGAACAGACGGGCGATCATCCCGGGCCGGCGCTCCAGCACCGCACGGAATCGATCCAGATCGACAAGATCTGCACCGATGCCGAGGATCACGACCGCCAGCGCTCCGCGAGATCGTTGACCGGATTCGTCATCAGGTCGAGAACGGGGATGTCAGCAAGCAAATCATCTCGGAAGATCGGTTCCGTTTCAGTGACTGCATGTTTGATGGCGGCGTAACGATTCCGATATCCCTGCAGCACCGAACGCAGCGATGTGAGAGGAAGGTTCTCGTGCAGGCGAACATGCAGAAGGGACAATCCCGTCGACTCTCCATCTTTGATTTCCGGCACGATGACAACAGTCCGACCGTCGCTTCGTCCCTTGGCGACAAGAACTGTTCGTTCGACCGCAACAAGACGCTTCGTTCCCCGGAGTTCGGGGTACTCAGCAGTTCGGCTCGGGAGATCGCGACCAAGGCCGCCCCGATCAACGATCACCAGAATGGCATCGTCGAAACCGCCGGCATCAACGTGTCCCTCGATCGCGTAACGCGTGTACCCGAGAACCTCGTCGACGAGTGGCTCGAGTGCAGCCAGCGTGCGCAACGTGGCATAACTGAGGCGATCACGAGCAGCGCCGGTGGCGAGGACTTCCTTCACCAGTTGAACCTGCATGAGTGTCTCGTCACTCCGTGAGATCCCCACGGTCACTGTCTTCGCCTGATGCTTGATCGCGTCGATGGGGCGGGTGAGTTCATCAATCGCCACACCGAGTGCGATGTTGAGATCCTCGAGCACGACGCCCGGCGTTCCGACCTTGCCCGATTCGAGTTGGTAGGCCTCAAGCGGAATCGAACCCAGTGCGAATCGCCACAGACCAGCAAGGCGCACTGCCGAACTGGCTTCGAGGTGTCCGTCGTAGACACCCGACCGAAGTCCATCGAAATAGCGGGCGGCGAGAGGCTGCAACGCGGGACGAAGTCCGCCGAGAAGCGATTCACCGTCGCCATCGGATCCTGCCGACACAGCTGCGTCGATTGCGGCTCGGGCTTCGCGCAGGGGGCGCGCTTGAGCATCGATCGCTAACGCCGCTTCGTAGCCGAACAGGTGCCCCACCATCGCAGAGAGAACGAATGCGAGCCGTGGATGCACCTCAGGCACGAGGATCACCTGAAGCGCGGCGGAGAATCGCTCCTCACCCTGCGTGGCGATGACGATCGGCGCCGCCTTATGGGCCCGATAGATCGCTACCTCTTTTGCGACATCATCAGCCGTCGAACCCTGGAGTCCGGCCGCACACACGAGGATCAGCGGCTCGGACGAAAGGTCGATGTGCTTTTTGTCTTCGGTCCCATCGCATGCGATCGCCTTGTAACAGAGCTCGGAGAGTTTGATCCGAACTTCCTCGGCCGCGATGCGATTCGCACCGTTTCCGACGATCGCCCAATAGCGCCGCTGCGGAGCATTCTCGTGGGCCGCCCGCGCAATGTCCGGACGCAGCGCGAATGTCTGCTCCATCGCCGCAGGGAGCGCGCGTAGTCCCTGCAATACCGCATTCCGCTCGGGCGACTGTTCTCCTACCGCATCGGCGATCGCCGCGGCCAAGAGGAAACACGCTGCAATCTGCGCATAGAAGGCCTTCGTCGATGCAACGCTCATCTCGACGTCGCGACCATCCGATGTGTACAGCACACCGTCGGACCGATCCGTGAGATCGCTATTGCGACGATTAACGATTGCGACGACATGGCCGCCACGAGCACGAACGAGATCGACCGTTCGATTCGTATCCGTCGTGGTTCCCGACTGACTCACAGCAACAATCAGTGTGTCGGCCATGGAATCTGTCAACTGGAAACCCGAGAGTTCAGTGGCGAGTTCCGTCTCGACTCGAAGTGTCGTGTTCGGAGCGAAGGCGGCGAGTCCCTCGGCCAGCGCCCGCGATGCAACTGCAGCGGTTCCCTGACCGATGGCGATGATGCGACGGATAGAGCCATCGGCCAGTCGCGCCCGCAACTCGGGAGTCAGGACATCGTCGCCGAGGCGCACTTCGAGGCCAGCCGCACCATCGACGAGTTTGCCGCGGAGCGTCTTGCGGAATGAACCAGGCGATTCGCCGATCTCCTTAAGAAGAAAATGCGGGAAGTCTCCTCTGTCGATGTCGCGCGTGGTTATCTGCGCGTCGGCAAGTTCGCTTTCGTCAACAGCAAGGTCGGTACCGTCGTAGGCCCAGCGGCCGATGCCATCAAGCGAACCTGCGGCGACGCCCCGCAGACATACGACCTGCCCGCGACTGGCCGGGTTAGTCGGATCGGCCGGGACATCACCGTCGAGACGCAGATAGGTGGGCGTCTCTTCAACGACCCCGTACGGTTCGCTCGCAATGATCCATGCATCCTCGGCGAGACCGATGTAGAGGGCCTGCCCGCTGCCCCGCACGGCAAGGAAAAGATCTTCGGGTCGGGCCGCAGCACTTGCCGCAATCGCGACCGAACCTTCGAGTTGGATCACGGTCTCCCGGAATGCCTCGAATGCATCCGTACCGTCAACCATCGCCCGAGACGTGAGCGTAGGAATGACTTTGGCGTCCGTGGTGATCTCGTCTGCGATCTTGAGCGACTGACTCACCTTGAGATCGGCAAAATTGTCGACGTCGCCGTTCAACACTGCAGTTACATAGGTATCAGGAACATGTGTGTCACTAATTCCGCCGACTTCGTCTGAGTTCAATGGATGGGCGTTGGCTTGAGAGATGATTCCAACGCTCGCCCATCGGGTATGCCCGAGCACGACGGCCTCGACCGAATCGGAGCCAAGCGCTTGTTGCAGCAGAAGATCGGTCGACATCGCAAGGCGCAAAGCCCTCGTGTTGTCACCCAGTTCACCGATCTCGGCTGCGGCCTTGTACACGAGACTGAGATGGCCTTCCGGCGTGCGCACGGCAAGTGAGCCGAACAGCGGATCGGCCGCACGTTCGGACATCATCGCCATGATCGCCGGCGAGGTGAGGTCGATACCGTGACTGCGGACAAGAAGATGGAGGCCGGCGCTGTCGCGACCGCGCACCTCAAGACGATCGAGCGCCGACAACGCCTGATGCACCGAAAGCCCCACAGCTACAGCGGATGGGGTCGGAGAACCGCCGACAAATTCAGAAACACTTTCGGCGGCACGCAAGCGATCGCGACGAATCGCCCACACGGCGTCTTTGAGCTCGACCATCGCCGCATTCACTCGTTCGAGTTCGACACCCGCGTCGAGGGGATTCGTGTCGAGGTGATTTTCGGCGGCCGCAACCTGATGATCGAGACCGTCGATCAGGTTGGCCACCGACACGGCCAACGTCGACGTTTCGAGCAACGCCAGCACGCCGGCAACGCCGCGAAGGAGAACATCTGCCGTCGCCACCTCTGACGCCGCCTCCGTCAGTAACGACGCCGGGTCGAACGACGCCGGGTCGAACGACGCCGGGTCGAACGACGCCGGGTCGAACGACGCCGGGTCGAACGACGCAGGATCGCCGTGCCTCCCGGCGGTCGATTGCGGATCACCAAATGCTTCAAGCAATCGGGCCGCCCCCGCAAGAGGATCGAGGATCTCGGACGCGGCAGGGATCGCGCGCTGCGATGGACGACGGACGACGGCAATAATTCCGCACATAAGAAGCCCAGCCTACGCCGGGAAGGCCTCGTCGACCTTCGCAGCAAGCCGCCGGGCAACCGCATCCGCGAGCTCCGCCGTCTCGGCTTCCACCATCACGCGGACAAGCGGCTCGGTACCGCTCGGACGAATCAGGATCCGTCCGCGCTCACCGAGCAATTGCTCCTCGGCAGAAACATCGTCGGCCAGGACCGTGGCCATGACCGACGTGAAATGGCTACTGAAATCCGATCCCCGGGACGCGACCGAAACATTCAGCAGCACCTGCGGCAGTTGGGTCATGGATTCCGCGGCCAACTCAGAGAACGGTCGGTCGGAACGATGAACGAGATCGAGAAGTTGGATGCCCGAAAGCAGACCGTCGCCAGTTGTCGCCATGTCGGCGAACACGATGTGCCCCGATTGCTCGCCACCGAGTGAGCCCCCAGTGCGAGCGAGCGCTTCGAGAACGTGCCGATCACCGACCGGCGTTTCGACGACGGTGATTGCTCGTTCGGACATCGCGATCCTGAAACCAAGGTTCGTCATGACAGTCACCACCACGAGATCACCAGCGAGCCGACCCCGACCGTGCAGATCCGCGGCGAACATAGCGAGCAGATGATCGCCATCGACGAGCAATCCCTTTTCGTCGACAGCGAGGAGGCGGTCAGCATCACCGTCGAAGGCCAGTCCCACATCGGCGCCGGTCTCGATCACCCGCCGCTGCAGATCGCCGGGATGCGTCGAGCCGCAAGCGTCGTTGATGTTGCGGCCATTCGGCGACGCGTGCAGAACATCGACCTCGGCGCCGAGTGCACGCAACAACGACGGCCCAACATCGGAACTCGCGCCATTGGCGCAATCGATGACCACGTGCAGCCCCTCAAGACGTCGGTCACCGATCGACGCGGCGAGTGAGGCCGACCAGGGACCAAGTGCGCCGTCGTGGGCTAGTGAGAACTCGTGGTCGACGGAAAAGCCGACTCGTTCATTCGCGGCAGCAAGTATCCCGTCAAGCTGCAATTCGAGTTGAGCCTCTACGGCGGCGGGGAGCTTCCGTCCACCGGCGGCGAAAAATTTGATCCCGTTGTCCGACCAGACGTTGTGCGATGCCGAGATCACCGCCGCGGGAATATCTCGGTGCATCGAGGCCCACGCTGCCGTTGGTGTGGGAACGATGCCCAGCGATTCGGGCACACCGCCGCCGCGGGCGATGCCAATGGCCAACGCTCGTTCAAGACGCGGTCCCGATTCGCGCGTATCGCAGGCGATTAAGAATCCGCGTGAACCACCGAGCACGAGCGTCGCTGCTTCGCCAAGCGCGGCGATGAGATCGTCAGTGAACTCATCAGCAGGACCGCGCACACCATCGGTTCCGAATCTCAAACTCATATCTGGTCACCGCCCTGTAGTTCAGCTAAACGCAAACGACGTGCGCTTCCCCTGATCGAGGTAACGCACGTCGTTTCGGGAAGTTCTGCAACTGCGCACCAACAAATGGTGCCGTGTTGATTAGCGCTGTATTGATTAGCGCTTCGAGTACTGCGGAGCCTTTCGGGCCTTCTTGAGGCCGTACTTCTTGGATTCCTTCTTGCGATCGTCGCGTGTGAGGAATCCGGCCTTCTTGAGTTCGGGACGCATCTCCGGATCGAGCTCGATGAGTGCGCGGGCGATGCCGTGGCGAAGGGCGCCGGCCTGGCCGGAAACGCCGCCACCATCGATGTTGCAGACGATGTCATACAGCTCGGTGGTGTTGGTGAGACGCAGTGGCTCGGTGAGGATCATGCGATGAGTTTCCGACGGGAAGTACTCGGCGACTGCACGCTTGTTGACCGTGATGGTTCCGGTACCCGGGATCAGGCGCACCCGTGCAACTGCACGCTTGCGACGACCGGTTGTCTGGACGAGAGGGGTTGACATTAGGTGTCCTCAGTATTCCCGCTCAGCGGGCCTTGGCTTGGGTGAATTCGAGCGGCTGCGGGTCCTGGGCGACGTGCGGATGCACGGGACCGGCGTAGACCTTGAGCTTCTTGAGCTGCTGGCGACCAAGACGGTTCTTCGGAAGCATGCCGCGGATGGCGCGACGCACAGCTTCTTCGGGCTTGGAGGCGATGAGTTGGCCGTAGCTCTGCGTGCGCAGACCACCCGGGTAACCAGAGTGACGGTGAACGAAGATCTTGTCGCCCTTGTTCGACGTGAGCACGACCTTCGAGGCGTTGATCACGATCACGTGATCACCGGTGTCCATGTGGGGCGTGTACGTCGGCTTGTGCTTGCCGCGCAACATGCGGGCAACCTCGGTGGCGAGGCGGCCGAGGACCATGCCTTCGGCATCGACCACAAACCATGAGCGCTGAATTTCGCTGGCCTTGGGGGTGTAGGTGCGCACGCGCAACCCTTCTTCTTCGAGGAGCCCCGGTAAACGAGACCCTGAACTGATATGGAGAAACTGATACAGAGAACTACTGAACTGGAAAAGCTGATCTTGAACTGATGGCGAGCAAGAAGCTCCGGCGCAAGCGGTATCCGCGCACCTGAGCGGCTCTACAAACTACGGTCTCGGGCTGCTCCCCGGCAACTCGCCCTATTTTCCGGTCCCGCCAGGGACCGCCGGAGCCACGTCGTCGTAGCCGACTTCCCAGAGACACAGGCCTTGTGCCGGCGCTACCAGGCCGGAAAGTGACCGATCTCGGGCGGCAAGAATCGTCGCCATCTCCCCTGGGCGGAGCCGGCCTCGGCCCATATCGACCAGCGTCCCAACGATGCTGCGGACCATCTGATGGCAGAACGCATTCGCCTCGATGTCGAAACGAAGGACCCCGTCGCCGAGTTCGTGCCAACGAGCGTCCCGGACCCGACGGATCATCGAAAACCCGAGATCGGACTTCGGCTTGCGGCAAAAGCTCGTGAAATCGTGACCACCGATCAGCGGATCGCAACCAAGGTGGAGCGCCTTAACGTCGATCGGCTGGGGCACCCACCAGGTCGTTGGAGCCAGGAACGGATCGGGAAGAGGTCGATTCACCACCGTGTACCGGTATGAGCGCGAACAGGCCGAGAATCGGGCGTCGAAATCGTCGGCGGCGAGTTCACACTCGCGCACAACAATCCCCGGAACGCATGCCATGTTGACGACGCGGGCCAGAGCAACAGGATCAGCGCGATCGGCACGAATGTCGAAGGAGACGACCTGACCCCACGCATGCACCCCGGCGTCAGTGCGACCGGCGATGCTGATGGCGACAGGATGCTCGGCCATACGTTCAAGTTGCCCGCGCAACGCGCGGGCAACTGTAGGAACACCGTCGTTCTCAGCCATACCCCGGAACTGTGCTCCGTCGTAGGCCAAAACCATTCTCACCCTCGCCATGCCCTCGACGGGTGCGGGCGGGATGATCGTTACTGGTAGTTGCGTGTTCAGATGAGTTCGATACGCGCCATCGGCGCGTTGTCACCTTGGCGCGGGCCGAGCTTCAAAATCCGGGTGTAGCCACCTGGACGAGTCTCGTAACGCGGACCAATGTCGTCGAACAACTTCGAAGCCATTTCCTTGTCACCCATAAAGGCAACGACCTGACGATGGCGGTGAACGCCACCCTTCTTGGCTTTGGTGATGAGCTTCTCGGCGATCGGACGAAGGGCCTTCGCCTTCGCTTCGGTGGTGACGATGCCCTCAGCAGCGAAGAGTGATGCGGCCAGATTGGCCATCATCAGACGCTGGTGGGAGGCACTGCCGCCGAATCGCTTGGATTTGCGTGGAGTTCCTGGCATGGTGGATCAGTCCCGGTGCTTGAGCGACAAACCGCGCTCGTCGAGCTTCTGGATGACCTCATCGAGCGACTTCTGTCCGAAGTTGGTCACGGCGAGCAGATCGTCCTCGGACTTGAGGAGCAATTCGCCAACCGTATTGACCTGCGCACGCTTGAGGCAGTTGCGGGGACGCTCGGAAAGATCGAGGTCCTCGATGGCAAGGTCGAGATCGGGCGAGCCAGCATGCGTGATGCTGACTTCACCGAGCTCGAGACCCTGAGGCTCGTCACTCATTTCGGCAACAAGTTGAACAAGTGCCTGGAGCGTTGCTCCCGCCGAGGCGAGTGCTTCGCGAGCGGTGATCGATCCATCGGTTTCGATGTCAAGGACAAGGCGATCGAACGCTGTCGACTGCTCGACACGGGTCGGCTCCACCACAAAGGTGACACGACGAACCGGCGAGAAGATTGAGTCGACCGGAATCACACCGATCGTGCTCGTCGACTTGTTGCGATCAGCCGAGACATACCCGCGTCCACGCTCGACAGTGACGTCGAGGGCGAGGCGTCCTGACTCGTTGACCGTTGCGATGTGGAGTTCCGGGTTAAGGATCTCCACGTCGGACGTGACGATGATGTCGGCAGCCGTGATCTCAGCCGGGCCACGCACGTCGATGCGCAAGGTGACGGCTTCGTCACTGTGCACGAGGAGTACGAGATCCTTGAGATTCAGGATGACGTCGGTTACGTCTTCAGTGACACCCTTGATGGTGTCGAATTCGTGAAGGGCTTCATCAAAACGCACCTGTGTAACTGCCGCTCCAGGGATGGAGGACAGGAGGGTGCGGCGGAGTGAATTGCCCAGGGTGTGGCCGAAGCCAGGCTCAAGCGGGCCAACTGCGAACAGTTGACGTGCACCTTCAGCCTCGCCAAGCGCTTCCACCTTCGGGCGCTGCATGACCAGCATAATTGTCTACCTCGGTTTCGTTCAGTCGTGAACGGCACTAGCGATGAGTTCCCCCATCGAAAAGTGCCTACTTCGAATAGAGCTCGACGATGAGCTGTTCGCGCACAGGCACGTCGATCTGGTCCCGCAGCGGAAGCGCAAGCACAGTGATGGCGAGGCCTCCTTCTCCGGATTCCAACCACGCAGGTGGTTGGCGATCGAGCATGTCGCGGTTCCACTGAACCACGACCATTCCGCGTGCCTTGTCACGGAGCGTGATGAGATCGCCTTTGCGCACCCGATAGCTCGGGATATCGACTCGGCGACCGTTCACGTTTACGTGACCATGGCCCACGAACTGACGAGCCTGCGGGCGAGTTGCTGCCCAGCCGGCGCGGTACACGACGTTGTCGAGACGCAACTCAAGGAACCGGAGCATGTTTTCGCCGGTCACGCCTTCCTTGCGGGAGGCTTCCTCATAAAGGTTGCGGAACTGCTTCTCGGACAGACCATAAGAGAAGCGAGCCTTCTGCTTCTCTTGCATCTGCATCAGGTATTCGCTCGGGTTTCCGCGACGGCGTGTGCGACCGTGCTCACCCGGGGGGTACGGGCGCTTTTCAAGGGCGATGGTCTCGCCTTTGGTCCCGAAGATGTTGGTGCCGAGGCGACGCGAAACGCGCGCTTTCGGGCCGGTGTAACGAGCCATGTTCAGACCCTCCGACGCTTGGGCTGACGGCAACCGTTATGCGGCACCGGCGTGACATCCTTGATTCCGGTGACTTCAATACCGGCGTTCTGGATGCTGCGAATGGCGGTCTCTCGGCCGGAGCCGGGACCCTTGACCATGACATCGACCTTGCGGACACCGTGCTCCATGGCTCGCTTTGCGCATTGCTCGGCGGCCATCTGTGCGGCGAACGGGGTGGACTTGCGGGAACCCTTGAAGCCGACATTGCCGGCCGAGGCCCACGCCAGAACGTTGCCGTGCTGATCGGTGATGCTCACGATGGTGTTATTGAAGGAACTCTTGATGTGCGCCACGCCGTACGTGACGTTCTTGCGTTCCTTCTTGCGAGGCCTACGGCCTCCGGGAGTTGGTTTCGCCATGGTTAGCGCGCCACCTTCTTCTTACCGGCCACTGTCTTCTTGGGGCCCTTCCGAGTACGAGCATTGGTGTGGGTTCGTTGACCACGCACCGGGAGGCCGCGACGGTGACGCAGGCCTTGGTAGCAACCGATCTCCATCTTGCGACGGATGTCCTGGTCGACTTCACGGCGAAGGTCTCCTTCGACCTTCAGGCCGGCGTCGATGAACGCACGGATCTTGTTGACTTCCTCATCGGTGAGTTCGCGAACACGAGTGTTCGGATTGATCTCGGTGGCTGCACAGATGTTGCGTGCAGTCGTGTTACCGATTCCGTAGATATAGGTGAGGCTGATTTCCAAGCGCTTTTCGCGCGGGATATCAACACCGGAGATACGTGCCATGGATCAGCCCTGCCGTTGCTTGTGACGAGGGTTCTCACAAATGACCTGCACGCGACCATGGCGGCGGATCACCTTGCACTTCTCACAGATCTTCTTAACGCTGGGACGTACTTTCACTTCGCAGGTATTCCTTTCGCCTGAATGTGTGATTCAGGTACACCGGAGCATTTCCCCCGGCGGGCCCGACCCTTGTTGGTCGGACACTCACTTTCCGTACTTCTGGTACTGCGTTTGTTACTTGTATCGGTAGGTGATTCGGCCGCGGGTGAGGTCGTACGGCGTCATCTCCACCTGGACACGGTCGCCGGGGAGGATGCGGATGTAGTGCATTCGCATCTTTCCGGAGATGTGGGCCAGAACCTTGTGCCCGTTTTCGAGTTCGACTCGAAACATGGCATTCGGGAGCGGCTCTGTAACCGTTCCCTCAAGGACGATCGCGTCTTCTTTGGGCTTTGCCACGTGATCCTCCTTGTGAACGTTTTGGGCCAGCCGCGCAAAACGCGGAGGCCAACAGGGCCGAGGAGCGACTCTAGCGGCGATCTCCAGAAAACACCAAATGGGCCATCCTGCGGGTCAAAAAGGTGCTAGAAACCGCCGTCACGGCCGGGTGAGGATCTCGGGGCCATCGTCACCAATGACGATTGTGTGCTCGAAATGAGCCGAGAGGGCCCGATCGGCAGTCACGACTGTCCAACCATCCTCGTTCAGGAACGTTTCGGCCGATCCGGCGTTCACCATCGGTTCGATGGCCAGGGTCATCCCGCGGTACAGCTTTGCGCCCTTACCTGGAATCCCATAATTGGGTACCTCCGGGGATTCGTGCATCGCCCGGCCAATTCCGTGGCCCACATATTCCTCGACGATGGTGAAACCGGCGCGCTCGGCCACATCCTGAACTGCCGCTCCGATGTCGCCGATCCGGTTCCCCTCGGTCATCGCCGCAATACCGGCATACAGCGATTTCTCGGTGACGACAAGCAATCGAGCCGCCGCTTCGCTGATCTCTCCCACTCCGGCGGTGAACGCAGCATCGCCATGCCATCCCTCAACGATTGCTCCGCAGTCGATGGAGATGATGTCCCCGTCAAGGAGAACGGTGTCATCGGGTATCCCGTGGACGATCACATCGTTCGGCGATGCACAGATCACTGCGGGAAAGCCGTGATACCCGAGAAAATTCGAACTGGCTCCTCGACGTTCGATGACGTCGCGACCGATGCGATCGAGGGCGAGGGTCGAAACTCCAGGTTTGATCGCGGCCCGGATTGACTCGTGCATCTCGGCCACAACGCGCCCGGCGGCGCGCATGTGTTTCAGTTGCTGGTTTGTACGGCCCTTCGATGATCCGGCCATCACGGTCGGTCAGCGAGCGAGACGAGTAATACGGGCATCAATCGCCGCAATTACGCGAGCGGTGACGTCGTCGGGGGTGCCGAGACCATCGACACGGATCAACAGTCCGGCGGCCTCGTAGAAGTCGATCGTCGGTTGCGTTTCGGAGTTGTACGCCGCAAGTCGCTTGGCGATCGCCTCGGGAGTGTCGTCGGCCCGCTGCACCACATCGGCGCCGCAGTTGTCGCAAGCCCAATCGTTCGCAGGAGGATTTGCTGTTGAATACACCCGACCGCATGACGAACACACGCGCCTAGCACTCATGCGCTCAAGAACGACATCTTCGGGAACAGCAAGATCGATGGCGCAATCCACCGTTGCGAATTTCGCCATACCTTCGGCTTGAACGACCGTGCGCGGAAAACCATCGAGAAGGAATCCACCCGATTGCACATCAGGTTCGGAAAGGCGCTCGGCGACCACCCCGAGGATGATTTCGTCACCGACGAGGCCGCCACCGTCCATGACGGCTTTGGCTTCGATGCCGAGCGGAGTTCCAGCGGCGACTGCAGCACGCAACATGTCGCCCGTCGAGATGTGAGGCGCTCCGTAATGGGCAGAAAGGCGTTCCGACTGGGTTCCCTTGCCTGCGCCCTGTCGCCCGAAAATGAGGAGACGGGCCGGCATTACTTAAGGAATCCTTCGTAATTGCGCATCATCAGTTGGCTGTCAATCTGCTTCATCGTCTCGAGGGCGACGCCCACCGCGATCAGGATCGAGATACCCGTGAACGACACCTGAGTTCCAGGGAGGTACGTGGTGAGGATGTACGAGGGGATGAGAGCGACAGCGGCGATGAAGAGCGCTCCGGGCAGCGTGATGCGGGACAGAACCTTGGCGAGGTACCGCTCGGTTTGAGGACCCGGACGGATGCCGGGGATGAAGCCACCCTGCTTGCGCAACGTGTCGGCCTGCTTGACCGGATCGAACGTGATGGCGGTGTAGAAGTAGGCGAAACCAATGATCAGAAGACCGAACACCAAAAGATGGATCGGCGCATTCGGCGTCACGAGGTTCGAGGAGACCCAATCCTGGGTCGACTTACCCCAACCGTCGGCGGGGAGCACGAAGGTGAGCAGCTGCGGGAGGTACAAAACCGAGCTGGCGAAGATGATCGGAATGACGCCGGACTGGTTCACCTTGAGCGGGATATACGTGCTCTGGCCTCCATACATCCGACGACCGACCACACGCTTCGCGAATTGAACGGGGATCCTGCGCTGTCCCTGCTCGACAAACACAATGGCCATCGTGATCAGGGCATATCCGATGAGAACCAAAATGACGGCTATCCAGCCGGCGTTGGCCTTGATCTGACCCATCTGGCTCGGAAGAAGCGAAACCACGGAGGCGAAGATCAGCAGCGACATACCGTTGCCGATGCCGCGCTGGGTGATGAGCTCGCCCATCCACATAAGAAGAGCCGTACCAGTTGTGAGTGTGAGCACGATCAACATCACGTGCCAAACATCGAAATTGGGCACGAGGTCGAGATTGGTCGTGTTCCCCTGAGTCAGACCACCACCGCCGTTGTGGAACAGATAGGCGAGACCAGTCGACTGCAGGATGGCAATGCCGATCGTGACGTACCGCGTGTACTGGGTGATCTTGCGTTGACCGACCGCACCCTGGTTCTGCCATTCCTCGAGTTTCGGAATAACAACTCCGAGGATCTGCATGATGATCGAGGCCGTGATGTACGGCATGATCCCCAGCGCAAAGATCGCGAAGTTGGTGAGCGCCCCACCGGAGAACAATTGCAAGAACGCGAGAATGCCGCCCTGCTCGGACTGGGCCTTGAGCTCTTTGAGCGCGCCAACATCGATACCGGGAGTCGGCAGATGGGCACCAAGTCGATAAAGGGCGATCATCACCAAGGTAAACAGCACCTTGTTGCGAAGGTCCTGGACCTTGAAGATGTTCTTCAGGTTCGTGAGCACCGAGTTAGCTCCTGCCGGAGGAGAGCTGAAGCTCTACCTAGCGGTTGGTGAGATGGTTGCCCTTGGCGGGCGGACGGCGGTCTCCCCATGGAAGGGGCAGAATTTCGACACTACCGCCAGCGGCGGTGATGGCTGCTTCTGCCGACTTCGAGAAGGCGTGGGCCTTGACTGTAACGGCTCGGGTGATTTCCCCGCGGCCGAGCACCTTGACGAATGCGCCCTTGCCGACGAGACCCTTCGAGAAAAGAACGTCGGGATCGACTGCATCGAAGCCACAGGCCTCGAGGGCATCGAGATTGAGTGCTTGGTATTCGACGCGGAAGGGGTTGTTGAAGCCTCGAAGCTTCGGCACACGGGTGTGCAGTGGATTCTGGCCACCTTCGAAGCGGGCCGGAATGGTGCCGCGAGCCTTCTGGCCCTTGGTACCGCGTCCTGCCGTCTTGCCACCCTTGCCGCCGATACCGCGGCCGACGCGCTTGCGTCGACGGTTGGAGCCCGGTGCTGGCTGGAGATCATGAAGTTTCACGGGAGTAGTCCTTATGCCTTGCCGGCAGAGTCGGAACCGAGCTCTTCGACCGTAATGAGATGGGGAACACGGGCAATCATGCCGCGAATCTCGGGACGATCAGGGAGCGTGTGGGACTTGCCAATTCGACCAAGACCAAGGGCACGAAGGGTGCCTTTGTGCTTGGGCTTCGAACCGATAGATGACTTGATCTGGGTAACTTTCAGTTCAGCCATCATGCAACCTCGGTGGGAATGTGCGGGCCGCGCTGTGATTCCTTGTAGGCCGCAAGCAGGCCCTTCGGAACGAATTCCTCAGCGTCGAGTCCACGCAACCGGGCAACTTCGTCCGGACGCTTGAGACCCTGGAGGCCGGCGATCGTGGCGCGGGCCACGTTGATGTGGTTCGACGAGCCGAGCGACTTGCAGAGCACGTCGTGGATTCCGGCCTCTTCGAGGATCGCACGGGCAGCACCACCGGCGATGACGCCGGTACCGGGAGCGGCCGGCTTGATCAGAACCCGACCGGCGCCCATGCGGCCGATGATCGGGTGGGTAACGGTGGTTCCGGCGATCGGGACAGCAAAGAGGTTCTTGCGAGCTTCTTCGGTGCCCTTCTGGATGGCGAGGGGAACTTCCTTCGCCTTGCCGTAACCGAGACCGACGTGGCCGTTGCCATCACCGATCACGACCAGCGCAGTGAAGGAGAAGCGACGGCCACCCTTGACCACCTTGGCCACGCGGTTGATGTTGATCACGCGCGACTCGCGAAGTGCGAGAGCGTCGATGTTGAGGGCCATCAGAACTCCAGTCCAGCTTCTCGGGCGGCATCAGCAACTGCCGCTACACGACCGTGATAGAGGAAACCACCCCGGTCGAATACAACCTTGTCGATACCTGCAGCCTTGGCACGGTCAGCCAGGAGGCGACCGACCGCAGTGGCTGCGGAAACGTTGCTCGTACCGCTCTCGGCTACACCGGTTTCATGCGACGAGGCGGCGACCAACGTGCGGCCGGTGACATCGTCGATTACCTGTGCGCTGATGTGGCGGTTCGAACGGAACACGGCCAGACGCGGACGGCCGACGTTGCCACGCACGTGCTTGCGCACACGGCGGTGACGGCGGAGGCGGGCATCCCGCTTTTGTTTTGCGCTGTTGTCGCTCATGTCGTTCTCTACTTCCCGGACTTGCCGGCTTTACGCACGACACGTTCGCCGCGGTAACGGACTCCCTTGCCTTTGTAAGGCTCGGGCTTACGGATGGCACGAATGTTTGCAGCCACCTGACCGACGATTTCTTTGTCGGTTCCGATGACAGCGATCTGCGTGGGGGTAGCCACCTCGAAGGTGATTCCCGCTGGCGCTTTGACGCTGACCGGATGACTGAAACCAAGCGCAAGGTCAAGAACGTTGTCGCCCTTGGGTGTGGCTCGGTAACCAACGCCAACGATCTCGAGTTCCTTGCGGAATCCGTCGCTCACGCCGACAACCATGTTGTTGACCAGCGAGCGAACAAGACCGTGCAGTGCACGGTTCTGACGCTCATCGTTCGGACGCTCGACGAGGAGCTGTCCGTCTTCTTCGCGCACCGTGATCTCGCCCGGGAGGTCACGCTCAAGCGTGCCCTTCGGGCCCTTCACGGTGATGTGTGCGTCAGCGATGGAAACTTCCACGCCCTTCGGCACGATGATTGGAGAACGTCCTACACGAGACATGTGCGCCGCCTACCAGACGAAGCAGAGGATCTCGCCGCCCATGCGACGCTTGCGCGCCTCACGGTCGGTCATGAGCCCCTGGCTGGTGGACAGGACTGCCACGCCGAGACCGCCAAGAACCCGCGGGATCTTGTCAGCCTTGATGTAGACACGGAGACCCGGTTTCGACACGCGCTTGACTCCGGAGATGACACGCTTGCGTTCGGGTGAGTACTTCATGGTGACGGTGAGCACCGAGCCAGGACGGTTCGGGTCATCGGCAACGGTGAAGGACTCGATGTAACCCTCACTGAGGAGGAGTGTTGCGAGTGCTTCCTTCACCTTTGAGGAAGGCATGCGGACCTCGTCATGCATCGCCGTGTTGGCGTTGCGAATGCGGGTAAGCATGTCGGCGATGGGGTCAGTCATTGTCATTTGATTGCTCCCTTCACCAACTGGCCTTTTTGAGACCAGGAATTTCGCCGGCATGACCAAGTTCGCGGAGGCAAACTCGGCACAACTGAAACTTGCGGTACACAGCGCGGGGTCGACCACATCGCTGGCAGCGGGTGTAACCCCGAACCTTGAACTTGGGGGTCTGTCGCTGCTTGTTTACGAGCGCCTTTTTGGCCATTACTGCTGCCCCTCACGCTTGAACGGGAAGCCGAAGGCGTCAAGCAGGGCCTTGCCCTCGGCATTTGTACGGGCGGTGGTCACGATGGTGATGTCGAAACCCCGAGGGGCATCGATCTTGTCGTAATCAACTTCCGGAAACATGAGTTGCTCCGGAACACCGAAGGTGTAGTTACCGTGTCCGTCGAAGGACTTTGACGGCAGACCACGGAAATCTCGGATACGGGGAATCGCCAGGCTGACGAGCCGATCGAAGAACTCCCACATGCGATCACCGCGAAGGGTGACCTTGGCGCCGATGGCATTGCCTTCACGGAGCTTGAAGCCAGCAATCGACTTCTTCGCCTTGGTGACAATGGCCTTCTGGCCGGTGATGAGTTCGAGGTCGCGGACAGCGCCGTCGAGCAGCGACTGCTGCACAAGTGCCTTGCCGACACCGGCATTGAGCACGATCTTGCTGAAGCGCGGGACCTGCATGATGTTGTCGAGTTCAAGCGACTCTTTGAGCGCAACCCGAATCTCTTCGTTGTAACGCACCTTGAGGCGCGGGACCATGGAAGTAGTAGTGGTCACGACAGGTCTCCTTCGCACTTGCGACAGATACGGACCTTGGTGCCATCAGCTTCGAAGCGGAAGCCGATACGGGTCGGCTTGGCGCAGGCGTTACAGATCACGGCCACGTTGGCGACCTGGATCGGCATTTCCTTGTCGATGATGCCACCGGTGTTTGTCTGGCTCGTCGGCTTCTGATGCTTCTTAGCAATGTTGACGCCATCGACAATGACCTTGCCGCGCTCAGGAATTGCCCGAGTGACGGTGCCGGTCTTGCCGCGGTCCTTGCCAGTAAGCACCTGAACCCGATCGCCCTTGCGAATCTTCATCACAAGACCTCCGGTGCAAGTGAAACGATGCGCATGAACTTCTTGTCGCGCAGTTCGCGCCCGACCGGTCCGAAGATTCGGGTGCCGCGGGGTTGAAGGTTGTCAGTGATGAGAACAGCTGCGTTCTCGTCGAAACGGATGTAGGAACCGTCCGGACGACGCTTTTCCTTCTTGACGCGAACGACGACGCATTTGACGACGTCGCCCTTCTTCACGCCGGCGCCAGGAATGGCGTCCTTCACGGTGGCAACGAAGATGTCGCCGATCGAGGCGTAACGACGCTTCGATCCGCCGAGCACCTTGATGCACAGAACTTCCTTGGCGCCGCTGTTGTCAGCGACTCGGAGACGGGATTCCTGCTGGATCATCGTGCACGCTCCAGCACTTCGGTGACACGCCAGCGCTTCGTCTTCGAAAGCGGGCGGGTCTCTTGCACACGAACGAGGTCGCCGACGTTGAGATCGTTAGTCTCATCGTGGGCGTACAGCTTGTTCGTGCGCTGAACGGTCTTGTTGTACCGGGGATGACGAACACGATCTGTCACCGCAATAACGGCGGTCTTGTCCATGCTCGTCGAAACGACCACGCCTTCTCGCACTTTGCGCGGATTGGCGCGTTCGCCTTCGGTGGCCGCAGCTTCGTCAGCCATCAGGAGTTCTCCTCATCATTCAGCAGCGCTTCCGCTGCTGCGATCTCTCGCTCGCGCAACTCAGTGTTGATGCGAGCTACCTGCTTGCGCACGACTCCGAGTCGTGCGCTGTTGTCAAGCTGTCCGGTGACGTTCTGGAACCGGAGGTTGAAAAGCTCCTCCTTGGCTTGTGCCAGTCGGTCGAACAGTTCGCTGTCGCCCACATCACGGAGCGACTCGGCGGTCTTCGCCATTAGAAGCCCTCCTCGCGGGCGACGAAGCGTGCCTTAATGGGCAGCTTCTGGATGGCCCGTTCGATCGCCTCGCGGGCAATCGTCTGGTCGTTGTATGAAAGCTCAAACAGAATGCGGCCCGGCTTGACCACAGCAACCCAACGTTCGGGATTGCCCTTACCGGAACCCATGCGGGTTTCGGCCGGCTTCTGCGTGACGGGCTTGTCCGGGAACACGTTGATCCAGACCTTGCCACCGCGCTTGATGTGGCGGGTCATGGCAATACGGGCTGCCTCGATCTGGCGAGCGGTGATCCATCCGGGCTCGAGAGCCTGGATTCCGTAGTCACCGAACGTGACTTCGGTTCCACCCTTGGACTGGCCCTTCATGCGACCGCGCTGTTGCTTGCGGTGCTTCACCTTCTTCGGCATCAGCATGATCAGTCACCATCCCCGGGGCGGAAGTGAGGGGTCTCGTGGGGCTGACGAGTCGAACGCTCGATCTCCTCTTCCTCGGCGAGAAGACGCTCGAGTTCGGGATCTGCTTCCTTCACGAGCGGAGCGTCCTCGATCACGTCGGAGCCGTCGGAGCCTTCGGCCTCATCGGCGCGACGACGTCCGGCTGCGGAAGAAACGACCTTGCGGACCTTGGTCTCACCATCGAGTTCGCCAACTGCGAGTTCGGCTTCGCGTACGGCCTTGTCGTCGACCTGGCTCTTGTACGGCAGGATGTCGCCCTTGTAGATCCAGACCTTCACGCCGATACGGCCGTAGGTGGTCTTGGCTTCGCGGAATCCGTAATCAATGTCGGCACGAAGTGTGTGCAGCGGCACACGACCTTCGCGGTACCACTCGGTACGGGACATTTCGGCGCCGCCGAGACGACCGGCGCACTGGACGCGGATGCCGAGAGCGCCAGCCTTGTTGGCGTTCTGCACGGCGCGCTTCATGGCACGACGGAAGGCGACACGACCAGCAAGCTGATCGGCTACACCCTGGGCGATCAGGGCAGCGTCGAGTTCCGGCTGCTTGATCTCCTGAATGTTGAGCTGCACCTTGTTGTTACCCGAGATCTCGGTGAGTCCGGCACGGAGGCGATCGGCCTCTGCGCCGCGACGACCGATGACGATGCCCGGGCGGGCGGTGTGCACGTCGATGCGAAGACGATCGCGGGTGCGCTCGACCTCGACACGACTGATGGCGGCATGCGGAAGTTGCGTCATCAGATAATCGCGGATCTTCCAATCCTCAATGACGTTCTTCGCATACTCGCCGCGATCAGCGAACCAACGCGACTTCCAGTCGGTGGTGACGCCAAGACGGAACCCATACGGGTTGACCTTCTGACCCATCAGCTGTCCTTCTCTTCTGATTCAGGCTGTTCTGATTCAGGTGCGTCGATGACGACATCTGCAGCATCGGTGACTTCGACTTCATCAACCTCGACGATTTCTTCGTCGTGATCGTGTTCGGCAGAAGCCTGACGCTCGGCCTTGGCCTGACGGCTCTTAGTCACACGCTCGCGGCGGGCCTCGGCAGCGGCACGACCGCCACCGACACGACCACTCGACGCTTCACGGGCACGCAGTGCCTCGAGATCTTCGGTCGACATGCGGCTCACGATGATCGTGACGTGTGTCGTGCGCTTGCGGATACGGGTGGCACGGCCACGGGCACGGGGGCGCCAGCGCTTGAGCGTCGGGCCCTCATCGGCGAAACAGGCGGAGACGAAAAGTTCGTCGGCCGGGATCGAGTTGTTGTGCTCGGCATTGGCAATCGCCGATTCGAGACACTTCAGGATTGTGCGGGCGATGTCGCGTTCTGCAAACTCCAGCACTTCGAGAGCACGAGCCACGGGAAGGCCGCGGATGAGATCGAGGATCTCCCGAGCCTTGTACGCCGAGGAACGTACGTACTTGACCTGGGCGCGCACACCGGGGCGCTCATTGGTCTTGGCACCGAAAGCCATCAGCGGCGCCCCTTCTTCTCTTGTCCTGCGTGGAACTTGAACGTGCGGGTCGGTGCAAATTCACCGAGCTTGTGTCCAACCATGGACTCGGTCACGTAGACCGGCACATGCTTGCGTCCGTCGTGGACGGCCATCGTGTGACCGACCATCTCGGGGATGATCGTCGAACGACGGGACCAGGTCTTGATGACCTTCTTTTCGCCCTTTTCGTTGAGATCGTCGACCTTCTTGAGAAGGTGATCGTCCACGAAGGGACCTTTTTTGAGGCTGCGAGACATTGGAAGCGACCTCTCCTAGCGCCGTGAGCCGCGTGTGCGGCGTCGGCGGACGATGAGTTTCTGGGACGGCTTGTTCTTGTCGCGGGTACGGCCTTCGGGCTTGCCCCAAGGCGACACCGGATGGCGACCACCGGAGGTCTTGCCTTCGCCACCACCATGCGGATGGTCGACGGGGTTCATGGCCACACCACGGGTCTGCGGGCGGACGCCCTTCCAGCGGTTACGACCGGCCTTACCGATCTTGATGAGTTCGTGCTCGGAATTGCCAACTTCACCAATGGTGCCGCGGCAATCGATCGGGACACGACGCATTTCGGTGCTGGGCAGACGCAAGGTGGCGTAATCGCCTTCCTTGGCGACGAGCTGGATGCTCATACCTGCACTGCGACCCATCTTGCCGCCGCCACCTGGCTTGAGCTCGACGTTATGGATGACGGTACCGACGGGGATGTAACGCAACGGAAGTGCGTTACCCGGACGGATGTCAGAGCCTTGGCCGCTCTGGAGGATGTCACCGACACCGACGCCCTTGGGCGCAAGGATGTAGGACTTCTCACCATCGTGATAGTGGAGCAGCGCGATGCGACAGGTGCGGTTCGGGTCGTACTCGATCGCAGCAACGGTGGCGGGAACGCCATCCTTGATGCGACGGAAGTCGACGAGACGGTACCGCTGCTTGTGACCGCCGCCCTTGTGGCGGGCAGTCTTGCGGCCGTAGCTATTACGACCACCGGTCTTGGACTTGGGGACAACAAGCGTGCGCTCGGGCGTCGTCTTTGTGATTTCAGCGAAATCGGAGACAGTCTGGAAACGACGACCGGGGCTTGTTGGCTTACGTTTGCGAAGAGCCATGGTTCCTTACCCCTCGAACATTTCGATGCGATCGCCAGCGGCGAGGGTTACGAAGGCACGCTTCTGATCGGCACGCTTGCCGAAGGTGCCGGTGCGACGGTTGCGCTTGCGCTTGCCGTTGCGGTTGAGCGTGTTCACGTTGGTGACCTTGACGCCGAAGATGCTCTCGATGGCATCGTGGATCTCGGGCTTCGAGGCATCCGGGTGAACGACGAATGTGTACACGTTGTTCTCGAGAAGCGAATAGCTCTTCTCGCTCACGACCGGCTTGATGATGATGTCGCGGGGGTTTTTCACTTTGCTGCCTCCGCATCGGCCGTGATCGGCAAGGTGGACTTGGTGAACACCACGACGTCGGAAAGAAGAACGTCATAGGTGTTGAGTTCTGCGGTTTCCACAACATGCACCTTCGGGATGTTGCGGAAGCTCTTCCATGCCATGACATCGTCACGGGACAGGACGAGAAGCACACGACCCTCAGCGCCAAGTGCGCCGAGAGCGGCGACGGCACCCTTTGTCGACGGAGCTTCGAAGCCCCAGGTGTCGACCACGATGACCTTGCCCTCAGCGGCACGATCGGACAGAGCCGAACGGAGTGCGAGCTTGATCATCTTCTTGGGGGTCTTCTGGGCGTAGCTGCGGGGCTTCGGGCCGAGGGCCACACCGCCACCGATGAAGATCGGTGAACGGGTCGAGCCGGCGCGTGCACGGCCGGTGCCCTTCTGCTTCCAGGGCTTTGCGCCACCACCGGAAACTTCGGAGCGAGTCTTGGTGCTCTGCGTGCCTGCACGACGAGCGGCCAACTGTGCGGTGACAACCTGATGCATCACGGGCACGTTGGGCTCGATGCCAAAGGTGGCGGCATCGAGTTCGAGCGAACCAGCGTCTTTGCCGGCTGCGGTCTTGACGGTCACGTTTGCCATCACGCATCACCCTTTGTTGCGGCCTTGACTGCATCGCGAATGACGACAATCCCGCCCTTAGGGCCGGGGACTGCGCCGCGCACGAGCAGCAAATTCTTTTCGGCGTCAGTGGAGACGACCTTGAGGTTGAGTGTCGTTACCTTCTCGGCACCCATACGACCGGCCATCTTCTTGCCCTTGAACACGCGACCGGGCGTGGCGCAAGCGCCAATCGAGCCCGGGGCACGGTGAACGCGGTGAGCACCGTGCGATGCACGCTGGCCAGCGAAATTGTGGCGCTTCATGGCGCCCGCAAATCCCTTGCCCTTGCTCACTGCGGTGACGTCGACAAGTTCGCCAGCGGCGAGGGTGTCGACGTTGATCTCCTGGCCGACTTCGAAACCGTCGACGCTGTCGAGACGAAGCTCGAGCACGCGCACACCAGCTTGGACGCCGGCCTTTTCGAAGTGACCCCGATCGGGACTGTTGAGCTTGCTGGCCTTCTTCGTTCCGAAGGTGACCTGCAAGGCGTTGTATCCATCGTGTTCAGCGGTTTTCACCTGCACGACACGCATGGGTTCTACCCGCAGCACGGTGACGGGAACGACGCGATTCGCGTCATCCCACACCTGCGTCATGCCGACTTTTTCGCCGACTACTGCTTTGTTGGCCATACCGGCAACGATCTTTCTGTTGTGATTTGCGTCGTCTCGCCCATCCGGAGATGGGCCCTTCACGTCAACGCTCGGCAGGGGAAACCCCGGCCGAGCGCCTGTCGGTTGTGCTGCGAGGTATCCACCGGAGTGGACCAACGCAGACGTCGGTTCGATCGACGAAGAGGTGCGCACGTTGCTTTTCCGGGGAAAGGCCCGAACGCACAGGGGAGTGACAATAGCGAGGGGAACCCCCGGAGTCCAAATCGGGTCCGGCCGGCATGACGAGACCAGCAAAGTGGGCGATCGCCAGATTATCGTCAAATCCCTGTTCAGAACCTATCGGCCCCCAAAATCCCGAAACATCAGTCCGCCAGGTTTCCGAGCGGTTGACCGGCCATCTCCATTCCGGGTGATCCTCGTCGGGCCATTTGGTGGATTTGATACCCCATGGGGTATACTCATCTTCATCAAGGGTGAATCGCAAACGTGTTTCGCTCCTTGCCCATAGGGAAGAGGCAATTGACATGAGCGCCAATCTCGGAATCAGCGAACAGGAACGAACCGCCATTGCAGATGGCATTTCCCATCTCTTGGCCGATACTTACACTCTCTATTTGAAGACCCACAAGTTCCACTGGAACGTGACCGGTCCGATGTTTCAGACACTGCACCTCATGTTCGAGACCCAGTACAACGAACTCGCCTTGGCCGTCGACCTCATTGCCGAGAGAATCCGGGCTCTCGACGTCCTCGCTCCCGGCAGCTACACCGAGTTCGCGAAGTTGGCCACGGTCAAGGAAGACACCGACACCCCCGATGCCTTCGAGATGATCCGGCGACTCGTGGATGCTCAGGAGACGGTTGTTCGCACCGCCCGTTCGCTCTACCCGTTGGTCAACGGTGCACACGACGAACCCACAGCTGACCTTCTCACCCAGAGGATCCAGATTCACGAGAAAAACGCCTGGATGCTCCGCAGCTTGCTTGCCTAGTGCCAGTCGCTCGAGCCGCCGATCTCGGCGTTGCGAAATGAGGCTCGACTCTAGAGACCCATGCGCTTCGTGACGCCGTGATCGCGTCCGGCCGTATACCCGCCATCGACGGCAATGGTCTGTCCGGTCACGAACGAAGCATCGGTTGAGGCCAGGAACGATGCGACCGAGGCGATCTCCTCGGGACGGCCAAGACGGCGCAATTTGTGCTCTTCTTTGATCTCGCCGAGCATTTCGTCCATCTCGGGATCGCCGAGCATCCGCAGCATGGGGGTGTCGATGAAGCCGGGGCAGATCGAATTCACGCGGATGCCCTGACGCCCGTAATCAATAGCCATGTTCTTGGTGAGAATCGCCACCCCGCCCTTCGAGGCGTTATAAGAGCTACCACCGGCGGTGCCTTCGAGGCCCTCCACGCTGGCCACGGTGATGACGCTCCCCCGCTCGTCGTCGACTCGGTCCTGACCAAGCATCTGGGTGATGACGTGCTTGCAGGTGAAGAAGGTACCGGTGAGGTTCACGCCGATGACCTGATCCCAGCTCGCGGAATCCACGAGATGCACTGGTCCTCCGCCGGGGATGCCGGCAAAGGTGCAGACCGTGTCGATACGACCAGTGAGCTCAGCGGCACTGGCCACGAGGGCGGCGACCGCCGCTTCGTCGGTGACATCGCACTGCACGAACTTTGTGGGCGAGACAATGCCGGCCGCCGGCGCCACGATGTCCGAGCCGACGACCTGCGCGCCTTCCGCCAAGAATCGCTCCACCGTCGCCGCTCCGAGCCCCGATGACGATCCGGTCACCAGCACAACCTTGTTGTCGAAACGTCCCATGACTCCCCCATCAATCCTGCGGCCCGGTCGGCTCGCTCAGCCCTGAAACCTACAACGTCGAAAGTGCCGCAAAACGAAAAGTGCCCCCAGCGAACCGGGGGCACCTCACTGATTCAGAACTCATTCAGAAGAACGACTTCTCAGACCTGCTGAATCTTGATCTCGATGTCGACGCCGGCCGGAAGGTCGAGACGCTGGAGCGAGTCAACCGTCTTGGGTGTGGGATCAACGATGTCGAGGAGACGCTTGTGGATGCGCATCTCGAAGTGCTCACGCGAATCCTTGTCCTTATGCGGTGAACGGATCACGGTGTAGCGGTGCTTTTCGGTCGGAAGCGGCACTGGGCCACGAACCGTTGCACTGGTACGCACGACCGTCTCGACAATCTTCTTCGTCGACTGGTCGATGATCTCGTGGTCATACGCCTTCAGGCGGATGCGAATTTTTTGTTTGTCAGCCATCGTTGTCTCGATCTCTTACTTGAGGATCTTGGTGACGCGTCCGGCGCCGACGGTACGGCCACCTTCGCGGATAGCGAAACGGAGGCCTTCTTCCATCGCGATCGGATGGATCAACTCGACGGTCATGACCGTGTTGTCACCCGGGATACACATTTCAGTGCCTTCCGGAAGCGAGATCTGACCCGTTACGTCAGTCGTACGGAAATAGAACTGCGGACGATAATTCGTGAAGAACGGCTTATGACGGCCGCCTTCTTCCTTCGTAAGCACATAGGTCTGCGCTTCGAACTGCGTATGAGGAGTAATCGAACCCGGCTTGGCGAGAACCTGACCGCGTTCAACTTCTTCCTTCTTCGTTCCACGAAGAAGCGCACCAATGTTGTCTCCCGCACGACCCTCATCAAGGAGCTTGCGGAACATCTCAACACCAGTACACGTCGTCTTCTGCGTCGGCTTAATACCAATGATTTCGATTTCGTCACCGGTGTGAACAATGCCCTGCTCAACACGACCCGTGACAACCGTGCCACGACCCGTGATCGTAAACACATCTTCAATCGGCATGAGGAACGGCTTGTCCGTGTCACGCTCAGGCTGCGGAATGTACGAATCAACAGCAGCCATCAACTCAAGGATCTGCGCAGTAGCAGTCGCATCACCTTCAAGAGCCTTCAACGCCGAAACCTTGATGACCGGAACATCGTCACCCGGGAATTCGTACTCGTTCAAAAGCTCACGAACCTCAAGCTCCACAAGATCAAGAAGCTCTTCATCATCAACCATGTCGACCTTGTTCAACGCAACAACAAGCGACGGCACACCAACCTGACGGGCAAGCAGAACATGCTCACGCGTCTGAGGCATCGGACCATCAGCAGCCGACACAACCAGGATCGCACCATCAACCTGCGCGGCACCCGTGATCATGTTCTTGATGTAATCAGCATGACCAGGCATATCCACATGCGCGTAATGACGACCCTCGGTCTCATACTCAACATGGGAAATATTGATCGTGATACCACGCTCACGTTCTTCCGGAGCCTTATCAATATTCGCGAACTCCGTAAACGAATTATGCGTCGGATCCGCATCATGCAGAACCTTCGTAATCGCAGCCGTCAACGTGGTCTTGCCATGGTCAATATGACCCATCGTGCCAACATTCGCATGCGGCTTAGTCCGCTCAAATTTCTCACGTGCCATGAGGGAAGTCTCCTGTTTGTTTTTTGCCGTTTTGTTGTTTGCCGTTTTGTTCTTTGACGAAATGGCAG
Source organism: Acidimicrobiales bacterium (assembly GCA_044239895.1). Lineage (GTDB taxonomy): Bacteria > Actinomycetota > Acidimicrobiia > Acidimicrobiales > Acidimicrobilacustridaceae > Acidimicrobilacustris. Next base: position 139,928 of record JBIIAM010000004.1, on the reverse strand, counting down.
TGCCGAGGCGGCGAAGTGGTTGGTTGGAAAGGTGCGACTTGGTGCAGCTGGACCCGGAGGGAGTTATTCACCGCGAACGCGGGTGACAACTTCCTCCTGGGCAGTCGAAGGCATCTGCTGGTAGGAATCGAACTGCATGGTGTATGTGGCTCGACCCTGAGTACGTGAACGAAGGTCCGTAGCGTAACCGAACATCTCCGAGAGGGGTACTTGAGCTCGGATGATCTGGGAGTTGCCCCGCTGTTCCATGCCCCCGAGCTTGCCGCGACGGCTGGAAAGATCGCCCATGACGTCACCCATGTAATCGTCGGGAGTCGAGACTTCGACGTTCATGATGGGCTCGAGCAGGCAGGGCTTGGCCTTGCGGGCGGCTTCCTTGAACGCCATTGTTCCGGCGATCTTGAAGGCCATTTCGGACGAATCCACGTCGTGGTACTTGCCATCGGTGAGGATTGCCCGCACATCGACCGTCGGATATCCGGCAAGAACGCCGGAGGTCATGGCCTGCTGGATGCCATGGTCGATGGAGGGGATGTACTCCTTCGGAATACGACCACCACTGATCTTGTCGACGAATTCGTAACCGCCACCGGCGCCGGTGTTCTCCAGCGTGATGGTGACTTCGGCGTACTGACCCGAACCACCCGACTGCTTCTTGTGGGTGTAAGTCGAGTTCTCGATGGTCTTGGTGATCGTCTCGCGGTAGGCCACCTGCGGCTTGCCAACGGTGGCGTCGACCTTGAACTCACGAAGCATGCGATCGACGAGAACCTCAAGATGGAGCTCGCCCATACCGGAGATCACCGTCTGCGCGGTGTCTTCGTCGGTACGAACCTGGAAGGTCGGATCTTCTTCGGCGAGCGAGAACAGGGCCTTGGACATCTTGTCCTGATCGACCTTGGTCTTGGGCTCGACGGCCACGTGGATCACGGGCTCGGGGAAGATGAGCTCTTCGAGAACCAACGGTGCTGAAGGATCGCAAAGCGTGTCACCGGTCTTGGTGTTCTTGAATCCGATACCGGCGACGATGTCTCCGGTGTAGACGACATCGAGATCCTGACGATCGTTGGCGTGCATCTCGAGGAGACGACCGATGCGCTCCTTCGAGGTGGTGCGGGCGTTCATGACCACTCCGCCCTTTTCGAGCGAACCCGAATAGACACGGAAGTACGTGAGCTTGCCAACGTGCGGATCAGTCATGATCTTGAAGGCAAGGGCAGCGAAAGGTTCGGTGTCGGACACGCCACGCTCGGTGGTGGTGTCACCCTTGAGGTTTGTGCCCTGGACCGGCGGAAGATCAAGCGGTGACGGGAGATACCAGACGATCGCGTCGAGAAGGGGCTGTACGCCCTTGTTCTTGAATGCGGTTCCGTTGAGCACGGGGATGATCTCGCCGGCGATGGTCGCCTTGCGGATCGCGGCACGCAGTTCGTCGACCCCGATTTCCTCTTCACCCACGAACTTCTCGAGAAGGGCTTCGTCGACCGACGCAACGGTCTCAATTAGATCGAGCCGGTAGGCCTCGGCATCGTCGGCCATGTCGGCCGGGATTGCCTGGACTTCCCACTTGGCACCGAGCTCTTCGTCGAGCCACACCAGTGCTTCCATGGTGACAAGGTCGACAACACCCTTGTAATTGCCTTCGGAACCGATCGGGAGCTGCAACACAGCAGTGTTGGCTTCAAGGCGATCCTTGATGGAATCGAGAGCAGCGTAGAAATCAGCGCCAAGACGGTCCATCTTGTTCACGAAGCAAATGCGGGGAACGTTGTACTTATTGGCCTGACGCCACACCGTTTCGGTCTGGGGCTCGACGCCAGCGACGCCGTCGAACACAGCGACGGCGCCATCGAGCACGCGCAGGGAGCGCTCAACTTCGACCGTGAAGTCGACGTGGCCCGGGGTGTCGATGATGTTGATGCGATGGTCTTCCCAGAAGCACGTGGTCGCGGCAGAGGTGATGGTGATTCCACGCTCTTGTTCCTGGACCATCCAGTCCATGGTTGCGCCACCGTCGTGGACTTCACCGATCTTGTAGTTCTTGCCGGTGTAATAGAGGATGCGCTCGGTCGTCGTGGTCTTGCCCGCGTCGATGTGGGCCATGATGCCGATGTTGCGGGTTTTTTCTAGCGATGTATTTCGAACAGCCATCTTCTATGTCCTGTTTTTCGTGGGGGTTTTGCGCGAAGGCGCCCCGCCGGTTGGGCGGGGCGTCCGAGCTGGCCTGACGCCTTGAAGCGATTACCAGCGGTAGTGGGCGAAGGCCTTGTTGGACTCGGCCATCTTGTACAGATCTTCACGACGCTTAATCGATGCACCAACGCCATTCGAGGCATCGAGCAGCTCGTTGGCGAGACGCTCGGCCATCGTGCGCTCACGGCGCTGACGGGAGTAGCCCACGATCCAGCGGATTGCGAGAGTGTTGGCACGGCGGGGACGAACCTCAACCGGAACCTGATAGGTGGCGCCACCGACACGTCGGCTACGAACCTCGAGTTGGGGCTTGACGCCATCAACCGCACGCTTCAGCGTGGCGATCGGCTCGGCGCCGGTCTTGGTCTCGATGATGGTGAGTGCTTCGTAAACGATGCGCTCGGCCGTGGAGCGCTTGCCGCTCTGCAGGACCTTGTTGACAAGTTGCGTAACGACGACCGACCGATAAATCGGATCGGGCATCAGTTCACGGCGTGGGGCTGGACCCTTACGGGGCACGTCAGCTCTCCTTCTTGGCGCCGTAGCGACTACGGGCCTGCTTGCGGTCACGGACGCCCGACGTGTCGAGCGTGCCGCGGATGATCTTGTAACGAACACCGGGAAGATCCTTCACACGACCACCGCGCACAAGCACGATGGAGTGCTCCTGGAGGTTGTGTCCTTCACCGGGGATGTACGCCGTGACTTCCATGCCGCTCGAAAGACGGACACGGGCGACCTTGCGCAGAGCCGAGTTCGGCTTCTTCGGGGTTGTGGTGTACACGCGGGTGCACACACCCCGTCGCTGCGGGGCGCCCTTCAGGGCTGGGGTCTTGCCCTTGGCAGGCTTCGACTGGCGGCCCTTGCGGACCAGCTGCTGAATGGTGGGCACAACAAACCTTTCGTGGCGTTCAGAAACTCGACGAAGCGCGAAATCCGCTTCCGAGCCGGAGGACAATGCTAGGGGCGCCGGGACTTCCACGGCAAACCCCGACTTCACGGGCAACTTCGCAGCCGATCAGGAAACTTCCTGACCGGCTGTTTCAGTTGGCAGAATTACTCAGCGGTATCGGCCAACGGAAGGTCGATGACCTCCGCGTCGGGGAGCGATTCACCAGATTCGGCGAGATCGCCGGCTCCGGCCACCATGTCGCCGGCCATGCGCTCGGCCAACATGCCAGCAAGGTCGGTCCCTTCGTCACCCTCATCGCCTGAGGAGTAGTACTCCATCGGCGAATAATCGGGGGCAGCGGTGGTGATGTCGCGATAGGCAGCCATGCCGGTACCAGCCGGGATGAGCTTGCCGATGATGATGTTTTCCTTGAGGCCGAGGAGCGAATCACTGCGGGATTCGATAGCCGCTTCCGTAAGGACTCGGGTGGTCTCCTGGAAGGAGGCTGCCGAGAGCCACGAATCGGTGGCCAGCGAGGCCTTCGTGATGCCCATGATCTCCGGTCGACCTTCAGCCGGGGTCTTGCCTTCCATGACAAGGGCCCGGTTGACGTCGCGGTAGACCTTGGAATCGACCCGCTCGCCCGGGAGGAAGTCGGAATCGCCCGGTTCCTGCACGGTGATCTTGCGGGTCATCTGCCGAACGATGAGCTCGATGTGCTTATCGTGGATCGGCACGCCCTGATCCCGGTAGACCTTCTGAACTTCGGTCACAAGGTACTGCTGTGTCTCCTGGACACCCTTGATCTCCATGAGTTCCTTCGGATCGCGGGGACCATCAACGATGGGATCGCCAGCGTTAACTTCTTGTCCGTCGACAACTTCGAGTCGCGAGAGACCAGGAACGATGTAGGACTCTTCGGTGCCGTCGTCGGCCACAACCGTGATGACACGACCCTTGCCCTCGTCTTCAGCGATACGAACCGTACCGGTGAGACGTGTGAGCGTGGCCTTGCCCTTGGGGCTGCGGGCTTCGAACAATTCGACGACGCGCGGCAGACCGCCGGCGAGGTCGGTACCGGCCACACCACCGGTGTGGAAGGTACGCATCGTGAGCTGGGTTCCGGGCTCGCCGATCGACTGGGCAGCGATAACGCCGACTGCCTCGCCAACCTCGATGAGCTTGCCGGTAGCCAGACCGAAGCCGTAGCAGGCTGCCGAAACACCCAGATCGGAATCATCGGTGAGCGGCGAGAGAACGCGCACGCGGTTGACGTTGGGATCGTCGCGCAGTGCTTCGACCTCGGGGTCACCGAGAACGGTTCCCTTCGTGATGACCGATCCATCCGTCAGCGTTACATCGTCGGCGATGGTGCGGCTGTAGAGACGGGTCTCAAGCCATGCCCGCTTGCCGGGACGATCCGCTTCGATGTTCTCGATCCAGATGCCTCGAACTGCGCTGCCGCTTTCGAACGGATCCTCGGTATTGATGATCAGTTCCTGCGCAACGTCGACGAGTCGACGGGTGAGATAGCCAGAGTCGGCGGTACGGAGAGCCGTATCAACGAGGCCCTTTCGTGCACCAGGCGTCGAGATGAAGTACTCGAGCATGGTGAGGCCTTCACGGAAGTTCGACTTGATCGGACGAGGAATCATGTCACCACGAGGGTTGGCCACAAGGCCGCGCATACCGGCGATCTGACGAACCTGCATCATGTTTCCGCGAGCACCCGAGCCGACCATCATTTCGATGGGGTTGAACTGCTCAGCCTTGAGGGTGCGCTCCATCTCGACACGGACTTCGTCAGTGGCAGTGGTCCAAATCTCAACCTCTTTCTGACGACGCTCACCATCGGTGATGATGCCGCGACGGAACTGGGTCTCAACCTTGTCTGCTTCTTTTTCGTGACGGTCGAGGATTTCCTTCTTCAGAACCGGCGTCTTGACGTCCTCGATGGAGATCGTCAGACCGGACTTCGTCGCATAGCGATAGCAGAGGTCCTTGAGGCGATCGAGGCTTCCCGAAACGTCGGCCTTGTCGAAGTTGTGGGCGAGATCGTCGACGATCCGACCCATGACCTTCTTGTCGACACGAGCATTCTGGAATTCGAAACCGTCCGGAAGGGCGGTGTTGAAGAAGATGCGTCCGGCTGTCGTCGTGCGATAGATCGGACGACCGTTCTCTTCGCCGATCACATGCTCGGGCTGACGGTATTGGATCAGCGCGTGCAGTTCGATGTCGCCACGCTCGTAGGCCTGCTCAACCTCGTCGAGAGCTCGGAACGCACGGCCGGCGCCCTTTGCGTTTTCGACGGACTCAGTCAGGTAGAACGCACCGATGATCATGTCCTGCGTCGGGGTGACGAGCGAACGCCCATCAGCCGGCGAAAGGATGTTGTTGGCCGAAAGCATCAGCACGCGGGCTTCAGCTTGCGCTTCGGCCGAGAGCGGAAGATGCACAGCCATCTGATCGCCGTCGAAGTCCGCGTTGAACGCGGTGCACACGAGGGGATGAATCTGGATGGCTTTGCCTTCGACCAGCACGGGCTCGAACGCCTGGATGCCGAGACGATGCAACGTGGGGGCACGGTTGAGCATGACCGGGTGTTCCTTGATGACCTCTTCGAGGACATCCCACACCTGCGGACGACGACGCTCGACCATGCGCTTGGCCGACTTAATGTTCTGCGCCAGTTCGGCATCGACAAGCTTCTTCATGACGAACGGCTTGAACAGTTCGAGCGCCATGAGCTTGGGAAGACCGCACTGGTGAAGCTTGAGGGTCGGACCACACACGATGACCGAACGGCCGGAGTAATCGACGCGCTTACCGAGAAGGTTCTGACGGAAGCGGCCCTGCTTGCCCTTGAGCATGTCGGACAGCGACTTCAGCGGACGATTGCCCGGGCCGGTGACCGGACGGCCACGGCGACCGTTGTCGAACAATGCGTCGACAGCTTCCTGGAGCATGCGCTTTTCGTTGTTCACGATGATCTCGGGGGCACCAAGATCGAGCAGACGCTTGAGGCGGTTGTTCCGGTTGATCACGCGACGGTAAAGGTCGTTGAGATCGGAGGTCGCGAAACGGCCACCATCGAGCTGAACCATCGGGCGCAGTTCCGGCGGGATGACCGGGACAACGTCGAGGATCATGGCGCGGGGATCGTTGATGCGACGGCCGTTCTCATCGCGACGGTTGAACGCCGTAACGATCTTGAGACGCTTGATCGACTTCTGCTTGCGCTGCGCCGAGAGCGGCTTAACGCCTTCGGCCGGGTCGATCTGCTCGCGGAGACGAATCTCGTCAGCGTCAAGATCAATGCGGTCGATCAGTCGAGCGATCGCATCAGCACCCATGCCGCCTTCGAAGTACTCGCCGTAACGGTCGAGCAGTTCGCGCCACAGCATCTCGTCTTCAATGATCTTGCGGGCGAAAATGTCTTTGAACTCATCGAACGCACGAACAACGAGATCGAGTTCCATGTCGTAACGCTCGCGAATGGACTGAAGGTCCTTCTCGGCGGCGCGCTGACGGGCCTTGATGTCGGCGTCTTTTGCGCCTTCCTTTTCGAGTTCAGCGATCTCGGCTTCGAGGGCCTTGAAGCGCTTGTCGACTTCGACGTCACGCTCCTTCTCGATGACATCCTTCTCGCCGAGCATCTCTGCTTCGAGGTTCGGGAGTTCGGCATGACGACGCTCGTCATCGACATACGTGACGATGTTCGCCGCGAAGTAGATGACCTTTTCGAGCTGCTTTGCCTTGATCTCTTCCTTCGCTTCGGTACCCATGAGGAGGTACGCGAGCCAGGAACGGGTGCCGCGGAGGTACCAGATGTGCACGACCGGAGCGGCGAGTTCGATGTGACCCATGCGCTCGCGGCGGACCTTCGAACGGGTGACTTCAACGCCACAACGCTCGCAGATGATGCCCTTGAAACGGACACGCTTGTACTTGCCGCAGTAGCACTCCCAGTCCTTCTGAGGGCCGAAGATCTTCTCGCAGAAGAGTCCGTCCTTCTCAGGCTTGAGGGTTCGGTAGTTGATGGTCTCCGGCTTCTTGACTTCGCCGTTGGACCATGTGCGGATGGAGTCGGCTGTTGCCAGTCCGATTCGCAGTTGATCAAAGGTGTTGACGTCGAGCATTGCCATTCCTCTAGCCCCTCTCTGCCTGGCGTCGAGCATCTTCCTCGTCGCTGCCTCTTTCGGGGCGCGAGAGGTCGATTCCGAGTTCTTCGGCTGTACGGAAAATGTCTTCATCGAGCTCGCGCATCTCAATCTCGGCGCCAGAGGTGTTGAGCACCTCGACGTTGAGGCAGAGTGCCTGCATTTCCTTGATGAGAACCTTGAAGCTCTCGGGAATGCCCGGCTCGGGGATGTTCTCGCCCTTGACGATGGCCTCGTAGACCTTCACGCGGCCGAGGACGTCATCGGACTTAATGGTGAGCAGTTCCTGCAGGCAGTACGCCGCTCCGTAGGCCTCGAGAGCCCACACTTCCATTTCTCCGAATCGCTGCCCACCGAACTGCGCCTTACCGCCCAGCGGCTGCTGGGTGATCATGGAGTACGGGCCGGTCGAACGGGCGTGAATCTTGTCGTCGACGAGATGCGCCAGTTTCAGGATGTAGACGATGCCGACCGTGATCGGGTTGTCGTACTTCTCTCCGGTGCGACCGTTGAACAACGTGGTCTTACCGTCGTCCTGCATCATGCGACCGTTGTCGCCGTAACGAGGATCGGAGGCTTCCGGTGTGAGGTTCTGGAAGATCCTCTTGATGGTCGGATGCTTTCCGGCCTGATCGGTTTCGTCCCAATGTGCGCCGTCGAAGACGGGCGTGGCGACGAGCGTGGCTGGCGGCGTGGTCGGACGGGTCTTGCTCTCGGTTCCGCGAATCGCGGTTTGTCCGACAGTTTCGCCATCAACTGTCCATCCGTAACGAGCGGCGTAACCGAGATGCGCTTCGAGCACCTGGCCGACGTTCATTCGGGACGGGACACCGAGCGGATTGAGGATGATGTCGACGGGAGTGCCATCAAGCATGAACGGCATGTCCTCGATCGGAAGGATCTTGGAGATAACGCCCTTGTTGCCATGGCGACCGGCGAGCTTGTCGCCCACGCTGATCTTGCGCTTCTGTGCGACGTAGACACGCACGAGCTGATTGACGCCCGGGGGAAGTTCGTTGCCGTCATCGCGGCTGAACACCTTGACGTCAATGACCTTGCCAACTTCGCCGTGAGGAACCTTGAGTGAGGTGTCGCGCACCTCGCGGGCCTTTTCACCAAAGATGGCACGGAGTAGACGCTCTTCCGGGGTCAGTTCGGTCTCGCCCTTCGGGGTGACCTTTCCGACGAGAACGTCTCCTGCGGAAACCTCAGCACCGACACGGATGATGCCGCGCTCGTCAAGGTCGGCGAGGATTTCGTCTGAGAGGTTCGGGATGTCCCGGGTGATCTCTTCCGGACCGAGCTTCGTGTCGCGGGCATCGATCTCGTGCTCCTTGATGTGGATCGACGTGAGCACGTCGTCCTTCACTAGGCGCTCCGAAAGGATGATCGCGTCCTCGAAGTTGTAGCCCTCCCATGTCATGAACGCCACGACGAGGTTCTTGCCGAGTGCGAGTTCACCGTTGTCGGTCGAGGGACCGTGAGCGAGGATGTCGCCCTTCTTGATGGCCTGGCCGAGAGCCACGATGGGCTTCTGGTTGATGCAGGTGTCTTGGTTCGAGCGTTCGAACTTGAGTAGGCGGTAAACCCGACGACCCTGCGACTTGTACTCGACCGTGAGTGCATTGCCATCGACTTCGGTGACAACACCGTCGTCGTCGGCGATGATCATGTCGGCCGCGTCGCGTGCGGCACGTGACTCGATGCCGGTACCGATGTACGGAGCTTCAGCGCGAAGCAACGGAACGGCCTGACGCTGCATGTTGGCGCCCATGAGCGCACGGTTTGCATCGTCGTGTTCGAGGAAGGGAATCAGCGCGGTTGCGACCGAAACAATTTGCTTCGGTGAAACGTCCATGAGCTGAACTTCAATCGGCGGAACATTGGAGATTTCTGTGGTCGCACCGAAGAAGACGTCGCGCTCGAGCATGAGCTTGAGTTCGCCGAGCGTTGCGGCCTGAGGTGAACGACGCACAAGAACGCGATCGGCCTTGAACGAGCCGTCCGGGTTGAGCGGTGCGTTCGCCTGGGCGACGACGTACTCCTCTTCCTCATCGGCGGCGAGAAACACGATCTGGTCGGTGACCTTGCCGTTGACGACCTTGCGATACGGCGATTCGATGAAGCCGAATTCGTTGACCCGAGCGAAGGTGGCCAACGCACCGATGAGACCGATGTTCGGACCTTCAGGGGTTTCGATCGGACACATGCGGCCGTAATGGCTGAAGTGAACGTCGCGGACTTCGAAACCGGCACGCTCGCGCGACAGACCACCTGGGCCGAGCGCCGAGAGACGACGACGGTGGGTGAGGCCCGAAAGCGGATTCACCTGATCCATGAACTGCGACAACTGGGAGGTTCCAAAGAACTCCTTGATCGACGCAACCACGGGACGGATGTTGATGAGCGTCTGCGGCGTGATCGCTTCGACGTCTTGAGTGGTCATGCGCTCGCGCACAACCCGCTCCATACGCGACAGGCCGATTCGGACCTGGTTCTGAATCAGTTCGCCGACCGAGCGGATGCGACGGTTCGCGAAATGGTCCTGATCATCGAGGCGGTAACCCGGCTCGGCGTTCACGAGGTTCAGCAGATACGAAGTCGAGGCGAGAACTTCAGCCGGCGTAAGCACGGACTGATCAAGTTCCGGACGCTCGAGTTTGATGTTGAAGAGCTTCTCGAGCTTGTCGAGTTCCGGGCCGAGCTTGCGGTTGAGCTTGTAACGACCGACTCGGGAGAGGTCGTAGCGACGGTTCTCGAAGAACGCGTTACGGAAGTAGGCGCGAGCGGAATCAACCGACGGCGGTTCGCCCGGACGGGCACGCTTGTAGATCTCGACGAGAGCTTCGTCCTGTGTCGGGGAAACTTCGCGGTCCTTGTCCCACTGGCCGTCGAGGAAGTCGAAGTGGCGCACGAAACGGTCAAGGAAACCGGGATAGTTCTCTTCGTCGTAGCCGAGGGCACGAAGAAGGGTGAACAGGCTGATGCGACGCTTGCGGGCAACGCGGGCGCCAGCGGTGACGTCCTTGCCTGGCTTTTGTTCGACATCGAATTCGATCCACTCACCGCGGTAAGGATGGATCGTGCCGGTGACGAGCTGATGCTTCGAGAGGTTGCGCAGTCGGAAACGCTCGCCGGGCTGGAAGATGACGCCGGGTGAACGGACAAGCTGCGACACAACGACGCGCTCGGTGCCGTTGATCACGAACGTGCCCTTGTCGGTCATCATGGGGAAGTCGCCCATGAACACCGTCTGTTCCTTGATTTCACCGGTGCTGGCGTTCATGAAACGCGCACGAACGAAAATCGGCGCGGAGAAGGTCATGTCCTTCTCCTTGCACTCCTCCACCGTGAACTTCGGCGGCGGACGCAGGTCCTCGTCGTTCGGATCGAACTCGAGCTCGAGTTGGAGCGTCTCGGTGAAGTCCTTGATCGGGCTGATGTCCCGGAAGGTCTCCGCTAGTCCCTGATGGAGGAACCATTCGAACGACGCCCGCTGAATAGCGATCAGATCGGGCAGTTCGAGAACTTCGTCGAGATTGGCGAACGAATAACGCTCACGTACGGTCGGACGAACAGACAAGGATGTCTCCTCTTTGTTGGAGGGCACAGCTTCGAAACGCAAGATGTGCAGATACGGCGGAACAAGATCGGGGCGCACCGCGTCGAATTCGCAACTGTTCGTGAGAACGACAAGAAGCGGCTCGGATCGAGAGCACGGCGAAGAGCGATCCTAGAGGGCAAGCGCGTAGAAGAGCAACCCGGGAACCCATGACATCGAAAGTCGGGGATTCAGGCGCTCACACGAGGGATCAACCACTACTCCCCGGTCAGATTGAGGGAGACAGTAAGGGGATCTGGTCCGCCGGTCAAGCATCTGGACGGAAAACGGGCCGGAAAACGGGAAATGGCCCGCCCCGTAGGACAGGCCATCTCTCGAAAAACACGGCCGGAGCCGCAGGAATTACTTGACTTCGACGGAAGCGCCGGCTGCCTCGAGGGCGGCCTTTGCCTTTTCGGCGTCATCCTTCGAGACGTGCTCGAGCACGTTCTGGGGTGCGCCATCGACGAGGTCCTTGGCTTCCTTGAGGCCAAGGTTCGTGAGGGCACGAACCTCTTTGATGACCTGGATCTTCTTGTCGCCGGCGCCGGTGAGAACGACGTCAAATTCGTCCTTCTCTTCGGCAACTTCGCCGCCGCCACCTGCAGCCGGAGCTGCAGCAACTGCGGCCGGGGCCGCAGCGGTAACGCCGAACTTCTCTTCGAAGTCCTTGAGCAGTTCACTGAGCTCGAGGACAGACATGCTGGCGATCGAGTCGAGGATTTCTTCCTTGGTAGCCATGTTCAGCTCTCCTGGGTGTCGGCCTCGGCATCGGCCGGGGCATCGTCGGTGGGTTCAGCTTCGGCATCGGCCGAGGCTTCGGTGGTTTCGGTGGTGTCTTCGGAAACAGGGGCGTCAGCCTCTGCTGCCGGGGCTTCGGTCTCGTCTGTCAGCGCTTCGTCTGCGGGTGCAGTCGGTTCTTCGACGGCTTCGGGCTCGGCCGGGGCCACGGGGGCCTCGACAACGCCACCTTGCTGCTCGATAAGAGCGGCAAGGCCATAAGCGAAGCTGCGGGGAACGGCCTGCAGGAGTCCCGCGAACTGCTGGAGCGGGGCGGCAAGAAGGCCAGCAAAGCGAGCGAGAAGTTCCTCACGGGGAGCAACTTCAGCCAGGGCTTTGGCGTCAGCGGCGGACAGAAGCATCTCGCCAAGGACACCGCCCTTGATCACCAGATTGGGATTGCCCTTTGCGAATTCGCGCAAGGCCTTGGCGACGGCCACGGGATCACCGTTTCCGCCGGTCGGAACGAAGGCGATAGCCGTCGGTCCGGTCAGGTGCTCGTCAAGATCAAGTCCGAGTTCACGCGCCGCAAATCGCACGAGCGTGTTCTTGTAGACCTTGTACTCACCGCCAGCATCACGAAGCGCACTGCGCAGTGTTGCCAGCTCGCTCACGGTGATTCCGCGATATTCGGTAAGTAGCGCGGCATCAGAATTGCTCAGGCGCTCTCGCACCTCGGCAACTACTGCCACCTTTTCCGGTCTCGGGTTGTCCATCGCACCTCCTCTCTCTTTCTGAGGCTTCCGGCGCTTTCCGCTGTTTCCAGGGAAGTCACCCGAAGCACTGGTGGGTTCCGACGCCGGATGGCGCCAGGGTGGATGCACAAGGCATCCGTGCCACATCGATCTGTCCCCCGGAAACAACCGGGAAAAATGCCGACGGGGCGTCCGCCGCTTGCGCGAGAACGCCCCGTGGTTCGGAGGTTCACCTCGTCAGGTGGAACCCGATGGTGCTGGGTTCCTTTACGCCCTTTCGGGCACCGGATGTCTGCGGCGAGCGGAATTGAATTCGATTTTTTGTCGTGCGGGCCGAACTTCTCGGACCTTGGAACTGTGGTTCCGGGAGCGGACTCCCCGAACCGGACTGCGAACTGTATCGGCCAGATGGAGAACCGGCCAGAAACGAAGATTTCGGGTGCGGCTCAGACCTCGTCGACGACGAGCATGCGCTGCGGATCGATCTGGATGCTGGGGCCCATGGTCGAGGAGAGCACCACGCGACGGAAATAGCGGCCCTTGGCCGATGCCGGCTTGGCCCGGTCGAGTTCTTCGAGGACGGCCCGGAGGTTGGCGACGATGGCCGGAGCCTCAAAGCTGACCTTGCCGATTGGAACGTGGACGTTGCCATGGCGATCGGTGCGGTACTCGACCTTGCCGCCCTTGAAATCGGTGACTGCCTTGCCGACGTCGGTCGTGACGGTGCCGGTCTTCGGGTTCGGCATGAGACCACGCGGTCCGAGGGCACGGCCGAGCTTGCCGACCTGAGGCATCAGATCGGGCGTCGAGATGGCCACGTCGAAGTCAAGCATGCCGCCTTCGACCTGAGCGATGAGGTCCTCGGCTCCGACGATGTCGGCTCCGGCCTCGCGGGCGGCGGTCGCGGCATCGCCAGTGGCGAACACGGCGATGCGGACATCGGTTCCCGTTCCGGACGGAAGGGCCACGGTGCCGCGAACCATTTGGTCGGCTTTGCGGGGATCGACACCCAGACGCACGGCGAGTTCAACGGTTTCGTCGAACTTCGCAGTTGCGAGACTCTTCACGAGGGCCACGGCCTCCGGGGAGCTGTTCTGCTTGAGATTGTCGTAACGGGCAACTGCCTCGTTGTACTTCTTGCCGTGCTTCGCCATGATGGCTCCCTCGGGTTGTGCATCACTACTGATGCGGGTGGAACCTGCCGGGCGAGGTCGTCGCGGTCAGGGTTGGCCTGCGGTTGCGGGCCGAAACGAATGTCAGACGACTTCGACGCCCATGGAACGGGCGGTGCCAGCAACCTGGAGGCGGGCGGCTTCGATGTCGTTTGCGTTGAGATCGGGCATCTTGATCTGTGCGATCTCGGTGACCTGAGCGTCGGTGATCGAACCGACGATCTCCTTGGAGGGATTGTTGGCGGCCTTCTCGAGACCAGCGGCCTGCTTGATCAGAACTGAGGTCGGCGGCGTCTTGAGGATGAATGAGAACGAACGATCCTCGAACACCGTGATCTCGACGGGCACGATCGTGCCGCGCTGTGCCTCAGTCTTGGCGTTGTACTCCTTGCAGAAGTCCATGATCGCCACGCCGTGCGGGCCGAGCGCCGTACCCACCGGAGGGGCCGGAGTGGCGCCACCCGCAGGAATCTGGATTTTGACTACGGCCGAAACCTTCTTCTTGGCCATGCTGGCAACTCGCTTCTTGATCGATGTTCGTCAGGCGCACTGGCGTCCGAGCGGAGGAAGAGTTTGGCGGCTACGGCCGCCATTGACAATTTCGTGTGACAATTTCGTGTGACAATTTCGGGGAAATTCGTTGATAACGGAACTGATGTGGAACAGATGTTCCGGCTGCGGCGACGCCGCAGTTACAGCTTTGCGACCTGAGAGAACTCGAGCTCGACTGGGGTCTCGCGTCCGAAGATGTTGACGAGAACCTTGACCTTGAGTTGGTCTTCGTTGATCTCGACGATCTCTCCGGAGAAGTCGGCGAACGGGCCTTCCTTCACACGAACGGTCTCGCCCATCTCGTATTCGAGACGTGGCTTGCCCCGCTTTGTTGCGATTTCGTCGCCTTCTTCCTTGACCTGGAGGAAAGTTTCGACATCGCGACGAGGCAGTGGTGAGGGCTTTGCGCCTTGGCCGACGAATCCAGTCACGCCAGGCGTGTTGCGAATCACGTACCAGGAGTCGTCTTCCATGTCACAGCGCACGAGGAGGTAGCCGGGGAAGACCTTCTTCTGGACGACCTGCTTCTTGCCGTTCTTGAACTCGACGACGTCTTCCATAGGAATGACGACCTCATGGATGTTGTCCTCCATATTCATGGAGGAGATACGCGCCTCGAGGTTCTGCTTGACCTTCTTCTCGTAGCCAGACTGCGTATGCACCACGAACCAGCGACCGGGACGATCGAAAGGGCTCTGCGGCCGCGGCTGGGCTTCCTCGAGAAGATCATCAGTGTCGATGACTTCGACGTCGGCTTCAGCGACATCGGTGGCTTCGGCTTCGGCTTCGGCTTCGGCTTCGGGAGCGATTGGATCGAGGACGTCGACAGCGACGGCATCTGCCGTTGCGTCGGATTCACTCGTGGATTGTTCAGACATGGAGGTCTCGTCGTTCGATGAGGAGGTCATTACACGTTGAAGAGTTTCAGTACAGCCTCGGCAAACACCCAGTCGATGCCAAAGATCAGAGCGGTGAACACGATGAGGGTGATAATCGTGATGATCGTGTAGTTGATGGTTTCCGACTTCGTGGGCCAGGCCACCTTGCGCAGTTCAGATCGAACTTCACGGTAAAACTCCACCGGACCAGTTCGTTCTTTGACGCGAGCCTGCGGGCCGCGACGAGTTCGCAGTGGTTCGCCATCAGGGCCAAGTTCTCCTTGGCGCTGCAACATGCGTTTTTGTTCTCGATTTAACGACATACCAAGACTTCCCACTGGTTTCGTGAGACGGAGGATCTGATCAAGATCCTGATTGCGATTGAGCAGGGCAGGAGGGACTTGAACCCGCAACCTTCGGTTTTGGAGACCGGTGCTCTACCAATTGAGCTACTGCCCTAGGGCATACGGACAGAACTTCGAGAATACCAGCCGACGCGATCGGCCAGACCTCGAAGGCCTGAACGGAAGACACTAGGCCCCGCGTACCCCGCCAAGCGAACCGACTTCCGACGACCCTCTGCGGAGCTGCCGATCAGGCCGATCGGCGCCGGGTCGCCAGCACCAAGACGCCACCGACCCCCGCCGCAGTCGCCGCCGCGATTCCGCCCAGAAGTGCCGTTTTCCGCATCGGCTTCAGGATCCGTTCCCGTCGGCCGATCGCCTCGTCGAGAGCCAGTTCGAGCGTCTCGATGGCAACGGCCGTCGCCCGAGGCGATCCGGGACCCGAATCTGTCAGGTTCCCGACCTCCGAAAGGCCCCGCATCGCACGGCGCAGGCGTCGGTATCTGGCCACCTCAGCCTGGCAGCGCAGGCATTCCCGAAGGTGCTGCTCCCCTGTTCCGCCCCCAAGGCCCTCGAGCGCCTCCGGCTCGTCGATCAACGCAGGTAATACTGCCGCGACCTCGCGGCACAGACGGGTTCGACCGCGCCCCGACGGGTGCTCACCTCTCATCGTGACCCTCGTCGGTCCGTATGAAGAGAAGCTCGTTCAACTTTCGACGGGCCCGGTGAAGCCGGACTTTCGCCGCAGAAACGGAAATCCCCAGTTCAGTGGCAATGCCCTCGTGAGACATGTCGTAGATGTCGCGCAGCACGACAACTGATCGCAAACGGGGAGGCAGGGTCCGCAGTGCGTCCTGGACCCGATCGCGCAGATCCGCCGATTCAGCCCGCCCCACCGGATCGTTGGCGGGTTGGAGATCGGCGACCACGAGTTCATCGTCGATTGACTCATGACGATGGCGCCGGCGCCGGCCGAGATGGGTAGATGCACAATTCGCCGTGATCCGATAGAGCCACGTAGTGAAGCGGGCATCACCCCGAAAGCGGCGCAGACCCCGGAACGCGCGCAGATACGCATCCTGGACAACATCGCGCGCATCGTCTTCGTTTCCGGTCAACCGAAGAGCAAGGGCGTAGGTGCCGGCATAGGTGATGCGAACCAAGGCATCGAACGCGCCCCGATCACCGAGTCGAGCCCTATCCACCAGATCCGGTACGTCATCTGTCCCCGGACGCGCCACGTCGGTGGCCGCTCGAAGAGCTACCACCGACGCAGACTCGAATGGGATCGGGGACGGCGACGTGCCGGCCCTGAAATCACTCAGCGGGTTTCCTTGTGTGCGGTGTGCACCCGGTCCCACTTGCAGTACTTGGTCAGTTCGATGCGTTCGCGATCGTTGACCTTGTTCTTGGTCGTGATGTAGTTACGTCGTTTGCACACCTGGCACTCGAGAGTGACGGCGATGCGCTTGTCATTTCTTGCCATGTCGGCTCCTGCATCATGACCGGTCTAGCGGACCAGTCAGTCGAAAGTGATTACTTGAGGATCTTGGTGACGCGTCCGGCGCCGACGGTACGGCCACCTTCGCGGATAGCGAAACGGAGGCCTTCTTCCATCGCGATCGGATGGATCAACTCGACGGTCATGACCGTGTTGTCACCCGGGATACACATTTCAGTGCCTTCCGGAAGCGAGATCTGACCCGTTACGTCAGTCGTACGGAAATAGAACTGCGGACGATAATTCGTGAAGAACGGCTTATGACGGCCGCCTTCTTCCTTCGTAAGCACATAGGTCTGCGCTTCGAACTGCGTATGAGGAGTAATCGAACCCGGCTTGGCGAGAACCTGACCGCGTTCAACTTCTTCCTTCTTCGTTCCACGAAGAAGCGCACCAATGTTGTCTCCCGCACGACCCTCATCAAGGAGCTTGCGGAACATCTCAACACCAGTACACGTCGTCTTCTGCGTCGGCTTAATACCAATGATTTCGATTTCGTCACCGGTGTGAACAATGCCCTGCTCAACACGACCCGTGACAACCGTGCCACGACCCGTGATCGTAAACACATCTTCAATCGGCATGAGGAACGGCTTGTCCGTGTCACGCTCAGGCTGCGGAATGTACGAATCAACAGCAGCCATCAACTCAAGGATCTGCGCAGTAGCAGTCGCATCACCTTCAAGAGCCTTCAACGCCGAAACCTTGATGACCGGAACATCGTCACCCGGGAATTCGTACTCGTTCAAAAGCTCACGAACCTCAAGCTCCACAAGATCAAGAAGCTCTTCATCATCAACCATGTCGACCTTGTTCAACGCAACAACAAGCGACGGCACACCAACCTGACGGGCAAGCAGAACATGCTCACGCGTCTGAGGCATCGGACCATCAGCAGCCGACACAACCAGGATCGCACCATCAACCTGCGCGGCACCCGTGATCATGTTCTTGATGTAATCAGCATGACCAGGCATATCCACATGCGCGTAATGACGACCCTCGGTCTCATACTCAACATGGGAAATATTGATCGTGATACCACGCTCACGTTCTTCCGGAGCCTTATCAATATTCGCGAACTCCGTAAACGAATTATGCGTCGGATCCGCATCATGCAGAACCTTCGTAATCGCAGCCGTCAACGTGGTCTTGCCATGGTCAATATGACCCATCGTGCCAACATTCGCATGCGGCTTAGTCCGCTCAAATTTCTCACGTGCCACGGTATTCTCCTGACTAGCTTTCTCTACGAGGGTTTGGATTTCGGTACTGCATGTATCGGTGCTGCATGTATCAGTACTGCATGTATCGGTGCTGCTGTTGAAACTTTGCTGGTGAAACTGGTGTCGGCGGTCGGATTCGAACCGACGACCACTCGATTATGAGCCGAGTGCTCTAACCGTCTGAGCTACGCCGACCGGTTCGCCGGTGAGGCCAAGACCCAACCGGTACAGAGCCCCCTGACAGAATCGAACTGTCGACCTTTTCCTTACCATGGAAACGCTCTGCCGACTGAGCTAAGGGGGCGCGTTGACCACCGAAGTGGCCAACACAGGCTCGTCATCATGCCATGAGCGCTCCGGAGTTCCCAACTCGGCTTAACTCGGCCCGGCTGGGGCATTCGCGAGCGATACGGTGAGCGACGTGAACTTGCGTTTGGCCCACCCCGCTGATGCCGAGGCAATCCGTCGAATTTACAACGTTGAGGTCGAGGGATCGACGGTCACGTTCGATCTCGTGCCCCGTTCCCTCGCTGAACAGGAAGCCTGGCTCGAAGCCCGTTCTGGGGCGATGGCCGTCGTAGTGGCCGAGATCGACGGGGAAATCATCGGATTCGGGGCACTTTCGCCCTATCGAAGCAGACCCGCCTACTCCTCCACCGTCGAAGACTCCGTCTACGTGCGCGGTGATCACCGCGGGACCGGTGTGGGACGGGCCCTACTCGCCGAGCTCATCGACTGCGCCGAAACGCGCGGTTTTCATTCGATGATGGCCCGAATCGTGGGCGATCACGCTGCATCGATAGCGCTGCATTCATCCCTCGGGTTCGAAGAAATCGGCATCGAACGCGAGGTCGGGCGAAAATTCGGTAAGTGGCTCGACGTCATGCTCATGCAGAAAATGCTCTGAGACACGCGTTTCGGCTTGTCGGGCCAGCGAGCGATCGCTTCAGATTCGGAGGGGGGACCGACCTCCGCTAGAGTCCTTCACTTCTGGGTCGGTGCCCGAGTGGCCAAAGGGAACGGGCTGTAAACCCGTCGGTTATGCCTTCGAAGGTTCGAATCCTTCCCGGCCCACCAACCGGCCCCCGCCTTTCAGGCGGGGCCGCCGGTACGGTTCTGGAGTAGTCCGCGACAAGCAATTCGCGATTCGTCCGGTGTGGCAGCACGAGGCTGCCCACCGCTGCGCCACTGAGGAGAGCCCACATGCCGAGTTTCGATGTCGTCTCGGAGGTTGACGAGCAGGAGATCCGCAATGCGGTCGATCAGGCCGAACGCGAGCTCACCACGCGATTCGATTTCAAGGGAACCAACTCGTCGATCGAGTTGAAGGATCTCGAGATCGATCTGAAATCGAGTAGCTCCGACCGGTTGACAGCCGTTCGTCAGGTTCTCGAAGAGAAACTCGTCAAGCGCAAGGTCTCGCTCAAATCACTCGAGTACGGCAAGGTCGAAGATGCCGCCGGTGGAACTGTGCGCCAGAACGTCAAGATCAATGCCGGAATCACCTCGGAGAAGGCCAGAGCCGTGAACAAGGCCATCAAGGAGATGGGACTTAAGGGAATCCAGTCCCAGACCCAAGGGGATCAGGTTCGTGTAACAGGCAAGAAGCGCGACGATCTCCAAGCCGTAATGGAAGGTCTCAAGAAGACCGATCTTGAGATTCCCCTGCAGTTCAACAACTTCCGCGACTAACTCTTCGACAAACTCTTTTCGAGTTCGTAACGATCAGTCGTAGTAGCCGGAGTGGATGTAGACGCACGGAATGCCTTCGGCATGGAACATCTCCCAGTTTCGTCGATCGTCCTCGAAGGCGAGGGTGAGATCGAATCCATAGTTGCGGAACTCTCGCACTACCCGTTGTTTGAACAGGCGCGATGAACCGTGATCGTCCCATCCGCGCATGATCAACGCGTCCCAACGCAACTTGTAACGATCTAACCAGCCGAGTGTCTGCGGACGAACGCGTAATGGTCGCGCAGTAAGCAAAAGGATCGTCAGTTCACTGTCGAGACAATCAAGGAGACGTGCAACTTCCGCGATCGGATCATCCTCACCGCACGCAGCGAAGAATGCTTCCCAGTCGCGATAGGGCCAATCGAGATAATGCTGTCGACGCGATGCATCGGAAAGAACGCCGTCCATGTCGAAGACCACGGCGCGACCAGGAGCGACGGGACCATCGCGCCAGTGCCAATTCTCCGGTTGTTCGTCAGGTGAATCCGGCGTGAAGGTCATGCGCCACTTCCCGGACCGTGTGCAGCACTCTTCTTTATTGCATCGACGACGCTGGGATCGGCAAGTGTCGTCGTGTCTCCCAGATCGCGACCTTCTGCGACATCGCGGAGAAGACGGCGCATAATCTTTCCGCTTCGGGTCTTTGGCAGATCAGGAACGATGATCACGCGCTTCGGGCGTGCGGTGGGACCGATCTTTTGGGCGACGTGCTGACGAAGTTCCTCGACGAGATCGTCATTGGCGGTGATCGAACTACGCAGAATCACGTACCCGACAATTGCTTGACCGGTGAGATCGTCAGTTGCTCCAACTACCGCGGCTTCGGCTACGGAACGATGATCGACCAATGCGCTTTCGACCTCCGTAGTCGAGATGCGATGACCGGAAACGTTCATCACGTCGTCGACGCGACCGAGAAGCCAGAGGTATCCGTCTTCGTCGATCTTGGCGCCGTCGCCTGCGAAATAGCGGCCTGGATATTGACTCCAATACGTCTTGCGATAGCGATCGGGATCTCCCCAGATACCGCGGAGCATCGCCGGCCACGGACGAGTGAGCGTGAGATAGCCACCACCGTGCTCAATCCGATTTCCTTCTTCGTCCACCACTTCAACGCCGATTCCTGGCAGCGCAAATGTTGCCGATCCAGGCTTGGTGACCGTGACACCCGGGAGGGGCGTGATCATCTGTCCGCCGGTTTCGGTCTGCCACCACGTATCAACAATTGGGCATCGACTCCCGCCGATGTGCTCGTGATACCACATCCATGCTTCGGGATTAATTGACTCACCAACCGTGCCGAGGAGGCGCAACGACGAAAGGTCGTGTGCAGCGGGCTCGGTGTCGCCCCATTTCATGAACATGCGGATCGCGGTCGGCGCGGTGTACAGCTGCGTTACGCCATATCGCTCGACGATGTCCCACATCCGGTCTTTGGCCGGCGTGTCGGGAGTGCCTTCGTACAGGACCGACGTTGCCCCGTTGGCTAGCGGCCCGTAGACGATGTAGCTATGGCCCGTAACCCAGCCGATATCGGCAGAGCACCAATAGACGTCCGTCTCTGGTTTCAGGTCGAACACGTACTTGTACGAGAACGCCACCTGAGTGAGGTACCCGCCTGTGGTGTGCATGATGCCCTTGGGCTTTGCCGTGGTACCAGAGGTGTACAGAAGGAAAAGCAGATCCTCTGAGCTCATCGCCTCCGGAACGGAGACGTCCGATGCCGACAACATGAGCTCGTGATACCAGTGATCCCGACCATCAACCATCACAACATCGGATCCGGTACGCCGGACAACGACGACGCCGGTCACCGACGGACAATCGACAACTGCGACGTCCACGTTCACTTTGAGAGGAGCCGCTGCGCCTTTTCGGTAGCCACCGTCGGCGGTGATGATCACCTTGCACTCGCCATCCTGGACGCGGTCGATGATTGAGTCTGGGGAGAATCCACCGAAGATCACGGAATGCGCCGCACCGATGCGAGTGCAGGCCAGCATCGCCACCGGAAGTTCCGGGATCATCGGCATGTAGATCGCAACTCGATCGCCGCGTTCGACGCCGAGGCCCTTCAGTACGTTCGCGAACTTCGAGACTTCGGTCAGCAGATCCGAGTAGGTGATTGTGCGGGTGTCACCGGGTTCGCCTTCCCAGTGGAACGCAATCCTGTCGCCGATTCCGGCGTCAACATGCCGATCAAGACAGTTCGCCGAGACATTCAGTTCGCCACCAACGAACCATTTCGCGTCCGGTAGTTCCCATTCGAGTGTCGTGTCGAAATCTTTCGACCACGTCAGCAGTTCGCGGGCCTGCCGGGCCCAGAAAGCCTCATAATCCGCCTCGGCCTCGCGGTAAAGAGAATCATCCGACACGAGAGCTTGTGCGACGAATTCCGGTGACGGCGCAAAGGTTCGCTCCTCGAGAAAATAGTCCTCGATCGTTGCGTCGGTATTCGAGTTTTCGGTCACGATTAACCCCCCTGAACGGATCTATTGACGGAGCCTACCGGCCTGTTTCGTTCGCTTCGCCCGACTTCCTCGCAACGATCCATTGCAGAACAGTGAATCCGCCCAGTCCCCTGCCCTCGAGAAGCGCTTCTGCTTCGCGTATGCGACTGCGGCCCCGGATTTCGCTCAAGCCAGGAGCATGCGAGTTCGCCTCCCAAGTCCGTCGGCCTTCGTCGACCAGATCGTCGATGCCGAATCGCGTGAGAAATTGACTCTGGGACTCAACGACGTCCGCCGGTGCGTTCATCTGGATCTGATCAAGAGCGACATCCACGGTGATGTCCTGTGATCCAGGTGAATCGAGGGGATGTGACCCGCGCTCGTGTCCTTGAAACGTGCGCATCCAACCAAAGTCCGGTCGTTGCGCAAGTTGTGCTGTCGTAGCTGCGTAGTCGATTACCACGAGGCGACCGGTGCCGATGCGAGAACGCATGTCGGTGATCCAATCAATCGCCTGCGCCTGTAGGGGAAACCAGTCGCCCGTGCCACCGGAATCAATGTTTGAAGCGAGTTCACGAATCGGCGCGTCCTTCGACTGATCAAGGGCACGCACGACGAATTCACAGACGCCGTCGGCGTCGATCGCTACTTCCAGGGCGTCGAATAGACCAGCGCCGTTTCCTCCCGATCGCTCGCGAACGATGTCGAATGCAATGTTGTCGAGAAGCTCGTTAGCGAGCGCGATTCCGTTGAACGATGACGGCGGCTCAGGGGCCGAGACAAAGACCGGGCCGGCGCCGATGAGGCGGCGGTGCATGAGGGCCTGAAGCTCCTCACCCGAACGCTCCCCCACCCATCCGGGAAGATGCTCTTCGTGCAGAAGACGCTGGCTTGGGGCTAGTTCGACGAGAACATGGAGAAGGACGCCCGCGCACTCGGGATCGGCGAGACGAATCGAGCGGGCAAGGGTTCCGGGTCCGGCCCCGACCTCGACGAGGACGAACGGGTCCGGATTGCCGAGTTCGTGCCACCATTCGTCGAGCGCCCGAGAGATGACCGCGCCGAACAGAGGGCCGACTTCGGGGCTCGTCAGGAAATCGCCGCGACCGCCGGCACGACCGCCGGTTGCATAGAAACCTGTATCGGGATCGTAGAGAGCGCGATCAACAAACTCCGAGAATGGAATGGACCCACCAGCATCTCCCGCCGGTACCACCTCGAGCTCAGCGGGCGAGGGAGAAGAGCGTGATCGGATCGGTGAAGTGTGTCAGCAGACCCGGGAAGACGCCGACGATGACAGTGACTCCGACGGTGAGGACCACCGCCGCCTTCAACGCCACCGGCACGCGGATCGGAGCGACGTCGCCATCAGGCGCATCGTCCATCCACATGACCCGAATGAGACGTCCGTAGTAGCCGAACGCAATGACCGAGTTGATACCGACGAGCGTCGCAAGGATGTAGCCACCCGAGGTTCCGGCTGCAGTGAGTGCTCGGAAAATCTCAAGCTTGGCGAACCACCCACCGGCCGGCGGAATGCCAGCGAGGGCGAAGAGGAAAACCGTCATGGCGACAGTGAGCGCCGGTGCGTACTGGAACAGTCCGGCGAATGAATTCACCGATGCCGAGCGGGTCTTACGGGCGACGGCGATCACAACTGCGAATGCTCCGAGATTCATCGCCGCGTAGATGAGCAGGTAAATAACAACCGCACGCAAGGCTTCTCCGCCAACTGCGAGGCTGGTACCCGCAACTGCTAGCGGGGCGAGGATGTAACCGGCCTGGGCAATGCCCGAGTAGGCCAGCATTCGCACGACGTTGGTCTGTCGGAGGGCGACGAGGTTTCCGAACGTCATAGTGACGGCTGCGAGAACCCAGATCAGCGGCCCGTAGACGTCATCGCGACCGTAGAACCCGATGAACAAGATGTTCATGAGGGCGACAAAACCCGCCGCCTTGGATGCCACGGCAAGGAACGACGTCACTGGGGTGGGTGCGCCTTCATACACATCTGGTGCCCACGTGTGGAAGGGCACCGCAGAGACCTTGAAGCCGAAGCCGATGATCACGAACGCGATGCCGAGCGTGACAATCGGTTGCGATGAGATCGCTTCGCCGAGTTTTGGCCCGATTTCGACGAGGAGGGTTGAGCCGGTGATCCCGAAGATCAGCGACATGCCGTAGAGAAGGATTGCCGAGGCGAATACACCCATCAGGTAGTACTTCAGCCCGGCTTCATTGCTCTTCGCATCACGCTTTCGCCAGCCCGCCAGCATGTACGCCGGGATCGAAACCAGTTCGAGAGCCACGAAGATGCTGATGAGATCGCGAGCCGACGCCATCACCATCATTCCGAGCACCGACGCGAGGATGAGTTGGTAGTACTCGCCCTCGTAGTAGTCCCCCTCGGCGATGTAATTCGTCGAAAGCAGAATCACCACGTACGCCGAGAGTAGGAACAGCGCCTTCAGTACGAGCGCGTAATCGTCGACCACAAATGCGCCACCGAAAAGGATCCGCTCAGTTCCGTTATACGCAAGCGAGACGACGGGGATCAGTGCTGCGAGCAGGCCCACGCCCGCGATCGACGAAGTCGCCCAGCGCGAATTCTCGCCGGTGAACGCGTCGACCAGAACCAGTACGACGAGCGTGGCCGCGACGATGATCTCGGGCGCGAGCGCGTGATAGTCGATACTGGGCGCTGTCCACGCGAACGTCGCGAGCTGGGCGAACAAGAGATCAGCCTCCGTGTCCGGGAATGGCCGAAAGCACGTTGGCGACGGCGCCATCCGTGACCCGGAAGATCAGGTTCGGGAAGACACCAAGCACCAAGATGAACACGAGCATTGGGGTCCAGGCGACCCACTCAGTGAAGCTCACGTCATGGATGTGCGGATCGTCCTCGAACTCTGCCTTCGGTACACCGAATGCGACCCGCTGGTAGAGCCAGAGAAGGTACGCCGCCGCGAGCACGGTGCCGATCGCCGCGATCACCATAAGAACACGGAAGAACGCAACGCTCAGATCGCCACCCGGGTTGTAGGCGGCAAGGATCGCGGGGAACTCGCCCCAGAAACCGGCAAGGCCGGGCAAACCGAGCGACGCCATGATGGAGAAGCCGAGGATCCAGCCCATGTGCGGCAT
This sequence comes from Acidimicrobiales bacterium, assembly GCA_044239895.1. Taxonomy (GTDB): domain Bacteria; phylum Actinomycetota; class Acidimicrobiia; order Acidimicrobiales; family Acidimicrobilacustridaceae; genus Acidimicrobilacustris. Next base: position 114,603 of record JBIIAM010000004.1, on the reverse strand, counting down.
TTGCTTGAGCATGCCGCCGAGGCGGGCGATGTCCAGCGTGTGGAAACGGTCCTTGGTCGAACCGGCGATGAAGAAGAGCATGCCGGTAATGAGACCGTGAGCGACCATGCCGAACACCGCGGCGTTAATGCCGAAATCGGTAAGGGTCGCAATGCCGAGCATGACGAAACCCATGTGCGAGACCGATGAGAAGGCGATGAGTCGCTTCATGTCAGTCTGAGCCAGACAGCAGAGAGCTCCGTAGATGATTCCGACGACCGCAAGCACGCCGATGAACGGCGCCCAGGTCTCAGCCGCTTCCGGGAGAATCGGGATCGCGATACGGATAAAGCCGTAAGTGCCGAGCTTCAGGAGGACAGCGGCCAGGATTACCGAGCCGACCGTCGGAGCCTGGGTGTGGGCATCCGGCAACCATGTGTGGAACGGGAACATCGGAACCTTGATACCGAAGCCCATGAACATGCCGCCGAAGATCCAAAGGGCCGCGCCGGCAGAGATGCCGGTGGCCAACTCGGGAAGCAGTCGCATGTCGAACGTGTGCATCATCGTGCCGTTGACATCGATCTGATCGGAGAGGAAATAGAGCGTCATGAAACTGACGATCATCAATGCCGAGCCGAACAGTGTGTAAAGGAAGAACTTCAGTGATGCGTACTGACGCTTCTCCCCGCCCCAGACACCGATCATGAAGTACATCGGGAGGAGCACAACTTCAAAGAACACGAAGAACAGGATGAGGTCCTGTGCGACGAACGATCCCATCATTCCTGTCTGCAGGATGAGGATGAGTATGAGGAACGCCTTGGGATTACGGGGCTCCGGGAAGTGGTTCCACGAGTAGATGATGCACAACGGGACCACAAGGATCGTGAGGGCGATGAGCGGCAGCGAAATGCCATCCATGCCGACGATGTAGCGGCTGTTGATGATCGGGATCCACGACTTGTCCACGACAAATTGCATGGTGCCAGTCGCGTCGTAGTCGAAATTGGCAAACAACAAGATGCCAATAAACGCGACGACGAGACTCGTGCCAAGTGCAACCGTCTTGTGGAACTGTTCACGTGCTTTTGGCACGACGAACATGACGAGGGCGCCCATGAGGGGCAGGAATACGGCGAGGCTCAAGCCCCAGCTGTTCAGAAAGTCTTTCATCGGGTTGGTCCTGAGCTCCTAGATGACGAACACGAAGACGCCGGCAAGAACGACTGCACCGGCGAAGAGGATTGAGGCGTACTGCTGAACCTTGCCTGTCTGGATCCGACGAAGGAGCTGACCAGCGCCCTCGGAAACGGATCCAGATCCGTTCACTGCACCATCGACGACAAGTTGATCGATGTCTTTGTAGACAAAACCGGCGGAAACCCTGGCGACAGTGCCGACACCGTTTACCACCCCGTCGAGCACGTTCTGGTTAACCCAGTTCGATGCACGAGCCATCGGGCCCTTCGTCGCTCCCGCGATGCCATCGGTGTAGATGGTGTCGAGGTAGTACTTGTTGGCGAGGAATCCGTAACCGGCGCGGGCCAAGCCGCTCCTGCTGGTCAGACCGTGCGGCCCACGGTTCTTCGCGTAGTACTGATAGACGAGGAAGAAGCCAGTAGCGGCGAGAATCGTCGAGACGATTGCCAGCCACGGCGTGAATTCGGCGTGCTGCAGCGGCGGGAAGGCGAACGTCGGTTCAACATAATGTTCAAACCGCGTTGTAAAGCCGCTAGGCAGTTTCAGGCCAAAGAAGTTGTTCGGAAGGTTCGTGAATCCGAGGAACACCGCGCAGGCCGCAAGAATGACGAGCGGGACAGTAATCACCTTGGGCGATTCATGTGGCTTGGCATGGCCGCGGTAGTTACCCCAGAAGGTCATCCAGTAGGCACGCCCCATGTAGGCAGCCGTCATGAATGCGGTGATGAGACCGAACACCAGCATCAACGTGTAGGCGTTCTCTTGCCCGTTCGCGGCGCCAGCGAGAATCTCGTCCTTCGACCAGAAACCTGCGAGCGGGAAGATACCGGCGAGCGCCAGCGTGGCGGCGAGGAAGGTTGCGTGCGTGATCGGCATCTTCTTGCGAAGACCGCCCATCTCTCGCATGTCGAAGGTGTGATGGCAAGCATGACTCACCGAACCAGCGCCCAGGAACAGGCAGGCCTTGAAGAACGCGTGCGTAAAGAGATGGAAGACACCGGCGGTCCAGGCGCCGACACCGAGAGCCATGACCATGTAACCAAGCTGAGAGATCGTTGAGTAGGCGAGCACCTTTTTCAGGTCGGTCTGCACAAAGGCAAGAAGACCGCCGATGATCGTGGTGAAACCACCGATGAACGCCACGTAGTGCAACGAGCTCGAACCAATACCAAGGCCGGCAAAGAAGACGCCGTAGAGACGGGCGATGAGGTACACGCCGGCGACAACCATCGTCGCGGCATGGATCAATGCCGAGACGGGAGTCGGGCCGGCCATGGCATCCGGCAACCAGGTGTGCAACGGGAACTGGCCCGATTTCGAGGTGACACCACCGAAGAGACACAACCCGCCAACTAGGAGCAGCGTTGTGTTGGCCGCGCCGGAAAGTGCGTACTCATTGATGTGAAGCACGTTGAAGCTGTTTGCGCCAGCAGCGAAGAACGTGATCGCCACACCAATAATCAGGCCCATGTCACCGACACGGTTGGTGAGGAATGCCTTCAGGGCAGCGTCAGAGTTCTTCTTCTCTTCCCACCAATGCCCAATGAGACCGAACGAACAAACGCCAACTAACTCCCAGCCCACCAACATCTGCAAGGTGTTGGAGCTCATGACATAAAAGAGCATCGACGCCGTGAAGAGCGAAAGGAAGGCGTAGTAGTGGGTGTAGCGGATGTCGCCGCGCAGGTACTCGGTCGAGTAGATGTGCACGAGCAACGAGATGATGCAGACCGTGATGAGCATCATTGCCGTGAGACCGTCGACGAGAGTTCCCGCCTCGAACGAGATGCCGCCGATTTGGAACCATGTGACTGTCCGAACAACCGGCGGGACTGCTCCGTGCTCTCCCGATCCGTGCTCTTCTGACTCAGTCGCTCCTGCCGCACTCTCCGTGGCGGTCGAAGCCACTTCCATGGCGATAGGCGTTACCTTCGGTGTTCCGGATGCGGAAGCAGCGGTCTTGCCGGAATCATGGGTCGCGGCGTTGGCCTCGGCCTTGACGTCTTCCTCGTTCTGCGGAGTCAGGCCGTTGGCCTTGACGATTTCCTGCGCGAGCTTTTCGCCGGTCGGCGGGTTGTTGACGCGGTTGATCCACTGCCCGGCGACAACCACCGAGAACAACAAACAGAGCGAGACGGCCGCGATTCCGATACCAGCAGTGGCCCGGGTGCCGGCGCGCTTGCCAAAGAAAAGAATGATGAGGAACGACAACGCCATGATGGCGGGGACGATCCAGACCTTGTCGAGGAGTTCAGGCATCACGGCGCGAATCAGCCCTTCAGCAGATCGACATCATTGATATCGATGCTTTGGCGGTTGCGGTAGATCAACAACACGATCGCCAGACCAACGCCAACCTCTGCGGCTGCGATGGCGATGACGAACAAGGCGAAGACCTGCCCGGACATGTTGGACACATCGTTGGCGTGCCACATGGCACCGAACGCAACGAGGTTGATATTGCATGCATTGAGGATCAGCTCGATCGACATGAGCACAAGCACCGCGTTCTTGCGGGCGAGTACTCCATAGATGCCGATGCAGAAAAGGACGGCGCCGAGGAAGAGGAATTGGTTGACGAGCATCAGTCGCGCCTAGCCAGAACGATGGCGCCGATAAGCGCAGCCAACAGGAGTACCGAGATCATTTCGAACGGGAGCAGATACGTCGAGAAGATCGAATCGCTGACCTCGGCGGTGCGCTGGACAAGCAGATCGCCAATTTCCTGATCGCCGAAGCCATCCCAGAGCGAATATCCGAGCAACCCGAGCATGGCCACGCCGATGACGCCAGCACCGATCTTGGGGATCTTTCCATTGTCGAGATCTTCATCGGTTCCGGTCTTGGCCCGGGTGAGCATGATCCCGAAGAGGAACAGCACGATGATTGCCCCGAGGTAGACGAGAACCTGGGTGACGGCCACAAATTCGGCGGCGAGCAGGATGTACTGGGCGGCGACGCCGGCAAGGACCACCACGAGCCAGAGGGCCGCGTGCATGAGGTTCTTGCACGTGACGACACGGATCGCGCCGAACACGATGAGCGCCGCGATCACATAGAACGCAATGTTCTGGGCAACGAGGAGAGCAAGCATCAGTCCCGGGGCACCTTCTTGACCTTGGCTTCCGATCCGGCTTCGTAGGCCTCGAAGTCCGGGACCGTTTCCATCCACTGTGCCAGACGGCTCTTGTCATGAAGGAGATCCGCGATGCGCACTTCGGAGTACTCGTGTTCCGGGCTCCAGAAAAGCGCATCGAACGGGCACACTTCGACGCAGATGCCGCAGTACATGCACAGCGAGTAATCGATGTCGAACCGGTCAAGTTCGTTCTTCTGACGGGGCTTGCCACCTTCGCGGCGCGGCGGAGCCACGTACTTGTGAGCTTCGATGAAGATGCACCAGTCGGGGCATTCCCGGGCGCAGAGCATGCACGAGGTGCAGTTCTCTTCCTTGAGCGAGATGACGCCGCGGGCGCGTGCAGTAGGCATTTCTCGCTCGTGCGGATACTGGATGGTCTGCGGTCCCGACTTGAGCGTCTTGACCATCTCGCCGAATGTGACACCGAGACCCTTGATGAGACCAGGAACCTGAGGCATTAGAGCACCACCTTTAGGATGGCCGTGGCCACGATGTTCAACAGCGCGAGCGGAATCAGGAACTTCCAAGCGAAGGACTGAAGTTGATCCTCGCGGAGTCGCGGATAGGTGAAGCGCACCCAGAAGATAAGGAATGCGACAGCCATCACTTTGGCGAAGAGCACTGCAGGGCCGAGAACGTAATACCAGTCACTGTCGACTGGAAGCCACGGCACTGCCCAACCACCGAGGAACAACACAACGGCGATTCCGGCGAACACGAAGGCCGTCGCGAACTCAGCGAGGAAGAAGATAAGGAAACGAAAGCCCGTGTACTCGACCTGGTAGCCGCTGACGATTTCTGACTCGGCCACCGGCATGTCGAACGGTGGTTGGGTGAGCTCGGCCTGCACAGCAGCGATGAAGATGAAGAAACCGATGAACTGCGTCAGGATGAACGGATTCCCGATTGCGGTAATTCCGAAGACTGCGCCGTCATTCTGGGAAAGCACGATGCCGTTGAGGCTCATCGTCCCGGCTTGGATGACAACACCGACGACGGCGAGAACCATCGGAAGCTCATATGCAATCAACTGGCCGGCGGCGCGCAACGCTCCCATGAGCGAGTACTTGTTGTTGGAGGCCCAACCGGCCATCAAGACGCCGATAACTGAGAGCGACGAAACGGCCAAGACGTAGAACACGCCCACATCGAGATCCTCGACCACGAGGTGCAGCGAGGAGGGAAGCGCCACGTACAACAGGAGCGTCGATGCAAGCACGACGAGCGGCGCGGCCTTGAACACCCAGAGATCGGCACCGTTCGGAGAGATGTCTTCTTTCTGAAGGAACTTCACGCCGTCAGCGAGGAGCTGGAGGGTGCCTCGAGGGCCAGCTTCCTGCGGGCCGAGACGGCTCTGCATCCAACTCATGATCTTGAAGAGGAAGACCACGCCAAGGATGAGTGCGGTGGTGGGAACCACGGCACCGATAACGAGCACCTTGATGACCGTCGACAGCCAATAAGGCGGCGAGAACGCGGCAAGAAGAAGGGTCATCGGTCGATGTCACCCAGGATGAAGTAGAGACTTCCGAGAATCGAGATGAGGTCGGGCACATAGGCGCCGCGCGCCACCCACGGAAGAATCGAAATGTTGTTGAACGATGCTGAGCGGATCTTGACCCGGAACGGCACGAGGTCGCCCTTGGACACGATGTAATAACCCATCTCGCCAAGAGGATTCTCGGTGGCGACGTAGGCCTCGCCTTCGGGAACCTTGATGATGCGCGGCACTTTGGCCATAACGGGACCGGCGGGGATCGTTGTGAGCAATTGCTTCACGATCTTCGCCGCTTCGCGGGTTTCCTGGAGACGGACCCACGTGCGGGCAAACGCGTCGCCATCGGGATGAGTCCAAACTTTCCAGTCGGCCTGGTCGTAGACGAGGCCGGGAGGACAACTGTCGCGGCGCAGATCCCAATCGACACCCGAAGCGCGCAGGTTGGCGCCGGAAAGTCCGTAGGACAACGCGACATCAGCGGGGATGACTCCGATGCCGCGGGTACGCGACTGGAAAATCTCGTTGCCGACCAGGAGATCTTCCATCTCGTCACAGAAGGCAAGGAGTTTGTCCATGGCCACCTGCGAATCGGAGATCCAGCCCTTCGGCAGATCGTCCTTGAGACCGCCGATGCGGTCGAAGTTCGGATGGAAACGCCCGCCCGTCGCCGCTTCAATCTGGTTGAGGACGAATTCACGATCACGGAATGCGTAGAAACCGGCGGTCATGCCACCGAGCTGGAGTCCGAAGTCTCCAAGGAACAACGAGATGTTGGCCACGCGGGACATCTCGAAAAGGATCGTGCGGATCCACTGAGCGCGCGGCGGTGCTTCCACTCCCATGAGTTTTTCGGCGGCGAGGATGAACGGGACCTCGTTGGCGAAACTGCCAAGCCAGTCGATCCGGTTGATCAGCGCATTGATCTGCGGATACGTGCGTACTTCGACGATCTTTTCGTAGCCACGGTGCATGTAGCCGCAAATTGGTTCGGCCGAGATGACCTGTTCGCCGTCAAGTTTGGCGACGATGCGCAGCGTGCCGTGGGTCGCCGGATGTTGCGGGCCCATGTTGAGGGTCATGCCCTCGGATTCAAAATCGATGTTGACTCGGTTGTCTGTCGCTTCGGCGACAAGCGAGGAAATGTCGTCGCGATCACTTACTGCGGTCATTCGCTCTCACCCTCTCCCTCTTCATCATCGATGGCGCCACCAGGCATCGGTTCGACATCCACGATGCCGGGCCACGGGCGCACGCGCCGAGCCAACAAAGGAAAGTCCTTGCGCATCGGGTGACCCTGAAAGTCAGTGGGCAGATACATGTTGATCATGTTGGGATGACCAGCGAACGAGATGCCGAACATCTCCTTGACCTCGCGCTCATGCCAGTTCGACCCTGCGAAGACAGAGGTCCATGTGGGAGCGGTGAGATCATCATCAGGCACGTCAGTCTTGAAATGGATTCCCATGCCATCGGCGAGGGAATAGAGACGGGCGATGATCTGGAAACGAGTTTCGCCGCCGGCATAGCCGTGGGTCATCGGGCCGACCTCTTTGGCCGGAGTACCCGAAACGATGAGATCTTCCTGCGCATCCATGTCGCGGCCGAACGGTGACGGCAACCAGTCGATGGCCGAGACGTAATCGAAGAAGACGTAGCCCATGGCTTTGGCGGTCTCGGCGGTCTCGCGCCAAACCGAGCGGTCGACACGGATCCAAAGATCGTCACCAGCGCGGATGTGCGAACCGAGCACGCCGTCGCCGAGGCGAGCGGTGAATTCGGCGAGCAGGGCTTCGCGTCGCTCGTCAACGACGGTCGCTTCGGCGGCGGCGGCCGCTTCAGTTTCGGTCGTGTCAGCCGATGACAATCGGATCACCCTTCCAACGCTCAGCCATGTCTTCGTGAGCGATTCGCTCCTGAAGGAGGATGATGCCCTCAAGCAAGGCTTCCGGACGGGGCGGGCAGCCCGGGACGTAGACGTCAACCGGAATCAATTGATCCACGCCCTTGGTGACCGAGTAGCTGTCCCAGTAGGGACCGCCACAGTTCGCGCATGAGCCCATTGAGATCACGTACTTGGGATCGGGCATCTGCTCGTAGAGACGCACAACCGCCGGAGCGAGTTTGTCGGTCACGGTTCCAGCGATGACAACGAGGTCGGCCTGACGGGGGCTGGCTGGGAACGGAATAACGCCAAGGCGCATGACGTCGTAGCGCGGAGAGGCGAACGCCGCTCCCATTTCGATGGCGCAGCATGCGAGGCCCCATTGGTAGGCCCAGATCGAGTACTTGCGGGAGATATTGAGCAGCTTGGCCAGCGGCTTCGGAAGTTTTCCACTCTCGACTAAGCCCATTGGAGCACCTTCTTTCGCCAGGCGTAGAGAAGGCCGAGTGCGAGAACCCCTACGAAAATAAGCATCTCCACAAGACCAAAAACCCCGTAGGACTCAAGCTGCGTGGCCCAGGGGAAGATGAAGACCGCTTCGACGTCGAACATCACGAAGAGAAGCGCATAGACGTAATAGCGGATCTGACTCTGCGACCAGCCGCTACCTACAGCATCCACACCGGACTCGTACACGAGGTACTTCTGTTCCTGCGGACGCACCGGACGGAAAATCTTGCCGATGCCGAGGAGACCCGCGCCCAGACCCACGCCGACGCCGGCGAAGATGGCAACGGTCAGGTACTGCCGTACGAAATCGGAGTACTCATACATCGGTAGATGAGCTTAGTTTCGGGCCGTACACGGCATGAAATCCTTGGGGATGCGGGAGGGACTGTCGGGAACTATCGGTTGGAGACATTGGCGATTGGACGTTCGAACTGCACGAGTGCGGGTTGGGCGTCACGTGCGGGCTTCACCAGCAGATCAGGCACGATGCCATAGCCGATGGTGACCACGACACAGATCGTAAGAGCAATCCCTGCGGAAAGCGGGATCCGGATTCGGGTGGAATGTGCGGGTTCCGGTCCATCGTTGCCGTCATCGCCCCCCGACATGAACATCGCCACAATCACCCGCAGATACAGGAACGCCGAGATGACCGCAGAAACCATTGCCACGATGGCCAATGGCGTGCTGTGGGCGTCGACCGCCGCAGTGATCGCGTAGAACTTGGCGAAAAACCCTGCCGTGAACGGAATGCCGGCCTGCGCAAGAAGCAGGACGGTGAACGCAATCGCCAATTGCGGATTCGAGCGCGAGAGCCCCTTGTAATCCGACAGTTGATGGTTTCCATCGCCGCGACCACCAACGAGGGTGACGATTCCGAACGAACCGGCCACCATGAAGGTGTACACGGCCAGATAGAAAACGGTCGCCGAGTTTCCCTGTTCGGATCCGGCCTGAACCGCCATGAGAATGAATCCGGCGTGGCTGATCGACGAGTAAGCCAACATCCTCTTGATGTTGCTCTGAACAATGGCGAGGGCCGCGCCTACCACCATCGAGAGAATGGCCAAGGCGTAGATCATCGGCTTCCATGTGGCGCCGTAGTTCGAGAAGGTGAGAACGAAGATCCGCACGAGGCCCGCAAACGCAGCCGCCTTGACGCCGGCGGCCATCCAGGCGACGGCCGGAGTGGGTGCACCGTCGTAAACATCGGGGCTCCACGCGTGGAACGGAACTGCCGAAACTTTGAAGGCAAGGCCCACAAGTAGCAGACCGAGGCCAATGAGCAGCAACCCGTTCTGGACCGGAACCACCTGCGACATGAAGTTCTTGATATCAACCAGATTGGTCGATCCGGTTGCGCCGTAGATCATGGCAATGCCGTACAAGAAGAAGGCGGACGAGAACGCTCCGAGGATGAAGTACTTCATCCCGGACTCTTGCGACTGCGAGCGACGCAGATGCATGCCCGCCATGACGTAGACCGCGATGGAAAGGGTTTCGAGTCCGATGAACAGGACGATCAGATCGTTCGACATCGCCATGATCACGCCGCCGGCGGCGGAGATGAGCATCAGTACATAGAACTCAGGACCTTCCATGTCCTCGCGACGCAGATAGGCATCGGCCAGCAGGGCAGCGAGGATGACTCCTGCACACAACGTGATCATCACGAAGATTCCGAAGCCGTCGATGCCCACGGCGCCACCGACGGTCGAGAATGCGCCGGGTTGCGTCGGCGAGAGATCCCACCAGAGCAACGAACCCCAGTTTTGAACGCGGGCCCAGAGCGGAATCGCGCTGATCGCTGCAGCCGCTGCGATCACGACGGTCACCGTCGAGAACAGACCCCGTGGTGCCCTGCCGCGCAGGAACGAGGAGAAGGTGAGTACGAGCAATCCGCCGACAAGGAGGATCAGCATCGGGGCCAGCGCCCACCAGTCGACCGACGGTCCGGCGAGACTGACTGTTCCTTCACGTGCCGATCCCGACGACGAGGCTGCTGCGCCAAGAGCGTCGGTGAGCGGTTGGGTCTGGGCGAGAATTGATCCGAGCGCGATCACTTCTTGACCTCCGTACCTGCGTGGTCGCCATTCTCGGCGGATTCACGAGATTTTTCGATCTGCAGGAGGTCGAGACCGCTACCAGCCTGCGTGTCTGGCTCGTTGTATCGATCCACTTTTTCTTCCATACGACTCAGCACCCGGTTCACCGAAGGCTCGATCCTGTCGAGAACGGGCTTCGGGTACACGCCGAGGAACACAATGAGTGCGATGAGCGGAATCATCACGAGGCGCTCGGAGAGATTGAGATCCGGGAATGACGCGTTGGCCTCGTCCGGCTCGCCGTGGAACACCCGCTGATAGGCCCAAAGCAAATAGAGCGCAGCGATGATCACGCCGGCGGTAGCCACAACAGCCCACCAACGATGGGCCATGAACGTACCCAGAAGGATCATGAATTCGCCGACGAAACCGTTGAGGCCGGGAAGACCAATCGAGGAGAGCATCACGAGAGTAAAGAGGCCCGCGAATACCGGAGCCGACTTGGCGATGCCCTTGAGGCTTGAGATCTCGTACGTATGCCTGCGGGTGTAGAGGAAACCTAGAAGGATGAACAACGCGCCAGTTGAGATGCCGTGGTTCACCATCTGCAGGATCGAACCCTCGACACCCAGTTTGTTCAGGGCGAACAGACCCATGATCGCAAAGCCCATGTGGGCTACCGATGAATACGCAACCAGTCGCTTCAGGTTCTTCTGCATTGCGGCGACGATCCCGCCGTAGATGATGCCTATCGCACCCAACGTGAGCATCACGGGCGCGAACCACACCGTGGCTTCAGGAAAGAGTTCGATTCCGTAACGAAGGAAACCGTAGGTTCCGAGCTTGAGAAGAATGCCGGCGAGGTCGATCGAGCCCGCCGTCGGAGCTTCGGTATGCGCGTCGGGAAGCCACGTATGGAACGGGAACGAAGGAACCTTCACGGCGAAGGCGATCGCCATACCGAGGAACAACCAACGAGCTGTGTTCTGAGCGAGGCCGTCGCTGGCGATGATCTTCACGAAGTCGAAGCTGATTGTTCCGCCATCACCAGCTTTGGCAAGGACGGCAAGGCACACGATCGACACGAGCATGAAGGCCGAGCCGAGCATTGTGTAGAGGAAGAACTTCGTCGCGGCATAAACGCGGCGCCCGTGGCCCCACTTGCCGATCAGCATGTAGAGCGGGACCAACGTGATCTCGAACATCAAGAAGAAGAGGAATAGATCGAGGGCCAGGAATGCGCCCATGCACCCGCCCATGAGGACTGTCAGCCAGGCGTAGTAGCCCTTCGGATCGTTATCCGGCTTCGCCGCGAACAGCGCTATCGGAAACAGGATGCCGGTCAGTACCACGAGGAACAACGAGATCCCGTCGACACCAAGGAAGAACTTGATGTCAAGTGACGACACCCAAGTCTGCTGAACCACGAACTGGAAACCCGGATCGCTGGTCTTGAATTGGACCAGGAGCGCGATACTCAGGAAGCCAGTGGTGAGGGCGGTGATGATCGCAATCTGACGGGCAACTTCGGGCCGCGAACGCGGTATGAGACCGATGATGAGTGCACCGATCATCGGCAAGAAAACGAGTGCCGGAAGGATCGGGAAACTGCTCGAACCCGCTTCGGATGCAAACAGGCTGGTGGAAAGAGAAGCGATCATCAGAAGTTCACCTGCGTAAGTACGAACGCCACGATGAACACGGCGCCGACGCCGATCATGAGGGCATACCAGCGGACATAACCGTTCTGCACATTGCGTAGACGCACGGCACCACCGCGTGTGGCCCTACCCACGCCATTGACGGCGCCGTCGATCACGACGCTGTCGAACAGGGCGATCAACTCGAAGGCCTTTCGGCCAATCCCGCCCATGAACGTGGTGATTCCCTGATCGATATACCAGCCATTGGCGAAGAACGGAAGCTCGATGCGACGAGCATCGATCCGCTTCTTCAGGTACACGTAGTACGCCAAACCGATACCGGTGAGAGCGATGATCGTGGACGTGATGAGTTCGAATGCCAGCTGCCCGCCGCTGAGATGAAGCACGGCCTGGTTCGCACCGACCACCGGTTCGAGCCAATGGTCGAGGAACTCGAGGTTTTCGGTGAAGGGAAGGTTCATCACGCCGGCGATCGCGGCGAAGAATGCAAGAACCACGAGCGGGATCAACATTGTCCGGGGCGATTCATGCGGATGGATCGCGTGACCGGCATCCGACTCATGACTATCGGCCGATGTCGACTGGTCATGGGCGTCGAGATTGGCGAGTTCCGCATCAGCAGATTCACCCCAACGGGCATCACCGTAGAACACGCGGAAGACAAGACGGCTCATATAGAAGGCCGTCATCAGCGCTGTGATCAGACCAAAGACATAGAGCACCGGACTCTTGTGCAGCGCATAGGCGAGGATGTCGTCCTTCGACCAGAAGCCTGAGAACGGTGGGACTCCGGAGATCGCAAGCCAACCGACGATGAAGGTGATCGCAGTGACGGGCATCATCTTGCGGAGGGCACCCATGCGCCGCATGTCCTGCTCTTCGTGCATGCCGTGGATGACGGATCCGGCACCGAGGAACATCAGTGCCTTGAAGAATGCGTGGGTGATCATGTGGAAGATCGCGGCCGAGTAACCGCCGACGCCCACGGCGAGGAACATGTAACCCAGTTGGCTCACCGTCGAATACGCGAGGACCTTCTTAATGTCCTGCTGGGCAATCGCGATCGTGGCGGCGATGAACGCCGTGGCACAGCCGATGATTGCGATCATCCAGGGGAGCCACGATGCGGAAGCGGCGAGGATCGGATTGATCCGGACCATCAGGTAGACGCCGGCCGTGACCATGGTGGCGGCGTGGATGAGAGCCGACACGGGAGTGGGGCCGGCCATTGCGTCCGGAAGCCAGATGAACAGGGGGATCTGCGCCGACTTACCCATCGCCCCGATGAAGAGCATCAGAGCAATGAACGTGGCCGTGGTGGCGGCGATACCCGGAGCCAGGGGCAGGAACTCCGTGTACTTGACCGTACCGAGAGCGAAGAACACGACGAACGTGCCGACCATGAAACCCCAGTCACCAACGCGGTTGGTGATGAAGGCCTTCTTGCCGGCGCTTGCGTTCTCGTCCTTCTCGAACCAGAAGGCGATGAGGAAGTACGAGCAGGCACCCACACCCTCCCAGCCGAGGAAAGTGAGGACGAGGTTGTCGCCGAGCACCAGCATCAGCATCGAGAAAACAAAGAGGTTCAGGTAGGTGAAGAATCGCGGAAAGCGGCTGTCTCCGTGCATGTACCCGATCGAGTACAAGTGGATCAGCGCCGCGATGCCGGTGACGAAAAGAACCATCGCCATCGAAAGCGGATCAAGCAGGAAGCCCATATCGACATGAAAACTGCCGGCGGGAATCCACGTGAACAACGTGAGTTCGTAAGTGTGTTCCGGTTGGTTCCAAAGACCAGCGAACACGATAAGAGAGACGACGAACGAGAGTCCGACCATCGCGGTGCCGAGCCAACCAGCGACGGGTTCGCCGATGCGCTTGCCGAAAAACAGCAGAACGAGGAATCCGGCAAGAGGAAGCGCGGGAATGAGCCAGAGAAGTTCGACCATGTTCGTTACCCCCTCAACAATCGGAGGTCATCGGCGTTGGCGCCAGGACGACGGCGGGACATCGCCACAACGAGTGCGAGGCCGACGACAACTTCGGCCGCCGCGACCACCATCACGAAGAAGACGATCACCTGGCCCGAGATGTCGTTGAGCATTTGGCCAAATGTGACGAAGGTGAGGTTCACGGCATTGAGCATGAGTTCGACGCACATGATCATGACCAGTGGATTCCGGCGGATCAGGAGTCCGACGCCACCGATGACGAAGAGGATCGCCGCAAGACACAGATAGGCAAGAGGAAGATTGGTAGTCATGAGTGGCTTCCCTCCCCCGTCGTGTCGTCGCTTGCATTAGCGCTTGAACCCCGCACTGATGCACCCCGTACTGATGAACGGAGTGGCTCGGTGAGTGGTTCGTCACCCTGATCGGTCATGGACTCGGGCTCCGGGATTGGCTGAAGGTCGGTCGGACGACGGGCAAGCACGACGGCGCCGACCACGGCGATGGTGAGCAGACCGGCGGTGATCTCGAGGGCGAACACGTAGTTCGTGAAGAGTTCGCGACCGATCTGGACGACGTTGGCCACATTCGGAGAAATTGCCTGAGTAACGGACTTCGCTCCGGTCACGGCACTTTCCCTGCCGATAATGATGACGGCGAGAACAGCACCTAGGAAGACGAGTCCGACGAGCATCGCGACGATTCGCTGACCCACAATCGGTTCCTCGTCGAGATCTTCTTCCTGATCGATGCCGAGAAGCATCATCACGAAAAGGATGAGAACGACGATCGCACCGGTGTAGACGATCACCTGTACGACGGCGAGAAGTTGCGCCCCGAGATTCAGGAACAGGACCGCAATCGCGAACAGTGTCGCCACAAGGCTCAGTGCCGAGTGGACCGGATTGCGTGAAACCACGACACCGAGACCACCGGCAAGCACGACGAGCGCACAGACGACGAAGACTGCAGTCTCCATGTCAGTGCCCCCCATCGTGACTGTCATCATCGTGGCCGTGATCATCGTGGCCGTGATCATCGTGCTTCGTCGTGATCGCGTCCTTCACGTCCTGCGCTGCTTCGGGGGCACGAATGCCATAACCGAGTTCGCCGGACCATCCAACGATTCCTTCGAAATTGGCCGCGCCCGACGGCGACGTAGCGCGCATCCAGGCTGACGTCTGGATGTCCTCGCCCGGTCGCCAGTCTTCCCAAGGAAGTTTCTGCGGAAGTCCCTCGTCATCAACGACGAGTTCAGCCTTCGTGTAAATCGCGTCGGCACGGTTCGTGAATGAGAACTCAAACATCTTCGACTCGGTGATTGCCTCTGTCGGGCAGGCCTCGACGCAAAGATCACAGTGGATGCAACGCAGGTAGTTGATCTCGTAGATGTAGCCGTAGCGCTCTCCCGGAGATACCGGAGCGTCGGGTTCATTGTCAGCGCCGCGGACATAGATGCACTTGGCGGGACAGACTCCGGCGCACAGCTCACAACCGATGCACTTCTCCATGCCGTCTTCGTAACGGTTCAGGACATGACGGCCATGCACGCGTGCGGGCTTCGGCGCCTTTTCCTTCGGATACTGGGTTGTCACTCGTTGCTTGCGACCGATCTGTCGCAAGCTGACGAGAAATCCTCCGAGATAGCCCATCAGTCAACGATCCCTTCGAGACGGCGCGCTTTCGATGTGGCGATGGCGAACTTCAACAGGCCATAGCCGATGAGGAAGACCGCTCCACCAATGACGATCGTGATGATGCCGTTCCACTGTTGCTCGCGCGCAACGTGGAAGGTCGCGAGTACAAGGATCCAGCCGAGCGAAAGAGGGATGAGAACCTTCCAGCCCAGATCCATGAGTTGGTCGTAACGAACCCGGGGAACCGTGCCGCGGACCCACACGAAGATGAAGAGAAGTCCGATCACCTTCACAAGGAACCAGATCATTCCCCACAGCCAACCGGGGCCGAACAGCGCAGGCCCGGCCGGACCACCAAGGAACAGCGTCACGATGATCGCGGCCATCGTGACCGAGTTCATGAATTCAGCAACGAAGAACAATGCGAACCGGATCGAGCTGTACTCAGTGTGATAGCTGCCGACGAGTTCCTGCTCGGCCTCTACAACGTCGAAGGGAGGACGATTGAGTTCAGCTTGGCTGGCGATCATGAAGACAACGAAGGGAACGATGCCGGCGGCGAGAAGGTTCCAGTTGGGAACGAAATTTCCCCATCCGCTTCCGGCCTGGGAAACCACCATCTCGTGGGTGCTGAGTGTTCCCGTGGTGAGAACGACTGCACAGATCGAGAGACCCAAGGCGGCTTCGTACGAGACCATCTGAGCCGATGCCCGGACCGAGCCGAGCAACGGGTACTTCGAACCCGATGACCAACCGGCGAGCATCACGCCGTACACCGCGATCGATGACATGGCGAGGGCGAAGAGGATGCCGATGGCGGGATCAGCAAGTTGCAGATAGGTCGTGTGCCCGAACATCTCGACAGAGCCGTCGTGTCCGTTCGAGAAATCGCCGCCGAACGGAATGATCGTGAAAAGAAGGAAGGCGGGAACCACCGTGAGGAATGGAGCGAGGATGAAGACCCTCAGTTCCGCCCGGGCCGGTTTGAGATCTTCTTTGAAAAAGAACTTGATGCCGTCAGCGAGGGTCTGCAGGACTCCGAAGGGACCGGCAGTGTTCGGACCGACACGGTTCTGTAGATCGCTCACGAACTTGCGCTCGAACCAGATCATCAGCATCGTCGCCACAAGGAGGAACGCGAAAATCCCCACGACCTTGAGTAGGACGATCAGGACGACAGCGAGATCGATTTGGCCCGAAAGAAGCGGGTCTCCTCCGGTCATCATGCGGTCTCAATTCGAATTTCAGTGACAGGGTCACCGACGTCGATGAGTTCACCGACGCGGACATCGGCCTGGCTCATGACCAACGCGGCCGCGCCACGGGGAACGCCGGGATCGGACGCGATCGAGAGCGTGAGCGACGCGCGAGAGGATCGAACCGTGACTCGTCCTGATTCGGCAACGCCGAGGCGATCAAGATCCCAAGGATTCACGAGCAACGAAGTTCCGGGAGCGAGCAGCGCGAGCGATCCGGCCGACTGGACGATGGTTCCCTGATCGTAAAGTTTGCGCGTAGCGATCAGACGGAACGCATAGGAATCAAGTGGCGGAACCGGGAGCGGGGCGTCGGAAACGAATGACACGAGTCGAGGTGTGGACCCAGCGACGAATTCGTCGTCGTCGACCATCGCAAGAACATCGACGAAGTCGTCAACCGGCTCACCAGCTTCGGTTTCGATCTCGGCGACAACGTCATCAATGACCGCTTCGACGGTCTCTTCAACGATCTCTTCAACGGGAAGATCGAGAGGCAACACGATGCCATCGGGTGAGGCGGCGAGCGCCTCGATCGACAGGCCGAGATAGGCAGGAGCAATCGAACCGATTTCGTTGAGGATGTCCTGCGGGCTGGAGAATCCGAATTCCGTGCCGAGTCGCGATGCGATCTCCGTGGCGAGCATCCAGTCGGCGCGTGCCGTACCCGGCGGTGTGACTCGTTGGGACACGGTGTTGACGCGTCCTTCGATGTTCGTCGTGGTTCCGGCCTTTTCGGCGAAACCAGCGGCAGCGAGAACGACATCGGCCCGACGACTCGACGCATTGAGGATGGTGTCGATCGAGATAACCGTGCGGGCACCGGTAAGGGCACGGGCAGCGAGGTCCTGATCGGGAAAATCGCTGAGCGGATCGGCACCAAGAAGGACGAGCACATCGATCCGGCCGTCGGCGGCGGCCCGCAGAATGCCCTCCGTGTCGAGGCCCCGAGTTGCGGGCACCTTCGCCCAGCGGGATTCGTACCAATCGCGCGCATCCTCGAGGGCGACGCGCCCGGGAAGAACTCCCGGAGCCATTCCCATGTCGAGGGCGCCTCGGACATTTGCTCGGCGCAGAACCGGAAGGAACTGGGTATCAGGTCGGGCATCGATCACCGCGGCGGCGGCGTCGACAACTGCATCGGCGGATTCGGCCACCGATGAGCGACCAAGAACGACCTTGAGCGGACCGTTCGCAGCAGAAAGCAATGCGCGAAGTGCGTTGATCTCGTCAACAGCGATACCGGCGACGTCGCGCTCCGCGTTCGACCCGGCGACGAGCGCTCGTACAAGCTCACCGACCTCGCCCGGACGGGGCTGAACCGAAGCCTTGGCCAAGGACGTGATACCTGTCGTCCGTGGAGAGATCTCTATCAGGGTTACCCGATCATTCACCGCGGCGTGCCGGAGACGGAGGAACAGAACCGGAAGTTCTTCCTTCACGTCGGGGGCGAGCAGCAGAACGGTTCCGCCCGGGGCACAGACCTCGTCAATCGTTGCGGCAGGGAGTCCGAGCACAACCTCGGCCGGAAGACCGTCACCGAGTTGCGCATCAACATTGTCGGTCCCGAGGACGCCCTTGGCGAGTTTCGCCCAGGCGTAGTTGTCCTCGTTGGTGAGTCGAGCTCCACCGATGATCCCGATCGCCTGGGGCGAAGATGCCTTGGCAAACGCATCCGTCACACGCCGAATGGCGTCGGACCAGCGGGCGGGAATGAGCGAATCGCCTTCGCGGAGAAGGGGCTCGGAGAGACGGCCATCAGCATTGACGGCTTCGCTCGAGAAACGGCCCTTGTCGCACAACCAGCCCCAGTTGACCGGGTCGATGTCGACTCCGGCGAAACGCTGGACCTCGTCGCGCGACGAGTCGATTGAAATGCGGCAGCCAACTGAGCACATCTGACAGGTTGACTCGGTGGTGTCGAGATCCCATGGGCGGGCCTTGAAGCGATAACTGGAAGCGGTGAGCGCGCCGACCGGGCAGATCTGAACGGTGTTGCCGCTGAAGTAGGAAGAAAACGGTTCGTCCGGGAACGTGTTGATCTCAGTGTCGTTCCCGCGGTTAATGAAGTGAATCAGCGGATCGCCGGCGACGTCCTTAGCAAAGCGCGTGCAGCGGTCACACAAAATGCAGCGCTCTCGATCAAGCAGCACGAGATCGCTGATCGGGATCGGCTTTTCCTTGTGACGCTTTTCCTCGACGAAACGGCTCTCGCCAGGACCGAAGGCCATCGTCTGGTCTTGAAGGGGGCACTCGCCACCCTTGTCGCAGACCGGGCAATCAAGGGGATGGTTCACGAGGAGGAACTCGAGGACACCATCCTGCGCCTTCTTCGTGATCTCGGACTCGGTGTCGACCTTCATCCCGGGCGTGCATTCGATCATGCAACTCGGCTGAAGTGCGGGTCCGCGACCCGTGTCGACTTCGACGAGGCACATGCGGCACATGCCGACGGGCTTCATCCGCTCGTGATAGCAGAACCGCGGTATGTACGTTCCGGCGCGTTCGGCCGCGTCAATGAGCAGTTCTCCCTTTCGGGCGATGACATCATGGCCGTTGATCTCGACGGATACGCCGTCGATCGGAGGAGCCTCAGATTCAGGCATGGGATGCGGCCTTCGGGAAGTCGACGGGAACCGACGAACGGTTTTGCTCGGCAAACGCTATACGCGCTTCGAATTCGGGACGGAAACGCTTCATTGCCGACGCGATCGGCGAGACCGCCGATGGGCCGAGCGGGCAGATCGTCGTTTGCTTCGGAGGCCAGGTGATTCCTGGCGAGATGTTGTCCGAAACGTCCATGAGAAGATCGAGATCAGTCGGACGACCGAAACCGTCGTAGATCCTCTGAAGAATCTGCTCAAGCCACGTCGTGCCTTCGCGACACGGAGTGCACTTGCCGCACGACTCGCGAGCGAAGAAGCGGACAACACGGAGACAGGACTTCACGGCGTCGGTCGTCTCGTCCATGACGACGATCGCACCCGAGCCGAGCATCGAACCGGCGCGATCGACGGTCACCTTCTCAAGGGGAAGATCGAGGTGCTCCTCGAAGAACCACGGAGCTGACGCGCCACCGGGGATGAACGCTTTAAGTTCGCGATCGCCGAGGATGCCACCTGCGTATTCGGGCTTGTAGATCAGGTCGCGGAATGTCGTGACGCCGTACTCGACCTCGAACACGCCGGGGTTCTTAACATGACCGGACACCGCGAACATCCGCGTACCGCGCGAGGTTTCCGCGCCGAGTGCCGCGAACGCCTCGCCACCGTTGTTAATGATCCACGGCAGATTCGAGAGCGTTTCGACGTTGTTCACGATCGTGGGCTGCATGTACAGGCCCTTTGCCGCAGGAAAGAACGGCGGCTTGAGTCGAGGCATGCCACGGTTGCCTTCGAGGCTCTCGATTAGCGCTGTTTCTTCGCCGACGATGTACGCACCCGCTCCCCACGTGAGGATGACGTCAACCGAGAAGTTGGTTCCCAAGATGTTCTTGCCGACATACCCGGCCGCGTACGCGTCGTTGAGCGCCTCAGCGATACGTTCCTGCGCGAGAGCCATCTCGCCGCGCACATAGAGGAACGCCTGACCACAGCCGATTCCGTAACACGCAAGGAGAACGCCTTCAATGAGCTGATGGGGATCGAGCTCCATCAGCATGCGGTCCTTGTAGGTGCCCGGTTCGCTCTCGTCGCCGTTGACAACGAGATAACGGGGCCACACGTTTTCGGGAGCGAGTCCCCACTTGACGCCGGCCGGGAAACCGGCACCACCACGGCCAAGAAGACTTGCGGTCTTGACCTCATCGGCGACGGCCTGCGGCGATGCAGCCAGAGCTTTGCGCAACGCCTGATAGCCACCGGTCGCTTCGTAACCGGACAGAGTGAAACTGTCTTCCCGGTCGAAGCGCGATGTGATGATACGAGGGACATCGATTGTCATCAGGCGTTCCCGTCTTCAGAAACAGAGAGCCATACGGGAACATCCGTATTTTCGGGTACGACCGATCCGGCCAGTCGATCAGCCGGAATGTGCTGACGTACCTGGGCGAGGGTCCCGTGAGCGGGAATGTCGCTCCGAGCACCCGAACGGAGTTCCGAGACCAGCTCGTCGAACTCTTCGTTCGTGATCTTGTGGAAATAGCGGTAGTTCACCTGAAGACAAGGAGCCTCGGTGCACGCCGCGATGCATTCGACATCTTCAATGGTGAAGAGTCCGTCGGCGGTCGTCTGACCGGGGCGGATCCCGAGGGTGCTCTCGGCATGCTCAAGAAGTTCCTCTCCCCCCATGAGCTGGCAAGAGATATTGGTGCAGATGTTCACCATGTATCGGCCAACGGGTTCCATCTTGAACATTTCGTAGAACGAGGCCGTCCCGAGTACTTCGGCCGGAGTCACGGCGACCAGATCGGCGATGTGCGTCATCGCGTCATCGGTGAGATGACCGTCCTGCTCCTGCGCGAGATGCAACAACGGAATGAGCGCCGACTTGGGACGCGGGTAACGACCGATGATCTCCGTCGCGAGTTCGACATTTTCGGCGGTTAGGCGGGCCATCAGCGATCGACCTCCCCGAGGATCGGATCGACGGAAGAGATGATCGCAACACCGTCGGCCAAGAGTCCGCCATGCATGAGATGCGGGAGCGTCTGCAGGTTCACAAAGCTCGGTGCACGTACGTGCATGCGATAGGGCTTGGATGAACCGTCGCTGACGATATAACAACCGAGTTCGCCTCGAGGCGATTCGATCGAGACATACGCCTCGCCCTCGGGAACCTTGAATCCCTCGGTGAAAATCTTGAAATGGTGGATGAGTGCTTCCATCGACTCATCAATGCGGGCGCGCGGAGGAGGCGTGACTTTTTTGTCCTGAATCCGATAGTCGCCCTTGGGCATTTTCTCGAGACACTGACGAACGATCTTCATCGATTCGTGTATCTCGGCGAGGCGAATCGCGTAGCGGTCGTAACAATCCCCATAGGCGCCAACGATGACCTCGAATTCGACCTCGTCGAATGCGAGATAAGGCATATCGCGGCGAAGATCCCAGTCGTAACCGGTCGACCGGAGCAGCGGACCGGTAACGCCGAGCGCAAGACATTCCTCGGCGGTAATGACGCCGATGCCCTGAAGGCGATTGCGCCAGATCGGCTGCTGGTTGAGCAACGTGTCGTACTGGGCGAGTCGCTCGGGAAGCATGTCGAGGAGGCGCAGGACACTGTCGCGCCATCCGTCGGGGAGATCGGCGGCGACGCCACCCGGACGGATGTAGTTGTGGTTCATGCGCAGCCCGGTGACTTCCTGCAGGAACCGCAGGGCCTCCTCGCGCTCGCGCCAGCCGTAAAGCATCATCGAGACGGCACCAAGATCCATGCCGTTCGTCGCCATGAACAACAGATGGGATGAGATGCGGTTCATCTCGGTCATCAGCATGCGGATCCAGACGGCGCGGTCTGGGACTTCGATCTCAAGGAGTTTCTCGACAGTGAGCGAGAACGCCAACTCGGTGAACAACGGCGCGGCGTAATCCATGCGCGTGACGTTTGTGGGCCCCTGGAGATAGGTGAGTTCCTCACCCGTGCGTTCCATGCCGGTGTGGAGATAACCGATGATCGGCTTGCAACGAACGACCGTCTCACCCTGGAGTTCGAGCATGAGTCGAAGCACGCCGTGGGTGCTTGGATGCTGCGGGCCCATGTTGATGATCATCGTCTCGTCGTCGGGAGCCCGCTCCAGTTCCGCCTTGAGACCTTCGGACTCAGTTACGCGCAGAACGGCGCCAAGTTCGCGCAAGCCTTCAGCCGCAGCGACAACGTCACGGCTGGTGATTTGCTGCGCGCCTTCAGAGGTGCGAGCCGCGAGGCTGTCGGGAGCGTCGGTCGAGATGGGAGCTTCGTGTGTCGTAGTCATTGGATCCGTCAACGATTTTCCGGGGCACCCTTGAACTGCACCGGGATACGACCGATGTCGTAGTCCTTGCGCAGCGGATGGCCTATCCAGTCCTCGGGCATGAGGATGCGGGTGAGATCGGGGTGTCCGTCGAAGGAGATCCCGAACATGTCGAAGGTTTCGCGTTCCATCGCTTCCGTACCCGGGTAGAGCATCCACGCCGAGGCGAGGACGGGATCCGATTCGGGGATCTGGATACGCATACGCAATCGAGAGCGATCGCGATGGTTGATCATGCTGACAACAACCTCGAAGCGTTCCGTTGTCACCGACGCAGGTACTCCTGATCGACCGGGATGCGTGAGGTAATCGACGCCGGTGAGATCAATCACGGAGTGATAACCGTCGTCGTGAAGAGTCTTGAGTAGCCCGGGATACTCGTCGCGTGACGGATGAATCACGAGCTGATCGTGCGAGCGGGTCAACAACATCCCGAAAAGTGTTTCGGGTGCGATCTCGCGCTCGTCGGCAGTTTCTTCCCCGCCGAGTTCGGCGGCTTCGTCGGCCATGATCAGCTCCGACCCAGCGCGACCGGTGAGATCGAGACGGGAGTGATTCCCGAAGCTCCGACCTGGTCGATCACGATGCCCGCGCCTTCGCCCGGGCGGCGGGTGAGTTCACCGGCACGGATCTGACCGTGCAGCGTAAGGATCGCGTGCATCAGCGTCTCCGGAGAGGGGGGGCAACCGGGTGCGTAAACATCGACCGGGACGATCTGGTCAACGCCCTGAACAATCGCGTAGTTGTTGAACATGCCGCCCGACGATGCGCAGACGCCCATCGAGATGACCCACTTGGGTTCCATCATCTGGTCGTAGATCTGCCGAAGCACCGGCGCCATCTTCTGCGAAACCCGGCCGGCCACGATCATGAGATCGGCCTGACGGGGAGAAGCGCGGAAGGTCTCCATGCCATAACGAGCGAGATCGTAGTGAGGGCCACCGGCGGCCATCATTTCAAGCGCGCAGCAGGCCAGTCCGAACGTTGCGGGCATGACGCTGTGGGAACGGGCCCACTTCACGAGTTCCTCGAGGGTTCCGGTCAGGAAATTGTGGCTGAGCCCTTCGAGCCCTGCTTCGAGGATTCCGCCGGTGGCCCTTGATTCGCTCGACATCAGGCTGCCTCTTCGCTCACCGGGTTGCCGCGGCCTTCGAGGCCCACGACTCGTACATTCGACGCAGACGTGCGGGCCGGCGATACCGAAACCGAACGACGCATGTTCTTGGCCGGTCCCCAGTCGAGGGCACCGTTGCTGATCAGGTACACGAACGATTCGAAGACGGCGGCCGAGAAGATCAGAATTGCCGCAATACCGAAACCGCCAAGTTCGCGGAACACCGTGGCAAACGGGAACATGAAAATGATCTCGATGTCGAACACGATGAAGATCATCGCAACAAGGAAGAACTTCACCGGGAAACGTTCCGGGTTGCCGGAATCGGGAACGATTCCGCACTCATAAGGCTGCGATTTCGGAATCGACGGACGCCGCGGAGCGAGAAGATCCGAGACGAACCGGCTCACCACGGCGAAGACGATCGCCAGAACCAGCATCGCGAAGATAGGCAGGTACTGACCCACGGATCAGGCTCCCTTTGCCGCTTCTTGCGCCAGCGCCTTGTTCTTCATGAGCGTCTTGTCGCGATTGTGCAGGATCCATGCGAAAAGCACGAAGAGTGAAAGCGAGATCACGAAGTACAGGAACGGAATGAAGCGGACACCGCCCAGATCGCGCACGAGCACGACCGAGATAACTGGTTCGGTCGGATCGACCATGGGGAGCGGCGGAGGTTCGCCCACTTTCGGCTCCTGCACGATGACCGTTTGGACCTGCACCACAGCGAAATGCTTGGGGTGCTTCAGGTTGATTGTCTTCTGGACCCGATAAATGACCCGACAGATCACATCGGAGTCTGCACATTCCTCTTCTCGGGTCGGCTTGCCACCGAACTCCCAAGTACTGAGTTTCTTATACTCCGTTGGACCCTTGTAGATGCCAGCGCTCACGAGAGCGGCATCGGCCGCGGCTTGCGATTCACCGGCCGATGATGAGGGCACGAGTTTCCAACCCTCAAGTGATTCCTTCGTGATGTACTGCGCAACGATGTCCGGGTGCGATGCCTGAAGATCTGACAGAACGAATCCGTTCGGGAAACCAGCGGCGAGATCAGGATTGTCACCGAGGATCCGATCGGCATCGGGAAGATCGCTGGGCGAGATCAGTCTGCCCACTTCTTCGGTGCGCGGAGTCTCTGGACCGTTGACGTAGATCTCGACGGGCTTCCAGCCGGCGTTATTGCCGCGCGGTCCGATTGCCGGAGGTGAGATCCACCAGATCAGCGTGAGAATCACCATCCATCCGAACAGGCCGGTGAAGGCAACGAGAAGGCCGAGACGCGAACCAAGGTTGGTGGCGAGGAGGAGATAGGTCGAGCCACAAAGGACCCCGACGCCAACCATTACGACGAGGATGCCGCGGATGCCTGGATCGAAAGCGAGGCCGGCGAACATTGTCAGATTGTCCATGTTCACAGGCTCCGCTCGTATGCGACGACAGCCGCGATCTGCGCCGGAGTCAGCATGACCTGATCCGGGCTCATGATCGAGGTTGCAGGATCAAGTGCATTGGGATTCGTGCCGAAGCTACCCATTCGGCCGCTGGACCAACCGTTCACGCCATAGGAGGTTCCCATCTTGGGATAGGCCGAGACGTAGGCCTCCTGAAGAGCGGCCGTTGGGAACTGACGAATCGACGCACCGTTGTTGAGGGCCGGACCCATACCGCCGCCGCCGGGAGGACCTGGCCGTCCCGCGGACCAGCCGCCAGTGTGACAACGAGCGCAGGCGAAAGCTCCGCCGGCGTACCCGTCTTCGTACCCAAGGTTGAAGATGGCTTCACCAAGCGTCTTGTACAAGCCGCCGGGGATCGTGCAGTTGTTATAGGCGTCGGCCAAACAGGACTTGTCGAGTTGGGCCTGAACCTCGAGGCGGGTCTCCTCGGCGGGCAACTGAATTGAGGTGAGATACGCAATGATCTCCTCAAGTTGCTGCGAGGTGAGCGGTCCACCACCGGGAGCGCCCCACGCCGGCATCGGCGAGTAGCCGCGTCCGTAGTTGAGCGTGTAGGTGACCTGTTCCGGCGTGTACCGATACATCACGTTGTTGAGCGAGGGAGCCTTCCACTGAACCTGGGCGACAAAGTCGCCAGTCGACGGATCAGTGATCGTGTAATTCGCCACGCCACCGACGCCTTCGGGGCCGTGGCAGGCGCCGCACTGGGCGCCGACGGTGTAGATCTCTTCGCCACGGGAAATGGCGATGTCCGCGAATTGCTCGGTGGCACCGACCTGGCGGCCGGGTTCGGCGAGCCAGTAGAGCGGAAGGGCAACGCCGATGACGGCAAGCGCCACAAGACCGAGACCGAGGGTGCGATCGAGCTTTTTGGTCTCGAGTTCGTCGTCGTCCATGTAGGGCTTACGGTTCGCGGCGAGTTCAATCTCCGCACCCACCTCAGCGCGGCCCTTTCGCATGTTGACCAGAATCGCGATGGCGAACGCCGCCATCAGCAAGACCACGATGATGAGTCCGATCGTCTTCTGGGTACTAGCCAGAACGATCCGGTTTGAGAGGTCGTGCATCAGTGTCCTCCACCCACGCAATGCGGGCCTTCAGCTTCTTGCCCGGTCGTATTAGTACCGATCGGTGGTCCCTGGATGACCTGCCCGGTATTCACCGTGAGTACTCCCGCGGTGACTTCCATGGCGAAGCGATCCATCCCCCGTGGGGCCGGACCACCCTTCTTCTCGCCGGCCTGGTTGTACTGCGAACCATGACACGGGCACTCGAACCACTGCGATGTTGCACAGGAAGGTACGCGGCAACCGAGATGCGGGCACTTCTGATAGATCGCCACGACACCGGCTTCCATGCCTCCAAGCACGGCCGGCGGATAGACGGCCTTTGCCTTATCGAGCGCCTCAGGAGGATAGGCAGTGAGCCACATCCGGCCTTCGGCTGAGTAAAGAAAGCCCTTGGCCGCCGCGATCTTGGCGAGAACGTCGTCGACGTTGCCCACGCGGATCTTGGAACCGAAGCCGCCCTTGGGGACAGGCCAGAGGAAGGCGATGATCGCCGCACCGAAGCCGCTAAGTCCGAGGCCCATCAGGATGATGATGGATCGGTTGAAGAATGCTCGTCGGGTGACACCGATGGCATCAGCATCAGGCGGAACGAATTCGGTAAGCGTGGTGGCGGCGGCGGGAACAATCTCTGGAGTGCGACGCTCGAGGGCGGCCGACTTTTCGACCTGACGACCCGATACCTGCGTCGTTTCCGACTCGGGACCAGGGGCCGCCGACTGATCACGCTTGCGCGTCTCGCGACTAAGCGCGCCGGTTGCTCCGCCGGTGTCGCGGCGGCGCAATGCGCCGAACAGGAGAACGGCGGCGAGGATAACGACGACCGGGATGGCAATCACGACTGGGTTCATGGGGGGCTCCTACCTCGTCTTGACTACAACTCGAAGAAAAGGCCAGTGGTCCACGGCGCAACGAAGTTGAAACCGGGGCCTCGGAAGAACGAACCGATGATGACGAGGATTGCCCACATCATCA
Organism: Acidimicrobiales bacterium; assembly: GCA_044239895.1. Taxonomy (GTDB): domain Bacteria; phylum Actinomycetota; class Acidimicrobiia; order Acidimicrobiales; family Acidimicrobilacustridaceae; genus Acidimicrobilacustris. The sequence goes on along the minus strand of JBIIAM010000004.1, from coordinate 87,278 downwards.
ACTGGATGGTGAACAACGAGATGGCGAACTTACGATCCTCGGGCTTATTCGACGGATTTCGGTCGATGTAAGGCGCCAGGATCAGAAGGAAAATGCCCATGCCCGGGATGGTCACACCGGCGACCATGGGATGGAACATCGTGAGAAGTTCCTGAAGGCCGAGGAAATACCACGGGGCCTTCGAGGGGTTCGGCGTCTGGTTGACGTTGGCCAGTTCGAGCAGCGGAGCGTTCACGAAGATCGAGAAGATCAGCACGAACGTGAGCATCGCGAGCGACGCCACGAACTCAACCGCCAGGAGATGGGGCCACGTGTGGACCTTGTCGACCGGCGTGGACTTGATGTCCTGGATCGAACCGGCCTTGACCACCGTGAGGAGGCGCTGGGTGTGACCGGCAGGGCCGGTCAGCGTGGCGGCAGGAGCGGCAGTGGCCAGAGCGGTTGCGACGCCTCCCCCGCTCGGTGCTGCAGTGGCAGCCTCAACTGCTGAACCTTCACTGCGGGTCTTCGCCGACTTGGATCGTTCAAGGAGATGCGCAGGAATCCGGCTATCCGACGCAGCCGCTGCGGCCGGGGCTTCAGCGGCGGGCGCGGCACTCTCGGCCGGGGCGTCGCCACCAGCGGCGGCCGCGGCGGCCTTGGCTCGTGCCTCTTCGGCACGCTTCTTGAGATGTTCGGGAATCTCTGTCATTTCGGAGCCTCCTCGATCACAACGGTCCGGAGATGCCGCCGTCCTTGCGAACTCTCCAGAAATGGATCGCAAGGAAGATGACCGTGACGAATGGAACGAACAACACATGCAACACGTACCACCGCAAAAGCGTGTCGGTGCCGATCTCCTTGCCACCAAGGAGAACGAACCTCACCTGATCGCCGAAGACAGGGGTGTACCCCATCATGTTGGTTCCCACCGTTACCGCCCAAAGGGACAACTGATCCCATGGCAGCAGGTAGCCGGTGAACGAGAGCAGGAGCGTGAGCGTGAGCAGAATCACGCCGATGACCCAGTTGAACTCGCGGGGCGGCTTGTAAGCCCCGTGATAGAAGACGCGGGCCATGTGGAGGAACACCGTGAGCACCATGAGATGGGCCGCCCATCGGTGCATGTTCCGCACAAGGAGCCCGAAGGTGACCGACGTCTGGAGCGTGTAGATGTCGTTCCATGCCTGCGCGGCGGTCGGGCGGTAGAAGAACATCAAGAAGATGCCGGTGATCGTCAGCAGAATAAAGAGGAAGAAACTCAATCCACCGAGGCAGAGGGTGTAGCTCACCTTGACGGCGTGTCGCTTCACCTTCACAGGGTGAAGGTGGTAGAGCACGCTGTTCATCACGACGTACGAACGGTTACGCGGACTGTCGGTGTATCCCTTGCGGAACACCGAACCCGGCCGGAAGATCGAGTTCCAGGCCTGTGAGCCCTGCGTTTTGTCGACAATTTCGCTGACGCGCTGGGCCGGGGTCTTCTTCCCGTTGCGCTCCATGGTCTTAGCCAAGGCCATCTCCGATATTCAGGCCCCCGGAGAACCGGTGGCCGGGCTTACAAGTGTTTCGAGAAACTTCAGGACTGCAAATTCGTAAGGAAAAGATTGAAAAAACGAGCTATCCGAGACGCATTCCGTACCCATAACCATGGGTCGACATGCGTTGGTGGGAATCTCCGTCTGGCGGAGCCTCTCCCACTTTCCCCAAGATGATCACACCTGTGGGGCAGCGGTCGACGCAGAGTGCACATCGAGTGCACACGTCGTCGTCGATGAGGAAGACCGAGTGGTCACCGGGATCCTCACCGGGCAGCTCGGTACCGAGCGCCTCGTCGATCGAATCGGTGCGAACCAGGTGGATGCACTTCCATGGGCAGATGTCGACGCAACCCTCACAGGTGATGCACTCGGATTGATCGATGTGAATGAACTGCTTAGGCTTGACAGCCTTTGACAGCCACTCCGCATTGACCTCTTGGAGCACATAATCGGCCCGAAACTCGGGCATGGGGGGATTTGCATCAACGCGAGCCATGACTCAGGCCTTCCGCACCAGCGGGCGACCGTATTCGGAGGAAACAACCTCTGTGGACGCAGCCTCGGCCCGGGTTCCACGCTTCTGCCACCAGATCCACATGAAGATCTGGATGCCAAGGAGAACCACATAGATGAGAACGGCGATGATGTCGCGAAGGGTCTGGTAGTTCACCGTGATCGGCGATACGCCTCCGAGAGCCTGGGGCTTCAAGATGGCGCCGGGGCCAAAAAGGAGCTTGTCCGGCCGCCAGCTGAGTTCGTTGTCGGCCCAAGTCAGCCAAAGGTGCGGGACCATGCCATACGCCCAAAACATGAGAAAAAATGCATAGAACGACGCCACCATGGCCTCGCCCCACGTAAGCATCGTGCCCACTGGTCGACGCTTCGCCATCGGGACAATGAGCGCAGCGAGGGCGACAGTGATGAGAATGGAAAGAACGAACGCAACCACTCTGGTGAAACCTCCCTCGTGAACGTTTGCACAAACGATAGTGACAGAACTGACCGGTGATGCAGAGGCCCTCGGGTGAGAGGTGCCCCTGAACAGCGGCGGGCACTGCGTACCGGGCATCGACAAGCGACGACTGGCGTAGGGATTGTCTACCACTCCGACACGGGGGTGGCACATCCTCAGGCGCAACATTCTGCGACCATTCCCACCGGACCGGAGCGAGATCAACCGACGGGAAAAGTCCGCTCCTGTGCTTCGCTTCGCGTCCGCTCAATCGTCTAGGTTTTGGTCCGTTCACGGAGTCCGGTTTCCGGTCGACCATGACGAAGCTTTCTCTTTCGCCCCATTTCACGCCCGTATCCACGGAGGAACCGTGACCGAAGTTCCCGAGCATCTGCTCAAACGCTCCAAAGACCGCCGATCCGCTGCCTCTGGCGACGAAGGAAGCGCAGAAACGACACCTGCAGCCTCCGCCGGCGACGACACCGGTACGCAGGTCGCGAAAGCTGGTGCCACCTCGGCTGCGCCCATCGCGGCCTCGACGCCGGCTGTCGCCGATGAGAAGCCCGTTGCCCCTTACGTCGCTGCCGCACTTCGGCGCAAGAAGATCCCGCTGTGGGCGATGCCTGTCATTGCCTTTCTCCCTCTTTGGGGTGTCATCTACATGGCTGGCCTTTCGCCAGCCGCCAGTGGCGAGCCTTCACAGTTGGCCACCGGCCAGTCCATCTACACCGCCCAGTGCGCCGGTTGCCATGGTGCCGCCGGCGGAGGTGGCGTAGGCCGTCAAATGAACGAGGGAAACCTCGTGGCGACCTTCCCCGACATCATCGGCCAGCTCGATTTCGTCTGGTTGGGTAGTAACGGAATCGGCCCGGCCGGCACGCCCTATGGCGATCCCGCCCGTGAGGGAGGCCAGCACAAGACGCTGAGCTACAACGGCAACCCGATGCCCGCGTTCAACAAGTCGCTCACCCAGGCTCAGCTACTTGCGGTTGTTCGATATGAATGGGAAGTCCTCTCGGGCGGAAAGCTCGAACCTGCGCAGATCGATGCCGCCGGAAACATGCAGTACGCAGACGGCAAGCCCATGCTCAATGACGCCGGTGAACTGATCACGCCGGAGGGCAAGCCGCTGTTTGACTCGGCCGGCAAACTCACAATCCAACCCAACTGGACGATGCCCACAGGGTCGATGTAACTCAGCGAGCCTCGGCGACCTGTACTGCTGCTAACGCTGCGGCATCGGCGATGGCTTCGAGCACCCCGTCGTCGTGAGCGAGTCCCGGGAACATCACTTCATACGCGCCAGGAGCGGTCGCTACGCCTCGATCGAGCAACGCGTGGAAAAACGACGCATACATGGTCTCGTTGGTCCGGCACGCCGATTCGTAATCAGTTGGTGTCGTATCGCCGAAATACAGACCGATGAGTGTTCCGAAACGAGGAACCTTGACGTCGATACCGACGGCAGCGAACGCATTAGCGAACGCTCCGGCGAGGCATTCTGCGCGCGTCTCGATCAGTTGGTACGCGGCGTCGTCGAGCAATTCGAGAGTCGCAAGGCCTGCCGCCGTAGCCAACGGGTTACCTGACAACGTTCCTGCCTGATACACCGGACCGAGCGGTGCGAGGTTGTCCATGAGTTCGGCTCGACCTCCGAATGCTCCGACCGGAAGTCCGCCACCGATGATCTTGCCGAACGCAGTGAGATCGGGAGCGACGCCGAGTCGTTGTTGCGCACCGCCGCGAGCAACACGGAACCCCGTGATCACTTCGTCGAAAATCAACAGCGCGCCGACTCGATCACATTCGGCTCGAAGGCCCTCGAGGAATCCCGGCGCCGGAAGGACGAGTCCCATGTTTGCGGCGCAGGGTTCAACGATCACGGCAGCAAACGTTTCGTCGAGTTCGGGTACGACGTTGTAGGGAGCGACAACCGTGTCCGCGATCGCGTTGGCCGTCACACCGGCAGATGCTGGAATGCCGAGCGACGCCATCGCCGTGCCACCGGACACCAAGAGCCCGTCACTGTGACCGTGATAGTTGCCCGCGAACTTGAGGATCCGATCACGTCCGGTCGCCCCGCGAGCAACCCTGATGACGCTCATGGTTGCTTCGGTTCCACTATTCACCATCCGAATCTTCTGACACGACGGAACGCGCCGTGAAATCTCCTCCGCCAGCAGTACTTCACGCGGGGTCGGCGCGCCGAATGACGTTCCGTCGAGCGCAGCGGCGCGGATGGCATCGATGATGTGCGGATGGGCGTGGCCGGCGATGATCGCGCCGTAGCTCTGGACGAGATCGAGGAACGAGTTGCCTTCGACATCGAAGACGCGCGCGCCTTCGCCTTTCGTCACGAAGTACGGCGTTCCGCCGACAGAGCGGAAAGCCCGCACCGGTGAGTTCACGCCGCCGGGGATGACGTTCTGCCCGCGAGCAAACAGTTCCTCGTTGGTGAACGCTTCGCCCGATTTAAGAATTCCAGACAGCGGGGAATCGGTCATTCGTTCAACGCTTCGGCGGCTTCACGAGCGAAATACGTGAGGATCATGTCGGCTCCGGCCCGGCGTATAGACGTGAGATGTTCAAGACCGACGGCAAGGCCATCGATCCAACCGCGTTCGGCCGCGGCTTTCACCATCGCGTATTCGCCCGACACGTGATACGCCGCCAACGGAACGTCAACCTCGGGTCGCGCTCTGGCAATGATGTCGAGGTACGACATCGCCGGCTTCACCATGATGATGTCTGCCCCTTCGGCGAGATCCTGGCGAATCTCCTCGAGGGCCTCGCGTGCATTCGCTGGGTCCTGTTGGTATCCCTTGCGATCGCCTCCGTCAGCGATGGAAACATCTACCGCATCGCGAAAAGGCCCGTAGAGAGCGGATGCGTATTTGGCGGCGTACGCCATGATCGACACGTTCTCGAACTCGTCTTCGTCGAGGGCGTCGCGTATCGCCATGACTGCGCCATCCATCATTCCTGACGGTGCGACGATGTCGGCTCCGGCGGCGGCCTGCGCGAGCGCTACTTCTGCGTAGAGCTCGAGCGTCGCGTCGTTGTCGACATCGCCAGCCGGTGTCAGCAATCCGCAGTGACCGTGCGTCGTGTATTCGTCGAGACAGAGATCCGACATCAACACGATGCTGTCGCCGAATGAATCGCGAAGTTCGCGCAGTGCAACCTGCACGATGCCGTCGGGATCCCAGGCACCCGAACCGCGCTCGTCTTTTGTCTCCGGGACGCCGAACAGGATCACACCCGGGACACCGAGCTTGATCAATGCCGCCACTTCTGTCCGCATCGATTCGATCGTGTGCTGCATAACGCCGGGCAACGATTCAATCGGGACTGGCGAGTCGATCCCCTCGCGCACGAACAGCGGCGCGATCAGATCGTCGACGGAAAGCCTGGTTTCGGCAACCATGCGTCGAAGCGCAGGCGTGCGCCGCAAACGGCGGAGACGGCGTTGGGGGAAGCTCATTGCGCCACAGCCTACGCGTGACCCTGCCGACCGGCACCTCTTCGGGCCCAAGCCCGCTTGGGTTTTGGCACCGGTTTCGGCTTTGGGTCGGGCCTTTGCGCGAAGTGGTCAACGAGTGCGTCGACAAGACCGTCGATCGTGTGCACTTCGGCAACAACGGCAACGGTGAATCCTGCCCGACGCGCTGCATCGGCAGTCACCGGGCCAATACATGCGACGGTCGCAGGCACACAGTCCGTGCCGAAGGCGGCCACCCATTGGTCGACGGTTGATGCTGATGTGAACGTGACGACGTCACACAACTCAACCTCCGTCCGTTGCTCGGCGGTTGGGACGGCAGCGATTGTCCTATAGGCGTCAACCACGTCGACATCCCATCCCATCGCCCGAAGTCCGTCCGGAAGAGTGTCGCGGGCGACTTCGGCGCGCACCAGCAATGCTCGGTGTCCTTCCCCGGAGTGCGGCAGAGGAAACGCTTCAAGAAGTGATTCCGCAATCGCCCTTTCCGGAACAAGATCAGCGACGAGATGTCGATTTGCGAGTTTGTTGGCGGTACCTGACCCGATGGCAGCGATGCGAACGCCAGCAAGATCTCGCCCGTCGCGCAGTAGGTCACAGAACCGCGAGGCGCCATTGGCTGACGTGAGAATCACCCAGTCGTAGTCGGCCAGATTGGCGATTGAGGCTCGGAGGGACGCACCCTCATCGGAGGGATCGACGATCTCAATCGTCGGGATCGCACGCGCATCAGCGCCCATTGAACGAAGTTGACTGGTGAGCGCCGAGGACTGATGACGCGGTCGGGTAACTGCGACACGCTTGCCAAACAGCGGACGCGATTCAAACCACGTCAACTCGGTGGCGGCGACGGCGCCGATCACGATCACGCTCGGTGCCTCAAGTTTGAAATCACACAGTGTCGAAAGTGTCGCCCGAACGGTGCGCTGCTCCGGTCGAGTCCCCCACTGGACCGCCGCGGCCGGAGTTTCGGGAGAAAGGCCACCAGCAAGAAGCCGGGCCACGATCTTGGGCAGGCGTCCGATGCCCATGAGGATCACGATCGTTCCCCCGACGCGGGCTATCGATTCCCAATCCAGTTCCCCGCCTTTGTCCGGATCCTCGTGTCCGGTCACGACGGTGAACGAGGTTGACGAATGCCGGAGGGTGACGGGGATGCCGGCGTAGGCGGGCACCGCAATTGCCGAGGAGATCCCCGGGACCACCTCGTACGACAAACCCGCCGCTTCGAGGGCAGCGGCTTCCTCGCCGCCACGGGCGAAGACGAACGGATCGCCCCCCTTCAGGCGGACGACGCTCAGTCCGGCTCTTCCTCGATCGACGAGAAGTTCATTGATGTCGTCCTGTGCCATTACTGCCCGGCCGGCGCTCTTCGCGACGCTGATCCTCTCGGCTCCCTCGGGAGCCAGCTCAAGGAGAGCGCCCACCGACAATCGGTCGTAGACGACGACGTCGGCGGTGGCGAGCACCTCAGCACCCCGAAGGGTCAGCAATCCCGGGTCGCCAGGTCCGGCGCCAACCAAATAAACGGTCACAGGCCCGAGCCTAGGGGTTCGATTCCGGGGCTCCAGATTCCGGGGTGACCGAATTCTCAGCAAGGCGGGTTGCGCATTTCAGATTTAGCACTAAATTGACCTTACCCATTGAGCCCAGTGGACCTTCTTTCTTTGGAGGCATTCATGGAGTCATTCGTTGTAAATGCGGAGCGCCCATCGTGGATGGACGAAGCAGCATGCAAAGGCCGCACGAATCTCTTTTTCGGCATCGCCGGCGAACGACCCGAGCGGCGAGTCCGACGTGAGGCGAGCGCCCGCAAGGTCTGCGCGTCGTGCCCCGTCATGGTTCCGTGTCGAGATCTCGCCCGAGACAATCGTGAGAACGGTTTCTGGGGTGGCGAATCCGAAGAAGATCGAGCGATGACCGGTCATGCGCCCCGCTCAATCAGTCGTCGTGCCGTCCAGGAAGCTGCCGCCCGAGCATCCTGACGTTCGCCGGGATTTAGTTCGGCCGGGATTTAGCTCTGCTCTGTCTCATCTCTGACTGCGGCGTACGCCGCAAGTACTCGTGCCCGGCTTGTCGCTACATCGACAATGGGTGACGGATAGTTGTCACCGAGGATTACGCCTGCCGCCGCGAGTTCGAGAGGACCGGCATCCCACGGCTCATGGATGGCTTTGTTGTCGAGCCCGGCGAGTTCCGGAATCCAACGCCTGATGTACTCGCCCCCGGCATCGAAGCGTTGGCCCTGAAGCACAGGATTAAACACACGGTTGTATGGCGAGGCGTCGGGACCTGTGCCGGCGACCCACTGCCAGTTTCCGACGTTTTGGGGAACATCGGCGTCGACGAGCACATGACGGAAGAATCGCTCACCGCGTCGCCAGTCGATCAACAGGTTCTTGACGAGAAACGACGCGGTGACCATACGGACGCGGTTGTGCATCCACCCCGTCACCAACAACTGACGCATACCCGCGTCGACAAATGGAAATCCGGTCGTGCCGCTCGACCATGCCTCAAAGGATTCGTCGTCGTCCCGCCAGGCGATTGAGGCGTACCGAGGTTTCATTGGCGCGCTAACGAGCGAGGGCGTCGCATAAAGAAGATGTGCATACCAATCGCGCCACGCGAACTGGCGAACCAATGCCGCACGACCGGGTGTCGCCGTGCCGATTACGTCGGCGGCCATGCGCGGCGAAAGCGTTCCGAAGCGGAGGTCGGCTGAGAGCTCCGACGTTCCGGTCATCGCGGGGAAGTTGCGATTGTCGTCGTATTCGTCTGCACGTTGCGCCGCGAGTTCAAGACGGGCGATCGCACCGATCTCGCCGGGAAGGGCTGCCTCACCCACCAAACCCTCGACGAGTGGGTACGCAGCGGCGGCGATGGGAAGTGGCTCGCCGGCATCCGCCACAAGTGCAGCCGGACCCGGAGTCGGCCACGAACGCCAGGGAACTTTCTCCCACGCGCGGAAGAACGGGGTGAAGACCTGCGAAAGGCCTCCGGCATTTGTCTTCACCGAACCGGGTTCGTGGATCAGAGTTCCCCACTGCGCGTTCCAGTCGATTCCGTGGGCCCGAAGATCGTTCTGCACTGCCGTGTCCCGCTCCGTTGCATAGGGCGTGACATCCGCATTCACGTAAACGGTGCTGGCGTGACGTGCCTTCGCTTCGTCAACCACGATGGTTGTCGGATCCCCGATGCGGATGAGCAAACGTCCACCTGCTTCGGCAAGTCGAGCATCAAGTGCTGCCACGTCACCAAGCAAACGTGCCGCGCGGAACCCGCCCGCTTTGTCGAGCAGCGCCGGGTCGATGACGAAAAGGGCAACGACGGTCGCATGGCTGTTCGTGGCTGAAGCCCAGGCGGGATTGTCATCCAGTCGAAGATCTCGACGGAACCAGACGAGGCCGAGATCGCCAGACATCGATCAGGCGATCGGTCGGCCGAAAGGAAGCGTGTCGCGCCAGGTAAGCAGAAACTCTTCTGCTGATTCGCAGGCGCCGAGCAATGGCCCGAGGGGATGATCGAGGACCTGACGCAGCACGGCTTCCACCAGTGCCGCTGCGGCCGCTGCATCCGGAGCGACAGCGCCTGTTTCGTCGGGCCACGCAGCAAGATGACCGCCGGTCGTGACGAAATCGGGAAGAACGATCACACCGAGACGGCCGAGCATCGCAAGCGCTTTCGCGGTCACCGGGAGCGCGCCGTCGGGAACAACAAAACGAGCTTGAACGCCGGCGGCGGAACCATCACCGATGACGCCAACCTTCGAACCGGCGATGAGTACTCCGACTGGCAATCGCAGTACCGCGTCGGCCGTATCGACCTCTCCAAGTTCCGCAACGAACGCCGCCCCGTGAGTCGCCCATGCGTCGGCTAGCGCCACCGGGTCGAATCCGGAGTCATTCGAGATCGTTCCGGTCGCTGTCGAAATACTGGTGATGCGCGCACCGCGGGAAACCAAATCCGACACAAGGGCTGGCCCGCTCGCATCGAAACCTTCGATGGCAACCGAGCGATCGTCAACGGTGTCGAGAACCAGTCCGGCGGCGGCGGCCACTCCGGCGGTCCGCAGCATCTTGCGCGATTCCCACCAACTCTCGGGACGGGGATCATGCGGTCGGAGTTCGAGGATTTCCTTGTCACCCAATCCACGGGCGGCTTCGAGCATCAGCGGATCAGAACCTTCGGCTGACGCATCGGCGACGATTTCCGAGACGAATGCAGCTATGGCTTCCGACCGCGTTTCGGCCGGAGCGTTGATGCCAGCGGATGCGCCGGACAGTTTCCGACCGAAGGCGGCGAACTGATAGGTCTGCGAACGGGCCAGCCACGTGGCGCCGTCGACCAACAGCTTCGGGGCGAGTCGGACGATTCCTGCGGCGGGCGCGTTGTCGAGGTCGCGTACGACAAAGGCGTCTGTGGTGGTGAGTTTGCGTGTGGTCACGGACCGATTCTCGCATGGACCCGGCATATTTCGTGAACGCAACGGCACGGTTCTGCGGAAGACTGCCCCACATGGAAGAGACCATCATGGAAGAGACCATCGACGTCGTCATCGAAATCCCTCGCGGAAGCAGGAACAAATACGAAGTCGACCATCACACCGGCCAGATCCGCCTCGATCGTCGACTTTTCTCCGCCACCACCTATCCGACGGAGTACGGCTTCATCCCGAACACCCTCTCCGAGGATGGCGATCCGCTCGATGTTCTTGTCCTCACCGAGGACCCAACATTCCCCGGGTGCTGGATCAACGTGAGGCCTGTCGGCGTCATGTGGATGGAGGACGAGGCCGGCCCCGACGCCAAGATCGTCTGCGTGCACCATGTTGAGCCCCGCTGGCGAGACGTGCACGACATCGACGACCTCCCCCCGGAAACACTCGCCGAGATCAAGCACTTCTTCACGATCTACAAAGATCTCGAACCCGGCAAGTTCTCCGTGATCGGGGAGTTCCAGAACCGTGAGGCGGCCTGGAAGGAAATTGCCGCGTCACTCGAGCGCTACGTCCCCGGTCACTAAATCACCTAAATACCCTGTTCGAGGCCTTTTTTCTAAAATCCGACTAAAAAGGTCGACTTTTGGACTGGGGTTTGTAAAATGGCTCCTCCAGTCACCTCCGTGATTTGGAAATCAACCCCGCACGTAACAACCCGCGTACAACAACCCCGCGTTCAGCCCTGGAGGCTTACGAGATGGCCCTTCGACTTGGCGATATCGCCCCCGATTTCACTGCCGACACCACCCAAGGCAACCTGTCCTTCCACGAGTGGAAGGGCGATTCCTGGGCTGTCCTGTTCTCCCATCCCAAGGACTTCACCCCCGTCTGCACAACAGAGCTCGGGACGGTGGCCAAGCTCAAGCCCGAATGGGATAAGCGCAACGTCAAGCCCATCGGGCTCTCGGTCGACCCGGTCGATTCTCACAAGCAGTGGGAAGGCGACATCGAGGAGACCCAGGGCCAGGCCGTGAACTTCCCCGTTATCGCCGATCCGGACCGTTCCGTCGCCGATCTCTACGACATGATCCATCCGAATGCCAGCGACACGATGACTGTCCGTTCAGTGTTCATCATCGATCCAGCCAACAAGGTGCGCCTGATCCTCACCTACCCGGCCAGTACGGGACGCAACTTTGACGAATTACTCCGGGTCATCGATTCGCTGCAGCTCACCGACGGCTACAAGGTCGCAACGCCGGCAAACTGGACCGACGGCGATGACGTCATTGTCTCCCCGGCCCTCTCCGATGACGAAGCGACCGAGCGTTTCCCCAAGGGATTCACCAAGCTCAAGCCATACCTGCGCATCACGCCGCAACCAAACAAGTAGTAACGAAAAGTAGCAATCAAAGGGGACAGGCCCTGCCTGTCCCCTTTGCGCGTCTAGGCCGTAACCTTTGCGATGTGACGACGACTACTTCTTCCCCCACCAGTACTTCGACAGCTGCTCATACCGAGAGCGTTAGCAAGGTCTACGGAGCCGGCGACACGCTCGTCACTGCTCTCGACAATGTGAGTGTGGCGTTCGAGCGCAGCAAGTTCACCGCCATCATGGGCCCGTCCGGCAGCGGCAAGTCCACCCTCATGCATTGTGTTGCCGGTCTCGACACCATCAACACCGGTCGGATCTTTATTGGCGACATCGACCTCAGCGGCTTGAACGACAAGCAACTCACCCGCATGCGCCGCGACACGATCGGTTTCGTGTTTCAGGCATTCAACCTCGTGCCAACACTGACTGCTCTCGAGAACATCACTCTTCCAATGGACCTCGCTGGTCGCGCTCCCGATCAGGAATGGCTCGACACCATTGTCGCCACCGTCGGACTTGGCGATCGTTTGTCACATCGCCCGAGCGAACTTTCTGGTGGACAACAACAGCGCGTCGCGGTAGCTCGCGCTCTTGCCAGCCAGCCCGCAATTATTTTTGCCGACGAGCCCACCGGCAATCTCGATTCTCGCAGCGGTTCGGAAATTCTTGACTTCATGCGCACCGCAGTCGACAAGTTCGCGCAAACAATCGTCATGGTGACTCATGATCCGCTTGCAGCGAGTTACGCCGACCGCGTTGTCTTTCTCGTTGATGGCAAAGTCGTCGACGATCTGCAATCGCCCACCACTGATTCGGTGATCGATCGCATGAAGAGCTTCGGAGCCTGACGTGCTGAAAGTCACGTTGCGTGGGCTCATGGCCCACAAGGTTCGCCTCATCGCGACCGCTGTCTCTGTTCTCCTAGGCGTTGCGTTTATGTCGGGCACTCAGGTGCTCACCTCAAGCGTCAGCGCCAGCTTCGACAAGGTGTTCGCTGACGTTTACGCATCAATTGATGTCGTCGTTCGTTCAACAAACGAAGTTGACACCCCATTTGGTCCGGAGCGAACCCGCATCTCTGAATCGGTGCTTCCAACCCTCGTTGGTGTCCCCGGCGTCGAAGCAGCCGAGGGGCAGGTCGTCGGCCAAATTAGGGTCCTCGACAAAAACAACCAACCACTGGTGTCGGCGCAAGGCCCGCCGAACTTTGGACTCAATTGGCTTGACTCTCCCGCGCTCAACGGCTGGACAATTATTGATGGCGCGTCACCTAATGCCGCCAACGACATCGTTCTTGACGCAAAAAGTGCACAAGACGGGAAGTACGCAGTTGGCGACACGGTCAATGTTTCCGTCACCAATGGCGTTCTGCCGTTCAAGGTCGTAGGCATCGCGAAATTCGGCAAACTTGAAACGTGGGGTGGGGCACAGGCCGCCCTGTTTGCCACCTCCACCATCCAGACCCTCGTCGGCGAACCTGGGATGTACGACTGGATTTCCGTTGCTGGCCAGAACAACGAATCGCAGGCGGAGTTAAGTGACGCGATATCCAAAGTCATTCCGGCCGGAACTGAAGCAATTACCGGAGCCGAGTTTACGGAAGAAAGTCAGAGCGCTTTCCAGAAGATCATCGGGATCTTCAGCACATTCCTCTTGGTGTTTGCACTCATTGCATTGTTTGTTGGTTCGTTCATTATCTACAACACCTTCTCGATCATCGTTGCGCAGAGAACTCGCGAACTCGCGCTGCTCCGTGCGCTCGGGGCGAGCCGCGGCCAGGTGTTGCGATCGATCGTTGTCGAAGCCTTCTTCGTCGGGCTCACCGCGTCAATCGTTGGCGTAGGTTGCGGCGTCCTGTTGGCGATTGGCCTCAACAAGGTGATGCAGTCAATCGGCTTCTCGGGCCCCGATACCCCCATCGTCATCCCGCCGGTTGCCGTCGCCGTTTCCCTACTTGTTGGAACAATCATCACCCTTGTTTCTGCACTCTTCCCAGCTCGCCGAGCAGCGACGGTTCCGCCGATCGCCGCCATGCGCGATGTCGCCGTAGATCGCACGAGCGCATCACGACTTCGTGTCGCATTCGGCCTCAGTCTTCTTGCGCTCGGCGCATTCATGCTTTGGTTCGGGCTCAACGGCAATTCCGGTTCAGGTCTTCAGATCATCGGTGGCGGCGCGTTCTTCGTTTTCATTGCTCTCACCGTCATCGGTCCGGTTATTGCCACACCGTTTTCCAGCGTTCTTGGTTGGCCCCTTCAGAAGGCGAGTCGAATCACCGGGCGGCTCGCACGAGAAAACGCGATGCGGAACCCTCGTCGAACGTCGACTACAGCCTCAGCGCTCATGATCGGAATCGGCCTTGTCGGTTTCATCGCCGTAACTGCTCAGTCCGTCAAGGCCTCAACTGTGGATGCCATCAACCAATCGGTCACGGGTCAATACGTGGTGACGACTGAAAGTTTTGGCTCAACCGCACTTCCACAATCAATGGCGTCGGACCTCGACGACGTAGTGGGAGTTCGTGTTGCTGCCGGGATCAGCGCGACATTCGCCAATATCGACGACTCAGGCAAGATCATTCTCGCCGTTGATCCAGACGCAATCTCGCAGGTCATCGAATTTACCGACGTCGACGGATCCTTTGCTTCGCTTGGAGTTGGGCAGATTGCTGCCTCCGACAAACTCGCGGAGGACAAGCAACTCAAGATCGGCGATCCGATCCAATTGGTCTTTCTCCAGGGTGGAGCGACCACCCTCACTCTCGGCTCGATCTACAAAACCGAATTCCCGATTCAAGGACCAGGTTGGATCATCGCGACCGATCAATTCAATACGCTGGTTCCACCGTCACAGCAAACGTATTCGGCGATCTACATCAAACTCGATGACACATCTGCAGCGGGAGTCGATGCCGCACTCCCAGGGCTCACGGCGGTAACTGATGCCGTCCCCGGCGCCAAACTCGAGAGTCTGGACGAATTCAAGAAGTCCCAGACCGACCAGGTCAACCAATTCCTGCAGATCGTTTACGTCCTGCTGGCGCTTGCTCTCATCATCGCGATCGTTGGCGTCGTCAACACATTGTTGTTGTCTGTCTATGAGCGAACTCGAGAACTTGGCCTTCTTCGAGCCGTGGGCATGAGTCGTCGCCAAGTCCGTTCAACGATTCGCCTCGAGTCCGTGATCATCAGCCTCATGGGCACCCTTATCGGCCTCGTCATCGGCATCATTTTCGGATGGGCGCTCGTAACCGCATTGGTCGACGAGGGCATCACGACATTCGCAATTCCATGGAGTCAGTTGCTGATCATTGTGATCATTGCGATCCTTGCTGGTGTTGGGGCTGCGCTCTATCCCGCCCGACGGGCGGCCCGTCTCGACGTACTCCGAGCGATCTCGAGCGACTGATGGCTCACGATCCCAACTCGCTCTCACCTGAGATCACCGCGTTCCTTACGGAACGACATCTTGCATCGCTCACCACGATGCGGCTTGATGGAACGCCGCATGTCGTTGCCGTCGGTTTCACCTGGGATCCCGACGAAAGAATCGTCCGGGTAATTACTTGGGCAGCCAGCCGCAAGGCCCGAAATGTCGCCGCCTTCCCCGGATCCGCCGCGGCGGTGTGTCAGGTCGACGGTGGTCGCTGGCTCACCCTCGAGGGGCGCGCCAGCATCACCTCCGAGCCGGACCGAGTCTCCGAAGCCGTCCGCAGGTACGCCGAGCGGTACCGCGAGCCCAAAGAACGCACCGATCGCGTCGTGATCGAGATCGCCGTGGACCGCATTCTCGGTCGCGGCTGACGACCAAGGCTTTCGGAGTTCGCTCCCGTAGACTTCATCTCATGGCACCTCATCAGCAGCGCGAATGGCATCCGGCCTTCGAGGAATATTGCGAGGCCATTTTTGAATTGCGCGAGGACGACGTAGAGGTCATCCAAGCTCGCATCGCCGAACGGCTCGAACTCTCTCGCCCGGCTGTCTCGGAGATGATCCGGCGCATGGGGAAGGCCGATCTCGTTGATCTAACCGGCGGCTCCATCCGCCTCACCGACGCTGGCCTCGCTCTTGCTGAATCGGTCGTCCGCCGCCATCGTCTCGCCGAGCGATTCCTCACCGACATCCTCGGACTCTCATGGGCCGATGCGCATGCCGAAGCCGGACGATGGGAGCACGTGATCTCCCCCACGGTCGAGATCGCAATGACGCGCGTGCTCGGCGCGCCGACGACATGCCCCCACGGGAATCCAATCCCTGGCACTGATTACATACCGCCCGACGCGGTAACGCTCGGGCAGTTGTCAGTGGGTCAGGGATTCATCGTCTCGCGCATTCCCGAGGAACTCGAATTCACCCCGGGCCTGTTGGCGTTTCTTGAATCGTCGTCGCTCCTGCCGGGCAACGCCGGCACCGTCACCGGAACAACTCCCGGTGGCATGACCACCGTCGACATCGGTGGACTACACGTCGAGATCGATGCGTTCTCAAGCGAGCGCATCCTCGTCACCGCCGCCTGAATTCTTAGGGAAGCAGCGAGCGCGGCAGTGGCGCTTCGTGCACGACAGCAAGTCGTTTTGTCGCTCGTGTAAGAGCGACGTAGAGAGCGCGATTTCCCTGCGATTCCTCGTCGACCATCAACGATGGTTCCACAACAATTGCGGCATCGACCTCAAGGCCTTTCACGAGACCGACCTCGACAACGGTCACGCGGTGTTCGAGCCCATTCCGGGTGGCCCGGCCGTACGCGATTCCTGCGTCGTCGAGCGCATCGCACACCGCATCGATCCGCGACGGCGGGCAGATCACCGCTACCTGACCAGGATCGACTGCTTCGCGTTCCGCAAGCGCGGTGCGAGCCACCTCGACGCCAAGCTGACCCATCGCGGCGCGGATGATCCGTGGTTCGGCGCCGTCCTCGCGAACGGATCGCGGCGGACTGATCTCCGGAGCGGCGTGCCGAAGTACCCGCGAGGCCAGCGCCATGATCGGAGCCGGGAGGCGATAGCCGAGGGTTAGTTCTGTTCGGTGCGGCGGTCGCTTTGTCGGTAGGAGATCAAGTATCTCCTCCCACGAGCCATGCGCCCACTGACCTGTCGCCTGCGCGATGTCACCGACAACGGTCATTGAACCGTTGAGCGAGCGGCGCTCAAGCATCCGGAGCTGCATCGGGGAAAGGTCCTGGGCCTCGTCGACGACGATGTGCCCGTAGGTGCGGATCTCGTCCTCAAGATTGGTTTCACCTTGCCGACGACGGCGCGGCTTCGGGCCCAGCAGATAGCGGGCTTCATCAAGAAGAGGCGCATCGTCGTGGGTCCAGCGCACCTGCGCGAGTTCCTCCGATCGTTCGCGGTGCAGAGCCGCCCACTCGTCATCGGACAGCAGGCCGCGGGCCGCGTTGCGGAGAAGGCCGCGGGCACCGAAGAGATCGTGGAGGAACTGTGGCGGTGTGAGCACCGGCCACATCCACTCGAGAGCCTCGCGAACGTCGGGATGATTGCGGAGTCGCTCGCGCACCTCGGATGCGGCGATTTCACCACGCCCCGAGAGCGCTAGTTCGGCGAACAGTTCGTTCTCGACGTACTTGCGTGCCGGATTGTGGCGTCGGTAGCGACGACGAGCATCAGTGATGATCGCAGCACTGCGGTCACGCGTAAGTGTGAGCCGCTGCAATCCGTAACCAATAACAAGATCGGAACGCAATGGTCGTTCGCGATCGCGCGCGGCGCGGGCCAGCATGCGCACCATTCTTGGGTCACCCTTGACCCGCGCTGTCAGACCGCGGTCGTAGGCGCGAATGCTTACATCCGGAACCAAATCACCCAGAACTGCCAACTCAACACCGGCTTCACCGAGCGACGGAAGGACCTGCTCGATGTATCCGAGAAACAGCCGGTTCGGACCAATGACAAGAACGCCTTGCCCTTCAAGCGGAAACCGATGGGTATAGAGGAGATAGGCGGCGCGGTGCAGCGCGACAACCGTCTTGCCCGTTCCCGGGCCTCCCTGCACAACAAGAACACCGGGGAGTGGGGCGCGGATGATCTCGTCCTGTTCGCCTTGAATCGTGGCGACGATGTCTCCGAGGCGCCCGGTCCGCGATTCTTCAAGGGCGCTGAACAATGCGCCTTGTCCCGAGATCGTCGGCTTGGCATTACCAACCGGCGTCCCCAGACTCGCAAGGGTGTCGCCGAAAAGTTCATCCTCGATCGCAAGGAGTTTGCGACCACGGGTCGCGAAATGCCGGCGACGGGAGAGTCCCATCGGCTGTCGACCGGTGGCCCGATAGAACGGCTCAGCCACCGGCGCCCGCCAATCGACGATTACCGGATCCTGATTCTCGTCACTTACTGCGATGCGGCCGATGTGGAAGCTCTCCGCTTCACCGTCGGGACCCTCGGCCGCCCGATCGATCCGACCGAAGCAGAGCGCGGCATCGCCCAATTGGAGCTGGGTGAGCCGGTTCACAACCGTCTCCTGGATTACTTCGCGTTCGAAGCGAGCCTGTTCGGTACCACCACGGCCGACCTCGACCATTGACGTCAGACGCGCCGCCGCCTCGCGGGTCGCCTGAAGCGCCGCGTACGCGTGATCGATGTGTGCCTGTTCGTCGATGAGATCCGGATGGGGGGCCATGGGCTCCGTCAAGTGAGTGAAAATCCTGCATACCAACCCGCATCCGCAGCAGCCGGGCTCCGAAGGGGATTGGCCACTCTATCGGCTCCAGCGCGGATTTCGCCCGGGGATCCCCGCGCCGCCGGATTCTCGCGAAGTCCTGCCGATCGGTAGCGTGGCGGTGTGTCTTCTCTTCCCGCCAACACCACACCCGGTTCAGAAACCCTCCCCCCATTCCTTCGGGCGTGTCGAGGTATCCCGGGCGGACCCGACGACCGTGTGCCGGTCTGGTTCATGCGCCAAGCAGGACGATCCCTTCCCGAGTACCGGGCGATTCGAGGTTCCGGAAGCATTCTCGACGCCATCCATGATCCCGAACTCTCCGCCGAGATCACGATGCAGCCCGTGCGCCGCTACGACGTCGATGCCGCGATCCTCTACTCGGACATCGTGGTGCCCGTCGCCGCCATTGGCTTCGGCGTTGATGTCGCCCCGGGAATAGGTCCGGTCGTGGCCGAACCTTTCTCCAGGAAGGCCGATCTCGAACGGTTGCGGCCGCTCGATCCGGAAGCCGACACTCCGTACGTGATCGAGACCGTCAAGATTCTCGCCCGCGAACTGACCGTTCCACTGATCGGATTCGCCGGAGCACCCTTCACGGTCGCGAGCTATCTCATCGAAGGTCAGCCCTCGCGTACGTACACGAAGACCAAAGCCCTCATGCACGGCGATCCCACGCTCTGGCACGCACTCATGGAGCGCCTCGCCGATCTCGCCATCGTGTCACTGCGTTCCCAGATTGATGCCGGTGCTGTCGCACTGCAGCTGTTCGACTCGTGGGCCGGGGCACTCAATCCGCCCGATTACGAGCGCTTCGTGCTCCCGCACAGCCAACGCGTCTTCGAAGGCGTCGCCGACCTCGGTGTTCCCCGCATCCATTTCGGCGTCGGTACCGGCGAGCTGCTCGGATTGATGGCCAGCGCCGGCGCCGATGTTGTCGGCGTCGACTGGCGCGTCCCGCTCGACGTGGCACGCACGCGAGTTCCCGCCGGAACCGCACTTCAAGGAAACCTCGACCCCGCGCTCTGCTTCGCTCCGTGGGAAGTTCTTGCCGACGCCACGCGCGATGTTCTTCGCCGCAACGCGGGCAATCCGGGTCACATCTTCAACCTCGGTCACGGTGTCATGCCGGAAACCGATCCCGAGATGCTCGAGCGCGTTGTCGAACTCGTGCACAACGAAGGCCGCTGCGACGGTACTGCCGAGACGAAAGAAACCATCCGATGACGGAACAACAACGCCTTGGACTGATCGTGATGGCGTACGGCACGCCCCGAACACCTGCGGAGATCGAGCCGTACTACACGCACATCCGCAGAGGACGAGCAGCAACGCCGGAACAGCTCGCCGATCTCATTTCCCGCTATGACGCCATCGGCGGCATCTCGCCTTTGGCCCAGCGCACCGAAGCGCAGCGAGCCGCCATCGAGTCCGCTCTCGACGAGCGCATGCCCGGACGCTGGATGGTCGTGCTCGGGCAGAAGCATGCCGCACCGTTTATCGAAGACGCCGTTGCCGAACTCGCCGCGGCCGGAATCACCCACGCCGTTGGTCTCGTTCTCGCCCCCCACTATTCCGGTTTCAGTGTCGGCGAGTACCAGCGCCGTGCTGCTGAAGCAGGAGCCGAGGCCGGCGTCTCAATGCACGCCGTCATGAACTGGCATCTTGATCCCGCCTACGTCGATTTCCTATCGGCTGCGGTAGCCGATGCCCAGAGCGGACTCCCCGAGCGCCACAAGATCCTCTTCACTGCACATTCGCTGCCCGAGCGTGTCCTCGTCGATGATCCCTATCCCGACGAACTTCAGCAAAGCGCCACAGCCGTTATGGACAGGATCGCTCTCGGTGAAGGCGCGTCGTGGGGCCTCGGATGGCAAAGCGCTGGTCGCACTCCCGAACCATGGCGCGGTCCCGACATTCTCGACATCATTCGTGAGGTCGGCGAAGACGACGGCGTCGATGGCGTACTCGTCTGCGCTCAAGGTTTCACCGCCGATCATCTTGAGGTGCTTTTCGATCTCGACATCGAAGCGACAGCCGTTGCCGAAGAAGTCGGCCTTACATTCGCCCGCACCCGTTCTCTGAACGACGATCCGAACGTGATGGCAGCGCTCGCCGACCTCGTCATCGCGTGCGCTGCGGATGACGGTGTCGTCTGACATGACCAACCCGACCGACGCGACCGGTGCAAGCACCCGGCGCGTCGTTGTGATCGGTGCGGGGATCACCGGTCTCACTGCGGCGTTCACGCTCGCAACTCATCATCCAGGAATCGACGTCGTCGTTCTTGAAGCTTCTGATCGCGTCGGCGGCAAGATCCTCACCACACCATTCGCCGGCCATCCCGTTGACTGTGGAGCCGATGCCTTTCTTGCCCGAGTTCCTGAGGCGCGCGATCTGTGCGCCGAACTTGGATTGAGCGACGTGCTTGCATCACCAGTCGAACGTTCAGCCCTTGTCTGGACACGCGGCGCGTTGCGGCGACTTCCCGCCGGACTCGTGCTCGGCGTTCCAACCGATCTCGACGCGCTCACATCCTCCGGCATCGTGAGTCCGGCCGGCGTCGAACGCGCCCGCCTTGATCTCGATGTCACCGAATGGCCCGAGGGCGCACCGCCGCAGGACCCGGATGGTCACGGTGACATGTCGGTCGGCGAACTTGTCCGTGGTCGACTCGGTGATGAAGTGTTCGAACGTCTTGTTGCACCACTGCTCTCCGGCGTCAACGCAGGCGATGCCGACCAACTGAGTGTCGCCGCCGGAGCGGGACAACTCGCCGGCGCCGCCCGTGCCCACCCGAGTCTGATCACGGCCCTCCGAGCGCAAGCACAAGCGGCCCGCGACGCCCAAAGCGATCCGGATGCTCCCGTGTTCTTCGGACTACCGGTTGGCACACAGACGCTCACCGACCTTCTACTTTCGCGACTCACCGCCGCCGGCGTTCCGGTTCATCTGCATTGTCCGGCCACCGCGCTCGCACGTACAAGCACAGGCTGGTCCGTCACCACGCCACTCGGAACCATCGACGCCAATCGCGTCATCCTCGCCACGCCGGGGCCTGTCGCCGGTCGTCTTCTCGCCGGCCCGGCTCCCACCACCGCGAGTCACATCGCCGAACTCGACTACGCGTCGGTTGCGATGGTCACCCTCGCAGTTCGCCGCACCGCGCTCGGCCATCCGCTTGATGCCAGCGGATTCCTCGTCGCCAAGACTGATCCTCTTCCAACGCTCACCGCATGTTCGTGGGCATCGACCAAATGGGCCCATCTCGCCGATCCTGATGTCGCGATCCTGCGCGTCTCAGCGGGCCGGTTCGGCGACACTGCCGCTCTCGAGTTGGACGATCACGATCTCGTCGCCGCGCTCAGCGCCGATCTCACTACGACCATGGGGCTGACCGAGGCACCCATCGAGACCCGCGTCACCCGATGGGTCGACGCGCTGCCGCAGTTCCTTCCAGGACATCTCGGGCGAGTCCGTGCCTGGCGGGCCGAATTGGCCGAATCCGCTCCGGGCGTGATCATCGCTGGGGCCGCCTATGACGGACTCGGACTGCCTGCCTGCATCCGCCAGGGCCGCCAAGCAGCGCTCGACGCCGTCTGAAACCGTCCCGATACTACGGATTTGTTACGTTGTAATTTCCCTGTTCACAGCGTTATCTGGTCAGAAATATGTCCCTTGCGTTGCAGAGTTGGCGTCATTCTGCAACCATTTCGTAACAATGACCTCCTCCGCAGTAACCGGCTCCCGTCCGGTCCGGTCCGGTTCCGCCCGACGCTCCTCGCTCGGCCGCACGATGTTCCGGCGCACAATGTTCCGTGGAGCAATCACGGTCGGGCTCATCGCCACGACCCTCGGCCTCACCCCTGCCCGCGCGGAGGCGATCCGCATCGAGTCGCTTCCCGCCGCCGCGGCTTCGGCGGCAACCGCCGTCAACTCCGTCACCCCCTCGTCGGCCACCGTCACCTCGGGCACCTCCCCCGAGATCACCGCCTCGGTATTTCGCATCGCCGTGATCGAGGTCGTCGTCCAGACCGCCATCACCAAACTTGGCACCCCGTACTCCTACGGTTCAGCCGGGCCTCGCTCGTTCGACTGCTCCGGGTTCACCCGCTGGGCCTGGGCGCAGATGGGCGTCACCCTCCCTCACAACTCAGGAGCGCAATGGGCGCAGGTCGAGCGCATCGATCTCGCCGACTTGCAACCCGGAGATCTCGTCTTCAACTGGGATGCCGGTGAGCGCAGCCCCGGGCACGTCGGCCTTTACATCGGTGACGGCACCATGATCCACTCCCCCAACGGCGGAGGTCAGGTTCGAATCGATCCGATCACCTGGTGGACCGGTTCGACGCTCAGAGCCGGACGAGTTCTCTAAGCTTCACCTGTGCTGCACACCATCCGTCGGGATCCAGATCAACCCGAGCGAGTCCTGTTCGTTCTCCCAGGTTACGGCGACTCCCCCGGGCACTTTCTCGGCCGTGTCGACGAATTCGATCCGGACGGGCGCTGGCTCGTGATGGTTCCCGAGCCCCGAATTCAGTCAGCCGATGGGCCCATTTGGTACTCCGTCGACGAGAATGGTGTCGACCAAGGCGCCTTCAGCGGAAGCCTTGACGCGCTTTCGGACTGCGTCAGCCAGACCCTCAAGGAAACAGGAATCGGGCCAGACCGACTCGTGATCGCCGGCTTCTCCCAAGGAGGCGCTCTCGCTCTGGCCTCACTTCTTGTGCCTTCGTTTCAACCGCGGCCGAACGCCGTCGCTGTTCTCGCTGGCTACCTTGCTGATCACGATCACATCGATCTCGCTTCGGCGATGAGTCGTCCCGTGCTCGTCGCGCACGGTCGCGACGACGCAACTGTGGACACGATCCGAGGCCGCAGCGCCGCCAAAGCCCTCGATCGATCCGGAGCGATCGTCTCGTGGCACGAGGTTGACGGCGGCCATCGGTTCGGACCGGACCTGCTCGCTCCCTTCCGGCTCTGGCTCGACGAACTCGTCCGGGGGGAACTGCCGGATCGTCCGATCTCCTAACTCGCGCTGCTCCCCCGATCTGACCGGGGCCGACATTGGCGCAAGGATGGGAAGATGACCTCGACACCCACGACCGGCGACACCCCGGACGACGTTCCGGCTCCCGGACCAGTCCGGAAGCAGCCGTCCCCGATCTATCGGAAGATTCGTCGCCAGGCTCCGATCCTTGTCGTGCTCTTTTGTATGGGCCTTCTCGTCTTTGCCGCCTTCGCCAGTCCCTTTAAGAAGCCACCGGCGGCGATTGATCTGCGCCTTCCACTCGTCGGTGCCGACACAAATCCCACTGCCGGTTACGTCGTCATTTACAACGCCGGTGGATCAGACACACTCCTTGGCGCGTCCACTCCGGCCGCCGCCACCGTCACGATCCAGCAGCGACAATCATCACTGACCGATCCGGCCGGCACGCTCGTGGCGGTTGACTCGCTGGCGATCGAAGGCTTCAGCGAACTTCGCCTGCAACCGGGGAGCGACCAGTTGCTCCTCGAAGGCCTCGTCAAGCCCCTCACAGTTGGCGAGAAGATCCAGTTGACTCTGCGTTTCGAGCGATCCGGCAACATCACTATCGAAGCCGACGTGCAGACCTATCTCGAGATCGCCGACCGAATGCTCCCCTCGCGACTCAAGCTTCCCGGGGAGAAATGAGCCGATTTCGAGATTGACAGGCCTTCCGGTCGGGGCCATAATGGGAATGGTTCTCATTACTGTTATGGATAGTCCATGGCGGTCCCAGCCCTCCGGAGTGTCATGAAAGTTCACGCGTCAATGAAGGTTCGTTCGATTCTTGCCCCGCTCGCGGTGGCGGCGCTGTTCGCGACATCGGTCACAGCATGTGGATCGGATCCGTCGGCAAACACCGGCAAGCCTCGCGTCATCGTCACCACCACGATCCTCGGTGACCTTGTCTCACGGGTGGCCGGCGATTCGGTTGCGGTCGAGGTGCTCATGCCCCCCGGCGCCGATCCCCACGAATTCGAAGCCTCGGTCGCCCAGGCGGCGCGGATCCGCTCGGCCTCGCTCGTCGTGGCCAACGGACTCGGCCTCGAGGAGCGCCTCGAGGGAACCCTCGACGCGGCAAAAGCCGACGGAGTGACCGTCTACGAAGTCGGGCCCGAACTCGATCCCCTGCCCATGGAAGAAGAGTCCGAGGAGCACCCCGAAGCCGAAGCCGAAGGCCATGACCACGGGGAATTCGATCCCCACGTCTGGCTCGACCCCGATCGCATGGCGATGGCCGCCGGTCTTGTGGCGACACAGCTCGCGAACGCAACCGGCCTCGACGCCGCACCCTTCCAGGAACGTGCTGCCCGCTATGCCGCTGATGCAATCGCGGCCGGACAGGAAGCCGATGCGATTCTCGCCTCTGTTCCCGCCGACCAGCGCCTGCTCGTCACGAACCACGATGCGCTCGGCTACTTCGCCCGACGCTTCAACCTGACCGTGCTTGGAACTGTCATCCCGGGCGGATCGACCCTCGCCGAGCCCAGCGCCGCCGACATCAGTGCAATCGCCGATGCCCTCGCCGCCACCGACGTGAACGCCGTGTTCTCCGAGAACACGGTCTCGCCCCGACTCGTCGAGGCGGTGGCGGCCGAAGTGGGACGCAACATCATCGTGGTCGAACTCTTCACCGACTCGCTCGGCGACCCGGGTTCGGGAGCCGACACCTATGCCGGCCTGATCACCACGGACGCGACTCTTGTCGCCAACGGACTTCTGGGCCGCTAATGCCGGCATGGTTGGTGGCGGCGTCGCAGACGCCTCCACCAACCTCTAGCCTCGGCTTTCTGTGCACTGGCTGACCGACCCTTTCCAGTACGACTTTGTCGTGCGTGCCCTGATCGCCGGTTCACTCGCGGCGATCACGTGCGCGCTCATCGGCACATGGGTCGTGATCCGCGGACTTTCGTTCATGGGCGACGCACTCGCCCATGGGGTTCTTCCCGGTATCGCCGTGGCCTTTCTCATGGGATTCAACGTCACGATCGGCGCCTTCGTCTCCGCGATCCTCATGGTGCTCGGCATCAACGTCGTCAACCGGGCATCCAAGCTTTCAAGTGACACAGGGATCGGTCTGTTGTTCGTCGGAATGCTCGCACTCGGAGTCGTCCTGATCTCGAGGACGCGTTCGTTCACCGGTGATCTCACCTCCTTCCTGTTCGGGAGCGTCCTCGGGGCGAACACCTCCGACATCACCCTTCAGGCCGTGACTGTCGCCATTGCGCTTGTCGCTGTCGTGATCCTGCACCGCATGTTCCTCGCGCTGTCGTTCAATGCGGAAAAAGCGGCTGCTCTCGGTATGCGACCGCGACTCGCGCACATCGCCATGCTCACGCTCGTGGCACTGGCCATCGTGGCGTCGTTCCGGACCGTGGGCACACTCCTCGTGTTCGGCCTTCTCGTCGCTCCACCGGCAACGGCGGCGCTGATCGTGCGCCGGGTGCCTGCGATGATGGCCCTTGCCTGCGCCATCGGGGTTTTCTCCGTCGCCCTCGGTCTCGTCCTCACCTATCACTTCGACACCGCGGCCGGAGCGACAATGGCCGGTACCGCCGTGGCCATCTTCTTCATCGTCCTCGCCGGTCGCGAGCTTGCGTCACAGGTGACCCGGCGTCTGGTTCCAGTCGCTGCGCAGGCCTGACCACCCGTGTCGCAATCAGATCGGCGCACCCTTCCCCCGCGTCTGCGGTCCACATTCCTTTCCCTCCTGGCCGGCCTCTGCATTGCCGCCTCCGTACCTCCGTGGGGATGGTGGCCGTTGGCATTCGTCGGTGTCGCCCTGTGGGATCGCCTTCTCGCCGGGGCCTCCCCCCGAGCCCGTTTCGCCCGCTCCTGGTTGATGGGGATGGCATGGTTCGCACCATCCATGCTTTGGATGGCAGATCTCACCGCCGTCGGCTTTCCCATCGCAATCATCCTGTACGCCGGATACCTCGGCATGGCCGGTCTCCTCGTTCCCGGTCGGTCCTCCGCCCCATGGATTCGTTGGATCGCGGTTCCGGCGGCATTCACACTGGCCGAAGCCGCCCGCTGGACGTTCCCGTTCGGCGGGGTTCCGCTCGCGACCACGGCCATGGGTCAGGCCGCCGCTCCTCTCGGACAGATCGCCCGGATCATCTGCGCTCTCGGTGTCGTGTTCTTCGTCGGTGTCTGTGGCGTCGCCCTCTCGGCGGCCTGGGAACGACGCTGGCGCGTCGCCGGCGGCCTGATCGCCCTCTCCGTCATCGTGTGGGCGCTGGCGATGATCGCGCCGCGCGGGCACGACACGCGGTCGATTGATGCGGCAATCGTGCAGGGCGGCGGACCACAAGGTACGCGTGCGACCGAAACCGATCCGGACGATGTGTTTGAACGTCATCTCGATGCCACTCAACTGGTCACCGTTCCCGTTGATCTTGTTCTTTGGCCCGAGAACGTGGTCGAGGTCGAAGGTCCCATCACCGCGAATCCCGAGAATGCGATTCTCTCGGACCTCGCCCAGACCCTCAACACCACTCTCGTCGTCGGGGTCACCGAGGGGGTCGACTCCCAAACGTTCATCAACGAGTCGATCGTCTACCTCCCGGATGGCTCGATCGGAGACCGCTACGAAAAGGTGCGTCGCGTTCCCTTCGGCGAGTACGTCCCGGCACGCGATCTTCTCGAATCGATCGCAAGCAACAGCGGACTTCCACGCCGCGACGCCCGCCCCGGCACAGAACCCGCCGTTCTCCAGACACCGCTCGGCAACCTCGCCATCGCCATCTCCTGGGAGATCTTCTTTACCAATCGCGGCCGTGACGGGGTGCTCAACGGAGGAGAGATCCTCCTCAATCCCACCAACGGTTCGAGTTACTGGCTCACGGAGGTCCAGACCCAACAGGTCGCATCAAGCCAACTTCGGGCTATCGAGACCGGCCGTTGGGTCCTGCAGGCGGCCCCGACCGGTTTCTCAGCGATCGTCACTCCCTCCGGCCGGATTGAACAGCGTTCGTCGATTTCCGAGCAACGGGTACTCCAGCAGACCGTCTTCCTCCGGTCCGGAGACACCATCGCCACCCGTATCGGACCCATGCCAATCGCTCTGCTTTCCCTTGCCCTGCTTGGCATCGCGTGGTTCTCGGTGATCGTGCGACCGAGGCTGCGCGCCCAGGGTCGAGATCGGGACAACGACCCGGCAACCAGCCCCTGAACCCCGGTTCCCGCTTGGCCCGTACTTGACCCATTCGGGGGTGACAGCGAGACTTGACCCCCCATGTCCCCCCAATCTGACGCGCCCCGAAGCGCCCCCCGAGCCGCCGATGGCGAGCTCCCTCTGCGCATCGCCTTTCTGACCTACCGAGGAAAGCCCCATGTCGGCGGGCAGGGCGTCTACACGCGCCATCTCACGAAAGCCCTTGTCGATCTCGGTCACGAGGTTGAAGTACTCGGCGGACAACCCTTTCCGGTGCTCGATCCCCGGGTTCCCCTTGTGGAACTCCCGAGCCTCGATATCTACAACGATCAGTTCCCGATGCGCCTGCCGCTACCGAACGAGATCAAGAGCCTCGGCGACGCCATCGAAGTCGGCACATTCATCGCCGGTTCGTTTCCCGAACCGCTTGCATTCAGTGTTCGTGCCTGGCAGCACCTGCGTCGTCGTGTCAACGAGTTCGACCTCGTGCAGGACAACCAGTGCCTCGGTTACGGGCTCTTCGGGATCGAGCGCGCCGGTCTCCCCGTGCTCGCCACGATCCACCATCCCATCACCGTCGATCGCCGACTCGAGATGGAACACGCCGAATCGGCCTACAAGCGTTTTGCCAAAGGCCGCTGGTACGGATTCACCAAAATGCAGACCCGCGTCGCCTCGCGCATGCCCCGCGTAATCACCGTGTCCCAGAACTCGCTCAAGGACATTCACGCCGACCAGAAAGTCCCGCTCGACCGTCTGCATGTCGTTCCCGTAGGCGTCGACCAGGAGCTCTTCAAACCACAGCCGGGCGTGAAGCGCATACCGGGTCGGCTCATTACAACGGCAAGTGCCGACGTGACGATGAAGGGCCTTCGCTACCTGCTTGAGGCCGTCGCCAAACTCCGCACCGAGCGTCATATTGAACTCGTCGTCATCGGTCGCCTCAAGGAAGGTGGCCCGTCGGCACAGATCATCGACGAGCTCGGCCTGCGTGATGCCGTCACGTTCATCACCGGTGTTCCCGAAGAGCGGATCATCGAGCTCTACGCCGAAGCACAGGTCGCCGTCGTGCCATCGCTCTACGAGGGCTTCTCGCTGCCGGCGATTGAAGCCATGAGCTGTGGCGTTCCGCTAGTGGCAACGACCGGCGGGGCTCTCCCCGAGGTCGTCGGCACCCACAACGAAACCGCCCTTGTCGTTCCTCCGGGTGACAGCGAAGCCCTTGCCGCCATGCTCACGATCGCCCTCGATGACGAAGCACTCCGCGATCGGATCGGTGCCGCCGGACGCCAGCGCGTCATTGAACGTTGGACCTGGCGCCACACCGCGGTCGGCACCGTCGAGCACTACCGAGCCCTTCTCGCCGAGACCCCGCACATCCAAGCTCGCCGTCCCGGTGGAGCCGGTGCCGCACCGCGGTACCAGCGCTCACGCGTTCAGAACCGGGAGTCGTGAGCCGTGCTCACCGCCGATTATGACCGCCTCGGCCTAAAGGCTGGCGACCGACTCCTCGATCTCGGATGCGGATTCGGACGACACGCGTTCGAAGCGTTGCGCCGCGGTGGACGCGTCGTCGCATGCGACATGGCCTTCCCCGAACTTGAGCAGGTCATCGGCACCGCCGAAGCAATGCGCGCGGCCGGAGAAATCGGCCCCGATCTCCTGTGCACGTCCGTCAACGGTGACGGAACACGCCTGCCGTTCGCGGATAATTCCTTCGACAGGATCATTGCGTCCGAAGTCATGGAGCATGTGCCTGATGATCTCGCCGCTCTCGAGGAACTCACACGCGTACTTCGGCCCGGTGGCACGATCGCAATCACGATCCCGGCTTGGTTCCCCGAGAAAGTGTGCTGGAAAATCACCGACCAGTACCACGCTCCATTTGTTCCTGGCGGACACGTACGTATTTATACCGAGGAAGAACTGCGCCAGAAAATGCGCGGCGCTGGTCTCGTACCCGGTGGCTCGCACCTCGCCCACGCGCTGCACGCGCCGTACTGGTGGCTGCGTTGCGCCGTCGGCCCGACGAACGACACCAACCCGTTGGTCAAGGCATATACGAAGCTGCTCGAGTGGGACATCATGTCTGCACCCAAGATCACCCGCGTCACTGAGAAACTCCTGAACCCCATCCTCGGGAAGTCACTCGTTGTTTACGCGACGAAACCAATCGAACGGGGAGCCGCGAACGATGCGGTCCTCACCGGGGCTTCGCAACGATGAATACCATCCCCTCCGTCAACGGAATCCTCAGCACGAAACAGGTTCTCGAAACCGCCGAGGCCATCGCGTCATGGCAACTGCCCAATGGCATGATCCCGTGGTTCCCGGGTGGACACTCCGATCCTTGGAACCATGTCGAGGCAGCGATGGCGCTCGACCTCGCCGGACTCCGGACTCAAGCCGAACGCGGATATCAGTGGCTTGCCGACATCCAGCGTCCCGACGGATCGTGGCATCAGTACTACCTTGCCGACAGCATCGAACAGGACAAACTCGATGCCAACACCGTGGCGTACATCGCCGCAGGTGTGTGGCATCACTGGTTGCTCACTGCGGATCTCGGATTCGTCGAGACCATGTGGCCAGTCGTCGAATCCGCCATCGATTTCGTTCTCGATCTGCAGACGCCACGCGGAGAGATCCTGTGGGCTCGCCATGCTGATGGCACCCCGTGGTCATTTGCATTGCTCACTGGTTCGTCAAGCATCTGCCACAGTCTGCGCTGTGCAGTAGCGATCGCCGAGCTTCTTGACCACGAGCGCCCCGATTGGGAACTAAGTGTTGCCCGCCTCGCTCAAGTAATCAGTCAACACTGCGCTGGCGATGCCCCCGACGCATTCGCACCCAAGGCCCGTTGGGCAATGGACTGGTACTACCCGGTTCTCGGTGGAATTCTCACCGGCGATCGGGCTCGCGCCCATCTCGATGCCCGGCGTAACACGTTCGTGGTCGAAGACCGTGGCGTTCGCTGCGTCAGCGACCGACCGTGGGTCACTGCGGCCGAAACCTGTGAGTGCATGATGGCCGAACTCTCCGTCGGCAACACCGAGAACGCTCTCAAACTCTTCACCTGGGCTCAAGCGCTGCGCGACACCGATGGCCATTACTGGACCGGCATCGTGTTCCCCGATGAGATCCATTTTCCTGGCGATGAGCGCACCACGTACACCGATGCCGCCGTCATCCTTGCGGCCGATGCACTCAGTCGTACCTCAACCGCTTCGGGTCTCTTCATCGATCATGACGCGCTTCCGCCGCTTGTCAATCTTGATACCGACACACCGCTGAACGATCGGGCCGACTGACACTGCGCTCAGGCGATTCGGCGCAACACTCGCAACGAACCGGTGGCCGAGACATCCTCGAACTCCCCGGACTCGAGAGCGCGGCAGTAGATCTCAAAAGGGGGCCGGCCACCATCGGCGGGATCGGGAAACACATCGTGAATCGCGAGTAACCCGCCTGATTCGACCCAAGGGGTCCACAGTTCGAAGTCGCGATGAGCCGGCTCTGAACCATGACCGCCGTCGATAAACAGGAACGACAGCGGGATCTTCCAGTGTCGACCGACTGTCGGTGAATCACCGACCAGAGCGATCACGTTTTGTTCAAGCCCTGCATCAAACAGCGTGCGCCGAAAGCGGGGCAGCGTGTCGATCTTTCCGACCTCCGGATCGACGAGGTCCGGCTCATGCCATTCCCAACCTGGTTGATTCTCCTCAGAGCCACGATGATGATCCAGCGCGAAGAGTTCGGTATGACGTTCGCGCGCAGCGGCACCGAGGTAGATCGCGGACTTACCGCAATAGCTTCCGATTTCCAGCATGGGCGACGCTGCATCGGACACACCACAGGCTGCCGTGTGAAGTGCCAAGCCTTCATCGGGAGGCATGAAGCCGCGCGCCGATTCCGCCAACGCGATGAGTGTCGCGTCCATCATCGGCGTCAATCCTCGTCTGGGGTGTCGTCTTCGAAGATTTCGACGTGGAACAACCGGTCGAGGACGAAGAAGCGGATGACCCACAAGATTCCGAAGGCGGCCAACTGGACGACGTTGATGACCAGCTTTGTGTCGGTGAATCCGTGCACGAGCCAGATGGCGAGCGTGGAAAGAGCAAGCCCGGCCGCCGTGAACAGCCAGAACGGAAGCACTTCCTTCTTCCAGTGGCTCTTACCTCGCTTGCCCCAGACCCACGCCCGGTTCATGTAATAGGCGGGGACCGCCGAGATAGCGACCGCCACGAAATTCGCCCGACTCGGACTCAGCGGACTCTGGAGCGCGAGCAGCAGACTCTGCCCGATGATGACGTTGATGGCGGCGACCAGGCTGTAGCGAAGTCCCTTTGTGCGGACCAACCCAACGACATGGCCCACGAGACCCGACGGTTCGGGCATAGGGGTGATCGTGTGCTCGGGCGCTGCTGCCTCGGAAGTCATTGTCTGTGCACGCTCCAGGCGCTAGGTCGAACTCAACAACCTTACTTGGCGCTGATTCTGCCCCCGTACCGAAGGGCGCTTAGTCAACCAGCGCGTTAGCCCTCGCTACTCGACTGAGCCACTCTCCGCTTGGCTTCACCGTTCGACGCTGCGTCGGACGGTCGACATCGATGATTCCGAATCGGGGTCGGTAGCCGAACGCCCATTCGAAATTGTCCATCAGGCTCCAGTACGTGTACCCACCGACATCGATTCCATCGTCGATGCAGGCAAGCACCCCATTGAGAGCCTGCGTCACGTAGTCGCGGCGCTGATCGTCATCGTTCGTTCCGATTCCGTTCTCGGTGACGATCAACGGCACGGAACCACCGGTGTACTCCCACGCTCGGCGAAGACACGCCTCAAGCGACTGCGGATAGAACTCGTAGCCCATCGGCAACGTCGGAACACCGTCTTCGGGACCGAGGATCCCGCGAGAATCAAAGCGCATGCGACTGTAGACCTGCACGCCGAGGAAGTCGTCGGTACGAGCGAGGTCGAGGAATCGATCTTCCATCATTACGCGAGTTGCATCGCGCTGTGCAAGCGCACCTACATCATCCGATGGAACCGCTTGGTAATCGGTCATCGACAAGGTGAGTCCGACCGGGAAGTCTCCGGGGCCGGCTTTGAGAATCGGGACAACACGCTCGTGAGCGGCGAGAAAGTTCTCATTAGTCGCGTTGAACAACACATCGTCGGTGAGGCCAGGAGGAAACAGCGCCATCTGATAACCGATGAACGACACAATGTTCGGTTCGTTGATGGTGCAGGCCTTGCCGATCAGATCGCCGATATGGGCGACACTGCGTTCGGCAAAGCGGAGAAAAAGATCGACGGTCGATGCGGTGTGCCAGCCGCCCTGTGCCACGACCCAGCGCGGTGTCGTGAAGTGATGGAACGTGACCACTGGCTCTATGCCGTGTTCGTGGCACGAGGCGCACACCCGTCGGTAATGATCGAGAGCGGCGAGCGAGAACTCGCCGGGCTCGGGTTCGATCCTCGACCACTCGATCGAAAATCGGTAGTTATCGAAGCCGAGCGCTGCACACAGGGCGATGTCGGCGTCGTATCGATTCAACTGGTCGCAGGCGTCACCGCTCGGTTCCTCGCACGGGGTGCCCTCGGCATGTTCCCAGGCCCACCAATCGTTGTTCCAATTCCCGCCTTCCACCTGATGTGCGGCCGTTGCCGTGCCCCATTGGAAACCGTTCGGGAATTGAAGAGCCATTTGCCGACAATAGTTTCCAGACTCATGCCTTTGCTTCGTGAACTCAGCACCAATTCCTCGTCAAAGCAGGTGCAACCACCGCCGGAATGTGGGAGATTCAGAAGGTGACCCAGTCGGCTGTCGATTCACTCCTCACCCTCCTTGATCTCGAATCGATTGAGGTCAATATTTTCCGCGGCGGGAGTCCGCCGGCTGAGCGCCAGCGAGTCTTCGGTGGCCAAGTAGCCGGGCAGGCGCTCGTTGCTGCGGCCCGCACGGTTGAACCCGAAACCCGGGTGCATTCCCTTCACGCGTATTTCCTACGCCCCGGCGATTCGCGCGTTCCCATCCTCTACGAGGTCCAGCGCATACGTGATGGCCTTTCGTTCACCACGCGTCGGGTGACAGCCATACAACACGGCCGCGCGATCTTCAGCCTTTCGGCATCGTTCCAGGTTCCCGAGGATGGTTTCGACCACTCAGCAGAGATGCCCGAGGTTCCCGCTCCGGAATCGCTTCCGAACCTTCAGGAGCGCTGGGCCCAAGCCGCTGCCGAGTCCGGTGACGGGCGATTCGAGTTCGACCTTCCCTTCGATCTACGCAACTGCGATTGGGGTCCCGAAGACCGCCAGAATCCACTCCCCCCGTATCAGCGCATCTGGCTCAAGGCCACTGGTTCACTTCCGGACGATCCGGTGCTCCATGCCTGCGTGCTCACCTACGCATCGGACATGACTCTTCTCGATACCGCGTTGTTGCCCCACGGACTCGGCCCCATCGACGATGTGTTCATGGCCAGCCTTGATCACGCCATGTGGTTCCACCGCCCGTTCCGCGCCGACGAATGGCTGCTCTATGCGCAAGACAGTCCGTCAGCATCGGGCGGGCGCGGATTCGCCCGCGGCTCGGTGTTCACCGCCGACGGCAAACTCGCCGTCACCGTGGTTCAGGAAGGTCTAGTCCGCCCGCCTCGCTGATCTGAATAGGTGACATCGGGCCCTCGGTGCGGGTCGGTAGCCTCACAATCGCATGTCGATCGAAACCCCGACCTCCCGTTTCTCCCTCGGCATGCCATCGATCGTCCGATCCCGGGCATTCACAGGTGTCGCCGTCATCGCCATCGGATCGCTGTTGGCCATCGCCTGCGGAACGACAAAATCCGAAAGCAACGGGACCTTCAGCGAAGAACTCGCCACAATGACAACCCTTGGCGATCCGGGGCCGGGGCCCATGACCATCGACAGCTCACTTCGCCTCGACCCAGTGGTGGCCCGCGGTCTTAACTCACCCACAGTCGTGACCAACAGGCCGATGCGAAACCAACTTTGGATCGGCGAAAAGGCCGGCAGGGTACGCGTGGTCACGATCGAGACCGACTGGGACCTCCCGGAAGGCCGCGTGAAGCGCAGTGGCTACAAACTCGAAACCGGCACTGTTCTTGATATCTCGAATCTCGTCGGCACCGAAGGTGAACGAGGTCTGCTCGGTCTCGCGTTCTCGACCGACGCGCGGACGCTCTTCGTTGCCTACACCGATAAAAGGGGCGATGTCGTCATTGCGTCGTACGTCGTAACCGATACACCTCTCGTGCCGCCAACGACAACCACGACATTGAGGCGAAGCACCTCGACCATTCCGGCCACAACGACGACAACCACGACCCTCAATCCATCAGACTCCACCACCACGATCGATCCGCCCCGGGGAGAGCTCGGAATCACGGCCATCGACACGTCGAGTCGCATCGTGCTCCTCACGATTCCCCATGCCGACAACACCAATCACAACGGTGGCCAACTCGCCATCGGTCCCGACGGCTACCTCTCTATAGGAGTCGGGGACGGCGGCGGATCCGGCGATCCACAGGGCAATGCCCAAGATTCCGAGTCGTTGTTGGGCAAGATCCTTCGGATCGACCCCGGGCAGAGTTCGATCATTGCTCCGTACAACATCCCTCCGACCAACCCGTACGTCGACGGGGGCGGATCGCCCGAGGTCTGGATCCTCGGTGTGCGCAATCCCTGGCGATTCAGTTTCGACCGCAGCAACGGCGATCTCTGGATCGCGGATCCCGGGGAGTCCTCTTTTGAAGAGATCAATCGCCTTCCGAGATCAACCGGTCGCGGCGCGAACCTCGGGTGGAACTGGTTCGAGGGTTCAAAGAGATTCGCAAAGGATGGAACACCGCCCGACGACCTTGTTGCCCCCATCCACACCTATCCCAACAGCGATGGCGCCTGTTCAGTCATCGGCGGATACGTCTACCGGGGTTCGGCCATCCCGTCGCTCCAAGGCACCTACATTTTCGGTGATTACTGCACGGGTGAGGTGAGCGGCTTGCTCTCTCGACGGGGAGTCCTCCTCGACACGAAAGCTCTCGGTCCCAAGGTCGATCAGAACAGCCTCGTCAGTTTCGGGCAAGATGACCAAGGCGAGCTCTACGTACTTTCGAGTTCGGGCAGCCTCTTTCGATTGGTTTCTGCACGATGACAGAAGCACAACTGACAGCCGGATCAACCCCGTCGCCGAGTTGGCGCGCCGGACGACAGCTCTCGGACGGCTCGCGCCTCTTTTGGTGGAAAGAGATCATCATCATTTTGGTGGTCAACGGTGTTTATGAGTCCATTCGGAATTTCACGTCCTCCACCCCAGCCAAGGCGTACGCGAACGCACTCCGCATCATCGACTGGCAAAAGACCCTCGGCATCTGGCACGAATACGGCATCCAGCAATGGGCCCTGAACTCAACGACTGCCATCATCGTTGCCAACTACTTCTACGGGTCCGTCTATCTCGGAGCCACAATCGCCGGACTCGTCTTTCTCTACCGCGTACATCCTGACGATTATCCGCTCTGGCGCAACACCCTCGTGATCGGCACGATGCTGGGCCTTATCGGTTTCGCGACTTTTCCGCTCATGCCGCCGCGGCTGCTCGACACCGTGGCGGACGGAATCGGCAACGGCAACGTCTTTGGATTTGTCGACACCCTTGTGAAGTATCCGACCTTCTGGTCATTCGATTCCCAAGCCATGAAGACCATTTCCAATCAGTTTGCGGCTATGCCGTCGCTTCACTGCGGCTGGGCATTCTGGGGCTTCGCCGTGTTCTATTCACGAGTCCGGTCCGGCTGGGCCCGGGCGCTTGCGGCCCTCTATCCGATCGCCACGATCACCGTCGTGGTCGTGACCGCGAATCACTTCTTCCTTGACGCTGTCGGTGGACTCGCGATCTTCGTCGCCGGTTACTGGATCGCCCGAGCGTTCACGCGGTCCGGCCGGGGCGTGCCGATCGCGTCGACACTTCCAGCCGAAACCATGGGCGATACCGATGCAGATGCGGATGCAGGCGCTATCAACCCTGCGGAAGCGTCATAGCCAGTCGATACGCATCGACATTACGGGCGACGACGTCGCTCCAATCGACAGGAGACGGCGTCGAACGATTGTGTTCAGTCATCCGCTCGCGCAGATCTCGATCGGCCACGACTCGCGTGAGTTGCACGACCATGTCGGAATCAGACGT
The DNA here is from genome assembly GCA_044239895.1 of Acidimicrobiales bacterium. Classification (GTDB taxonomy): domain Bacteria; phylum Actinomycetota; class Acidimicrobiia; order Acidimicrobiales; family Acidimicrobilacustridaceae; genus Acidimicrobilacustris. Next base: position 50,415 of record JBIIAM010000004.1, on the reverse strand, counting down.
AGCCAACAATCCCTCGCGCTCGTGAACCACGAACTCGCGGATGCCGGTTTGTGCCTTGGCGACGACAGGCAATCCCGCGCACCGAGCTTCAAGTGCAGCGATGCCAAACGATTCGAGATTGGCCGGAGCCACAAAGACATCTGAGGCGGCAAAGATTTCGCGGATCTCGGAACGGGTACGGCGACCGACAAGCGTGACCGTCTCGGTGAGACCGTTCGAGCGGAGGTACTTCTCAAGCTGGTCGCGCTCCGGGCCATCGCCGACAATAACGACCCGAAGAGTCACCGATGACGGGAGTCGATCCGCAACCTTGCGGATCATTTTGAGCAACTGCAACGGACGCTTTCTTGGCGCAAGCCGCATGACCGACACGAGAGTGACGATCGACGGATCACGGGGTGACGGTTCAACCCGCCATGCGTCGTTTTCGATCCCATTAGGAAGGACGATCACGGTTCGGTCTGGGCCGGCGATCCGACGCAAAGGTTCGGCGGCGACGTCACTCACGGCGGAGAAGACCACCGGCCAATCGGTCCAACCGCCAAGCCGATCAAGGGCTGCAAACATCGGGGTGGCGTAGCTCCACATGCAGTGAACCGTGATGACCGTTGGTACTCCAGCCTTCTGGGCCGCCCGTGCCGCGATGTACGCCAGCGGACTGACGATCCCACCGTGGAAGTGGGCAACGTCGACTCTCTCGCTCTCGAGAAGTTCAGCTACCGCACGGAACGCCTTCCGGGTGAACGGGATATCGAACGGCAAAAGGGGAACGTCGATGCGATGAACGCGCACGCCATCAACAACTGTCGGACCGGGCGTGGGCGTTAACACCACGACCTCGTGACCTGCAGCCTGAAGTTGGCGCGCCAGATCATGGACCTGCATCTCAATCCCGCCGAGGCGAGGGACATAGCAATCCGATACCAGCGCAATCCGCAACGGCCGATCCACAACTCACCTCCCGGCTGCGGCAAACGTACGAGATCAACGGTACTCCCCCGCTCCTCCCTGTAAGAATGAGCCGGTGACTCAGGCAACGCTCGTGGTTTTTCATGCGCATCCCGATGATGAGGCCCTACTTAGCGCCGGGACCATCGCCATCGCGACGGCCGCCGGACATCGGGTGGTTCTCGTCCTCGCAACGAAGGGTGACGCCGGAACCGTCGGCGACTCCGTTCTCGGCACCGGCGAGGACCTCGGCACCCGCCGAGCCGGCGAAGCGAAAAACTCAGCCGATGCGCTCGGTGTCTCCGTCCTTGAGTTTCTCCCCTACAACGATTCCGGTCTCGCCCCTCCGGTGGATGGATCGTGGCCCCTCGGTTCGTTCTGTGCCGCGGAGATCAACGAAGCCGCCGAACTTCTCGTCGAGATTCTGCGCCGAGAAAACGCAGTCCTCCTGATCGCCGATGATCGCAACGGCGGCTATGGCCATCCCGATCATGTCCAGGTTCATTCCGTCGCGTACGCCGCGTCACTCGCGACTGGCGTGCCGCTGTTGCAGGCGACGATTGACCGAGAGTTTCTCTCTGGAGGAATCGAACTTGCCCGAAGCATGGGGCTTGAGGTGCCCGAGGGCTTCGTTCCTCCCGACGTCTCGTCTTGGTACACACCGCACGACGAGATCACACACGTTGCCGACGTCAGTCCGCGACTCGCCGCGAAGCGCTCTTCGATGGCCGCGCACGTCACCCAGGCCACAGGCGCTCCAGATACCGTCCGCACGCTGTCGATCTTTCTCGGTCTTCCCGACGACATCTTCGCGATCGCCTTCTCGACCGAATGGTTTGTTCTTGCGCGATCTACGAATACCGAGCTTCCTCCCGCCCTCGAAGCGCTCTTCACCCAACCGGCGTGACCGAAATCTCGGATAACGACCTCCCGGAAGCCCTCCGCGGGCTTTCGGCTGATGACGCAATCGATCCCGTCGCTGTCGTCAGCCATGAACTCCACCGCAAGTCGACTCCACGCCGTGTCGGGGAGATCATCGGCTCACTGACCGTCATCGCGATCATTTTTGTGTTCGTGATTCCCGCAGTCACCGGCTCGCACTACAACGACATCTGGGAACAGATGTCGAGCCTCGATGCTCTTGAGTTCGCTGGGCTCTCCGCACTGTGGTTCACCGGAATGCTCGCCTATACCGGGGTCCTTGTAAATGCGCTTCCGGGTCTGCGCCGACCGCAAGCGCTCACCGTGAACTTCGCCGGAAGCGCGGTGTCCAATGTTCTCCCCTTCGGTGGTGCAATCGGGGTTGGCGCCACTTATGCCATCGACATGTCGTGGGGATTCTCGGCGCCATCGATCACCCTTTCGATCCTCGTCTCAGGAATCTGGAACGTCTTCGCCAAACTCGCCATGCCCGTTCTCGCCCTGGTGCTACTCGTCACCACAGGAAGCGCGACCGGAAAGCTTCTCGTCCCGACGTTGATTGGTCTCGTCGCACTCATCGGAGCGATCGTCCTGCTTAGTCTCGTTCTGCGGAGCGAAGCGCTCGCACTCCGCATCGGGAACACGGCACAGAGCATCATTGCCTTCGCCGGTTCCAAACTGAGACGGCGAACAATCCCTCAGGTCGCCGACAGCATCCTCGACTTCCGTCATCGCAGCATCGGTCTTCTGAAAGAACGATGGTGGCGGATCACCATCTGGATCATTGCGTTCAATCTGATTCAGTTTCTGCTCCTTCTCTCGTGCTGCCGCGCACTCGGCATCGACAACAACACGGCAAGTTGGGTCGAGATCTTTGCTGCGTTCGCGTTTGCCCGTCTTCTCGAAGCAGTTCCGATCACACCAAGCGGCGTCGGATTCGTCGAAACCGGGGCAGCCGCCGCGCTCATTAGTTTCGGTGCCGAGGACAGCGCTGCCACCGCCGCGGTCTTCCTCTTCCGGGGATTTACCTACCTACTCGAGATCCCGGTGGGTTCGCTCGCATGGATTGTTTGGGCGACGAAGCGGTCTTGGCGGTCGGCGCAACTCTGACCGGCCCGAGGGCCCCGCCGGTGGTCCATCGGAAAAATCGCCGCCGACACCGCCGGCCATGTGGGAAAGTTAGCGTATGGCCGACCTCTTCGACGCACGTTCCATCCTTCTCACCGACCGCGTGGTCATCATCACCGGGGCAGCCGAAGGAATCGGTCGGGCTACGGCGCGGTTATTCGCTCGTTGCGGTGCGACCCTCGCCCTGTGTGATCGCCAAGAAGAACCGCTCGCCGAATTAGCCGCCGAAATTCAGGCCATGGGCCGACCCGTGCTCACCGGAATTCTCGACGTACGCGATGCCGACGCCGTAACCGTGTTTGTCGAACAGGTCTCCAGTCAACTCGGTTCAGTCGATGTGCTCGTCAACAACGCGGGTGGAACATTCGTCTCCGCCTTCCTCGACACCAACGCCAAGGGTGAAGCGTCGCTGATTGCGGAGAACTTCACGCAGGTCACCCACTTCATCCGGTGCGTTGCTCCCGTCATGAACGATGGCGGGTCGATCATCAACCTCACCTCGATCGAGGCCTACCAGGCGGGCCCAGGATTCGGGATCTACGCCGCCATGAAGACCGCTGTCGAGAGTCTGTCGAAAACCCTCGCACTCGAACTGGGCACGCGGCGCATCCGGATCAACTCGATCTCCCCTGATGCCCAACCCAGTGAAGGTGAACAGGAAGCGCGTAAGGCCATGCTGGCTTCCGATCCAGAATTCCTCCCCGCATTCGTGCCGCCGCTCGGCTTCTTCGGCACTCCCGAAGATTCAGCGGCAACAGCGCTGTTCCTAGCGAGCGATCTTTCGCGGTTCATCACCGGAACATCGATTCATGTCGACGGCGGAAACTGGGCAGCCGGTGGTTGGCATCGCCCAACCGACGCCAATCAGATGCATCCCTAACGACATCTTCAGTTCGCAATCTCGTGTCCGCATAGAGTCGCACCATGACTCTTGACGTTTCAGACATGTGGGGACTCACCGGAAAATCGATCGTGGTGATGGGTGCCGGTGGCGGGGGAATCGGATCGGCGATCTGTCGTCATCTCGGCAACGCCGGAGCCACGATCGTCGCTGTCGACATCGACGCGGAGAAACTCGCTATCTGTACTGATGATCTCGAGGCCAACGGCATTTCACATCTCGGACTTGTCGCCGACGGCCGTGACAAGGATGCCGTCGCTGGTGTCGTCGAACGCGCCTGTTCATTGGCCCCACTGCGGGGTTCCGTTCAGGTGGCCGGCGGCATGTGGCCGCCTCAGTGGGCACCGTTCGTAAGTGAAGATGCCGCCTTCGACGACGTCATGGCTCTCAACTTCGGTTCCACCGTGAACACCGTGCGCGCTGTCGGTCGCAAACTGGTTGAACAAGGCAACGGAGGATCGATCGTGAACATCGCGACCGTCTCGGCGCTCAATGCAATGCCCTACGGTTCGGCTTACGCCGCAGCGAAAGCGGCTGTCCTCTCCCTCACGCGCTCACTCGCGGTTGAGTGGGGCAGTCGCCAGATCCGACTCAACGCTGTCGCCCCCGGTTCAATCGCTACGCCCAAGAGCGCGTCTACGCGCAAGCCCGGGGATACCGATGGCAACGATCTCGAGGTCATTCCCATGCGCCGTCGCGGCACCTCAGACGACATCGCCTCGGCTGTGCTCTTCATGATGTCCGATCTCGCTAACTACGTCACCGGTCAGGTTCTGTGTGTCGATGGCGGAACATCAATCCGGCCGGCCGTGAACGACCGCGACGAACTACCGGTGTTTGTCCACAACGAAGAACTGCGTGCCCGCCTCGCCGACTGGTGAAAGCCGCAAGCGGTCAGTTCACAATGACGTGAATCGACCACCACTGACAACAAGCGTCTGTCCCGTCACGTAGCGCGCTTCCTCGCAGCACAGGAACACCGATGGTGGACCGATATCGGTCCGAGGATCTCCCAATCGACCTAACGGCACCAGACTCTCGATCCGCGTGACGCGTTCGGGATCGATGGCTTTGAGGTTTTCGAGCGCCGGGGAAATCGCCAGCGGCGCAATGCTGTTCACCCGGATTCCATCGGGACCCCATTCGCGGGCCAGCGCCCGCACGAAGCCGCGCTGCGAGGCCTTGACCGCGCTATAAAACGGCAGCGGTGCCGATCCCTCGATGCCCGCCGGTGACGTCATAAGAAGTAGTGCGCCGGCACTCGCCTTCAGATGGGGATGCGCCTGAACGGCGAGCCGCCACGTGGCGCGGACTGTCACCGACGCGTGCTCTTCCCACAGTTCAAGAGATGCATTCTCGAAATCCGTCGGTTCACTTGACCGATTGCTCACGGCGTTGTGCACGAGTGCGTCGAGACGGCCATAGGTGGCCACGAGTTCAGCAATTGCTGCCGCCGATTGCGCTCCATCGGTGACATCACACCGAAGCAGGACGGGTGTTCCACCGGCCGCGGCCACTTCATCAGCAACATCCACCGCGTTCTCTGGACGACGAACGCCGATGCCCACGATTGCGCCAGCCTCGGCCATCGCAACAGCAACCCCTCGGCCCACACCCGCAGCTGCGCCAGTAACCAGGACTACCCGACCATCGAGAAGCCCCGTCATGGCTGCATCACCGTTCCGCGGTCGGCAACGAGCAAAGCGCCTGTGAGTGCTCCGCCGGCGTCGGTCGACAGCATCTCGATCAATCCAACAACATCCCTTGAAGCCGAACCCGCAGGCAGAGCAGAAGCCCCCAGCGTCACGACCGCAGGTAGCACGCGATCGCCTACCGGTTCATCACCGAGGATGAACGCAGAGAGTTCCACCTCAATCGTGTTCACCGTGATGGAACGAGCACCCCAGCGGCGAGCAACGGCCTTGGCCATCACGCGAATTCCCTCGACCGCCGAACAGAGCGGAACAAGACCGGTGACACCCACTGCACCGACCGTGGGGAGGACAAGGACCACTCGCCCGCCGTCGGCAATGTTTCGGTGCACTTCCTGAAGCGTGAACATCGCGGCACGCAGCGAACGTTCTCCAGCCACATCCCACGCTGCTTCATCCATTTCGATGATCGGAGCGGGCGAGAAAGCCGATTCATCGATGTAACAGAACACCACCCGATTGATCGTGCTCCGAGCTGCGATTTCCGCGAACGACGCCGCCACTGCAGCCGGATCGGAGAAATCGATGTCATCACCGAGGCCCACGATGACATCGCCAGAAGCTTCGACAGACCCCGCGTTACGCAGTCCGTCAAAAACTGCCCGGCCAATCCCCCGATCGGCTCCGATTATCACCGTCACTTTTTCGTCAATCATTTCCTGCTCCTGTCCTACCCTGACGCTACCGCGCCATCGAAGACGGCCTGCTCCCTACCGGTAGGGTTGAGATATGGACAGGGGAATCCAGCGGCGCACGCTGCTCGCAACGATGCTTGGCGTCTTCGTTGCCGCGTGGCCCTCGGTGATCCTCGTTGCATCGCTCCCGGAGATCACCAAGGAACTCGGTGCGAGCACCTCGACTATCGCATGGGTGATCGCGCTTCCCATGCTCGTCAGTTCGGTGATGCTCCCCACGTTCGGAAGACTCGGCGATCTCGAGGGACAACGGCGCGTCTTCCTTATTGGTCTTGGGATTTGTGGCCTTGGCGCGATCCTCACCGCATTCGCCTGGAACGCCGGTTCGCTCATCGCACTTCGGACGCTCAGTCAAGCCAGCGGCATGGCAACCACACCGACCGCCATCGCCCTGCTCATGGACAAGTTTCCCCTCGCCGAACGGCCACGCGCACTCGGCATCTGGGCCTTCGTCACCGCCGGTTCACCGGCACTTGGCCTGATTTTCGGCGGACCGATTGTCGCCACCGTCGGTTGGCGCGGCGTTTTCATCCTTCAGGGAGTTATCGCCCTCGCGTTCTTCCCGATCTGCCGGCGATGGCTCACCGAAACGCAGAAGAACAAGCGCGTTAGCTTCGACATCCCCGGCGGCATCGCGCTGATGATTGCCAGCGGATCGATTCTTTTCTTCTTCGATCGCGGCAGCGCCTGGGGCTGGGGCTCTCCCACGACCTACGTCGCCCTCGCCGTGTTCCCCATTGCTGCGATGGCCTTCATTCGCATTGAGCGGCACGCCAAATCACCCTTGCTTCCAGCCGGGCTGCTCCGAAACCGCGCTTACGCCGCTCCCGTTACGGCCGAGTTCCTGTGCCAGATATCGAGCAACGCTGTGTTCTTCGGTGCTCCCCTGCTACTTCACGACCTATTCGACCAATCGATTACCGAGACTGCCCTCACGATGCTTCCCCTTCCACTCGGCATGTGCGTCGGAGCTTTGGCCGGAGGTCGTGCCGCTGCTCGACTCGGTGAACGCACCGGTGGCCTCATCGGGTCGGTCTCCATGGCCGCTTCGATGGTGCTCTTCCTTGTCGGATTCCATTCGCGCATGCTCTCTGTCATCGTCGCTGCGCTCATCGTGCAGGGGATCGCCAACGGCTTCGTCCGGCCGGCGATGGCCTCGGCCGGCGGTTCGGCCCTTGCCCCTGAGTTCTTCGGCGTCGGCATGGCGACTATGCGGATGATCGCCCTTCTGGGCTCGACGGCGGGCATCAGCCTCGAGGTCACCATGTGGAATATCGGAGGATTCTCCGCCGTCTTCACCATGACGTTGATCGCCGCGCTACTCGCCACGGTTGCGATGACATTCGTCATGCCTCGATCGCGTCTGAACTCGCTGACTCCGGACGAACGACGACAAGAAGAGCACGATCGCCTTGAGGAGATCGAAACGGACACGGCCCTCACCGTTCTCCCGGCCTTTGAAGGTTGAGTACCAACGCCGTGAACCCCTCGCCGACAGGCCTGCTGCTCCTCCGCACCTGGCTCCCCTCCGATCTTCATGACGAGTTCTCGGCATGGTGCGATGATCACCATCGCGAACTGCTGACAGTGCCCGGGTTCCTGCGCGCACGACGCTTCGCCTTCGTCGACGGAAACACCATGGACCACACTGACGAGAGCAATCCGCAGTTTCTAACCATGTACGAAACCAGCGACATCTCGGTGCTCACTAGCGACGAGTACATCGAACACGGACGGAACTCGATTGGTCCCCCCCAGTTCCTCAAAGGCAAGTTGCGCATGTCCCGTCTCGACTGCGATCTGGAATCGGCGATGCCTTTTGACTGGTGGCCTGCGCCTCTCAAGCACGAACTGCTAATGGTCACCCATCCGGCCGGCGAGCCATTTTCCAGTTTCGGCTCGGCTGGCAACTGCGTTCTCCCGATCACGATGCGTGCCTACCGCACGAGTCAGGGACCTCGCGTCCTCCTCGCCGAGCCAGCCGATGACATTGCCATCGACGACAGTGCGATTGATGACATCACCACGTCGACTGATCAGTGGTCGCGCTGGCGATGCGCGTTCGGCGAATCTGCCCCTGCATCCGCCTTCTAGAATCATCGCATCGAGATTCTTGTCGTCTGCTCCGGAAACACCTGTCGCTCTCCAATGGCGATGGGCTTGCTCGCGCACCATCTCGCTGAACGCGGAATGGATGCGCGCGTTCATTCGGTCGGAACACTCGGCTGGGGCGGCCCCGCTACCAATCACGCGGTGGAAACTCTTGCGGCCCGCGGACTTGACCTCTCTGAACACATGAGCCGGAGAATGTCTGGCGACGACGTCGGCGAGGCCGATCTCATCATCGGGATGACCCGCGATCACGTCAACGGCGTCATCATCCACGATCGTGGTGCCCTCGCCCGAACATTCGTCATGGGCGAGATCGTTCGTCTCGGTCGCAAAATTGGCCCACGACGCGATGATCAGACAGTTCGTGAGTGGGCATCCGAGGTCGCAGCCCTGCGCCAACCCGATCGACCTGCCGGCCTTGCCTCCGATGACATCGCCGACCCGGTCGGTGAGGGTCTGGATGTCTACCGTGCCACGGCCGACAAACTCGATCTTCTGTGCGCCGAAGTCGCGGCACTGCTTCTTCCCCACGGAAGTGCGGGCGAAGTCGTCGACATCGATCCAATCAGCCAACCCTGATTTAGCCGTCTCGGATCGGCTCAGCCCCGTAGGGTTCAGTCATGGGCAAACTCTCGAACAGCATCGGTCTCGCCAAGGAAAGCTTCAGTGTCCTGAAACAGGACAAGGAACTGGCCGCAATTCCAGTCGTATCAGCGATCACCTGTGGTGTCGTCGCCCTTTTGGTCGGCGGGGGCATGCTCCTCACGGTCGACAAGATTGCCGATCCCGTTGCCGGGCAGGACGATTTCGCCGCCACGCCCGCCACCTGGATTGTCGGCATCGTCGGTCTGTTCATTCTCGGGATGATCGCCCAGTTCTTCGCGGCCACGCTTGTCGCCGGCGCCAACGAACGACTCGAGGGCGGAAGCCCCACGCTAGGTAGCGCCATCTCCAAAGCTTCGACTCGTGTCGCTCCCGTTCTCGGATGGGCCGCCCTCAACTCCACCGTCGGCGTCGTACTGAATGCAATCCGCGACAAAGCCGGATTCATCGGCGACATCGTTGTCGGAATGATTGGTGCAGCGTGGGGAGTCGTCACCTGGCTCGTGCTTCCGATCATCATCGTCGAAGGCATCGGTCCGATTGCCGCCGTCAAGCGTTCCGCCGTCCTCCTCAAGTCGACGTGGGGCGAGAACCTCTTTGCCCAGATGGGGCTCGGCCTCGTCGGATTCCTGGTCATGCTGCCGGGCATTCTCGTATTCGGCGCCGTGTCATTCGCGATTCCGCTGGCTGGTATCCCGCTTCTCATCATCTGGATCGCAGTGATCGGTTCGATCATGTCGGCGCTCGGAGCGATCTATCGCACTGCGCTTTACCGTTTCGCCGTCGGCCTTCCGAGTGGCGCGGCGTTCAGCAATGAAGAACTCGTCGGCGCTTTTGCGGTTAAAAAGAGCCGCTCAGCGAGGTAGCCCTCGTTCGAAGAACCGTCCGTCGCTACTCGTCGGCTTCTTCGGGAGGAACGCCAACCGGCCATCCCTCAATCACGACCACCTCATTGGTGATCGGGGGAACCCATCCGTCAGCCTTTGTCCAGCGGCGAATAACGCGCCCAGGGATACCGGCCACAACCGAATGATCGGGTATGTCTCCGCGCACGACGGCACCGGCGGCGATCGTGCAGTTTCGTCCGATGTTCGTACCCGGAAGGATCACAACGTTCGTGGCGATCCAGGTACCCGCTCCAACGCGGACCGGATGTCCCTGCAGGATCTGCTGACCGACCGGAAGCCACGGGTCGGCGTAGGTGTGATTGTGATCGGTGAAGTACACGTTCGGCGCGATCGTGACGTCGTCTTCGAGCACGATCGAATGCCGAGCAACAAACCAGCAGTCCTTACCAATCGTCGTGCGATCCCCGATCTCAATGACGGGATCGCATCCTGGGGCGTAGACCTCGGTGGGCATACCAACGGCCAAGGTGACGCCGGCGCCGATGAAACAGTTGGCTCCGATGTGGATCGCGTGAGCATTCGTGCAATCCCCTGGGGGAAACGCCATCCAGCTGCCCTCGCCCATCGAGCCGAACTTTCGGGCCAGCGGGTGCTGCCAATTCACTGCGCCCCGGGTCGTGACCCGATTCCAGCACCGGTGGATCAAGGATGTCACCAGCCGCTGCCATCGGGAATTGATGGGGGCGGGGGACGGTCCGGGCACGGGAAGAGACGCTAGTACCGCTCGCAGTGGCGCCTCAGCAGAGGGACTAGCGTTCATTTATCTCTTCAGGTGTCATTTGTGATCGGCATGTACTGGCGGCTGAGTTCGAGCTTAGATAATTTATTTCAGGGGAACCAATGGCGACACTACGCACCTACGCACGAATTCAACGATCGGCCGGCGACGTCTGGAAAGTCGTGGGCGATCCTTCGAGGATTATCGAATGGTTTCCCGGTCTTGAGGCCGTGACCGTCGAGGATGGTGTCCGCACGCTCACGACCAAGTCTGGGCTTCCGGTGATCGAGAACATCGTGACCCTCGATCACGACATGCGTCGATTCCAGTACTCGATCACGGGGCCGCTGCCCGTCACCTATCACCTCGGCACGATGGACGTCATTGACGACGGCCAACCGGGCTGTCTTCTCATGTACTCCACCGAAATTGTCCCCGAGCCAATGGCGTTCGTACTCGACGGCGTCATTTCGGAGGGCATCGCAAATCTTGCCCGCATGCTTGACGAACACAAAGAGGAGCAACGCTGATGGGTCGCAAGATCCTCTTCATCACCACCGACCAGATGCGTTACGACGCGATCGGCGCCAACGGCGGCCGGGTTGCTCGTACTCCTGTCATCGATTCACTTGCCGCTGAGGGCATCAGCTACGACCGCGCCCAGCCCCAGAACGTTGTGTGCATGCCATCGCGCGCCACGATGGTCACCGGCCAGAACATCGGCACCCACGGTGTGTGGATGAACGGCGTACCCCTTCCTATCGACGCTCCAAGTGTCGCCGCCGTCCTTGGCGATTCGGGCTACAAAACGGCACTCATCGGCAAGAGTCATTTCGAACCTCTCCTCGACCCGTTTCTGCGGTTCGAGGAGAACCGACAAGGATTCACGGGTCAGACCGAAGGTCATCGAGGTTTCGATCACATGGAACTGGCGACGCACGGTGCTGTCGGTTTCACTCACTACTCGAAGTGGATTCGCGACAATCATCCGGAGACAATTGGAGGGTTCTTCCAGGTTCTCAATGGAGATCTCGAAGTAAGCGACGTCGCCGGCGGAGACACCGGTGCACCACAGGTCAAGGTCAACCCGATTGAGCGGGATTGGTATCACACCGACTGGGTCGCCAATCGGACGATCACGTGGCTTGATGCGCTTGATGCTGATGACGATTGGTTCTGCTGGATGAGTTTCCCCGATCCTCACCATCCCTGGGATCCGCCCGCATCAGAGCAGCACCGCGTGAACTGGCGGGATCTCGACCTGCCCGAGGGTTATCCGCAGGATGCGGCCACGCGCGAGGCGATCATCGATTCCAAGCCACGTCACTGGCGCCTCTGGTACGACGGTGAACTCGTCGGCAATTACGAAGCACCAGCGAAGTGGATCCCGGCCACCCTTACCCCGGAACAAATTCTCGAAGTCAACGCGCTGGTGCACGTCGAGAACGAACTCATTGACGAAGCCATCGGACGCGTGCTCCAAGCCATCGCTGCCCGCGGTTGGTCCGACGATCTCGACGTCGTGTTCACGACCGATCATGGCGAATTCCAGGGCGATTTTGGCTTCCTCTTCAAAGGTCCCTATCACGTCGATTCGCTAATGCGCCTCCCACTCATCTGGCGCCCCGCGCCCAATGCTGGCGGGGGCCTTGATGCCGTGACCCGCGTGTCGCAACCGGTCGGGCTCATCAATCTCGCCCCGACATTCTGCGCGATCGCCGGGGTCCCCGTTCCTGACTGGATGGAGGGATCACCTCTTCCCGTCGACGACGCCGATGCGTATGCACGCGGGTTCGAACGAGTGTTGACCGAATGGGACAGCCGTCAGCCCGACGGAACCGCCATGCACCTGCGTTCGATTACGCGTGACGGAATGGTGTGCACGATGTACCGACCGGGAACTGTGCACGACGGAACCGAAGGCGAGCTCTACGACCTCGCCAACGATCCACTGATGCATGTGAACCTCTGGGACGATCCCACCCGCCGCTCGCTACGCGACGAACTACTTCTTGATCTCGCCAATAACTTTGTCGAGCCCATCGAGATGCGCCACGCGCAGGCCCCGGTCTGAAACGAGCACTAGCTCAGAGCAGCCCTTGCAGGATTTCGACGGTTACGTCGCGGTTCGAATAGGGAATGGCAACGAATTCCGTAGCACCCTGCTCGAAGATGTTCTCGACCGCAGCCTTGACTGTCGCGGCATTCCCCACGATCGCCACATCCGCCGGACCAGCGACGCCTTCGCGATCGAGCATGGCTCGGTAGGAAGGCAGGAACCCGTAGATCTGAAACTGCTCGCCAGCTTTGGCACGAGCCGTCGCCTCGTCGTCGGTGACGCAGACCGGCAAAGCACACACGACGCGCGGTTCCGGGCGGCCCGCTTCCGCCGCGGCAGCGCGAATCGTGGGAACGATGTGATTTCCGATTGTGCCGGGCCCAGTCATCCAGGTGACGGTTCCTTCGGCGAGACGACCGGTCACATTCAGCATCTGCGTACCGAGGGCTGCGACAAGTGTCGGCACCGGGGTCGAATCCGGAATCTCAAGTGCGAGATGACCCGAGAGAGTTTCACCCGTGAAATCGGCCGCCTCGCCGCGCAAAAGCGGTTGAAGGATTTCGAGGTATTCGCGCAGGTGACGCACCGGCTTGTCCCATTCCATACCCAACATGCCTTCGATGACCATCTGGTGTGAGAGCCCGATGCCAAGGGTGAGCCGCCCACCCGAGACCTGTTGAACGGTGCGGGCCTGTGCTGCCAGCATCATTGGATGCCGAGGAAAAGTCGGGACGACGGCAGTGCCCAGTTCGATACCCGGCACCTCGCGCGACGCAATGGCAAGAGCGGTGAGTGTGTCGAGACCGAAAATCTGGGGCATCCACGCTGAGGCGAAGCCAGCATCGGCAATCGCTTTCACGTCTTCGATTGCCGCGTCGACGGTTGAGGGCTGAGCGAACATTCCGATTTTCATGTCATAACTCCGTTAGTGATTCGAGAGCAGCTGCCATTACTTCAAGAGCTGCCGGGGTGTGAGGAGGTGCGATGTAGACGATCCCGAGATCAAGCCCAGCCTCGGCGAACGCGGCCGCCTGCTCCGCCGTTCGATTGGGATTTTCGACATCGGCCATCAGGTGGATAGAAGTCGTAATCTCGGCCGGATCACGACCGATGAGTTCGCATTCCGACCACAGATGATCGCGCGATGCTTTCCAGTCATCGACGCTGCCGCCCGGATGATTCCAGTGCTGCGCGTATCGAGCCGCGGTCGGAATCGTCCGACGCTTGCCTGTACCGCCGATGCAAATGGGCGGATGGGGACGCTGGATCGGCTTCGGCTCACAACGCGCCTCGGCCAGGGAAAAATGCTTGCCGGAGAAATCGGTGATCTCGTTGGTTAAAAGCGAGATGATCACCTCGATGCCCTCGTCGAAACGATCGAACCGCTCGGTCAACGTCGCGCCGAGGCTCATGCCGTAGGCGTCTGCCTCTTCCTGATTCCATCCTGCACCGAGACCAAGTTCAAGGCGTCCGTTGGAAATGATGTCGACAGTCGCCGCCATGTTGGCAAGAAGTGCGGGATGGCGATATGGCATTCCAGTAACAAGAACTCCGATGCGGATGCGCTTCGTCGCCTGTGCCAAAGCACTCAGCGTGGACCAACCCTCGAGGCACGGGCCGGTGGAATCGGAGAAGATCGGATAGAAGTGATCGAAGTTCCATCCGGACTCATAGAGGCTGATGTCGTCAGCCGCCTGCCAGACGTCAAGCATCGATTGCCAGGTGGTGTGTTGTGGTGAGGTCTTAAATCCGAAGCGCACCACACGAGGTTAACGAGATCACCGGATCGCTGCGTGCCCGGTCGATCGGCTAGTTAGTCGTCGAGCCGGGGACGGCGATCACGCTTACGGGCTGCCTGCTGGCGTTTGGCTTCGAGCCGTCGCTCGACTGCACCGCGACCAGGTCTTGTCGGGCGGCGCTTGGCTTCCACCCGCAAGGCCTCGGCCAGTTTCCGCCGAAGCCGGTCCAGAGCGAGACGACGGTTGCGCAATTGCGAACGCTCGTCGTCGGCGGAGACGGTGACGATCGGGCCGAGGCGTTCGATGATTCGGGTCCGCTGGTATCCGGAAAGTGCTGTCGAGGTCGTCGCGTCGAATCGGACCTCCGATCGGGTGTGGGCCCGATTCGCATGCTGTCCGCCCGGGCCTCCGCTTGGTCCAAAAGTCCATGCCAGCTCGTGGGCGGGAATGACAACGGACGCCGTGACTCGCAGTTCGTCGTCGCCCGGTCCCATCTTCGAATCCTACGGTCGATCCCCTCTACGCTTCCGACTATGTCTGATTCACAAATGACCGGTGCCGAATGGATACTGAAATTCGCCGAGGAACTCGGGGTTGAACCTCTGACCGACGTCGAGGTCGAAGCACTTCTTGATCTCGCAGGAGTCGCGGCGCACGCGTCCGAGCGGCTCGCCGCTCCGCTCACCTGTTACCTCGTTGGTCGCGCTGGCGTCTCACCCGTCGATGCGCTGGCAACGGCCAACGCACTCGCCGCTACGTAGCCGGTTGCAGTAGGAGTTGCGGGAGGACCCACGGCTGTCGCGGCAATGCTTCAATCGTGAACCGTTCTACGAGTTCGCGCGCGGTCACCGTTTCGTTGGAATCCGCGAGTCCAAGCGACGCAGCAAGTACCGACAGGATCTCTTCGTCGGAACGACCAAGGGAATTCTGATCGTCGAGAGTCACCGCCCCATGGCGCTTTGCGAGCCGTTCGCCTTCGGGATCGAGCACGAGTGGAACGTGGGCATAGGTCGGCGACTCAAATCCCAGCATGCGGGCCACGAGTAGTTGTCTTGGCGTGGTCGATACCAGATCGTCACCTCTGACCACCTCCTGAACGCCCTGCTCACGATCATCGACGACGACAACAACGTTGTACGCGGGCATGCCGTCGGCCCGACGAACCACGAAATCATCGACCACACCCGAGACCGGACCGACAAGTTGATCCACGAATGACATCTCGGTCGCGTCAGCCCGCAAGCGCAACGAAGGTTTGCGGCCCTCGGCTTCCCGTTCAGATCGCTGGCGCATCGAGAGATCGCGACATGTCCCCGGATAACCCGCCGGGGCCACAGGCCCATGGGGCGCGGCGATTGATGCATGGGCCTCGGCCAGCATTTCCCGCCGCGAGCAGTAGCAGGGATACGTGCGACCAGCGGCAGTCAACGTCGCCAATGCGTCTTCGTGCAGATCACTACGTTCGGACTGGCGCACAATCGGGCCGTCCCAGTCGATCCCAAGACGAGACAGGTGATCAATGGCCGAAGCTTCATGCTCCGTTCGTGCCGATGCTTGGTCTAAGTCTTCGATGCGCAGTAGGAAATCACTCCCGGCATGACGGGCGAAAAGCCACGCCACCAGCGCCGTGCGCAGATTTCCTAGGTGCATCGTCGCTGATGGGCTTGGTGCAAAACGGCCGACTGCCATCTGAACGCCGGTCAGAGTCGGGTGAGAATTTCTTCCCACAAATCGTTGTACGCCCGAGCCGATTGACCGCCGCGCGCAAACGCAGCGACGGGTTGACGATGCACACCCATACGCTCAATATCTGTCGCCGCGGGGATGCGCGTTGTCAGAAGATCCGGACGCGCAATACGCAGTTCTTTCAGAAGGTCCCGATGCAATCGCTTGTGATTGTCGGCCATCGAGAAGAACCCAAGCATCCGGAGTTTGCGCACGATCGATGGATTGTCGTCGATAAAGGCATCCAGTTGGTCGAAGGTACGGATCGACAACGGCGTGGGGATGATCGGAACTAGTAGGGCATCGGCCGCACGGAAAATGCTCTCCGAGGTGAGTGAGATGCTCGGCGCACAGTCGAGGAACACATAGTCGTAATCGCCGCGAATGCTGTCAAGGATCTTGCGCAACCGGGCCAGCGGCTTTCGTTCCTCATCGAGGAACGAGTCGAAATGGCGATACGAGAAATCAGCCGGAACGATGTCGAGATTGTCGAAATCAGTTGCCTTCACTGCATCTGAGAGTTCGCGATCGCCGCTGGTCAGCGCATGACCACCGCCCTTCACCTTGGGCTTCACCCGGAAGTAGAAGGTGGCCGCTCCCTGCGGATCGAGATCCCATACGAGGACGCGGTTCCCCTGCATGGCCGCAACATGGGCCAGATTCACGGCCGTCGCCGTCTTCCCGACTCCGCCCTTGATGTTGTACGTGGCGAGGACCTTCATCGACTGGACTCCGGAAACTCGGTCAGACGTTTAAATGCACGACGCGTACCTCGCGAGTCGAAGTCGTTAAATCGTGTCGAGAATTTCTCCCGAGCGTTCAGACTGCGAACCGCGAGATGCTCGACGGTTCCTTCGATGGCAAGAATGGTGGGAGCACCCGCGCCCCGAGTGACTAGTTCCTCAGCCATTGCCGCGAGAGTCGTTGCTTGCACCTGTGAGTCCTGGAACTCGCCGAGCACATCCTGCATCGATCGGAGTGACTTTTTGACCAGTTTCAGCGACTTCGGATGAAACTGCAGAGCGAACGATTCGAGGAGATAGCGAAGACGCTTGGCTTCCTTGCGAAGGTCGTGAAGATCAGTCGGCACTGACTCATCCGTAATCAGACGCCCATCATGTTGGACATGACGCCATGCCGTACGTGTCCGATCGGCGATCACGATGACTGCCGGCTTGGTCGCATCCAGAAGAGGCTCGTCGAGCGACATTGACCATGCCTGATCGTCGGCGAGGAACGTCGACCACTCCGTTGCGAACCGGGTGCGCCGTTCTGATCGCATATTCACCAGCATCTGTGTGCGGCATGCCGCCTGGTGCTCGAGCAGCAGTTCGCGCAGCGGAGCGAGATCGGCCTCGGCTTCGCCCCGCAGGCCGGCGATCATCACGGAGAAATAGTCGAGGTGTACATCGGCGTCGCGCGTAGGCGTCGTGATTTCCCCGAGCCACTTGAACTCCTCGGCGAAATGCAATCGGCGTTCGTCAGTGATGACACCTTCGGCTTCGTGTAGAAGTACGCGGGTCCGACGCACGCCAATACGGAAATCGTGCAGGAACTCGCTGTCATCACCCGCAAGCATCCCGACGAAGGTCGAATTCATAACCTCAGCCATCGAGCGCAACGCCTCGCGCCATGCTTGCGATGCCGAGCCGGAACCAGCGCCGGCTGCCGCAGCCGCAGGTGCGACGTTCGGCTTGCCGGTTTTCAGTCCCTTTGACAGTTCCTTCAACAGGATCCGGTATTCCTCGTCGTAGCCACGCCGAGGCTGAACCTCAATCACGTTCGTCGACGACGATCCGTCAAGCGAGGACGAACAGTCGAGTAAGACGCGCACAACCGTCTTGTCCTCGTCATCGAGTTTGCCGAACGAGTACAACCCGGACCGAATCGTCGATGCGGCGACGAGTGGCCGGGTGCCGGCGATGCCCATCAATTCCTCGGCCTGATGGGAGTCACCGATGTCGGACAAGGTCGCCGGGACCACATCGCCGGACAGGGGAATTCGTAGCCTCTGGGTTCCGTCGCATGTCCAGATCAACGAACCCGATCCGAACCCATCGGCTGAGCGGCGTACCTCGAGCACTCCGCCGGCGGCAGCGATCCTGTTGTCGGCTGTATCGACGACGATCCGGTTGACTTGTTCTTCGCCGAGCAACTGCAATCCGAAACGAGCCGCCAGCATGTCGACGATGGCCGCTGGGTCTTGCTGCCCCGCCAAGTCGAATCGTCGGATTTCGGTCACGTTGCTCTCCGCTTGCGTCGGCCAGGACGAAACTGAGGCTAGTGGCGAGCGACCCGCAATGAGGTCAGTTACGCGGCGGTTTCGGAATGAACGCGCTTGTTCGCCGTACGTACTCGGTATATCCGGGCCGTCTTTTCACGAGTGATTTCTCCAGGAGGGTTACCCCCGACACTCGACGTAGGAGTGTGGTCATCAGTATCGGACCGATGATGCCGAAATACGCCCACCCGCCGGCTCCCAGGGAGACCAGAAGAATCCCCCACCACACACACGCATCTCCGAAATAGTTCGGATGACGCGTGTAGCGCCACAGACCGCGGTCCATGACCTGACCCTGTGACGCAGGATCGGCCTTGAACGCCTTGAGTTGCGCGTCACCGATCGACTCGAATCCGAATCCGATCAACCAGACCACGACACCGGCTGCGAGCAGGACCGCCCAGCCTGTCGATCGTCCGGCGATGCCGGCTCCGAACTGGAGTGGTAGCGAGACCACAAACATGAGCACGCCCTGAGTCGTGAAGACCGTGACCAAACTGATCAACCAGAACCGATCGCCATGCTTCTTCCTCATCGCTTTGTAACGGAAATCCTCACCGTGCCCGCGGTTACGCGTGAAGAGATGCCACGAGAGACGCACGCCCCAGACCGTGACAAGAACAAGAAGCACACCAACTCGCAGACCATCGCCATCGCCGACAAAGGCGCTCGTCCAACCCACGATCACAAAGCCGAGCGACCAAACCGGGTCGACAATGGATGCGTTCTTCAACACGAGACTCACTAACCATGTTGAGAACATGACAACCGCGATTGCTATCGCGGACCACACCATCACGGACCAGTTCATGGTCACCCAAGCTACGGCAACGACATCGAATGGATGATGACGAGTCGTTCCTCAGTCATCTCCCGGGCGGCATAGGCCGGCCCTTCACGGGTATTCCCCGAGTCGCGCAGGCCTCCGTAGGGCATCTGATCGGCACGCCACGTCGGGACCTCGTTCACGGTCACTCCCCCGAAGTCGAGTGTCCGAGCGGCAAGCATGGCGGTATCGAGATCTGCCGTGAAAATTCCGGCCTGCAATCCGTAGCGACTGTCGTTCGCCAGTCTCATGGCCTCATCCACATCGTCATAGACCTGAACTCCAACAACGGGTCCGAAGATTTCGGTCCGACACACATCCATGTCCGGGGTGACGTCCACAAGAACCGTCGGGGCCAGAACGCCGTCGGAATCGACGCTCCCGCCGATCACGACCCGCGCCCCGTCACGCACCGCGTCGGCCATGCAATCGACAACCCGGGTCGTCTCGTCACGGTCGATCAGCGAACTCACGTCGGTCGAATCGTCGAGCGGATCCCCAACGACAAGTCCGGCGAACGCGGCGGTTAGGCGATCGATGAATCTCTCAGCAATCGATCGCTGGACGTAGACCCGCTGCACCGAGATGCACGATTGGCCAGCGAACGACGTTGCCGCGACCGCGACCTTGTCTGCCGCGAGCTCCCAATCGGCTGACGGCTCGATGATCACTGGCGCATTGTTCCCAAGCTCAAGTCCGACCCGTTTCTGCGGAACCTTCTGGCGAATCCCCCAGCCGACGGCAGGTGATCCTGTGAATGTCACCATTGCAATATCGGGATGCTCAACGAGATGATTAGCCGTGGATCCCTTACAGGTCACCACGTTGAGCCAGCCGTCGGGCAGACCACATTCGTCAAGGAGCATCTCGGCGAGAGCAAGCGCTGACAGCGGCGTCGACGACGCCGGCTTCAGCACTACCGGACATCCGGCGGCGATGGCCGGGCCGATCTTGTGCACGACCAGATTCACAGGGAAGTTGAACGGAGAAATCGCAGCAACGACTCCGATCGGCACGCGCATCACGAAGCCAAGTTTGTGTTCACCGGCGCTGGATGCGTCGAGCGGGATGGTTTCGCCGGTCAGCGTTCGGGCTACCGCTGCAGAGAAGCGAAAGGTATCGACGGCGCGCATGACTTCGCCCCGAGCGGTCTTGATCGGTTTTGCCGCCTCGGCCACGATTCTTTGTGCGAACTCTTCCGATCGCGCCGCGAGTCGCACCGCGGCAGCATCAAGGATCTCAGCTCGCTTCCAAGCTGGAAGTGCGCCGCCATCGCGGCGCATGGCGGCGGCCGCCACTGCTGCATCGATGTGTGCGGCGGTCCCCACTGGCACTCGGCCGACCTCGGCCCCATCGAACGGCGACGTCACGATGCTTGATTCCGCAGTTGTCACAAGATCTGCACCAATACGCATTGGAGTCATTTCAGCCATGAAGAACTCTCCGTCTTGTCGGTGCTCGTTGTCGGTGCTCGTTGTCGGTGCTCGGGCTGCTAGGTGTTGCGGGGGAAACCGAGATCGGGACCACGCGTCGCCGGATCAGCCCAGCGGGCCGTGACCGTCTTGGCCCGCGTGTAGAAGTTCACGCCTTCGCTACCGTGCGCTTTCGTATCGCCGAAGAGCGAATCACCCCAACCCCCGAACGAGTGGTACGCAACCGGAACTGGAATCGGAACATTAATGCCCACCATTCCCGCCTCGATGTCCTGCTGGAAGCGTCGGGCCGCACCGCCGTCGCGGGTGAATAGCGCCACACCGTTGCCAAAAGCTGATTCATCCACCAGCGCCACCGCTTCGTCATAGGTCGCAACACGTACGACGCAGAGAACGGGACCGAAAATCTCCTCGGACCAGATCCGCATGTCGGTAGTGACGTTGTCGAACAGGCACGGCCCCAGCCAAAAGCCGTTTGGACGATCCTCGACCACGATGTCGCGTCCGTCGAGAACGAGCATTGCGCCTTCCTCGACTCCGAGATCGACGTAGCTGCGAACCCGGTCTCGGTGGATGTCGGTCACAAGCGGGCCCATGTCCACGCGCTCGCTTCGACCATCGCCAATTTGGAGAGTCTTCGCCCGCTCGACGATCGCGGCAACGAGTTCGTCTCCAACTGGATCAACCGCGACCACAACCGAGATCGCCATGCAACGCTCACCCGCTGATCCGTAACCCGCGCTGATCGCTGCGTCGGCGGCGGCTTCGAGATCAGCATCGGGCAGAACGATCATGTGATTCTTGGCTCCGCCGAGAGCCTGCACCCGCTTGCCGGAACCTGTTGCCGACGTGGCAACGTGGCGAGCGATTGGTGTCGAACCGACGAAACTCACGGCGCGGACTCGATCGTGATCGATCAACGCGTTGACCGCAGTCGCATCACCGTGGGCGACATTCAGTACCCCGTCAGGCAATCCTGCCTCGGTGAACCATTGGGCAAGCAGTACTGCTGCACCAGGATCGCGCTCACTTGGCTTGAGGATGAAGGTGTTTCCACAGGCAATCGCCACCGGGAGCATCCACAGCGGAACCATCGCCGGGAAGTTGAACGGCGTGATGCCAAGTGCTGGGCCGACAGGCTGACGGACGGTCCAGACATCCACATCAGTCGAAACCTGCTCGTTGTAAGTCCCTTTGAGTAGTTCGCCAACCCCACACGCAAACTCCACGACCTCGATGCCCCGACCGACTTCGCCCAGCGCGTCGGACAAGACCTTGCCGTGCTGGGCGGTAATGACAGCAGCAAGTGTTTCTCGTCGCTCGCTCAGGATCTCGCGATAAGCGAACATCACTCGTGTTCGAGTTGCCACCGACGACGAGCGCCACGACTGGAATGCTTCGAACGAGGACTTTGCAATCACATCGCAATCGAATTCCGACGCGAGCCGAACCTGCGCTGCGACTCCCCCTGTGGCCGGGTCAAAAACGGGCGACATTTGGGCCGACCCACCTGACCACGAAGCGCCGTTCACCCAGTGTTGGATCACTCCTGTTGTCACACCATCGATCTGTGGTGTTTCGGAAATCGAAATCACGCTGACAACTTGGCGTTTGTCGAACGGAGCACATCGATCAGGATCGCGGTTCCATCCGCACACTCACCGTCGGTGAGGGTGAGCGGAGGCGCAATCCGGAGGCAGTTTCCGTACAGTCCACCCTTGCCAACGAGCAATCCGTTCTCGCGACAGGCTTCAAGCACCACGGTTGCGGCGGCAGCATCCGGAGTACGGCCATCAGGTGCGACGAGTTCGATACCGACCATCAGACCCTTGCCCCGCACGTCACCTACAACTGCGAGTTCGTCGACAAGAGGACGCAACTTGGCCATCAACGCCGTTCCCTGTCTGAGTGAATTGGCCTGAAGATCATGGGAGAGCAGATACTCGAGATTGGCGAGGGCACCGGCACACACAAGCGGATTACCACCGAATGTCGAAATGGAATTGGCGTTCACGCTGTCCATGAGTTCGGCCCCGGCGACGACACCGGCCATGGCAAGGCCGTTACCCAAGCCCTTGGCGAACGTGAGCATGTCCGGTTCGAGGTTCTGCGCCTGATATCCCCAGAAATTCTCGCCGGTACGACCCCAACCAGTCTGCACTTCGTCGGTAATCCAAAGAATTCCGAACTCGCGGCACACCTCTTGCAGCGCGCCGAACAAGCCATCGGGGGGAACGGTGAAACCACCGACTCCCTGGATCGGCTCGGCAATCATGCACGCAACGTCGCCAGCCGTTGTTGTCGCGATGACGTGACGGAGATCCTCGACGATCGCGTCGACGAATCCCTTCTCGTCGCGATCGCGGAACGGCGACCGGAAGGTATCGCCGTTGTGCACATACGAAACCGCGAACGGCGAGAGACTCGACGAGGACCAACCGCGGTTGCCCGTCACGCCCATCGTCGCGAACGAGCGACCGTGATAGCTATTGCGAAGAGCAAGAATCTGATTCGACCTGCGCACCGTCGATGCCAGCAGTAGTGCAGTCTCGTTGGCCTCAGAGCCGGACGTCGCGAAAAACACCTTTGCGTCGGGAATGCCCGACAGCGCTCCAACGCGCTCGGCCAACTCAATCATCGGCTCGACGAGATAGAGCGTCGAGGTATGGACCATCTTGCCGGCCTGCTCGCGGATCGCGTCAACGACTTCCGGCAACGAATACGCCGTCATGGTGGTGAGAATCCCGCCAAAGAAATCGAGATACCGGCGCCCCTCCGCATCGATCACGTGACGGCCTTCGCCATCGACGAGTGCGATCGGATCCTTGTAATACAGGGCCAGCCAATCGGGAAGCGCCCGACGATGACGGGCAAGAAGTTCGGCATGGGTGGACACGGGTATCGGTTCCCTCTCCCGGCTCGAAACCGGGTACGCGTTTCGGAATCATTGTGACACCGATCGACCCGATTACAGCGAGAGCGGCAACGATTCCATCCCACGCAGAACAAGTCGACCATTCCAGTCGGGTGCGTCGGCGGCGGCTCGCACGTCTGGGAATCGTCTGATCAGGCCAGTGATGGCTTCGGTTCCCTGCAGCCGGGCTAGCGACGCGCCCAGGCAGTGATGCGAGCCGCTGCCGAACGACAGGTGGCGGGCAGCATCGGTCCGACGAAGATCGAGCTCATCGGCGGTCGGCCCGAATACTGCTGAATCACGATTAGCTGAGCCGAGAGAGGTGAACACAAACGTGCCGGCGGGAATCTCCCGACCGTGGATCTGCATTTCCTGGAGCGAAATACGGCGGGACAACTGCACCGGAGAATCGAAGCGGAGGAGTTCATCGATCGCGGTTGCATCAACCGCAGGGTCGTCGCGCCAGAGTTCGAGCTGCTCGCGGTTCTGAAGTAACGCCCATGTCCCGTTACCAATCAGATTCACCGTTGTTTCGTGACCAGCGATGTAAAGAAGCATCACCTGCTCCAGTAGTTCAATGTCGCTGAGCTTGTCGCCATCGGCTTCAGCATCGATGAGCGCTGTCAGGAGATCGTCACCGGGATTGCGTCGCTTCCACGCGATGACCTCGCCGAGATGCGTCCGCATGTTCTCGCCCGCCTGCAGTGCGACGCGAAGTTCGTCCGGGCCGATAGTGAAATCGAGGATCCGCACGAGTGCGTGCGACCACGAGCGCACCTGATCGCGATCTTCGGTGGGCATTCCCATCATTTCTGAAATCACCGTGAACGGAAGCGGAAACGCGAGATCGGCGATGAGGTCCATCTCCCCCCTAGCTTCCGCTGCGTCGAGATGCCGTTCGACGACACCTGCGATCATCGGCTGCAATTCGGCAATTCGACGTGGCGTGAAAACCGAACTCACGAGTTTGCGCAACCGTGTGTGATCCGGCGGATCAAGATTGAGGATTGAAACTCGCTCCCTGAACTCGTAGTCCGGAGCCACCTCGGCAATTAACTGGGCCCGCATTCGCTCGCGCTCAGGATTGATGGCAACGGCCTTGCGCTCCTCGACACTCATCGAGGTGTCGCGCAACAGGCCAAGCGCGTCGGCATGCTCGAACACGATCCACGGCCCGAACGGAAGCTCCTGAATGGGCGCTGTCTCGCGCTGCTCCCTCAGATGGGGATACGGATCGGCGGCATAACCAGGTTCGAACGGATTGAACATGGTGACTGTCTACAGGGACAGCAATCAGTGAGGCAGTTCGCGGAACGGAGTCGTTCGATCGTTGCTTGGCTCTCGGGGAAGCCCGAGTACGCGCTCGCCGACGATGTTGCGCTGCACATCCTCGGTACCGCCGCCAATGCGGGCCATCCACTGTCCGGTGAACACCATCGACTGCCAATAGCCTTCGTCCGGAGCGTCCTCGCCCCAGAGCATTCCGGCCGCGCCCATGATTTCCTCAACCAGATCGCCCTGGAACGCGAGTCGATCCGAAACGGCGATCTTGGCCACCGAAACTTCCGGGCCGGGAGCGATGCCCTGACTCGCCGCAGTCCGCATACGGAAACCCGTGTAGCGGGAGATCTCGTAGCTGATGTAGAGGTCGACGAGTTTCTGGCGCATCACAAGATCGTCGGTAACTCCAAAACGACGAGCAAGTTCCAGCACTGTTCCGAAACTCATACCGTGACCGGAGCCAATGTCGGCACGTTCGCTCGTGAGCGTCGTCATCGCGACGGCCCATCCGCCATTCACTTCGCCGAGAACATTCTCTTTCGGAATGCGTACCTCTTCGAGGAAGACCTCGTTGAATTCGGCTCCACCCGTCGCCTGCTTCAGCGGACGAACGTCAATGCCGGGTGACCGCATGTCCAGCAAGAAGTACGTGATGCCGCGGTGCTTGGGAGCATCCCAATCGGTGCGGGCCAACAACATGCCCCAGTCAGCCACATGTGCCGATGAGGTCCAAACCTTCTGGCCGCTGATGACCCACTCGTCACCGTCGAGTTCAGCCTTCGTGCGAAGACTCGCGAGATCGGAACCGGCATTGGGCTCGCTAAAGAGCTGGCACCACACCTGCTCGCCACGGAGGATCGGCTTCAGGAAGTCCTGCTTCTGCGCCTCGGTTCCGTGCACGATGATCGACGGACCAACCATGCCCGTCGCCTGGGCGAACATCCCGGTCGGCACATCGAAGTGTGATTCTTCCTCGAGGAAGATGCCCTGCTGCAGACCCGTGAGCCCGCGGCCTCCGTACTCAACGGGCCAGGTGAGTCCTGCCCAACCAGCATCGGCCTTTGCCTGCTGCCAGTCGCGACAAGCCTGGACGTGCGCGTGTTCGTCCTCCGCCATCGTGCTCATGGTCACCCGGAGCTGCGACGAGTCCTTCTCCTTGGCCTTGGCCGAAAGGAACGCTCGGCTCTCGGACCGGAAAGTGGCCTCTTGCGGTGTTTCCTCGAAATCCACGATCAGTCCCCCTCAGAGCTTGAATGACCATCATCTTGGCCATGTTCGGGCCCGGTGGCCAAGTCACAGCTCTCCGCCCGTCTGTTGCGATGATCGTCAGTGCTTGATCATCACGTGTTTGAGTTCGGTGTACGCCTCGATCGCATACTGCGACATGTCCTTGCCGTAGCCGCTGTTCTTGAATCCACCGTGGGGCATCTCGGAGATGATCGGGATGTGATTGTTCACCCAGATTGTTCCGAACATCATCGATCGCGACATGCGCATCGCTCGCCCGACGTCGCGGGTCCATACCGATGCGGCCAGCCCGTAGTCGACATCGTTCGCCCAGGCCAGCGCCTGATCCTCATCGGCAAACTTCTGCACGCTGATGACCGGACCGAAGACTTCGCGTTGCACAAGTTCTGAATCCTGCGCCGGACTTGCGATGACGGTCGGTGCGTAGAAATAGCCCGGCCGATCGAGGACAGAACCACCCACCACGACCCGCGCTCCTGATGCCACGGCCCTCGACACCATGCCTTCAACAGAATCGCGTTGACCGGCGGAGATCACCGGGCCCACATTCGTGGCCGCATCGAGCGGATCACCAGTTATCAACGCACCGACAGCGGCTTCGAGTCCGGCGACCAGTTCGTCGAAAATGCCCGGGCCGGCAATGACCCGACAGGGCGCTGTGCAGTCCTGACCGGAGTTGTAATACGCAGTTTCCGCAAGACACGCGACGACGGCGTCGATGTCGGCGTCATCGAAAACGACGACCGGCGCCTTGCCACCAAGCTCGAGGTGGACCCGCTTGAGCGTGTCGGCCGCGTTGCGAGCGATGAGCTTGCCCGTGTTCACATCGCCAGTGAGCGACAGCATGGCGATACCCGGATGCCGCACGATTGCGTCGCCCGCACTTTCGCCCTGACCCGTGACGACGTTGAACACGCCGGCTGGCAGGATGCCCTCGGTCAGTTCGGCCAGACGGAGTGCCGACAGCGGCGTGAGTTCCGAGGGCTTGAGGATGAATGTGTTGCCGGCGGCGAGCGCGGGGCCCATTTTCCAGATCGCCATGTTGAGCGGATAGTTCCATGGAGCGATTCCGGCCACGACTCCTAACGGATCGCGGCGCAGCATCGAGGTGTGATCCTCCATGTACTCACCGGCCGCCTGGGTTTCCATCGTGCGCGCTGCGCCGGCAAAGAACCGAAGGTTGTCAATCGTGAGGTCGAATTCGAAGTCGATGATCGATGCCGGCTTGCCGACATTGTTCATCTCCATGAGTTTGAGTTCGTCGAGATTGTCTTCGATGCGATCGGCAAGAGCGAGCAAGGCCTCCGAGCGGGCCCGCGGAGTAGCGGTTCCCCACTCTCGGAAGGCGAGCGTGGCCGCCGAGACCGCAGCATCGACATCGGCGGCGCCGCTCGATGCGACCGTGGCGATCGATTCTCCGGTGGCCGGGGCCAGAACCTCGTCGGTGGCACCATTCGTTGCGGGCACCCACGCCCCACCGATGAAGTTCTCGAGTGACATACCTGCTCCTCATGACCGTGATGGTCCCGGAACGGAACCGGAACGAACCCCGAAATCGTGGGCCACTGGGCGGCCAAGTGCAAGCGATTCCGAATGCAATCGAGTTTCTCAGGGCCGCAGTCGACATTTCGTGTGAACCGCTACCAATTCATGAGGAATACTGACTAGGTACGGGAAGTGCGACAACCGAACACATCGTCGCAACCACGGAGGGGTGAGAACTGAGCGAGAACTCGACTTCAGTGTCAGGCGGGATCCAATCCCGGTCCAATGACACCGTGATCGAAATCGACCACGTCGTGAAACGCTTCGGCGATTTCACCGCCGTTGACGATGCTCACTTCTCCATCGCCCAAGGCGAATTCTTCTCCATGCTCGGGCCGTCTGGATGCGGCAAGACCACGACACTACGGATGATCGCCGGTTTCGAGCAGCCCACGTCTGGCGCCATTCGTCTCGACGGCGCCGACGTCTCCCGGGTTGCCCCCAACCGACGCGACGTCAACACCGTCTTTCAGCAGTACGCGCTGTTCCCCCATATGAACGTGTACGACAACGTCGCCTTCGGTCCCCGTTCAAAGAAACTCGACAAGGCCACCATCGCCAAGCGCGTCCCCGAGATTCTCGAGATCGTGCGCCTCGCCGATTTCGCTGGGCGCCGACCAGCCCAGTTGTCGGGTGGCCAGCAACAGCGCGTCGCTCTGGCTCGAGCGCTCGTCAACCTTCCCAAGGCCCTCCTTCTCGACGAACCGCTCGGGGCACTTGATCTCAAGTTGCGCCACGCGATGCAGTTCGAACTCAAGCGCATCCAGCGCGAGGTCGGAATCACCTTCGTCTATGTCACTCACGATCAGGAAGAGGCCCTGACGATGAGTGACCGCATTGCCGTCATGTCAGATGGCCGCGTCGAGCAGATCGGCACCCCCGCAGAGATCTACGACACTCCCGCCACCGTCTTCGTCGCCGGATTCATTGGACAGGCCAATCTCTGGCCGGCGACGGTCACGTCGCGCCGCGGCGACGGCGCCGAACTCACTGCGCTCGGAGTCGCCAATCTGCGAGCCACCTGCCATGTCGATGGGGTCGACACCAACGCAAGCGCAGTTCTGATGGTCCGTCCCGAGCGAGTGTCGATCGCAACAACCGAACCTTCCGGCGACACCCAACGTGTCTGCGGAACCGTCACGGACCTCACGTTCCAGGGGCCAATCGTTCGACTCGCGCTCGCCGCCGTCGACGGCTCCACCATCATCGCCAACGTCGATCCCGATGCCGACCTGCCCATGCTCCGACCCGGCGACATGGTCTGGGCGTTCTGGTCGGCCGACGCGGCATGTGTCCTACCCGCCCAATCCCAAGCTCCATCTTCCATTCGATCCACATAGGAGGACCGACAATGACCAACCAGACAGATCCCGAAATCCTTGCCGCATTTGCGGCCCGACAGACTTCACGCCGACGGTTCCTCGGCATGGGCGGACTCGCCCTCGGTGGCCTCGCCCTCGGGCCGACCCTTCTCGCCGCATGCGGTTCGGGATCGGACAGTTCCGGTGGCAGTTCATCGAACGGCAGCATCACGATGCTCAACTGGCCGCTCTATCTCGAGAACGATGACCCGACGACGTCACCCACGATCCAGGGATTCACCAGCACCACGGGCATCAAAGTCGATTACCGCCCCGACATCGACGGCAACGAGTCGTTCAACACTAAGTACGCCGACACCCTCGACAAGGGTCGGGGCATTGGGGCCGACATCATCGTTCTCACGAGTTGGAACGCCGCTGCCTACATCGGCGCCAACCGCGTGGAGGCCTTCGACGCCGCCACGTTCCCGAACAAGAAGAACATCGTCTCCCGCCTCGCCAACCCATCGTGGGACCCGAACCGCCAGTACTCGATTCCGTGGGCGATCGGTCAGACCGGCATCGCCTACTGGCCCGACAAAGTCGGCGGAAAGATCACCGACGTCAATGCCATCTTCGATCCGAAGTTCAAGGGCAAGGTCACCGTCCTCGACGAACTGCGCGACACCGTCGGGCTCACCATGCTCGGCATGGGAACGAACCCGACAACCGGCACGATCGGCGAGATGCTCGCGGCCGTCGACAAGATCGGCAAGGCGCGAGACGCCGGCCAGTTCAAGAAGATTGCGGGAAACAGCTACACCGAGGATCTCGCACTCAAGGACACCTGGATCGCCGTTGCGTGGTCGGGTGACATCGCCCAGTTGCAGATCGACAATCCTGGCCTCGAGTGGGTCATTCCCAATCAGGGCGGCATGCTCTGGGTCGACAACGCCATGATTCCCGTCGGAGCCAAGAACCCCGAGGGCGCCAACAAGTTCCTCAACTATGTGTACGACCCCAAGGTGGCCGGCCCGTTGTACGAGTCGATCAACTACGGCTCACCCGTCACCGGCGCCGAGAAGTACATGTCCGCCGCGGCGCAGGCGAGTCCCTTCATCAATCCTCCGTCAACCCCGCAGTTGTACGAGTTCGATGTCATCTCAGATGCGGACACCGAAGAACTCACCCGCGCCTTCACCGCCGCAACCGAGCAGTAGCGAACCTTCCGAAGTCGATGACATCCATCGCCGCGCCCGCTCCGGTTCGTCGTCCCCGTCGCAAGCGCGATCGGGACGAAACCGGCATGCGAGCGCGGCGATGGTTCATCCCCTATCTGCTGCTCGCCCCAGGTGGACTCTGGCTTGCAGTGTTCTTTGTCATTCCGCTGTTCAGCCTCGGCTTCCTGTCGCTCGAGGACGGCGGTCTCTCGAACTACTCGCAGGTGCTTTCGGATAACTCGACGGTGATCATCCGGACATTCACCTACGCCGCGATCGCCACACTCGCAGCGATCATTATCGGCTACCCGCTCGCCTACGTGATCGCTACGAAGGGCGGGCGCTACAAGAATCTGTTACTCGCACTCGTCGTCCTTCCGTTCTTCGTGACCTACCTCGTGCGCACTCTCGCCTGGAAGATCCTCTTGTACGACGGGGGACCCGTCGTCGGATTCCTCCACAACATCGGCGTGCTTGGTGAGAACCAAGGCATTCTCGGTTCGCCATTCGCCGTCGTCGCTGCACTCACCTACAACTTTCTCCCATTCATGGTGCTTCCCATCTACGTCAGCATCGAAAAGATCGACTGGCGCCTTCTCGAAGCAGCCGCCGATCTCTACGCAAGCCCTGCCCGCGCCTTTCGGAGAATCACTCTTCGACTCTCGCTTCCGGGTCTCTTTGCCGGAACACTGCTGACGTTCATTCCTGCGGCCGGCGATTTTGTGAACTCTGAACTCCTCGGGTCGGATCGAACCGTCATGATCGGCAACATCATCGAAGCGAACTTCGGTAGGGAGTTCTTCCGACCCGAACTTTCGGCGCTGTCGTTCATGTTGATGGCGATCATCCTCATCGGTGTGGCGATCTACGCGCGAGTACTCGGCACGGAGGAGATCGCGTGAACTCGCCGGCGTCGCTGCGCAAACTCGGGCGGTTCGCCCTTTGGTTCTGGGCTGGACTAGGTCTGCTGTTTCTCTTTACACCGATCCTCGTCACCATCGTCTTTTCCTTCAACGAACCCACTGGCAAGTACAACTACATCTGGAACAAGTTCTCGCTGGCCGCGTGGGCCGATCCGTTTAAGTATCCAGAGCTCTCGGAGGCGTTGACCTTCAGCCTCAAGGTCGCAGTCGTCGTCACGATCATCGCAACCATTCTCGGAACTCTGATGGGCGTCGCCATGGTGAAGTACCACTTCAAGGCCAAGGGCCTCGTTGGCGCGATCCTGATCCTGCCGTTGACAATGCCGGAAGTCGTTCTCGGCTTTTCAATTCTCACGCTGTTCGTGTCGATCAACTGGTCGCGCGGCTTCATCACCATCGTGATCGCGCAGGTCATGTTCTCCGTTAGTTACGTCGCCACCACCGTGCGGGCCCGCATCCGCGGATTCGACTGGCGACTCGAAGAAGCTGCGCTCGATCTCGGGGCATCGTCATGGCGAACGTTCACCCGAGTGACGCTTCCGCTCATCGCACCCGGAGTCGTGGCCGCGGCCCTGCTCACGTTTGCCCTCTCGCTCGACGATTTCATCATCACCTATCTGAATTCGGGACTCGACAACACCTTCCCCATCCAGATTTGGAACATGAAGCGCAGTCGTATCCCGGTGCAGATCAACGTGTTCTCCACCGCTCTGCTGCTTCTCAGCGTCCTGACCGCCGTTCTCGTCGTGGTGCAGGGACAGCGTCGGGCCCGAAAAATGGCTGGAATGACCATTTAGAAACCGATTTTCACGATTATCTGGGTTTTGGCGACGGAATCGATTGTCGCTAGCCGCTTTCGCGGGCAGAATCGTTGGACCAAACACGGTCGGACCGAACCAGGTCGGCCCTCTCAGGGAGTCTTCCCATGACCCGCTCGCCCGCGGAACTCCAGCAACTCGCCAGTGCCCACCTGTGGGGACATTTCTCACGGCTCGATCCCGGCGACGGTGGCGCCCCAATCATGGAGCGCGGCGAGGGTTGCCGTATCTGGGACGTGAACGGCAACGAGTACCTCGACGGTCTCTCCGGCCTCTTCACCGTCCAGATCGGCCACGGACGAACCGAATTGGCCGAGGCCGCCGGCACGCAGGGCGCCGAACTTGGCTACTTCCCGATCTGGACGTACGCCCATCCGAAGGCGATCGAACTCGCGGCCCGCATCGCTGCCCTCGCTCCCGGCGATCTCAACCGCGTGTTCTTCACGACAAGTGGCGGCGAAGCCGTCGAGTCGGCCTGGAAACTCGCGCGTCAATACTTCAAGCTCATCGGTCAACCCCTGCGAACCAAGGCGATCACGCGGTATCTCGCCTATCACGGCACAACCATGGGGGCACTCTCGCTCACCGGCGTGCCTGCGTTCCGCCAGATGTTCGAACCGCTCGTTCCCGGAGTCGGACGCTGCGCGAACACCAACCGATACCGATGCACATTCTGCGCCGGTGAAGAAGCGTGCAACCTCGGTTGCGCCGACGACATCGAGACGATGATCCTGCGCGAAGGTCCCGAGAGCGTCGCCGTCGTCTTCCTTGAACCCGTGCAAAACGCTGGAGGCTGTTTCACTCCGGGTGACGGCTACTTTGACCGAGTTCGCGAGATCTGCGACAAGTACGGCGTCCTTCTCGTCTCCGACGAAACCATCTGCGCATGGGGTCGCCTCGGAGCGATGTTCGCCAGTGAGCGTCTGGGCTACCAACCCGACATCATCACCACCGCCAAGGGCCTCACGTCCGGCTATTCGCCGCTAGGCGCCATGATCGTGAGTGAGCGGATCGCCGAACCGTTCAAGGAGCCGGGCGCGACGTTTGCTCACGGCTTCACGTTCGCTGGTCATCCGGTGAGTTGCGCCGTTGCACTAGCCAACCTCGATGTCTTCGAACGTGAAGACATCGTTGGCCATGTACTCGCCAACGAAGACGCTTTCCGAACAACACTCGAGAAGCTCCTCGATCTTCCTATCGTCGGCGACGTACGCGGCATGGGTTACTTCTACGGCATCGAATTGGTGAAGGATCCCGTCACGCGCCAAACGTTCACCGCCGAGGAGGCTGAACTCCTGTTGCGGGGTCATCTCTCAAAGCGCCTTCTTGAACTCGGCCTCATCTGTCGGGCGGACGACCGCGGTGAGCCCGTCATCCAGCTCGCACCGCCGCTCATCTCAGGACCGGCCGAGTTCGACGAGATCGAGTCCATCCTGCGCATCGCCCTCGTCGAGGCGATGGAGATCATCGGCATGTCCGCCACAAAGCGCCTGGCCGTCACGTGAATCCGCTCACGGTCGGCATCCCGAGAGAGATCAAGCACGATGAGCACCGCGTCGCGATCACTCCCGACGGGGTGCGCGAGCTACTTCATGCCGGCGCCGAGGTTCTGATCGAGGCCGGAGCGGGTGCCGACTCATCCATCCCCGATGACGACTTCGCCCGAGCCGGCGCCATCATCGTCGCCAGTGCGGCCGAGGTTTGGGAGCGGGCCCAACTCGTCTGCAAGGTGAAAGAGCCACTCGAAACCGAGTTCGCCTATTTCCGCGAAGGTCTCGTGCTCTTCACCTACCTGCATCTCGCCGCCTATCCCGCGGTTGGCAATGCACTGACGAAAGCCGGCGTCGTCGGTATCGCCTACGAGACCGTTCAGGTCGCCGATGGATCGTTGCCTCTACTCGCCCCCATGAGTGAAGTTGCCGGGCGCATGAGCGTGCAGATCGGAGCCCATTTCCTCGAACGACACAACGGCGGACGCGGCGTTCTCCTTGGCGGAGCGCCGGGTGTTCGTCCCGCGCGCGTCGCTGTTCTCGGTGCCGGCAATGTCGGTTGGAATGCTGCCTGGATGGCGGCCGGCCTCGAAGCCGAAGTCGACCTCCTCGACAAGAACATCGACCGACTCCGCCATGTCGACCAGATCCAGATGGGTCGCATCACCACCCTCACGTCCAACCGTGGCGTCGTCGAACGCACCGTGGCCGAAGCTGATCTTGTGATCGGCGCGGTGCTCGTCCCGGGCGGTCGCGCTCCGATCGTCGTGAGTGAGGACATGGTTCGCTCAATGAAACCCGGTGCCGTCATCATCGATATCGCTATTGATCAGGGTGGCTGCATCGAGACATCCCACGAGACCACCCACTCTGATCCCGTCTTCGTGAAGCACGGCGTTGTTCATTACGCCGTGGGCAACATGCCGGGCGCGGTCCCTCATACCTCCACGCACGCGCTCACCAATGCCACGCTTCCGTATCTCACTGACCTCGCCCGTCTCGGTCCCGTCGAAGCAGTGCGTCGCGATCCGGCGCTCGCGCTCGGTGTGAATACCGCCGGCGGTCACATCGTGAACGCTGCGGTCGCCGAAGCGCTCGGTCAGACCCCTGTCGATGTCCACGTTGCGCTGAGCACTGGGCTCTGAGCACCGACTGACCCTGAAAGATCGAACATGAAGGCACCCAGCCGCCCCCAACCCGCCAACGCCGGTGGAGTTATCCGCCCGGCCGCGTCAGTCACGATCGACGAGATCGACAAGTCGATCATCCGTGAGCTCCAGGTCGATGGTCGTATGCCCTACGCGAAGCTCGGTCCCGCCGTCGGGTTGTCGCAGGCGGCAGTGCGTCAACGCGTGCAACGGCTCATGGACAGCGGCGCGATGCAGGTCGTCGCCGTCACTGATCCGATTGCGGTCGGGTTCACGCTCGAGGCAATGATCGCCATCAACGCTGACGGCGATCTTCGGAAAGTTTCCGATGCTCTCGCAGAGATTCCTCAAGTCACGTATGTCGTGATCATCGCCGGACGCTATGACCTCATGTGCGAAGTGGTCTGCGAAGGATCAGACGAACTTCTTGAACTTGTCAACGATGTCGTTCGCGCTATCCCTGGCGTGAGTCACGCCGAGACATTCACCTACCTACACCTTGCTAAGCAGTCCTATAGCTGGGGAACGCGCTGATCGAGTCCGCCAACGCGGCCACACAAGCATCGAGTTGTTCATCGGAGATCACGAGCGGTGGGCAGAAGGCGATGACCGAGGCGCCAATGGGCCGTGCGATCACGCCCCGTTCGAGCATCGCGTTGCGTACGGCCGGTGCAGCCATACCTTCGGGCAAAACTGCCGACCAGATCCCGCCAACACCGCGAGACTCCACCAACGCACCGGACTCGACGAGCTTGGCCAACCCGCCTCCGATGCGTTCGGCGATGACTGGCACCCTGTCAAAGAGATTCTCCTCGAGCAGCAACGCGGTGTTCGCGAGAGCGGCGGCACACGCCGTTGGATGACCCGAGTACGTGAATCCGTGGCGAAGAATGAACTGCGGATCGGCCTCAATGACATCAAGGACAGCCGAACCGACCACTACCCCGCCTAAGGGCAAATAGCCGGACGTGCAAGCCTTCGCGAACGTGATCATGTCGGGGACGACGTCGTAGAACTCGGCCGCAAACCATGTGCCAAGTCGACCAAATCCGGTGATCACCTCGTCGAAGATCAGCAATGCGCCGTGCTCGGTACATAGTTCACGCAGCCGCCGCAGATAGCCGGGTGATGGCGGGTAGACGCCACCGGCACCTTGGACCGGTTCAGCGATCACTGCTGCGATCGACGCACCGTGCTGTGCAAAGAGCGACTCGGCATCGGCAATGTCCTGCGCGTCGATCTGGTGCACCGTTTCGATCAACGGCCCGAAGTGTTCCTGATTCAGAGGAAGACCCTGCGCCGACAGTCCGCCATAGGTGACTCCGTGATACGAGTTCTTCCGGCCGACAATTGCATTGCGCTCGGGATGCCCACTTAACGAATGGGTGAGGCGGGCCAGCTTGATGGCGGTGTCGACCGCTTCCGAGCCTGACGAGGTGAAGAAAATCCGCGAGTCAGGAACCGGGGCGGCGGCGGCCACGAATGCCGCAAAGCGTTCGACGGTCTCGTTGGTGAAAATGTCGAACGTGTTGTAATTCTCGAGCACCGCCATCTGCGAGGCCACGAAGTCGACGATCTCCCAGCGGGCGTGACCCACGTTGCAATACCAAAGACTGGCCAGCGCATCGATGTATTCGTTCTCCTGGTCGTCCCACACCAGCGCGCCTTCACCACGAGAAATCGTGATGAATTCCTCGGCGGCGGCTCCCGGACGGGCGAAGGGATGAAGAAACGGGCTTCTCATGGCTCTGAGTCTCCCACGATCGCTAGCCTCAATCTGTGGGTTCTGATCACATAACACCGGCACTACCGCGGGCACTACCGCGGGCACTACCGCGCCGAGCGGTGTACCCCGGCTCCTTTGATCCGCCCACCATCGCGCACGTGCATTTGGCTGAAACCGCCATCGAACAACTTGGCCTCGACCATGTCGACTTCGCCATCTCTGCACTCACATTGGGCAAGGACGATTCTCGACTCGCTCCAATCGATGACCGTGTAGCGGACCTCACTGCCATCTCCAGTGGGAATGCTCGCATCGGTGTGATCACGACGCCCCACAGCCTTGTGGCGGATATCGCCGAAGGCTACGAGGTCATCATTCTCGGAGCCGACAAATGGCATCAGGTACTCGATCCGGTTTGGTACGAAGATATCGACGCCCGCAACGAGGCCCTGCGGCGGCTGCCACTCGTGGCGCTCGCGGCGCGTCCCCCCTGGACAGTGCCTGGCGAAGACGCTGCGGCCGATCCTCCTGCAGGGGTTGATGTCGTCATCCTCGATACCGACCCGTCCCATCACCCTGTTTCAGCCACCGAAGTCCGGGCCGGTCGAGAGGAATGGCGCGCGAAATGATCGTTGCGGCGGCGCAACTCCAGTGTTCGTCTGACAAGTCCGACAATTTCGCGCGGGCAACGATTGCGGTTCAGGCGGCAGCACATGAAGGTGCTGGCCTTCTTGTGCTTCCGGAACTTTTTGCGTCACTTGGTCGCACCTCCACAATGCGTGATGCCGCTGAACCTCTCGACGGACCGACGCTTGCGTGGGCCCAACAAACAGCCGTGGACAATCACTGCTCGATTGTTGCTGGCTCGTTCATCGAGCGCGACACAGAAACATCCAATCTCTACAACACATCGATTGCGGTGGGTTCCGATGGTTCGCTCCTCGGCAGCTACCGAAAGATCCATTTATTCGATGTTGATATCGACGGCGCGCGCTCAAAAGAATCCGACACATTTCATGCCGGCACAGCGCCCGTTGTTGTCGATATCTCGAGCAGCAACTCGAGCATTTGCGTCGGTCTCACTATTTGTTACGACCTGCGATTTCCAGATCTTTTCCATGCCGAAACCTTGCAGGGCGCTGACCTGATCGTTGTACCCGCAGCATTCACAGCGGCAACCGGTCGCGATCATTGGGAACTGTTGCTACGCGCGCGGGCAGTCGAAAACCAAACAATGATCATCGCCGCCGCGCAATGGGGAACTAGCCCAGACGGCATTGATCGTTACGGACACTCACTCATCATCGATGCATGGGGTCGAGTGTTAGCCGATGCCGGACCCGGCGACGACACGATCGTCGCCGCCGAGTTCGACGCATCACTTCAGGCCGACATCCGCAAACGGATGCCGAAAATCAACTGACGTAGGTGTATTCGGCAAGAACTCCCGGGTACATCGAATTCAAATATTCAGCAGACAGTGATGCATCGGTCTTGTCGATACCGAATACAAACCGCAACTGCGCAATCGTCAGCTGATTGATGATGGCGTACCCAGTTGCAGTATCGAGATTGTCGTTCGTGCATCCGTCTTCGCCCAGCTTCAAAAGATTGTCAGGCGCCGGAAGTTTCCCTGAGTACTGCATGAGTCCACCTTGTGCGCGAATCGGTGCACAGAGGTCGGTAAACGCGTTGTGTCCTGCTTTGGCGAGAACGGCCAGTCGCTTCGGTGGCGCAAGCCAGTCAAATTCCTGTTCCACCCCGGCCAGCGGAATCGTCAGATCCACTTCGCCGGCGATAATCATCGTCGGCTTGTTGGGCGGTGGAGTCGACGCGTACGCAGCCGATCGGTCAGCAGCCGTGGCTCCTGACGCAAGCGATAATGGCGGCACCGGCGCTTGGCCGATGAATGTCTTCACCGCGGGATCGTAGGCAAACTTGCCTGCCGCACCGCCGCCGGCGGAATGACCTTCGGCGCCAATCTGATCAAGGTTCAACGCGCCCTTGAAAATGCCTGAACTGTTTTCCTTCTCAAGTCGCTTCAAAACATTGCGAAGATCTTCAACGTCTTGCTCGCCACGAACGACCTTGCCCAACGAGTTAGCCGCAAGGTTCCGCTCAATGTGATCAGGAGCAGCAGCAACGAAACCCCACGACGCAAGCTGAATCAGATGCTGTGATGCAAACTGCGGATAGCCGCCAAAACCATGGCTATGAATCAGCACGGGGAACGGACCGTCAGGAGCAACCGGTGCATCCTTCGTTGCATCGATCGGAACTTCTTGCACCAGTTCCTTGGGAATCGCCGCTCGAAGCGCCGGAGGGAACGCGTCACCCGAGCTATAGGAGGTGACCTTCGTGCCCTCGTTCAGCCGCGCCGGATCAGCGGGATAGAAGACGTACGCGATCCGATCGCCCAAATCAAAGGTCGTGATGCCCACCGAATACGGGCCCGGCTTCGAAAAGTCGATCGGTTCTGCTTTGCTCGACGTCGAAGAACCCCCGCATGCTGCTGCGCCTGCGATGAGCAGGAAGCACAGTGCAAGTACGCCAAGAATCGACATTGATGCACGAGTTGAGTTACGAGATGAGTCACGCATTGAATCCCCCGATTCGTGAACGATTTGTTCAGGCCCCGAACATAGCCAACCATTGCTCCGGCGTCTTGGGTCGGAACACAAAATTCGTCTGACGGGTTTCGCCCATCGAGGCACACGGATCGGCCGAATAGAGATGCCCAGGGAACAGAATCGAATCATCAGGGACCTTCGAGAGCTTCTGCGTGAGACTTTCGTAGAGTGCCACCGGATCACCGCCGGGAAGGTCAGTACGACCGCAGCCCTCGAGAAAAAGTGTGTCGCCCGAAACCAACGCACCGTCGAGCATGAAACATTGACTGCCCGGCGTGTGGCCCGGCGTGTGAATGAGTTCAATCGGGATGTCACCAACCATCACAACGTCACCACTTGAGTGAAGGACGAGATCCGAAGTCGTCAGATTCGTGACCTTCTGCACGAGCGGACCTTCTTCGGTCTGCACATGGATTGGTACGTGCGTGCGCTCGAGCAGTTCGTGAACACCCTCGATCGAGTAACCCATCATTTCTCCACCGACATGATCGGCGTGATAGTGGGTAGCGAGAACACCCGTGAGTTTCATCCCGTCGGCCTCGAGCACCTGCAGGATTCCATCAACGTCATACGCCGGGTCAATGGCCACCGCTTCGCCGGTTTGCCGATCGCCGATCAGATAGACGAAGTTGACCATTTGCCGGGCCAACGGATCGGTCTGTGCGATATCGCGACCGGCGAGAAGTTGACGGAAATAGAGGCGGTTCGGAGTGGCAAGATCAGACATGTCTCCATTCTCGCCGCGTATGTCCCGACGATGAAAGACTGGCGTCCTGAGCGAGCAGATCAACCTGCTCGACGGCCAAGAGGAAGCCATGACCAACGACCGATCCAATTACGTCCACGAGCCACTCACCGATCAGTTGTTGGCCCAGAACTTTCCCGCCGATAATCCCTTCGATGTCTACGCGGAGTTGCGGGCCACCAATCCCGTTGCCTGGAACGCCACCGAGGGTTTCTGGGTCGCCAGTCGTCACGCAGAGGTCATGGCCGTTTCCACCGCCCCGGATCTCTACTGCTCGGGCAAGGGAATCATCACGTTCGAGATTGGTGTCGAGTACACGACTCCGCCGACGATGATGCACACCGATCCACCCGATCACACCCGGTACCGGGCGCTCGTCCAACCGGCGTTCGGTCGCAAGGTTGTCCGCACCCTCGACGATTCGGTGCGCGATGCCGCCAAGGTTCTCGTCGATTCGCTCCCGCTCGACGAGTCGCTTGACATCGTTGCGCCCCT
Organism: Acidimicrobiales bacterium; assembly: GCA_044239895.1. Classification (GTDB taxonomy): domain Bacteria; phylum Actinomycetota; class Acidimicrobiia; order Acidimicrobiales; family Acidimicrobilacustridaceae; genus Acidimicrobilacustris. The sequence continues at coordinate 10,222 of JBIIAM010000004.1, read as the reverse complement.
CGCCGTACCGCTGCCGATCCAGGTCATCGCCCAGTTGCTGGGCTTGCCCGAGAGCGAATGGGACAAAGTCTGGGAATGGTCGGAGGCCTCGATTCCGGGTACCGAGATCTTCAACGACGTGGAGCGCAAGAACGCACTCAACGCCGAGATGTACGCCGAGCTGCTGCGTTTGGTCGAGGTGGCAAGGACAACCCCGAAGGACGATGTGATTTCTCAGCTTGCGTCGGTCGAACTCGATGGCGACCGGCTCAGCAACGAGGAACTCCAGATGTTCCTCAACCAGATTCTCGTGGCCGGCAACGAGACAACCCGCAACACAATCAGCGGCGGTCTCGTCGCACTCGCCCAGAACCCGGAACAGTGGGATCGCCTGCGCGCCGATCGTTCACTCGTGAACCCGGCGGTCGAGGAAATCCTGCGCTGGACAACTGCGGTCATCTACTTCATGCGCACCGCCACCGCCGACACCGTCCTCGGCGGTCAGGCCATCGCCGCCGGTGATCCCGTCGTGATGGTCTACGCATCAGCGAACCGCGACGAAGTCGAGTTCGGTCCCACCGCCGATCAATTCGACATCGGGCGCACGCCCAATCATCACGTTGCGTTCGGATTTGGCGCGCACTTCTGCCTTGGCGCCGCACTCGCACGGCTTGAGGTGGCCGCCGTGCTCGAATCGCTGCTCGATCGAGGCGTCACTCGACTTGAACTGACCGGTCCGGTCGGATTCTCGGCCAGCAACATCATCGCCGGCGTCACTTCCGCTCCGATGATCCTCCACACCACCTGACGCTCAGTGAGAGTTGCGCCAGGCCTCTTCGGCTCGGCGCGCCACATCGCGTAGCGGCAGTCCGAGCGCATGCGCGGCGCGGGCCGCATCATCATGCTCGGCCTTCACTCGCCCAGCGGTGAACTTCACGCGCACCTCGTGACCGTCGACTTCGACGACACCGAACTCACGGCTCTGGGGCCAACGCTCGAGCGTTGAACCGCGTACACCCATCGTTCCGGTCTCACGCACGAGTACTTCCTGCACGACTGCGGCGTTGGCCGGGTCGACGAGAGCACTCACGGTGTACGCCGGTCGTCCCTTCTTCATCACAATCGGCGTGAGCCACGCATCATGAGCCCCTGCCGCCAGCAATGAATCAATGGCGAACGCGAGGGTCTCGCCCGTCACATCGTCGACGTTCGCCTCAAGCAGCACGACCGATTGACCGGGAACCCGTGCCGCCGATCGCGTTCCGATCACGACGCGGGTCAGGTTCGGGCGGTCGACCAACTCGGCCGATCCAGCGCCGTAGCCCGACGAACTAATCGTCATGGCCGGCATCGGACCCCACTCAACGACGTTGGCCGCCAGCAGCGCTGCGCCGGTCGGCGTCGTGAGTTCTCGAGCGATGTCGAGGCCGTAGGTGGGTGCATCGGCCAAAAGCATCACCACTGCCGGAACAGGTACTGGCATGATTCCGTGCGCCGAGCGAACGGTTCCCAGCCCGTCGGCCACCGGGGATGACGCCACCTCGTCGACGCCAAGAAGTTCGAGCGCGATACACGTGCCGACGACGTCAACGATCGAGTCGATCGCGCCGACTTCGTGGAAGTGCACCGACTCGGCCGGTTGGCGATGAACTCGGCCCTCCGCTTCGGCCAACGCCTTAAACGTCGCGAGAGCGCGGCGCTCAACGCGATCAGGGAGTTTCGCTTCAGTCACAATCGCCGCGATCATCGCCGCGGTGCGGTGCGGTGGATCCGACTCGGCGCCGACATGCACCTTGGTGCCGGCAATCCCCGAGCGCAGGACTGATTCCGTTTCGAGCGACCAGCCCGTCAGCGGCAGTCGACCCAACATCGCACGGACTTCGTCCACATCCGCACCGGCATCAATGAGAGCACCGAGTGCCATGTCACCGGCGATGCCCGAGAAACAGTGGAACCACGCGACGGTTCCAGATTGGAACTCGCGATCAGACATAGTTCCGCACCGACCGAGCATTCAGTTGACGCATCACGGCACACGCCGCACCGAAACCATTGTCGATGCCGACAACGCTGAGTCCAGACGCGCACGACGCCAGCATTCCGAGCAATGCGGTGACACCTTCGAGCGACGCGCCGTAGCCAACCGATGTGGGAACAGCGATCACCGGCGCCGCGGTAAGCCCGCCCACAACACTGGCGAGAGCTCCCTCCATCCCAGCCACGACGATCACCATGTCCGCTGCCGCAATTTCCTCGGCTGCGTCAAGAATGCGATGGAGGCCCGCGACGCCGACATCGGTGATGCGCAACGGCTCGATCCCGTGGGCAATGAGAGTCGCCGCGCATTCATCGGCCACCGGCAGATCGGCGGTCCCGGCCGTGACCACAGCGACCCGCTCGGGGCGAGTCGGCGCTGGCCTCCACACGACAGTGTGCAGACGCGAATCGTTGCGATGGCCTCCACCGGCTTCGACGACCGTCGCCCCCGCATTCTCTGCCGATGCAGCCGCAACCTGTTCCGTATCGGCTCGCGACAGCACAACAGGGCCCGATCCGGGCTGCGCGAGAAGTTCGGCCACGATTGCCGCGCACTGCGACGGTGACTTACCCGGGCCGAAAACCGTTTCCGCCATTCCCTGCCGCAGGGAGCGATGGTGATCGACTCGGGCGAATCCGATATCGGCGAAGGGCAAACGTCGTAATGACGTGACCGCGTCGTCGGCGCTAACGGCACCGGAACGCACGCTTTCCATCAAATCTCTCAGGGTTGCCTCGTCCATGTCACTATCCTCGCTGATTGTGACTCCTTCTGCTGCATCCGCCCCCGCCGACGACTGGTCCAACCGGACCATCGCCTTTCTCGGCCCCGTCGGAACCTTCTCCGAAGCGGCTCTGCTCGGACAGGCGGATCTGTCGCAAGCCAAGTGCATCCCTATGGCCACCTTCGCCGAAGTCCTTCAGGCCGCCGAGGACCGCGAAGTCGACTACGCCTTCGTCGCGATCGAGAATGCCATCGAGGGAACCGTCAACGTCACCCAGGACACGCTCGCTTTCGATTCCACCCTCCTCATCCAGCGCGAGGTGGTGCTGCCCATTCATCTCGCCCTCATGGTGCGCCCCGGGGTCAAGATCGGCGACATCACCCACGTCTGGTCCTATCCGCATGCACTTGCCCAGAGTCGCAAGTTCGTTGCGCGCGAACTTCCGGGGGTCGTGTCCGAACCGTCGAACTCAACTGCCGACGCCGCTCGCATGCTCGCCGAAGCCGACGTCGACTTTGCTGCCACCGGTGCTGCCATCGCGCCCGAGCGCGCCGCCGAGGTCTACGGCCTCGAGGTTCTCGCCCACGAGATCGAAGATCACGACGGCAACGCCACCCGATTCGTGCTCGTTGCACCCGAGGTCATCCCGACGCCTACCGGCCGCGATAAGACCACCATCGTGGTGTTCCAGCATGTCGATGCGCCTGGCTCCCTGCTTTCGATCCTCCAGGAATTCGACACCCGAGGAATCAATCTGACCAAGCTCGAATCGCGCCCAACCCGTCACGGGCTCGGCCACTACTGCTTCCTCATCGATTTCGAGGGCCATATCGACGACGAGGTCGTGGCCGACGCTCTGGGTTCGCTCAAGTCGAAGCATGCCGAAGTGAAGTTCATGGGTTCCTACCCTGTCGCCGGCGAACCTGGCCTCGGGCTAGATCACTGAACTGCGCAATCGTGTGAACTGACCGAACTCGCTACTATCTCGGGCGGAAGGGTGGCAGAGCGGACGAATGCAACGGTCTTGAAAACCGTCGAGGCGAAAGCCTCCGGGGGTTCGAATCCCCCTCCTTCCGCCATTCGATACCGCAGGGGTTTGCCCTGTATGTTTCATCTTTGTACATGGAGAGGTGCCAGAGTCCGGCCGATCGGGCCTCCCTGCTAAGGAGGTGACGGGTAACCGTCCGTGGGTTCGAATCCCACCCTCTCCGCTCGCAACACCGGGTCCCGCCTCGATGCTCGCCATCGAATCGGGGCCCGGAACGGCATCGCATCGCATTCCATAAACAGTTCCGCGAAACCGACGCACACAAGAAGGCCGATCACGACCATGGCATCGACACACAAGATCATCTACACCCACACCGACGAAGCTCCGGCGCTTGCGACCAAGTCGCTGCTCCCGATCATCTCGGCCTTCACAAATGTCGCAGGAGTCGAGGTCGAACTGCGGGACATCTCGCTCGCCGGCCGGGTGCTGTCAGCGTTCCCCGAATCGCTCACCCCGGGACAGCGTGTGAGTGACGATCTCGGCGAACTCGGCCAACTCGTAACCCAGCCCGATGCCAACGTCATCAAGCTTCCGAACGTTTCGGCTTCGCTTCCACAGCTCAAGGCTGCGATCGAGGAACTGCAGTCCAAGGGATTCAACGTTCCGACCTATCCGGAAGATCCCAAGACGGCCGAAGACAAAGACATCCAGGCCAAGTACGACAAGATCAAGGGCTCAGCCGTGAACCCGGTGCTGCGCGAGGGAAACTCCGATCGCCGCGCGCCCCTGTCGGTAAAGAACTACGCGAAGTCGCATCCGCATTCCATGGGCACATGGGCCGCCGATTCAAAGACGCATGTATCCACGATGGGTGCCAACGACTTTTTCGCGAATGAAAAGTCGATCACGTTTGCTACTGCTGACACCCTCAAGATCGAACTTGTTGGTAATGACGGCGTCACCACCGTGCTCAAGGAAAAACTTCCGGTTCTTGCCGGCGAAATTCTTGACGGAACCTTCATGAGCGCTAAGGCCCTCGACGCGTTCCTTGCTGCGCAGATGGCCGACGCGAAAGCACAGAACGTGCTGTTCTCGATTCACCTCAAGGCCACGATGATGAAGGTCTCCGACCCGATCATCTTCGGTCACGCCGTGACTGCCTACTTCGGTGACATCTTCACAAAGCACCCCGCTGCGTTCGAAGGTCTCGGCGTCAACGTGAACGACGGTATGGCCGATGTGCTTTCCCGCATCGAATCGCTTACCGACACGCAGCAAACCGCCATTGAGGCCGACATCGCCATTTCGATGCTGGATGGCCCCGAACTCGCAATGGTCGATTCCGACAAGGGCATCACCAACCTGCACGTGCCCAGCGACGTCATCGTCGACGCCTCCATGCCCGCAATGATCCGCGACAGCGGAAAGATGTGGAACCCAGAAGGCGAACGCCAAGACTGCAAGGCCGTCATCCCGGACTCCTCCTACGCCGGCGTGTACACAGCCGTCGTCGCTGACTGCAAGGCCAATGGCGCGTTCGATCCAACCACAATGGGCACCGTTCCCAACGTTGGCCTCATGGCCCAAAAGGCGGAGGAATACGGCTCGCACGACAAGACGTTTGAAATCTCGACTGCTGGCACCGTGCGAATCACTGACAGCAGCGGCAACGTCGTCATGGAACACGTCGTTGAAGCCGGTGACATCTGGCGTGCATGTCAGGCCAAGGACGCACCGATTCGTGACTGGGTAAAGCTCGCCGTTTCTCGTTCACGTCTTTCCAACACGCCTGCGGTGTTCTGGCTCGACGAGAACCGTGCGCACGATGCACAAATCATCGCCAAGGTGAAGCAGTACCTCCCCGAGCACGACACCACCGGCCTCACCATCGAGATCATGGCTCCCGAAGCAGCGTGCACCTTCTCGCTCGCTCGTGCCCGTAAGGGCGAGGACACCATTTCGGTTACCGGCAATGTGTTGCGCGATTACCTCACCGACTTGTTCCCCATCATGGAACTTGGCACGAGCGCCAAAATGCTCTCGATTGTTCCGCTTATGAATGGTGGCGGTTTGTTCGAAACCGGCGCCGGTGGTTCCGCCCCGAAGCATGTGCAGCAGTTCGTGAAGGAAAACCACCTTCGCTGGGATTCGCTTGGTGAGTTCCTTGCGCTTGCTGCCTCACTTGAACATCTCGCACAGGTGGCGAACAACAACACGGCGCAGATCTTGGCCGACACGCTCGACCGTGCCACTGGTTCGGTACTCAATGAGAACCGTTCACCGTCACGCAAAGTGAATGAACTCGACAACCGTGGAAGTCACTTCTTCCTTGCCCTCTACTGGGCACAAGAACTGGCCAAGCAGACCGACGACGCAGCGTTGGCTGCCAAGTTCGCACCGATCGCCGACGCGCTGACATCAAATCAGGCTGCCATCGTCGATGAACTCAACGCAGTTCAGGGGAAGCCCGTCGACATTGGCGGCTATTACTCTCCGACTGACGCTCTCGTGATCGCAGCAATGCGGCCGAGTGCCACCTTCAACTCGATCATCGACGCGATCTGATCATCGCCGTCGTCGGCAGGTAATAGGTGGACGGCGGATGAAACGCGATCGGAGTACAAAGGAATCAGAACTAGCGCCGCCCTCCGCGCTGACGACCACGGATACCGTCCCCGATCCGAGCACCACCATCAGCTACCGACGGCAATTCGGTCTCTTGGTGGCGAGCGCGCACAGGCCCTCATCGTGGATTTCACCGGGCCGGATGTGGGCGATACACTGATCCCCTTGCGCCCGTAGCTCAATTGGATAGAGCATCTGACTACGGATCAGAAGGTTGGGGGTTCGAGTCCCTCCGAGCGCACCACATAAATGCAGTTCAGACACCAAAGCCGACCCCACCGGGTCGGCTTTGTGCTTGGGAAGGCACGCGGCCTACCAACCAAATTCGGCCTTCATCTGAAACTGCTGATCCACGGGGCAGCCACCCGCACCGAAAACCGTCGCACCCCAGATTGCGCCGAAACATTCGGCACCGCGTTGATAACTGCCGTATTCCGCCATGATGCGATCCCACAATCCCGACTCCCAAAAATACTTGTGGCCAAGTTCATGTAGCAGCGACGAATAAGGCGACGGCTGTGACGGGTTGAGGCACACCCCACCAGGCTGCACCACGGCGCCATCAGGCTCGATCACAGCCGTCCCGATTCCGGCGTAGTTGTAATACCCCCAATGCGTGGAGTTGGTGCGTCCCCAACAGCCGCTGAATACCACCACTGCATTCGCTGCACTGGGCACGCCCGCGGCAATCGCGCGATCTAGATCACTTCTTGGCGCTGGAGGAGTCTGATCATGAGGCACCTGTGTGGTGGTTGGGGTTTCAGGAGGACTGGTGGTGCTGGTGGTGCTGGTCGAAGCCGGCGCCACGGTCGTGATCGTCGTTTCAACCTGCGTCGTCAACGTGGTCGCTCCAGCTTCTGGCGGCCGCGCCGGAGAACTATCCCCGCAACTAACAATGAGACAGAGTGCAAGCGCCATTGCGGCGATGCAGATTTTCCTCATACGACCAACCTACGCCCAGCTGCGCACCACCGCCACCGCCACGCTTAACCCGTAAACGAAGGTTTGACCTCGGGAGTCTCGACGTAGGTGAAACCTCCAACGAGCGCTGCTGTCTGGCCATCGGCAGTTGTCACGACCACGTCAAACACTCCGGGATCCTGGGCGCCCGCTGTACAGATCAACTGCGATGTCGTGACAAATACAACAGGCTCACATGGCACTCCACCGATTTCGACGGTGGTTTCCGTTGTGAGATTTGTGCCGTCAATGGTTACGTCAGTGCCACCTGAGTCCGGGCCCGAACCAGGAGTCACCGAATCGATTGTCGGAGCAGCGGTCGTTGCCAGTGGAGTGATGTCCACGTCGTTTTCTGGGATCGGATCAGCGGTGTTTGAGGCCACGACGACTTCGGTGTCTCTCGACGCCGGAACCGGCGTGCGCGCCGAGCGCACCTCGATTTCAATCGTTGCCGAGGCACCGTTTGCGAGATCGCCCAATGCACATGTCATTGTTGCCCCCGCTTCGATGCAGCCGTTAGGAACAGCCTCCACCGAAAGCCCGGTCGGGATCGTTAGAACCATCGTTGCTGCGGTGGCGGCGGTAGGACCGTTGTTAAGAGCAGTGAACGAGAGCATTGCGGTTTCCCCGGGCGCAACAATCCCAGGACCATTTGCTGCCGCCTCCAAATCAGCAAACGGCGTGATTCGAGTCGTTGCAAACGCTGTGTTGTTTGAGGGATCGAAATCATCAGTCACGGCAAAAACTCTGGCGTTGTTGATTGCGAGTCGATCAGCAGCAGCAACCACCGAAGAGAACAACGCCGTAATCGTCAGGCTTCGAGTAGCGCTCGGAGCAGTTGATCCACTCCAGACACAACTCACGGTGCTGTTTGTTCGAGTGCATATTCCACCGCTACTGGGGGTGGCAACGACTGATGCTGTGTCAACCGCGACCGGAAGACGGTCAACGATCTGCAGGTTTGTTGCAGACGCTGCCCCGTCATTGGAAGCAGTAACTGTCCACGACACTGCCTCGCCCTGCTGAGCGACCTCAACTGATGTGGTCTTTACGATCGAGAGATCGGTTGCCGGTCGAATTGTGAGCGGAGCGGTGTCAGTAACAGGCGTCGGAGTGACATCCGATCCTGCTGTTGCGGTGTTGATCACCGTTGTGCCCGCAAGTTCCACCTGCACACGAGCACGAATAACCACCGTGACTGTGGTTCCGACTGGGACCGTGCCAAGCGCACATGAAACCGTTGTTGCACTACCGCTGCCGCCCGTTGTCGTGCATGAGCCTTGAGGGGTCGTCACTGTTTCGACATCGAGATAGGCAGGAACGGTATCGACGAGGACAGAATTTCCTGCCGCTGCCGGACCAGAGTTACGCAGTTCAAGTCGGTACCCGGCGAGTGAGCCCACACTCACCGTTCCAGTAAGCGCTGATTTCGCAAGGCGAAGATTCGCTACCGGAGAAATTCCCTCCGACACACTTGAAACATCGTTTAGTAGCGCAGGACTATTTGGGTCGGTGGGTTGACCTCCACCAGACACCGTCGCGGTGTTTGTCACCGGTTGTCCTGCAGCGAAATCAGCCTCGACGTACAACGGGTCCAACGAGGTTCCGGGAAGCAGCCCGGTAAACGAATTTTGGCAGCTCAGCGTTTGGGCACCACCGGAGGAACACGACCATCCGGCTCCTGAGGACGTGATGTTGGTCGCTGCCGATCCAAGCACATCGCTCACGGAAATTGGTTGTGACGACGCCGCGAGAGTTCCTGCGTTTGAAACGAGAACTTTGAATCGGTAGCGGGTACCACCCGAAACGGGCGTCGTTGAATCGATGGTCTTTGCAACCGTTGGGTCGGGATAGGTCACCGTCGCACTACGACTGGCGACCTTTGAAATCGGTAGCCCAAGATCGGGTGAGACAAACCGCAACTGCGCGGTATTGGCGATTGCGCTGCCCAGCGCAGCATCGCCGCCTATAACAGCATCAAACTCCACCGAGGCAGATTCGCCAGCCCCGAGCGTGCCACCACTCGATGACGTGGCACCCGACCCAAGTCGTGCTGTGACCGAGCTGCTTACAAACGTCGCGTTCCCGACTCCACTCGTCACCGTCGGTGATCCGCTACTTGTGGTTCCCCCCGGCAACGGATCAACCAGTTCCACATTGGTGGCTGGCCCTGACCCGTTGTTGGTGGCGGTGATTGTGTAACGAATGGTTGCGCCAGGTTCAGCATTTGTTGACACCGGAAAACTCTGCGTCTTTGTCAGTTCGACCTCTGGCGAAAAGAGCTCTGTCGCGAAAGTGATGGCCTGAGGGGCGTAGGTGTCTCCGCTGGTCTTCGCGCGAAACATTGCGCTCGTTGCGCCGTTGGAAAGAAATCCATCAGCGGAGAAAAGACTGGAGTCGTATCCCAGTTGGTTACGCCAATCAGGGTTCTTTGTTGTGACATGCGCACCACGATTTGCGATGGTTGAATTCCCGGTGTTGTTTGAGGGATGCACCGCATCGGTCAGCAGGTTGTCGTTGACCGAAAGGTAATCACCAGTTACCCCCGCGTCGCCTTCAGCGGCGACTACACCAACCGTGGTGCGAACCGTTCCCGCCGTTGGAGTCTTGAATCCTGACAACGCAATATCAATAGCGCTGGATCCAGAAACAATCTTCAAACCATCGAACACCGAAAGATTACGAAGCGGTTCGGCTTGATCCGCATATGCGACAACAAGTGACCAACCAGCAGCTGTATTCTCACCAGTTCCGGTTTGAACGTCGGCAACGGTGTAGTTGCCCGGACCAGCCTCGGTCACCAATTCGGTGACGTCTGCGAAGGCGCTAAAGCCACTGCCTAGGGAGATAGGTCCAATATCAACGTTCGCGGCAGTGACGGTTTGATACACCGGCGAGTCCGGAA
>JBIIAM010000003.1:0-470906 GCA_044239895.1 Acidimicrobiales bacterium | reverse complement strand
TGGGGTTCAGACCAATGACTGAGCGGCCCTTGCTGTCGACGTCGGTCCGCCACAGTTCATAAGACCCGTGCGTTTCGATCGGGCCGCTCACGATTGCTCCGTCGTCATGAGTTTCATCGACGATGCACCGAACTCGCCAACGATCGCGGTCGAAAGATCTTTCGCGCACGTACCAGGCTGGAGTTCCTGGGACCGGTGGGTTCACAGTCGGGAACGCGTGCGACCAATCCGTTGCCATCTGGTTGACACTTAGCCAGTGAAGGCTGGAACGAGCGGTTCTGTGGGCGCCAGGGATGTGGTCGGTGGAGCGGAGTCACTAAAAGTGACGGTCACCGGGGCGTTTGCGACCTTGGCAATCTGAATCGCCGCGTCGACGAGAAACAAGCTAACTATGTTAATTCCATTGCAGGAGAGATCTTGATCCGGTGGCATGAGTGCCTCGAGGGTTGCTATGAGAGAGGCATAGTTCGGATCGGGTACTAGGAGTCCACCGGAGTCTCCACCACACATGGTCGGGCCATTGATGAAGCCGCTGACGATTGAATCAAGCAACGCAGCTTGTTCTGCACTGCCTCCGGGAGCGGTGGCAACGATGTCAAGAGCTGAGGCCCAATACGACGATTCATACATCTCATCGACAAACATTACGAACGGAGCTGTCTTTGGGAGGTCGACCATTGATGAAAGGACTGAAACTCCGGCGAGATTGCTCTCAAATCGAAGTGTTCCCGTCACGGCGATGAACTGCAGGTCTTGCTGCGAAGCGAGATCGAAGTATTCCAACGGGTAACCGACGGCGGGGAGGAGCCAGAAACCAGTACCCGGATACGAAAACGGATACGAAAAACCGTCTTGGGGGATGCTCGTCGCATCACCTCCCAAGTAGTCGTCTACCCACGTTGCCTCGTCAAGCCAGCCGGGCTTCGGTACGCACTCGACAATGTTGTTTGACTCGTCGGTGAGCGTGACCACTGGGACGATGTCCGATGCGGCCAGCGGAAAATCGGCAAGAAAATCGGGGAATTCGGCAAGAAAATCGGCGTTATCGGCAATAAATTCGGGGTTAGCGGCAAAAAGTTCGGGGTTAGCGGTGTTGTTGACGAGATCGAAGTTCGCGAGGTTGGAGTTTTCCTTGACGAGGCCGAAGTACGGGGTGCACGACTCATAGGTTCCGATGGCCTGTGCCGAGAACCCATCTGTCGTGTTTGAACCTTCGGTGGGAGCTGCGCCCGCGGGCTGGAGGAGCACAGGAGCTGCGACGCTCGAGAAGCCGAGCGCAGCGGCGATGCTGCCGAGGAGAAACCGGCGCGAGGCAACTATTGCTTTCAAGTTCATAATCCATAGTTTAGTCGATTATTTAGAAATAGGCAGTCAGCATTGCGGAAAACGCCCGCCTGCGGCACATGTCAGAACAGACGTAGCTCGTCGGATTCAATGCCGGGTAGTTCGTCGTCATCGACGTCCGCGTATTCGAGCGGTGATCTAACCCTTGCTTGGGGGATCCATCGGTGGCAGTAGCACCTCAAGCGGAGCAAACCGATCAGGGAACAGTGCCGATTCTGCATACTTCTGTCCCATCGCCGTTCGACGACCAATGCTTGACAACCTCGGCGTCCAGCCGTTGTGCACCTGATAACCCTGAGCCGCGGCCCACAGAGCGCGCCCTACGTGCTTTCGTCGCCATTGCTCGGCCACGAAGATCTGATCGACAACTCCAGAATCGATCCACCAACGGATCGCCCCGACCTGTTCGGTGGAGTCGACCGCCATCGAGAAGAACTCGGGATCGGAGATGACTTTCCCCGGGGCATGGTCTTCGGTGATGAAGGCGACCAGCGAAATAGCCGGTGAAGGCTGTTTCCGTTCGGGAAGTGCGACGTACCAGATGGGCGGAGTACCGGGAAGCAACGCTGGGTTGATATGCAGAATCGAATGGCCACTTGCATCGACATCGGAGTAGCCGTAGACGAAAGAATTGCCAGTGTCGATCGGACCGTCAACGACGGAAGAATCAGTGAAGGAATGATCACCGATTGTTCGACATCGCCATCTTCCTAGCGAGAGCTCCGCGTCACGCACGTGCCACATCGGAGTTCCTTGGGGAGGGAGAGGTACCTCTGGAAACCGTGCACCATCTGTGGCTGACATCAGACGGCCAGTGCTCAGCCGGCGAATGCTGGAGCGATGACCTGGCTTGTAGAAGTCGTGGTCGAAAGCGGCATCGCCGTCGAGGTAGTTGTCGCCAGGAGTGTGGTTGAGGTTGTTGTGGTTGACGTCGTCGTTGTCGTGGGAGGCGGTTCGTCGGCGATGCTGACAGTGATCAGGCTGTCACTGATCTTGGCGTTGAACTGTGAAGCCTCGTAATAGGCGCGTGTCGCGTCATAGATCGACGCACATGTCGAGATACTGACCCCGGGAATGATCGTGTTCAGCGTCACAACCGTGGCCGCATAATCGGGGTCTGAGTCTGTGCAGGAAACTGCGTTGATGTAGTCGGCCCAATACTGTTCGACGTAGGCACGTTGCGTGGCGTTGCCTGCAGATTCAACCGCATTAAAAAAGCAACGAAAAACTCGTCAGTAAGGTTGGCGGCAACAGGGGTTGTAACGAAGACGCCGTTTGCTACGCCAGGCACGCTCGTCTGGTCGACCGAGATGGTCTTGCCTGTGTAGTTGCTTTCGAATCGAACTGATGTGGACACTGGCGTGAAAGAGGTGCTGTCGGGGAACACATAGGTGACGCCATAGGTGGCGGGGATGCGGTAATACCCCGGGCCGGGATAGGTGATGAGCCCGGCCATTTTCCCGGTATCGACCGCGTTGAAGTACTTAGTGCCCCATGAGTTGGAATCGGTCCACGCGAGCTCTGGAACGCACTCGACCGTGTTGCTCAAAGCGTTTGTGACGGTGAGTACGGGAACAAGGTCAGTTCCGATCACCGGAGTGGGCGTGACTGAGTTATCGACGACACTCACTGCGTAGCTCTCGAGATCCGATTGAGAATACTTCATCGTTCCGAAGTAGGCGGAACAAGAGCTGTACGTGCCGATGGCCGTCGTTAAGAACTCATCGGTGGTAGTTGAACCTTCGGTGGGAGCTGCGCTTGCAGTCTGAACAATCGCAGGAGCGGCGACCGTTGAGAAGCCCAGCGCCGCGGCGATGCCCCCAAAAATGAGACGGTGAGAGGACGTCTTCTGTTTCAGGCGCATCGTCAAAGTGTAGGGCGTCAATTGGCGCAACCTTCTTGAGCTCTCTCGTAATTCTCAGAAGAGTCGGAGGATGTCCGATTCGATCCCGCGCAGTTCGTCGTAATCGATCTCGACGCACGTGATGCCTCGGTCGGTGGCCAGGACCTTGGCCTGAGGTTTGATCGACTGGGCCACGAAAATACCGCGCACAGGTCGGAGCAACGGATCAAGATCAAGCCGTTCGATATAGCGGGCGAGTTGCTCAACGCCGTCGATATCGCCCCGGCGTTTCACTTCGACTGCGATAGCGGTTCCGTCTTCGTCTCGGCAAAGAAGATCGACGGGTCCGATATCGGTCGGGTACTCGCGGCGAACAAGACGGAGCCCCTCGGCGATGACGACGGGGTTCTCGGCGAGCAACTCCTGCAGATGAGCTTCGACGCCGTCCTTCTGAAGGCCGGGATCGAGACCGAGCTCATGATCGGAATCGTGGAAGATCTCCTCGAGGGTAATCGTCAGCGTTTCGCCCTTGCCGTTGGAGACGATCCACTTGCCTTCGAGCTCGTTGATCCGGTTTGGCGCGTTCATCCAGTTGAGCGGTTTGTAGGCACCGCCATCGGCATGGATGGCCACACATCCGTCGGCCTTCACCATGATGAGACGCGTCGCCAAAGGAAGGTGGGCGGAAAGGCGACCGCCGTAATCGACGGAGCAGCGAGCAATGACGAGGCGCATGAACCCGCCACTGTAGGCGTGCCGAGCTAGGACACTCCGCGCTTTTCAAAACGGGATCGGATGAGTTCCCGACGCTCCTGCAGCTCGCGGTAGGTGAGCTGCGATGCTGTCCGATCGACACCGACCGCATCCTTGACGGCGGTGAGATCAAGCTCGAACGTCGTGGGATCAACACCGACATCGGCGAAGAGCTTCTCGCCGTGTGTCTGAACGAAGTACATCGAGATGCTCGTGATCTCGGCGAAAAGATCGAGCTCGGGAGCGAGGCGGGAGATGGCGCCGTCGAGGAACATGAGGTTCTTGACGTAGAGCATGAGCTCCTTGGGCATCCGTGCGCCGTAGCCGAGGAGCAGCTTCACGACCTTTTGGATTTCCTTGATCATGTCCTCGGGGCTGAGCTGCGTGGGATCGAGCGGGGGACCGTCGAGTCCGAGGTCGATGATCACAGCCTCGAGATCGGTGTCGGGGGGAAGTGCGCCGAGATCGCGCAGGGCCCCGAGTTGGACACGGACATCGTTGGTCGTGGCTCCGAGCATGAGGCGGAGAAATGCCCGTCGTTTGCCTTCATCCATGCGGCCGGTAATGCCGAAATCGAGGAGCGCAACCTTGCCGTCGGGCATGACGAAGAGGTTGCCGCCGTGGAGATCGCCGTGGAAGATGCCTTCGATCATGGCCCCCTCCATGAATCCAATCATCCCGGTGCGAACGACGGCGTGAGTGTCGACGCCGGCATCTTTCATTGACTCGATGTCGTCGAAGTTGAAACCGTCGAGACGTTCCATCACGAGTACGCGACGGGTGACGAGTGTGGGATGCGGTCTGGGAATGATGTAGCCGCGCTGACCAAGTGAAACGAAGCTCTTGGCGACATCGAGCATGTTCTGTGCTTCGAGGCGGAAATCGAGTTCTTCGCTGATCGTCTCGGCGAACAGTTCTACGAGCGCGGGCGGATTGGCGAGAGCAGCGAAGGGCAGGCGACCAACAAGGAACGGCGCGAGCCACGCCATGACTTCGAGGTCCTTGCGAACGAGTTGAGCAACTGTCGTGCGCTGGACCTTGACGACGACGCGCTCGCCCGTGTGCAGAGTGGCGGCGTGAACCTGGGCAATCGATGCGGCAGCGAGAGGCTTGCGATCGAAGAACGAGAAGACCTCTTCAATCGACCGGCCGAGATCGGCCTCGACGGTTTCACGGACTGTGGCGAAAGGTTCGGCGGGGACTTGATCGCGACACTTCTTGAATTCGCCAACGAGGGATTCGGGGAAGAGGCCCTCACCGGACGAAATGATCTGCCCGAGCTTGATGTAAGTCGGGCCGAGATGTTCAGCCGCGATTCGGAGGCGACGAGAGAGGTCGGCTTGGCTGTCCTTGCTCCGGCGCCCAATAAGCGCCCAGAGGCCGACCGCCATGCCGAGGCGACGGATGACAGTCAGCGCGCGAAATCCTTTTGGCCACCGGCGTGGAGCGATGATCTTGGGAATATCGTGCTGAGTTAGCCAGCGGATGTCGTCGACCGTCGATCGCCACGGCATCGCTTCGGGATCGACGATCCATGGCGGATTGTCGGAGAAGGCGCCGATAGCGAGATCGGCGGGCACGACGGGAACAGTGTTCGGTGCGGGGGGAGCAACCATGACGTCCGAGTGTACGGGTGGCCTTCAGGAAAGGCCTTGTCCGGCGAGCGCCGACTGCCTCGTTGGTTCTGCGTATTAGCCGATTCGCATTAGTAGGTGTTGCGGATGGCAGCGAGCACCGACTCGGCAAGTTCGGGACGGCAGATCACGAGATCGGGGAGATACGGATCAGCGTTGTTGTAGCGAAGCGGTGAACCATCGAGCCGCGACGCGTGCAGGCCGGCTGCGAGAGCTACGACGGCGGGAGCGCAGTTGTCCCATTCGTACTGACCGCCACCGTGAACGTACGCATCGACCTCGCCACGGACGACGGCCATGGCCTTAGCGCCAGCCGAGCCCATCGGGACCAGTTCGCCGCCGAGTTGCTCGGCCACGGAAACGGCAATGGCCGGCGGGCGACTGCGACTCACAACCATCTGCAGCGGGCGACCGTCTGGGCGTCCCGGCAGAACCGGGGCCGTGGCGGTGGACAACACCATTTCGAGATCGGGCAACGCCACCGCACCGGCGATCGGGACACCGTTCTCACAAAGGGCCACATGAACGGCCCAGTCGCTGCGGCGCTCGCCGAACTCGCGGGTGCCATCGAGCGGATCAATGATCCAGACCCGAGACTGGCCGAGGCGGACGAGATCGTCCTTGCCCTCTTCCGAAAGGACGCCATCGGCGGGGCGCAGCTCGGCAAGGGCTTCCATGAGCCATTCATGTGCCCGGAGATCTCCGGTGTCCTTGATGGTGCGCTCGTCGGCGCCGTTGGTGACCAGATCGGTCCGGAGGGCCACAAGAAGGTGTCCGGCCTGGGCGGCGAGATCGCGGGCGACGAGGTGATCGTCGTCGCGTTCGGAGGGTCGGCCGGCGAGAACACCGGGGGACCCGTCGCTGGGCGGGGCCCATTGTTGACGACTATGGTCAGGATTCCTTCTCATCTCCGTACCCTAAGGCCCAAATGGACTACGAGCTTTCGCATCTTGATGCTCTCGAGGCCGAGTCGATCCACATCTTCCGTGAGGTCGCCGCCGAATTCGAGCGTCCCTGTCTCCTTTTCTCGGGAGGCAAGGATTCCGTCGTCATGCTTCATCTGGCGCTCAAGGCGTTCGCACCTTGTTCGCTGCCGTTCCCGGTCATGCACGTCGACACCGGTCACAACTTTGACGAAGTGATCGAGTACCGCGACCGCGCCGTGTTGAAGGCCGGTGCCCGACTGGTGATCGCATCCGTCGAGGAATCGATCCGTCAGGGTCGGTCGGTCGACGAAACCGGCCCGCGGGCGAGCCGCAACCGACTCCAGACAGTGACGCTGCTCGATGCGATCGAGGAGCATCGCTACGACGCCGTCTTCGGCGGTGGCCGACGAGACGAGGAGAAAGCACGGGCCAAAGAGCGCGTGTATTCATTCCGCGACGAGTTCGGTCAGTGGGATCCGAAGAACCAGCGTCCCGAACTGTGGAGCCTGTACAACGGTCGCCACAAGTCCGGCGAGCACATCCGCGTGTTCCCGCTGTCGAACTGGACCGAGCTCGATATCTGGCAGTACATCGCGGCCGAGAACATTGATCTTCCTACGATCTACTACTCGCATCAGCGCCAGGTATTCCGCCGTGACGGCATGTTGCTTTCGGTCTCACCATTCATCACGCTGCAGGAGGGCGAGGTGCCTGTCGAGATGACGGTGCGTTACCGGACTGTCGGTGACGCCACCTGCACCGGCGCCGTCGAATCGACAGCGAGCACGGTCGAAGAAGTCATTCTTGAGGTTGCTGCCACACGTGTGACCGAACGTGGCGCGACCCGCGCCGATGACCGCGCTTCCGAGGCGGCCATGGAAGATCGCAAGAAAGAGGGCTACTTCTGATGGCCGAATTGCTGCGGTTCGCCACGGCTGGTTCCGTGGATGACGGCAAGTCGACGCTGATCGGCCGCCTTCTCTATGACTCCAAGGCGATCTTTGAGGATCAACTCGAAGCTGTTGAAGCGACTAGTCGCCAGCGCGGTGACGAGTACACGGATCTCGCCCTTCTTACTGATGGTCTCAGGGCCGAACGCGAACAGGGCATCACGATCGACGTTGCCTATCGGTATTTCGCAACACCGAAGCGCAAGTTCATCATCGCGGACACCCCGGGGCACATCCAGTACACGCGCAATATGGTCACCGGTTGTTCGACGGCGGACCTGACGCTTGTGCTCGTCGATGCGCGCCATGGACTCGTCGAGCAATCGCGGCGTCACGCGTTCCTCGCGTCACTCCTGCGGGTTCCCCATCTCGTTCTCTGCGTGAACAAGATGGATCTCGTCGACTACGACCAGGAGGTGTTCGACCGGATCTGTGACGAGTTCCGTGCGTTCGCCACGAAGCTCGATGTGACCGACCTGGCCTTCATTCCCGTCTCGGCCCTCAAGGGCGACAACGTGGTGAATCGCAGTGAGAACATGCCTTGGTACGAGGGAAGCTCACTCCTGCATCATCTCGAATCGGTGTTCATCGCCTCGGATCGCAACCTGATCGACGCCCGCTTCCCGGTCCAGTACGTGCTGCGTCCAATGCAGGCGGCGCACCACGATTACCGCGGCTACGCGGGCACGGTTGCCGGCGGCGTTTTCAAACCCGGCGACGACATCGTGGTGCTTCCGTCCGGCTTCCAGTCGACGATCGCGTCGATCGAAACCGCCGACGGACCCGTGACCGAGGCGTTCCCGCCCATGTCGGTGAGCATCCAACTTTCGGACGATCTCGACGTCTCCCGCGGCGACATGATCTGCCGGCCCCATAATCAGCCTCACGTCGGTCAAGACGTCGATGCAATGGTGTGCTGGATGAACGAGAGTGCCTCGCTACAGGCTGGCGCCAAGCTTGGGATCAAACACACGACTCGCAGCGCACGGGCACTCGTGAAGGACCTCCAGTACCGCCTTGACGTCAACACGCTCCACCGCGAGAACGAGATCAATTCGTTGGCCCTCAACGAGATCGGGCGCGTCACGCTGCGCACGACTGTCCCGTTGTTCTTCGACGACTATCGCCGCAACCGCGAAACCGGTTCGTTCATCCTTATCGACGAGGCGACGAACGCCACTGTCGGTGCCGGCATGATCCTCGGTCCAGCGCAGCCGTGACATCTGAGTCGCCCCGAACGCCTGGAGTCGTTTGGCATCCGGGTGAGGTGGCTCGCCCGAACCGCTGGGCGTCAACAAAGCTCGGCGGCGCGACCATCTGGTTTACCGGCCTCTCGGGTTCCGGGAAGTCATCGGTGGCCGTGGCCGTGGAACGCAAGCTCGTTGCCGCCGGTCGCGCTGCCTATCTCCTCGACGGCGACAACCTGCGTCATGGACTCAATGGCGATCTTGGCTTTTCGGCTGCGGACCGAGACGAGAACGTCCGGCGCGCGTCGGAAGTCGCACGACTGTTTGCCGATGCCGGAATCGTGACCCTCGTTCCGCTCATCTCGCCCTATCGGGCCGGGCGAACGAGGGCCCGGTCGATCCACGAGGCGGCGTCGGTTCCCTTCGCCGAGGTATTCGTCGATACGCCACTCGAGTTATGCGAACAGCGCGATCCGAAAGGGCTGTACGCGAAGGCTCGCTCTGGCGAACTGAAGGGCATGACAGGGATTGATGATCCCTACGAAGCCCCGGAGGCCGCCGAACTGCGTCTTGTGCCGGCTGATGGCAATGTCGATGCGATGGCCGACAAGGTCATTGAGCTACTCAACTCGCTGCGCTGACAGGCCTGCGCCCAACTCACTGCTCTAGCGGGACTGTTCGCCGAGTTCGATGGCGCGACCGACGAGTTTGCGGACCATGGTTTCATCGGCGCCCTGATCGACGAGCGCCAGGATCCGATCTTCAAGATCGCCGGCTAGTTGCTCGTCAACAGGCTTAGACACCGCTTCGCCCGGTTTGCCTAGCGAACCCTCGGGGGCAACGGAGGTAACGAGGACAAGCCCAAGAGCAGCGATGGCCGTGACAAGCCCGAAGGTGATCGCAAGACCGGTGATCTCCGCGATGGAGCCGCCGATCATGCCGCCGATGCCGAGGACAAAGACGATCAGCACGATGCGGCGGATGATGCGGGGTGAAACCTTTGCCGGAGTAGGCAGCGGCGCAGCGAGTGAAACGGATTTCGCGGCGTCGGTACTCATCGAGCCAACGGCTTGTACTTGATGCGATGGGGCTGATCGGCGTCTGCGCCGAGTTCCTTCTTGCGGAAGGCTTCGTACTCACTGAAATTGCCCTCGAACCAGCGCACCTGGGAATCCCCCTCGAACGCGAGCACGTGGGTAGCCACCCGATCGAGGAACCAGCGATCATGGCTGATCACGACGGCGCAACCAGCGAAGTTGTCGAGGCCATCTTCGAGGGCGCGCAGGGTGTCAACGTCGAGATCGTTGGTGGGTTCGTCGAGTAGCAGAACGTTGCCGCCGCGGGCGAGAACCTTGGCGAGGTGGACGCGGTTGCGCTCTCCGCCCGAAAGGACACCGACCTTCTTCTGCTGATCGGATCCCTTGAAGTTGAAGGAAGCAACGTACGCCCGACCGTTCATCTCACGGTTGCCGAGTTTGATGATCTCGTTACCGTCGGTGATCTCTTCGTAAACGGTGTGCTCCGGGTCGAGACTGTCGCGGCTCTGGTCGACATACGCGAGATCGACGGTTGGTCCGATGCGGACGGATCCGGTATCCGGCGTTTCGGCGCCAGTGAACATGCGGAAGAGGGTGGTCTTGCCGGCGCCGTTCGGCCCGATGACGCCGACGATGCCGGCCTTCGGGAGGCTGAATGAAAGATCCTCAATGAGCATCCGGTCGCCGAAACCCTTGGCCAGGTTCTCGGCTTCGATTACGACATCGCCGAGTCGTTGGCCCGACGGAATGAAGATCTCGAGTCCGTCACCACGACTCTGTGCTGATTGTGACTCAGCCAGTAGTTGCTCGTAGGCAGAGAGGCGTGCTTTGCCTTTGGCCTGGCGGGCTTTGGGTGCCATCCGTACCCAATCAAGCTCGTGAGCGAGCGTGCGGGCACGCGCCGACTCCTGCTTCTCCTCCATGCGCAGTCGCTCTTGCTTCTGCTCAAGCCAGCTCGTGTAATTGCCCTCGAAGGGCATGCCGCGTCCGTGGTCAAGCTCAAGAATCCACTGGGCGACGTTGTCGAGGAAATAACGATCATGGGTAATGGCAACGACGGTGCCGGGATAGTCGCGAAGGAATCGCTCAAGCCAGGCAACTGACTCGGCATCGAGATGGTTGGTTGGTTCATCGAGAAGAAGTAGATCGGGCTTGCTGAGCAACAGTCGACACAGGGCGACGCGGCGGCGTTCGCCGCCGGAGAGAGCGGTTACCTCGGAGTCGCTCGGTGGGAGGCGAAGTGCATCCATGGCGATCTCGATGGTGCGCTTGAGATCCCATGCGCCGGAGGCTTCGATCTTCGCTTCGAGATCAGCTTGCTCTTCACCGAGCTTTTCGTAGTCCGCTTCGGGATCGGCCCACTTGGCAAGGACGGCGTCATAACGCTCGAGGAGCGTTGCTGTCTCTCCGAGTCCGTCCATAACATTACCAATGACGTCTTTGGCGGGATCGAGCTGAGGCTCTTGCTCAAGCAGTCCGACGGTGAAACCGGGTGAGAGTCGGGCTTCGCCCGTGAAACCGTCATCGATGCCAGCCATGACGGCCAGCAGTGATGACTTTCCGGAACCGTTGGAACCGATGACACCGATCTTTGCCCCGGGATAGAACGAGAGGCTGATGTCCTTTAGCACCTCCCGGTCGGGCGGGTAAAAGCGGCTGACCTTGTGCATGGTGAAGATGTACTGGGCACTCATGGCGGTCAAGGGTAGTTACCGGATGGCCAGTGTGGTGAACGCGGGCCCTGACGCGCCGGTGCCCCGCCGAAGCGGGGCACCGGGTACTACGGGATTGCTACTGCGTCAGCGACGACGGGCCGGTGCTTTCCTGGCCGTGGTCTTGCGTGCAGCTGTCTTGCGGGCCGGTGCCTTACGGGCGCCGCGCTTGGCGGTTGCCTTCTTGCGGGCCGGTGCCTTCTTGGCGACGCGCTTGGCGGTTGCCTTCTTGCGTGCCGGTGCCTTCTTGGCGACGCGCTTGGCGGTTGCCTTCTTGCGGGCCGGTGCCTTCTTGGCGACGCGCTTGGCGGTTGCCTTCTTGCGTGCCGGTGCCTTCTTGGCGACGCGCTTGGCGGTTGCCTTCTTGCGTGCCGGTGCCTTCTTGGCGACGCGCTTGGCGGTTGCCTTCTTGCGTGCCGGTGCCTTCTTGGCTACGCGCTTGGCGGTTGCCTTCTTGCGGGCCGGTGCCTTCTTGCGGGCCGGTGCCTTCTTGGCTACGCGCTTGGCGGTTGCCTTCTTGCGGGCCGGTGCCTTCTTGGCTACGCGCTTGGCGGTTGCCTTCTTACGCGCCGGTGCCTTCTTTGCGACGGTCTTGCGAGCCGTTGCCTTCTTGCGGGCCGGTGCCTTCTTTGCGGCGGTCTTGCGAGCCGTCGCCTTCTTCTTCACTGCAGCCATCTTCGCCTCCTCGGCGTTTGCATGTAGTTGTGTAGAGGTACCTACTTCAACAACTTCTTTGTGAGCACGAGTGCTCGTTTGCGCACCTCGCGTGGTGCGCGTAGGTGCAGCACGCAAAACGGTAGTCACATCTGCAGCGCGAACGGGGGAATTAGCACCTTGTCGGGTGTTCGCCCCCGTTGCAGCAGATTTTCCGACGGCGCGGGATGCCGCACTGACAACAAGGGCAAGATCGATGCCGCGCCTCGGGGTGTCAAGAGAAAACACGGAAAACAAGCGTGTTTCTCCTAGTGAAAGCACATCGCGAGCGGTGCGCGGTGCGGGACTTCCCATCAGTTTGAGTGGTACATAACAGAGCGCACCGCCCGCGTTTACGTATGCGCCATGCGACGAGAAATTTTCGACAATTCCGTCAAGAGTTGAGCCGACAGGGTGTGCTCCGACGAACTCGATGAATGGAAGGGGATCGTTGAGTGGCTCAACTTTTCTTCCCGAAGTCGGTTTTTGTGTCGGCGCCGCGTCACTTTTACCGCTGGAGCGAGCGTTGCCCTTCGCCGGTTGACGAGCGGTCGACTTCGTCGTCTTGGCTGATGCCGCGGCGGCGCTTTTCGGCGATCGGGCCGAGCTCGGTGCATCGGCCTTTGCCGCGGTGCCTCGAGGCTTGCGCGCCTCGCGGGTCACGCGTTGGCTGACGGCGCCACGCACCGGCGTGCGCATGAGGAAGACCCAGCCGACTCCGGGAACAGGCTTTCCCCCGACGAGACGATCGGATTCAAACAACCAGGGGTGCACGACATGGAGTTCCTGGAACGAGTCGTTGGAAAGAACTGTCGCGTCGACCTTTTCGGCGATCTGAAGGATGAACGCGTCTCCGCGCCCGATGGCACCGGCGGGAGGTGTGAGCAATTCCCCGGCGAGAAGCGCTTCTTCGTATTCGGCCCGTTCGGACGGATCGATGCGGTTTGGGAACGTCGCGTCGACCACCACGATGAGGTTCTCGACAGGGTGTTCGGCGAGAAACGCCTTCACTGCCTCATCGAGCTGGCGGAGGCTTGGGGTGGTCCGACCCTCCGTTGCGAGGTTCGAGCCATCGACGACCACATGGGATCGGATCATGGAAACAGTCACTTCCGTTCGTGCCGCGGTGTTGCGGTTACCGGTTGTACCGGTGCCGGGATACCTCTCGCCATCGACTCTCCAAGACCCGGTACGCGAGGCCCCCAACGAGTTGGAAGGCCTGCAGTCCCGGTCCGGCAGAGTGATGCCTCGGTTTGCTCGGTACTGCGAGCCTACGCTTCGATCCATGACCGATACGACCACCGGACAGGAAGCGGAGTGCACTGAACTGCTCCAGGCGCTCATCCGTAATGCCTGCGTCAACGATGGGACTCCCAATTCCGGAGGAGAAGTCCGAAGCGCTGATCTGCTGGCCAGCTATCTCGAAGGGTCCGGCCTTGACCTGCAGAGGTTTGAAGCTGCTCCCGGCCGAACGAGTCTCGTCGGCCGTATCGAGGGCTCCGATCCGACCGCACCGACGCTGTTACTTATGGGACACACGGATGTCGTCCCGGCGAATCCTGCCCATTGGTCGCGCGATCCGTTCGGCGGCGAACTTGTCGATGGCGAGGTCTGGGGACGTGGCGCAATCGACATGCTCAACATCACCAGTTCGATGGCGGTGGCGTTCAAGCGACTGGCCCGCGGAAACTTCAAGCCGCGCGGAACTCTGATCTACCTGGCCGTCGCCGACGAAGAGGCGAATGGCGTTTACGGAGCGTCACATCTGATTGAACATGAGAGGGACGCGGTTATCGCCGATTATGTGATCACCGAATCGGGTGGCATTCCGCTTCCGAGTCCGACGGGGCTCAAGCTCCCAGTAATCGTGGGAGAGAAGGGCTTGTTCGGGATGCGCCTGAGAATTGGCGGTACGGCCGGCCACGGGTCCCAGCCGTACAAGACGGACAACGCGCTTGTGACCGCCGCCGAAGTTGTCCGACGAATCGCGGAATTCCAACCCGAAACCCATATCCACGATGTGTGGCGGGGATTCATCGAATCGATGGGGTACCCGGAGGAGATCACTGGTCCTCTGCTCTCGGTCGACGGGCTCGATGACATTCTTGAGCACCTGCCGGTGGGGATGGCTCGCCAGTTCCACGCCTGCACGCATACAACCTTTGCTCCCACGATGATGCAGGCCGGAACGAAGCTGAACGTGATTCCTGATTCGGTGGAACTCGACATCGACATCCGGACGCTTCCCGGACACGATCGGGAGGATGTCATGGCGGAGTTGCGACTTGCGCTCGGCGATCTTGCTGACGCCGTCACCTTCGAGCAACTCAGCTATGACCCGTCGAGTTCATCGCCGATCGACACGCCTCTTTGGGATTCGTTGTCGCGAGTCTCGCAGCGCTGGTATCCGGGATCGGAAACAGTGCCGTTCCTCACGGTCGGGGCCACCGACGCCCGATTCTTCCGGCGCTCCGATCGGGTGGCCTACGGCTTCGGGTTATTCAGCGAGAAGATCACGTTCGAGGGATTCGGCGCGATGTTCCATGGTGACGATGAGCGCATCGACACCGAATCACTGGGGTTGTCCACTCAGCTCTGGGAAGCCGTCGCAGCTGATCTGTTGACCGGCAGGGACTGAACCCGGAAAGGCCCGGAGGATCAGAGATCTCCGAGCGCACCTTCCATGAGATCGGCGACCTCGGCCTTGTGGATGGCGGAATTGCCAGTGGCGGGACTCGCCGATTCCTGACGACTTACGCGACGGATGCGATGGGTGTCCTCGTGGGCCTCATAGAGACGACCCTTGATGTGGTTCCAGGCACCCATGTTTTCGGGTTCCTCCTGAAGCCACACGATCTCTTCAGCGTTCGAGTACTTCTCGAGAATCTTGGCGACACCTTCGTAAGGCCACGGATAGAGCTGCTCCACGCGTACGACGGCGACGGGCGCTTTGCGTAGGTCGCGCTCAGCTTGGGCTTCGACGCCGACCTTGCCCGAGGCAAACACCACTCGCTGGATGGATCCGGAATCGGTGATGCCAGTGTCGTCGAGAACTTCCTCGAACGATCCGTGGATGAGCTCGGAGACGGGTGAACGCGAGGTCTTGGCCCGCAGCAGCGACTTCGGGGTGAAGATGACGAGCGGTTTGCGGATCTCGCGTCGGACCTGTCGTCGCAGCAGATGAAAGAGCTGTGCGGCGGTGGTCGCGTTGCAGACCTGGATGTTGTCGCCGGCCGAGAGCGTGAGGAAGCGTTCAATGCGGGCCGACGAATGTTCGGGGCCCTGGCCCTCGTAGCCATGCGGGAGCATCATGACGAGTCCGGAGGTCTGGCCCCATTTGTCCTCGGCGGCAACAATGAAGTTGTCGATGATGACCTGTGCACCATTCATGAAGTCGCCGAACTGGGCTTCCCAGACGACGAGGGCATCTTTGTTCTCGACGGAATAGCCGTATTCGAAGCCGAGAGCGGCGAATTCCGAGAGTAGGGAGTCATAGATCCAGAACTTGGCGCCGTTGCGAGCGGCCTTCTTGAGCGGAATGAAACGCTCGCCGTTCTCGTAATCGATCAGTGCGGCGTGGCGATGGGAGAACGTTCCGCGTTGGGAGTCCTCACCGACCACACGAACCGACGTGCCTTCGTGCACGATCGATCCGAAGGCGAACGCCTCGCCGAGTGCCCAATCGACCTCGTGGTCGACGGTGAACATCTCGTGGCGGCCTTCGAATTGCTTGGCGAGCTTCGGGTGAACGGTGAAACCTTCGGGAACGGTTTCGATAGCAGCAAAAACCTCGTCGAGCGCTTCTTGCGAGACGCCCGTGTCGAAGTGAGCGCGGACGCCTTCGTAATGACGCTCCGGTGCGTGGGCGAGCGGCGGCGGGGCATCGTGCGAACGAGTTTCATCAAGGGCAGCCTGCAGGCGGGTTTGGAAATCGTCCAGTGCCGCTTCGGCCTCCTCGAAGGAGATGTCGCCACGACGAACTAGGGCTTCGGTGTAGAGCTTGCGCACCGAACGACGCGCATCGATGCGCTTGTACATGAGCGGCTGGGTGTAACTCGGATCGTCACCCTCGTTGTGACCGTGACGGCGGTAGCAGACCATGTCGATCACAACGTCCTTGTGGAACGCCTGTCGGTAGGCAAAGGCAAGACGAGCAACACGCACGACCGCTTCGGGATCGTCGCCGTTCACGTGGAAGATAGGAGCCTGAACCATCTTGGCGACGTCGGTTGAATACTCCGACGAGCGGGCCTCGGTCGGCGGCGTGGTGAAACCGAGCTGGTTGTTGATGATGACGTGAATCGTCCCGCCAACGCGGTAACCGGTGATGTTTGACAGGTTGAGCGTTTCGGCCACGACACCCTGACCGGCAAAAGCGGCATCGCCGTGGACGAGGATGGGAAGCACCGGATAGTTGCCCGGAGGTTCAATACGGTCCATCTTGGCGCGGGCCATTCCGACGACCACAGCATCGACGGCTTCGAGATGCGACGGGTTGGCCGCAAGTTCGATGTGAATGTTGTTGCCGAGTTGGCTTGTGAACGTGCCAGTCTGGCCAAGGTGGTACTTCACGTCGCCGGAGCCCTGAATGGACTCGGGATCGATGTTGCCCTCGAACTCATTGAAGAGTTGCTCGTACTTTTTGCCGACGATGTTGACGAGAACATTGAGACGACCGCGATGGGCCATACCGAGGACCGACGAGACCATCTGCGCGTCGGCGGCTTCGGAAAGGATGGCGTCGAGCAGCGGAATGGCGGATTCGCCACCCTCGATGCCGAAGCGCTTCTGGCCGAGGTACTTGGTGGCGAGGAACTTCTCGAGGGCCTCTGCGGCATTCAGGCGTTCGAGAATGTGACGCTTCTCCTCGACGGAGAGTTCGACGGTGACGCCCTCGACATGCTCCTGGATCCAGCGCTTCTCGGCCGGGTTCTGGATGTGCATGTACTCAATGCCGATGGTCCGGCAGTAGGCATCGCGCAGCACGTCGAGGATTTCATCGAGACGCATGCGATTGCGACCGGCGATTCCGCCGGTGAGGAACTCGCGGTCGAGGTCCCAGATCGTGAGCCCGTAGGTGGCGGGATCGAGTTCGGCGTGCAGATGTGGTTCTTCGGCAGCAAGAGGATCAAGGTCGGCAATGAGATGACCGCGCACCCGATGCATGTTGACGAGTGTTTGTACGCGCATCTGCTTTTCAAGCATGGCGTCGTCGCGGCCGATGGGATTGGTGTCGCGTGCCCATGAAACCGACTCATAGGGGACGCTGAGCGAACGGAAGATGTGTTCGTAGAAGTCATCGCTACCCATGAGCAGCTCATGGACGCGCTTAAGGAACATTCCGGACTCGGCACCCTGGATGATGCGATGGTCGTAGGTCGACGTGATCGTCATGACCTTCGAGAGTCCGAGGCTCGCCATAGTGCTCGGGTCGGCGCCTTGGTAGGCGGCCGGGAAATCGAGCGAACCCACGCCCACGATGAGGCCTTGTCCGGGCATCAGACGAGGAACGGATTGGACGGTGCCGATGGTTCCCGGATTCGTGAGGCTGACGGTGACGCCGGCGAAATCGTCGGGGGTGAGTTTGTTGGAGCGGACCTTGCGGATGAGTTCCTCGTAGGCCGCGAAGAAGCCGGCGAAATCGAGGGTGTCGGCATCCTTGATGCACGGAACGAGAAGTGAACGGGATCCGTCGGACTTCTCAAGATCGACCGCCAGACCGAGTCCGAGATGCTCGTGGCGCACGATGTAGGGCTTACCGTCGGAACCTTCGACATACGCGGCGTTCATGACGGGTGCGGTCTCGACGATGGCGCGGATGATCGCGTAGCCAATGATGTGCGTGAAGCTGACCTTGCCGCTTCGGCTACGGCCGAGATAATTGTTGATCGTCTTGCGGTTCACTTCGAGCAACTTCGCGGGGACTTCACGGAAGCTCGTGGCAGTCGGGACGCCGAGACTGGCCTCCATGTTGACGACGATCTTGGCGGCGGCGCCGCGCAGTGGCTGACCCGGGGCGACGACATCGGCGGCCGTTGTTGCAGCGGGCGGCGCCGGGGTCGGCGCAGCAGTGGCGGGCGACGCGACGGGCGCGGCTGCTGCAGCGGTCGTCACAGCGACCTTCGGGGCGGTCGACGGGTTGTACCCGTGGAAGAACTCCTGCCAGCTCTCGCTCACCGAAGCCGGATCGCGTCGGAACTGCTCGTACATTTCGTCAACGAGCCACGCGTTCGGGCCCGCTATCTGGGGGGAGGAATCTTCAGCCACGAACGTTCACCCTACCGGTGCTCGGAGAGGGTCTGGAGACCAGAGCGGAGTTCTGCCGGTAGATTCGTTGATCGTGCTCCGACTCGTGACGTGGAACGTGAATTCGCTCAAAGCCCGACTGCCCCGTGTGCAGGAATGGCTGACGGAAAACGCCCCGGATGTGGTGTGTCTCCAAGAGACGAAAATGAAGGACGAAGCCTTCCCAGCCGAGGTGTTTCGGGAGATGGGCTACGAGAGTGCCCATCATGGCCAGGGCCAGTGGAACGGCGTTGCGATCCTCTCGAAGGTCGGAATCGACGACGTAGTAGCCGGTTGGGACGATGGCGGTCCCGAGGACGGCGATGCCCGGCTCATCTGGGCGACCTGCGCTGGTGTCCGTGTTGCTAGCGCGTATGTGCCCAACGGTCGCGCCCTCGATAACGACCATTACACCTACAAGCTGTCGTGGCTTGAGCGGTTGCGGGCAACCCTTGAGCGACGAGAGGACGCAGGATCTCCGCTGGCGGTATGCGGCGATTACAACATTGCCCCCGAGGATCGGGATGTCTGGAATCCGGCCCATTTCGCCGGGATGACCCACACCAGCGAGCCGGAACGAGCGGCGTTGCGCGCCCTTGAGGCATGGGGGATGGAGGATGTCTACCGCCGTTTCCACGACGAGGCGGGCCTGTTCTCCTGGTGGGATTACCGCGGTGGTGATTTTCACCAAGGGCGCGGCATGCGGATCGATCTCATCATGGCGACACCTTCGCTCGCCGAGCGGGCAACAGGATCATTCGTCGACCGCAACGCCCGCAAGGGCGAGAAGCCGAGCGATCACGCTCCCGTTGTCGCAGACTTCGACGAATGAGTGACAAACCGTCCATTGCCAAACCTTTTATAGAAGGTGTGAATCCCTTCGGGGTCGGGGGTGGACAGTGGACCGAGGCAGAAATGCGGGCGGTGACCCGGGAGCAACATTCGGCACGAGCGGCAGCCCGCGCAGTTCGGCGCATGATCCGTGCTCTCGAAACGACGACTGCGTCGGTGGAAGAACTCGATGCGCTCGTCGGAGTCCTCGATTCGATTACAGCGGACATCGAGACTGATCCGGATCAGTCGGCCGACGAGGGCGACACGGCACTTTCCATCCGTCAGGCGCATCGCCTGCGGGAACGCAGTCCGTTCATAGGCCAAGCCAATCCGGTGGCGCTGCCGTTGGAGATGGAGTTTCTCGATGGTCGGATCGAGGCCAAGGTCGAGTTCGGAACGCTCTATGAGGGTCCTCCGGGATGTCTTCATGGCGGGTACATAGCGGGGATCTTCGACGAGGTGCTCGGTGCGGCGCAGACATTTTCTGGTCAAGCGGGAATGACCGGAAGGCTCACGATCCACTATCGGAGTCCGACGCCGCTCGACACTGAACTCACCTTGAAGGCCGAACTTGTTTCGGTGAGTGGCCGCAAGATTCTGTGCAAGGGCTCGTTGTGGGCGGGCGAACGACTGTGTGCCGAAGCCGAGGGGCTTTTCATTGCCTTCAGTCATGAGCGGGTTGCCAAACTGATGGCGAACGCCGACGCGGCGGCGAACTCAGACTGAGCAGTGACGCAGGTCGGCTGGGTCAGTCGGCCTGCGCCACGATGGCGAGGATCTCATCGCCGAATCGGGTTGCCTTGATTTCGCCGAATCCGTGTACCTCAAGCAACTCGTCGGTGGTACCGGGACGGTTCGCGGCGATTTCGGTGAGGGTGCGGTCGTTGCAGATGACGAAGGCTGGCATGCTCGCCGCTTTGGCGCGATCAGATCGCCACGATCGCAACTCAAGAAACAGTTTGCTGTCGGCCTCGTCGAGTTCAGCCGGCGTGTCGGTCTTGGCTGGTCGGGGGAGATTGGGGCGCGTCGCAGACCGACGCGTCGGGGCAGGAGGGGGCGGAGCAGAGAGCGACACCCCCTTACCGACTTCGACCGGATCGGTGCCGGCCCGCAGCGCAGCCGATGCGGCTACGACCGTGTCGAGGTAGGCGGAACGATTGCGATTGACGGTCTTGGTGCCGAAGCGCCGCTGACCGGCCCACGAGCACACGAGTTCGCGCTCGGCCCGGGTGATGGCGACATAGAAGAGACGGAGTTCTTCAGACAGTGCTTCGCCGGTTTTGGCATGGCCGATCGGCACAAGACCTTGTTCGATTCCCCCGAGGTGGACGATCGGCCATTCGAGGCCCTTTGCGGCATGGAAGGTGGTGATCTCGACGGCATCGCCCCAGCGATCGGGTTGATCGGCACGAGTGGTGGCCGCAAGCCAGGCGTAAAAGCCAGGCATCGACGGCCCGGTTTCGACGCTGACGTAATCGCGTCCGAGTTGGACGAGCGCATCAACGTTGGCCCGGCGCTCCTCGGCGCGGTCTCCGGTCGCCTCGGTCGAGTCGACGGAAACAGCGAGATCGGCGAGTGCATCTTCGAATGGGCCCGTCGCGCGGCGCATCTCGGCAAGGGCCGCTTTGATCTCCGGTTGTTCGAGTAGCGGTGCCGCCCCGCGAACGCGGAACGGGATCTGGGCGGTGGTGAACGCTTCTTCGATCGCGGGGATCTGCGCATTGGTGCGCACAAGCACGGCCTGACCCGACCATCGAGAACCCGGACCGTGATGATCGCGAACCGATCGGGCGATGCCCTTCGCTTCGTCGGAATCGTTTTCGAAGGCCTGCACGACAGGAATCGGGCCGTCATTGCGGGTGGCGGTCAACGCACCGGCGAGATCGATGCCGCGCCCGCTGCCGGCGAGGACGGCATTGGCTACGGCGAGGATCTGTGGCGTCGAGCGATAGTTCTCGGTGAGGCGCACGACCTCGGCGGTCGGGAAGTCGCGAGGAAAGCGACGCAGAAGTTCTGGGTCGGCGCCGTTCCAGGCATAGATGGCTTGATTGGGATCGCCGACGACGCACAAGTCGAGGCGTTCACCGCGCCATGCATTGAGGAGCGCATCCTGTAGGGGGTTGACGTCCTGGAACTCGTCGACGAAGAGGTGCTGGAAGCGCCATCGTTGCGACGCGGCGAACTCGGGATCGGAAAGCAGATCGCGGCGACACACGCGCAAGATGTCGTCGAAGTCGATGAGACGCTGATCGCGACGCGCATCTTCGTAGCGACCGAAGATGCGCGCGATCTCGTTTGGGTCCATTGGCGGTCGTCGCCCTGCTGCGATTGAGGCCGCCGCGTATTTCTCGGGCTCGATCATGCGGGCTTTGGCCCATTCGATTTCGGACACGATGTCGATGGCGGGGATGCTCTTCTCCGCGCCGGTGAGTAGGCGTAGGACGAATCCAACTTTGCGATCGAGGAGTGTTGGCGGGGTGATGCCGCGGTCGGCCCAGCGAGCCCGCAATTGCGCATAGGCGACGGAATGGAACGTGCCGGCGGCGACGGAGTCGCGTAGACCAAGGGAGCGAAGCCGTTCAGTCATCTCGCCGGCCGACTTGCGCGTGAAGGTGAGGGCGAGAACGTGGCGGGGATCGAGATCGCCGGTGGCGGCGCGCCATGCGATTCGGCGGGTTAGAACTCGGGTCTTGCCGGATCCCGCCCCGGCAAGGATGCACAAAGGGGAGGTTGCGGCCGTGACGGCGCGGAGCTGCTGCGGGTTGAGTCCTTCAAGCAGCGCATCGGCATCCACGGGTCAAGACCGTACTCACCTCCGGTGACAGTGCCTTCGAGGGTACGGTTTCGCATGGCTTACCCACAGGACGCACTGCACCCGAACGAAGAACTCGTACTCGACCTCCATCCCCATTGGTGGTTCTTTGCCAAGTCGGCAGCGGTACTGGCTCTGGCTGTGCTCGCGGCCCTGTTTGTTCTGGCCCGGGACTGGGATTGGGCCAAATACCCGGTGGCGGCGTTCCTCTTCGTGACCCTCATCTGGTTCGCCGAACGTTACGTGCGCTGGATCAGCACCCATTTCGTCCTCACCTCCGATCGGGTGATCTTCCGTACGGGAATCGTGGCCAAGAACGGCATCGAGATCCCACTCGAACGCATCAACACGATCTTCTTCCATCAGCGCATCTTCGAGCGCATGCTCGGCCTCGGCGACTTAGAGATCGAATCGGCATCGAAGGATGGTGCCCAGAAGTTCGACGACATTAAGAACCCGAGCTCGGTCCAGAACGAGATCTACCAGCAGATGGAGGCCAACGAGATCAAGGCCGCCAACCGAATTTCCGGCGGCATCAACTCGGCGTATGCGGCTCAGTCAGCGTCGGCCGGTGCAGCCGCTTCGATACCGGACCAAATCGCGCAACTCGGTGTCCTGCGTGATCAGGGCGTGCTCACCGAGGCCGAGTTCCAGGCCAAGAAGAACGAGCTTCTCGACCGCATGTAGCTCTTCGCGGATGGGTGTGTCTCGTCCGATTACGTGTCGATGGAGACGAGCCGGGCCCCATCGGTCGGCACGAGCTTCCAGCCCCGACCGGTGAACGCCGTCGGATCAGCAATGGCGTCGCCCTCGCAGAGCGCCACGACGCAACCGCCAAATCCGGCGCCGGTTAGACGGGCACCAAGAACGCCGGGAGTTGTTTCAAGCCTGTCGACGAGTTGATCAAGCACCGGCGTCGAAACTGCGAAGTCGTCGCGTAGTGATCGGTGACTCTCGCTCATCAGTTGACCCACGGATTGAGTGTCTCCGGTTTGGAATAAATCAGCGGCAAGGCGGACGCGTTCGCACTCAGTCATCACGTGGCGGGCCCGTTGACGCAGCATCGTATCCGTCAGTGAAGCGATCGTCGCGGCGTCACATGCTGCGAGTGGCCCGATCTGTCGGGCAGCCCGCTCGCAGTCGTTTCGGCGATCGGCATAGGCAGAACGTTCGACTGTCCGTTCCTGGCCCGAGTGAACAACGATGATGTCGACCCCGTTCGGCACTCGCACCTGTGTGACCGAGTTGTTGGAAAAATCAATGACCATCGCGTGCTCGCGTTCGGCAAACGCGATTGACAACTGATCAAGAAGTCCACATGGCACACCGACGGCAAGGTGTTCGGCCTGCTGTCCAAGTAGCGCAAGGTCAAGCGGCGATCCCTCGAAGCCAAACGCGAGCGCCAGAGCAAGTTCGAGGGACGCACTTGAGGAGAGGCCGGCCCCAAGAGGAAGGTTGGAGTCGACACGACCGCTGAACCCGCAGTCGGGTTTGGT
Source organism: Acidimicrobiales bacterium (assembly GCA_044239895.1). Lineage (GTDB taxonomy): Bacteria > Actinomycetota > Acidimicrobiia > Acidimicrobiales > Acidimicrobilacustridaceae > Acidimicrobilacustris. Next base: position 447,400 of record JBIIAM010000003.1, on the reverse strand, counting down.
GAGACGCGCGACCGCTGCGGCATACCGGGCCCATTCGGGTTGGGTGGCGGAAGGCTCGAATGGTGCGTCGAGATCAATGTCGGCGCGACCATCACGGGCTTCAGAGGTGAGTGTGACGCGACGCCCGGTACGCCGACCCGACACGGTGGTCCCGAGATCGATCGCCATAGGCATTGCGAGTCCGCCGGCGTAATCAGTGTGATCGCCGATCAGATTGACGCGACCGGGAGCATGGGCCACAACGTCGATGGCATCGGGTGACGTGCCGGTCATAGTCAAAGCGCGCGCAATTCGGCAGCCGCAACTGAGGGTTCGACAGGGTTGAACCACACGCCACTGCCGAGTTCGCCAGCGGCAACGAATCGGGCCGTTCCGGGTGAGCGCAACAACGGGGCGACATGGATGTGCACACGCGCGTCGGGCCATGTGTGGTTGTCGAACGGCCGTTGATGAATCCACATCATGAACGGCATCGGTGCGTCGAAGAGTCGATCGAGTCGCGACACGATGTCGACGAGGAGTTGACCGAGCGAATCCCGTGATGCGTCATCAAGCGAGGGAAGATCGGGAATAGAGGTGCGCGGAGCAAGGAGAAGTTCGTACGGCCAGGCCGCCGCCGATGGCACCCATGCCGCCCAGTCTCCGATGCTGGAAACGAGGCGATCGCCGATCGCATCGTCGTCGAAGCCGCGCTGCATGCCGTCGGCTGAGAATTCGGCGAGCGCAGTCGGGGGCACATCAGCAAATGCGTAGATCTGTCCATGAGGATGCGCAATCGTGGCGCCTACTTCGGGGCCGCGGTTCTCGAACACGAGCACGTACGAAACATCGTTGCGCGCTCCAAGTTCTGCGCTGCGCTCGGCCCAGAGATCGACAACTTTTCGCGCCTGCACCGTCGAGAGGTCGGCAAATGACGCGTCGTGATCGGGGGTGTAGAGCACAATCTCGGCTCGCTCCTCGGGAAGCGGGGGCCAACGGTTGGCGAAGGCGAGAACCTCGTAAGGATCGGGTGCCTCGCTGCCGCCAATGCAGAAGGGACAACTTCCGTCGGGAAGGTTGGGCCGGTCTTGGCGGTGGGCGACGATGTGGGTCGGCGTTCCGGTCAGCGGGTCGGTGCGCCGGCCGCTTCCTGTTCGCTGACTGTCGCTTGACCCTGTTCCGCCAACGTCGGAGGTGCTCACGACGCGAACGGTAGTCGTCGGCAGCGACTCTGGTGCTTGACCGGATCAGCGGATGGCAGAAGGATGCGAGCCATGCGCGCATCTTCGAACGGAATTGAAATCGAGTATGAAACCTTCGGCGACCCTGCAGATCCGGCGTTGCTGCTGGTCTCCGGTCTCGGTTGCCAAATGGTCTGGTGGAATCCCGAGTTCTGTGAAGCGCTCGTTGATCGGGGTTTCCACGTCATTCGTTTCGATAATCGAGACGTCGGACTTTCAACGAAAATCGATAGCCACATCGATGTGCTTGCTGCGATCACGGGCCTGCTTCAGGGCCAGGTCGTCGAAGCTCCGTATGGCTTGAGCGACATGGCCGCCGACGCATGGGGACTTTGTGATTCGCTCGGTATCGATCGGGCGCACATCCTCGGGCTCTCTATGGGCGGAATGATTGTGCAACAGATGGCCATCGATCAGCCCGATCGGGTGCTCAGCCTCACCTCGGTGGCCTCGACGACAGGTGATCCTGATGTCGGTCAACCGACTCCGGAAGCACTCGCTGTTCTGCTGGCCGAACCGAAGACCGATCGTGCCGAGTACCTGGAGAACGCGATCGAGAGTGGGCGTATTTTGGCCGGGCCCGAGCATCGTGACGATGACTGGATCCTGCGCCGCAACGAGCTTCAATTTGATCGCTGCTTCTATCCCGATGGCGTTTCGACCCAGATGCTGGCCATTCTCACCTCACCGTCGCGAACGGCCGGGCTGCGTACGCTCAATGTGCCGTCGCTCGTCGTGCACGGTGAGATCGATCCGCTTGTCACCGTCAGCGGCGGTGAGCGCACCGCCGAGAACCTTGCGGGCTCGGAGTTTCTGCGCTTGGACGGCATGGGTCATGATTTGCCCAGCTACTACTGGGCCACCGTGATCCACCACGTGACAGCAATGGCCGCACGCTCTGTCTGACAGTTCTGTCTGACAATTTCATCTGACATTTTCGAATCGAATCGGGAGAAGAACAAATGGGACCACTCTCTGGAGTGCGCGTCGTTGAAATTGCGGGCATCGGCCCGGGTCCCTTCGCGGCGATGATGCTGGCCGACATGGGCGCGGACGTGATCCGTGTTGATCGAGCAGGAGCGGTATACGGCGGCGATCCGGCCACACCTCCGAAAGATGTCATGAACCGCGGTCGTCGTTCTATCGCTGTCGATCTCAAGAATTCCGAAGGGGTCGAGACTGTTCTCAAGTTGGTCGAGAACGCTGATGCGCTTATTGAGGGTTTCCGCCCGGGAGTGACCGAGCGCCTCGGTATCGGACCCGACGACTGTCTCGCCCGCAACCCCAAACTGGTCTACGGACGCATGACCGGTTGGGGTCAGGACGGCCCGATGGCGCAGATGGCCGGACACGATATGAACTACATCGCAATCGCCGGAGCATTGGGCGCGATCGGACGGCCCGATGAGCGGCCCCAGCCCCCACTCAACCTGGTGGGCGACTTCGGTGGTGGCGGAATGTTGCTGGCATTCGGCATCGCCTGCGGAATCATCGAAGCGCGTATGTCGGGCAAGGGCCAGGTCGTCGATGCCGCGATGGTTGACGGCACCGCGATCCTCACCACATTCATGCACGGTTTCATGGCTATGGGCCTCTGGACCGATGAGCGTGGTGTCAACATGCTCGACACCGGCGCGCATTACTACGAGGTCTACGAATGTTCCGACGGGAAGTTCCTCTCGGTCGGTGCGATCGAACCACAGTTCTATGCTGAGCTTCTTGAAAAGACGGGGCTCGCCGGTGATCCTGACTTCTCCAAGCAGAACGATCGGTCGATGTGGCCGATCCTCAAAGAACGTCTTGCGGCAGTGATCATCACGAAGAACCGCGACGAATGGGCGGCGATCTTCGAAGGTTCCGATGCGTGCGTCGCTCCGATCCTCTCGCTCGGTGAGGCCACGACGAATGCACACATGGTGCAGCGCAAGGCATTCGTCGAGAACGCCGGTGTCGTCCAACCGGCCCCAGCCCCGCGCTTCTCGCGTACGTCGGCCGAGATACAGCGTCCGCCTTCACACCCCGGTCAACATACGGACGAAGTCCTCGCCGAATGGGGAGTGGCTGATGCGGCTGCCCTTGCCGCTTTGAGGGCGGTAGGCGCTATCGCCTGATCCCCGTAGGCTGCAGGCATGGCAACCCTCGTGTGTTTTCATGCGCATCCCGATGACGAGTCGATTGCAACCGGCGGGACAATGACCCTCGCCTCGCAGGCTGGGCACACCGTCGTGCTTGTCACGGCAACGCGCGGCGAACAAGGGGAGCCGCAACCTGGCGTTCTCGCTGAGGGCGAGCCGCTCTGGGAGCGTCGCGTGGTCGAGACCAAACTGGCGGCGGACATTCTCGGCGTGCATCGCGCCGAGTTTCTCGGCTACGAGGACTCGGGCATGATCGGTGAGCCGACCAATGACAACCCGGCGTGTTTCTGGCAGGCCGATGTTGAAGAGGCGGCGCAGCGGCTGGCGGCAATCCTTGTTGACGTCGATGCCGATGTATTGACCATCTACGACTCCCATGGCGGCTACGGCCATCCAGATCACATTCAGGTGCATCGGGTCGGTCGACGGGCTGCAGAGATCGCCGGAATCAACCGCGTCTTCCAATCCACGATGAATCGCGATCGCATCATGAATCAGATGGCGGAGAACGCGAACCTGTTCGAGGATGAAGTCGAGAGCGAACTTGAGGGTGAAACAGTCGAGCAACTGCGTCGCCGCGCCAGCGCCGCCGATCGCGGCGAATTCGGTTCACCCGAAGCGCTGATCACCCACGCGATCGACGTCGCCTCAACAATCGACACGAAGCGGGCCGCAATGGCCGCCCACGCCAGCCAGATCGGGCCTGACTCGTTCTTCTTCAAGATGCCCTACGAGATGTTCACGGCGGCGTTCGGCACCGAGTGGTTCATCGCGCTCGACGGAACCCGCGCTTCGGATGAACCGTTCATCAATTCGATTATCGCCTGATCGGAATCAACCGATCAGCGCTTAGGCGACGACGCGCTTGCGGAAATTGCGGATACCGATAGCAGTGAACAGCACGGTGAGCCCGACGAGAACCGGATAGATCGCCCATAGCGACATGGTGGAGGAACTGGTGAGTGCGGCGCGGAATCCCTCGCTTACGTACACGAGGGGATTGGCCAGCACGGCGATCTGCAGCCACTTGATCGGAGCGAGTGCGGCCCACGGGTAGTAGATGCAACCGAGGAATGTGATCGGAAGTACGACGACGCCGAACAGCATAGGAATTGTGCGCGGATTGAACACGGTTCCGAACATGAGGCCGAGTGCCGAGCACATGATGCAGGCCAACGGAGCGAGGGTGAGTAGGACCAGCCAGTTGATTTCTAGGTTCACGGGCGTGGCCGGAACGAATAGCGCGATCGGGAACACGATCACGGCGGCAAACAAACCCTGCAGTGCACCCGACGCGATCTTTTCGATGGCCACAAACGCGATGGGTAGGGGAGCGAGAACTCGGTCCTCGATTTCGCGGGTCACGCCGAACTCGGTGACGAGCGGGAGCGCGACCGCCTGGATGCCTTGGAACAGGACGGCGAGTGCGACGACGCCGGCGACAAGCAACGTCGAGAACTCGGAGGCAGCCTCGCCGGTTCCTCCGATGCTCTGACCGATCTTCGGGAACACGTAGGCGAAGACGAATACCAGCATCAACGGTTGCAGGATCGTGCGGGGTACAAACTCTGCGAGATTCCGCACGAGCACATGCATGTCCCGAGCGAGCAGGGCCCGGAACGCAATTATCCCGGAGGCGCGAGTCGAACGGGGCGGGATGACCGAACCGGAGGAGCCGGGACTGGGAGACGGCGAGGAAGTTGTCATTCGCGCAGTTCCTTCCCGGTGAGGTTGATAAAGACGGTTTCGAGGCTTGGTTCGTCGACCCGCAGATCCTTGACGATCACGCCGGCCTCCTCGGCAACAGCAACGACTGCAGGTAGAACGCCGCGTGCGCCCTGCACGCCCAGACGAAGTCCGTCAACGATCTGTGTAACGGTGGTCGCTCCGGGAATGGAAACCTGAAGTCTGCGAGAGAGTCCGTAGAGGTCAGCGACGCCACCGTCGGTAGCGGTGCCCGTCGTGATGGTCACAATGGTGTCGGCGCCGACGGACTTCTTAAGATTCTCGGGAGTGTCGAGGGCGAGCACGCGGCCGTGGTCGATGATCGCTAGACGATGGCAGAGCTGGTCGGCTTCTTCCATGTAGTGCGTGGTTAGAAGGATGGTCTGGCCCTCATCGTGCAGTTCGCTGAGGATGTCCCACAACGCAATGCGACTCTGCGGGTCGAGGCCGGCGGTGGGTTCATCGAGGAACAGGATGGACGGACGATGCATCACCGCTCGGGCGACCATGAGCCGCTGTGCCATGCCGCCGGAAAGCGCCATGACCGGAGCCTTGGCCCGCTCGACGAGACGAAACTGCTCGAGCAAACGATCTGATTCGGTGCGAGCATCGCGGGTCGACATGCCGAAGAACCGGCCGTGGAAATAGAGGTTCTCCCGCACGGTGAGCGCACGGTCGAGCGTGTTGGATTGCGGAACGACTCCGATCAACTTCTTTGCCCGTGCCGGTTGGGCCACGACATCGACGCCGCCCACGAAGGCTTTGCCACTCGTGGGCATTACTCGTGTGGTCAACATGCCGGCGGTTGTGCTCTTGCCGGCGCCATTTGGTCCGAGAAGCCCGAAAATCTCGCCGCGATGGACGGTGAGATCGAGCGAATCCACGGCCAGCACGTCACCCGGGTACATCTTGGTGAGCGATTCGGTTCGGATCACCTCTTCCGGTCCCGATGCTCCCAACGTCGATGTGGCACTCATTGTTCGGTCTCCAGTCCGTCTTCGACGCGAAGTCCTATGAGTTCGCCGCCACCACGAAACACATGGCGTTGTTCGTCTGATCGTACGACCAGAGCATCGCCCGAGAGCAAACGACCGTCGATGAGGTTTGACATGACGAGTCGACAGACCGCCTGTGGATAGGGGATCACCGGTAGCGACGTCGCCACAACCTCCCAATCAATTTGGGTCGACTCGTCTCGGCGTACGACGACGAGGTCGGCGAGCATTAGGGGCACTTCGACATCGTCGACGTGCAATGTGGCAAGCGTGAAACTCACGTGGCGCAACGGCTCAGCCTGGTTGGAGTTGCGTGAGGATCTCGACACCGGTTTCGGTGACGAGCACGGTGTGTTCGAACTGTGCTGTTCGGCTTCCGTCGGCGGTGACGGCAGTCCAGTCGTCCTCCCAGATGCGGTGTTGCCCGGTACCCATGGAGATCATGGGTTCGATCGTGAAGATCATGCCCGTTTCGATGGTGACGTCCATGCGGGGTTCGAAATAGTGCGGAATCTGCAAGTCGGTGTGGAACTGCTCGCCGATGCCATGGCCAACGAACGCGCGGACGACGTCGTACTTGTGCGCGAGGGCATGAGTTTCGATAGCGCGGCCGATGTCGGAGAACGGGCGACCCGGAACGACGGCGGCGATTCCGAGGGCCAGACATTCGCGGGTGACCTCGATTAGGCGCTTCGAATGCTCGTCCAACGTGCCGACGCCGTACGTGGCGTTGGTGTCGCCGTGGACGCCGTCGAGGTAGATGGTCACGTCCAGATTGACGATGTCGCCGTCGACCAGGGGGCGGTCATCAGGGATGCCGTGGCAGATCACTTCGTTAACCGACGTGCACAGCGATTTCGGATAGCCGCGGTAGTTGAGCGTGCTGGGATAGCCGCCACGGTCGATGTAGGCCTGATGAACGATCGCGTCGATTTCGTCGGTGGTGACGCCGGCGGAGATGGCGGTGGCTCCCAGTTCGAGCACCTCAGCTGCGGCCACACCAGCGCGGCGCATCCGTTCGATGATCTCGGGAGACTTGATGCGGGGCTCGGGGCGCTTGATGGGCTGGCCGGTCTCGGCATAGTCGGGGCGAACGATTCCTTCGGGGACGGTGCGCATCGGACTGAGCGCGCCCGGACGCAATTGCTGCTCCGGAGACCGATGGCAGCGCTTGTACTTCTGGCCGCTGCCACACCAGCACGGATCGTTGGCTTTGAACATGATCTTGGAAGTCTACGGGGACCCTTGACTGGCGCGACCCGCCAGAGCAGGCAACGATTCATACCCATGTCGATCATTCGCATCAACGCCATCACTGTCCCGGCTGACGCCGGCGACGAACTCGCCCATCGTTTCGCTGCTCGAGCGGGCTCGGTCGATGGTCAGGATGGCTTCGAGGGTTTCGAACTCCTGAAGCCCACCGACGAGCGCACCCAGTGGCTCGTCATCACCCGCTGGCGTGACGAAGATGCTTTCAACGCGTGGGTCTCCTCGGCGGCATTCGCCGACGGCCATCGCGGCACCGGTGCTCCTGCGGGCGCGCCGGCCGCTGGCGGTCATCCGGGTGGTCATCCCGGAGGCGCAGCCGGTGGTCCGCCTGCCAACGTTGGCGTGTCGAGCGAGATTTGGTCCTACGAACCGGTCGTCACTGCCGGACCTAAGTCCTAAACGTGCTGAGCGACATTCATCAGGCCTTTTCCTGGGTCGTTCTCGTCAGCAATGCTCTTGCCGGATCGTGGGCATTGGCCGCGAACTGGATCGAGCCTTTGCGGACGCGAGCCTTGTGGTGGTTCATCACCATCGCCGAGTTGACGATCTTCGTACAGGTCGCAATGGGCGTAGGGATGGTCGCCGGCCAGGGTATTAATGCTCCCAAGTTCCACATGTTCTACGGGTTCATCGCCATCATTGTGATCGGGATTTTGTACAGCTATCGCGATCAGATGGAGAAGCACAAGTACCTGCTCTATGGCTTCGGCGGTCTATTCATCATGGGACTCGGAATCCGGGCCATGTTGGTGGCCGGAAACGTCTGATCGCTCAGACTGTCGGCTCGGGCTCGAGATGCCATTGCAACTTGATGACCCAGCTGAGCCGAAGCCCGCCCTCGTCTGCAGTTCGTGTTGAGGTGTCGCTTTAGTTAGCGAGACGCTTTTCGAGCTCGCGCAATTCGTCGCGCAGTTCGGCGGGCAACTGGGTGCCGATGCCATCGAAGTGGGCTTCGATCTGCGAGATCTCGGCGCGCCATGCGTCATTGTCGACCGACAGCAGCGTGGCCACAGTGGCATCGTCGATGTCGAGCCCGGCAAGGTCGAGATCGGTCGCGCTGGGCACCCGACCGATGGCGGTATCCGTAGCGCCGGCCGTTCCTTCGAGACGTTCGACGATCCACTTGAGCACTCGCGAGTTCTCGCCGAAACCGGGCCACATGAACGATCCGTCGTCGTCTTTGCGGAACCAGTTGACCCAGAACAACTTGGGCAGATTGGCGGCGTCGGTCGCCTCGCCGATCTCAAGCCAATGTTTGAAGTAATCACCCATGTTGTAACCGCAGAACGGAAGCATGGCGAAGGGGTCGAAACGCAGTTCGCCGACAACACCGGCTGCCGCAGCGGTCTTCTCCGAGGACATGATCGATCCGAGGAACACGCCGTGCTGCCAGTCGAATGACTCGGTCACAAGCGGCACGTTGGTGGCCCGACGTCCACCGAAGAGGATCGCGGAGATCGGCACGCCGGCAGGGTCTTGCCATTCGGGTGCGATCGACGGGCACTGGGCCGCCGGTGCAGTGAAGCGGGCGTTGGGATGAGCCGCTGGAGTTCCGGATGCGGGCGTCCAGTCCTGACCCTTCCAGTCGATGAGATGGGCGGGAGCTTCCTCGGTGAGGTCCTCCCACCAAATGTCGCCATCATCGGTAAGGGCGCAGTTCGTGAAGATTGAATTCCCGTTGACCGATTCGAGTGCATTGAAGTTGGACTTGGCGGAGGTTCCTGGTGCCACGCCGAAGAAACCAGCTTCGGGGTTGATCGCATAGAGGCGGCCATCGGCGCCGAACTTCATCCATGCGATGTCGTCGCCGACGGTCTCAACCTTCCAGCCCGGAAGGGTGGGGATGAGCATCGCCATGTTGGTCTTGCCGCATGCCGATGGGAACGCGGCGGCGACGTACTTCTTGACACCTTCGGGCGAGGTGAGGCCGAGGATGAGCATGTGCTCGGCCATCCAGCCGTTGTCGCGGGCCATCGTCGAGGCGATGCGCAGAGCGAAGCACTTCTTTCCCAGCAGCGCATTGCCGCCGTAGCCAGATCCGTAGGACCAGATCTCGCTGGTTTCGGGGAAGTGCACGATGTACTTGTTCTCGGCATCGCACGGCCACGAAACGTCGGCCTGACCGGCGGCGAGGGGCATACCAACCGAGTGGAGGCACGGAACCCATTGGCCGTCACCGAGGACATCGAGGGCGCCCTGACCCATGCGGGTCATGATGCGCATGTTTACGGCGACATAGGCGGAGTCGGAGAGCTGCACGCCGATATGGGCGATGGGCGAACCGAGCGGGCCCATCGAGAACGGCACGACGTACATCGTGCGGCCCTTCATCGCCCCGGTGTAGAGCTTGGTCATCTCGGCGCGCATCTCGGCCGGCGGACGCCAGTTGTTCGTGGGGCCTGCATCGATCTCGGCTTCGGAACAGATGTAGGTGCGGTCCTCGACGCGGGCGACGTCGCCCGGATCGGACATGGCGAGATAGCTGTTCGGGCGCTTCGCTTCGTTCAGCGTGCGGAACGTGCCGCTCTCGACGAGTTCGCGACACATGCGCTCGTACTCTTCGGCGGAACCGTCGCACCAGTACACGTCATCTGGTTGAAGAATCTCACGCCAGTGCTCGACCCATTCGACGAGCTTCTGATTTGTGCTGTGACCGGCCATTGGTCCTCCGACATCGTTGTCGAGTTCACGCGCTGACGCGTTTCAGGTTGGGGGTATTCCGGGGGTCTCCGATCATCGGGAGGATGAACGGAGAATGAATGACGAGATGCTAGAGGATTCCACCGGGTGATCCGACAGTCGACGACGCAGAAACCGATTCGGGCGAGGGTCGATGACCGAGTCGGGAGTCAGATCTCAGGCGTTGGGATTGCCGCCCTGGGGATGCTGCGTATTGCCGGGATTCGGCGGTGCAAACCCCGGGGTGCCCATGTCGACTTCTGAGCCCATTCGGAGCCGAGTCGCCAATTGGCCATCGACATCGAAAACGACCCGCTGTCCTTGACGGAGCATGCGGAAAATTGACCCGTGAAGCGCATCTCGGGCGAGTTCGTATTCGGCGAGGTTCGAATCGCATAGAAGCGTTCCGTCACCGGTGATCGGGTCGTAGGACTTCACGACCCCTTGAAGCGACACAGGCACTGAGCCAGTAGTCACGTTCAGCGGACAGCCTTGACGACCTTGCCTGCCTTGAGGCAGGAGGTGCAGACGTCGACGCGCTTGGTCGAGCCATTAACAATGGCGCGGACACGCTGGATATTCGGGTTCCAACGGCGCTTGGTCCGTCGGTGGGAGTGGCTGACCGCCATACCAAAAGACGGGTGCTTTCCGCACACGTCGCACACAGCTGCCATGACCACACACCTCGAAGACGTCGAATGAAACGAAGGCGAATGGTAGCAGCGGGGTCCTGTTCGGCCCAACTCGGGGCCTGGGCCGGTCCGAATAGGTAGTGTCTCGGCCGATGGGAACGCTCGATCGCCTCACCGCCGATGACCTCCGGGAAACAATCCGGGGCTACGCCGATGCCTTGGCCGCTCACCGAGAGACCATTAACCGGCTGAATGTCTACCCCGTTCCCGATGGGGACACTGGCACGAACATGGCGCTGACCCTGGCCTCGGTTGTGGCCGAGCTGGCCGATGCTGCTCCGGATCTTGATTCGACATGTGCTGCTGTCGCACACGGGTCGCTCATGGGGGCCCGAGGTAATTCGGGGGTCATCCTCTCCCAGATTCTTCGAGGGCTTTCCGGAGTGTTTCGCGAAGCCGGTTCTATCGAAGCCGGCGCCATCGATGCTGCGTCGTTTGCCGCTGCGCTCGATGCTGCATCGATAGCGGCCTACGGCGCCGTCATGCGTCCGGTCGAAGGCACGATTCTTACGGTAGTGAGGGTTGCGGCCGAGTCCAGCCGCATCGCTGCTGATTCAGGCGCTGATCTGCTGGGGGTTCTCGAAGCGGCCCATATCGGTGGCTACGACGCTTTGGCGCGCACCCCCGAGATGCTGCAGGTTCTCGCCGACGCCGGCGTCGTCGACTCGGGTGGCACCGGGCTAATGTTGTTCTTTGATGCGCTGCTCCACGTCGTGGACGGTCGTCCGATGCCCGAACCCGACGACGAGGTTGCCGGAGTCTCCTCCGACTTTCTCCAGGCGTTTGATGCAGCCCATGGCACCGATTCGGGTTCCTCTCTCGCCAGCCTCCGCTACGAAGTCATGTACTTCCTGAATGCCCCCGACGAAGCGATCCCGGGGTTTAAGGATGTGTGGGCAACGCTCGGCGATTCGATCGTTGTCGTCGGCGGCGATGGTCTCTGGAACTGTCACATTCACACCGACGACATTGGTGCGACGATCGAAGCGGCCATCCAGATCGGACGGCCGCAGGGCATCCGAGTCACCGACCTCCTCGATGAACTCGAGGAGGAACGTTGGGTTCGCGAAGCGGTTGCGCTTCCGACGGAACCGGCCATGGCCCATGATCCGGTTCCGTGCGCGGTCGTGGCGGTTTCCGTTGGCGACGGTGTGCGACGAATCTTCCATTCGCTCGGTGTGCAGGTGATCGTGACCGGCGGTCAGACAATGAACCCATCGACGGCACAGCTCCTTGAGGCGGTGGAGTCGGCTCCGGCCCCCGAGGTCATCCTTCTGCCGAACAACAAGAACATCATCCCCGTCGCTGAACAGGTGGATGCGATGACGACCAAGACGGTCCGCGTCGTTCCTACCCGGGGAGTCGCGGAGGGATTTGCCTCGCTTCTCGCGTATGACCCAGGAGCTACCGCCGAGTCCAATGTCGAAGCAATGACGAGCGCGGCATCGCAGGTCATCGCCGGCGAGATCACCCGTGCGGTGCGCGATTCCGCCAGTGACCGCGGGCCGATTCGTGAGAACGACTGGCTTGGCATTGCTCGTGACGGAATTCTGGCCATCGATGACGATCTGTCGGGTGCGGCGACGACCCTCCTTGATCAACTCGTAGGACCCGAGCACGAGATCGTCACGATCATCGAGGGCGACGGTGCATCGCAAGCAATCACGCGTCATCTTGAGGTGTGGCTTCACGACAATCGCGCGGGTTGCGACGTTGAGGTTCATCACGGAGGGCAACCGCTCTACCCATACCTCTTCGGCATCGAATAGCCGGCCGCGACATGGCACGGCGTCTGCTGCAACTGGCCGAGTTGCCCGTCACGGAACTCAAGGGTGTGGGCGACACCAAGGCGGGTTCGCTGGCCAAGCTGAACATCCGGTCGGTGCTCGACATGCTCACCTATTATCCGCGTCGTTACATCGACCGAACAAATCAGGCCAAGCTCGCGGATCTCGAGGTGGGTGAGGAGGCGACGGTCCTCGTCCAAGTGGTCAAGTCGACGTCGCGTCGCACGCGCAACGGCAAGTCGATGGTCACCACCGACGTCACCGACGGCACCGGTCGTTTGCAGATCACGTTCTTCAACCAACCCTTCCGCGAACGCCAACTTGCTGCCGGTCTCGATGTCGTGTTGTTCGGACGACTCGAGCTCTTCCAGGGTCAACGCAAGATGACGAATCCTGTTGTCGATCTGATCGGTGATCGCACAGCGAAGATCGTTCCGGTGTATCCGCAGTCGGAGAAGGCCGGCATCATGAGTTGGGACGTGGCCCGACTGTGCGAGGAAACATTGAAACGGGCAGGAGAATTCGCCGATCCGCTTGATGTCTCGATCCGCGACCGGCTTGAACTCGTGGACCGCACGGCAGCATTCCGTGGCATTCACTCACCCGAATCGATGCGGGAAGCCGCCACGGCGAGGAGACGGCTCGCCTTCGATGAACTCTTGCGCGTGCAGGTTGAACTCGTTCATCGCAAACGCGAAATGGAGCGCACCGCGGTCGGGATAGCCCACAACGTTGGTGCCGGTAGTGGTGCCGGTGCCGGCGGACCTCTTGTCGCCCGCTTCCATGAGCGCCTGCCATACGAACTCACTGCGGCGCAGAAGCGAGCGATCGGCGAGATTACAGAAGATCTTGCCAAGGGACATCCGATGCATCGATTGCTTCAGGGCGATGTGGGCTCGGGAAAGACCGTCGTCGCCGTGAGCGCGCTGCTAGCGGCGGTGCAGGGCGGCCATCAGGGTGCACTCATGGCGCCAACCGAAGTACTGGCCGAACAACATCATCTGGGTATTCGCCATCTGCTCGAAGGGTTTACGGTCCCCGACACCGACGACGGCAATCTCTTCGGTGGCGCCGGCATCGACCGTCCGTTGCGCGTCGTTCTTCTTACGAACCGGACGTCGGCGGCGGACAGGCGTCGGATCCTCGCCGATCTTGCCTCGGGTTCTGTTGACATCGCGATTGGCACACATGCACTCATCTCTGAAGGGATCGAGTTTGACTCGCTGGGTGTCGTCGTAATCGACGAGCAGCACCGGTTTGGGGTCGAACAACGGGCGGCGTTGCGCGACAAAGGCGCGGGAGAGGCGATTCCCGATGTGCTCGTCATGACGGCGACGCCCATTCCGCGGACCGCGGCCATGACGGTCTATGGCGATCTTGATGTCTCCGTGCTTGACGAACTGCCTCCGGGTCGCACGCCGATCGTCACCCGTTGGGCAAAATCGGAACTCGACGAGATGGAGGTTTGGCAACAGGTGCGCGACGAGGTCGTGGCCGGGCGCCAGGCCTACGTGGTGTGTCCTCTGATCGACGAGAGCGAAAAGCTCGAAGTTCGATCGGCACAAGAGACCTTCGATGAACTCTCGGCCGGTGAACTGTCTGATCTCCGGGTCGGATTGCTCCACGGACGTCTGCCGGCCGCGGAGAAGGCTGACGTTATGGAGTCGTTCCGGCGACGCGATCTTGACGTTCTTGTCGCAACGACGGTGATTGAGGTTGGTGTCGACGTTCCGAATGCGACGGTGATGGTGATTCTTGATGCCACCCGGTTCGGAATTGCGCAGCTGCACCAATTGCGCGGCCGAGTCGGACGAGGTTCGGCCAAGTCGTGGTGCTGGCTTGTGGGTGAGGCCACGAACGGCGATGGCGAAGCTCGGCTTGAGGCACTCGTCCGCTCGACAGACGGATTCGAACTCGCGGAAGTGGATCTCGATCTTCGCGGCGAAGGAACGATCATGGGGGAGCGACAGAAGGGCCAGAACGATCTCAAACTTGCGTCACTGCGGCGCGATCGCGAGTGGGTAGTGAAGGCTCGGGAGGTGGCGATGGAGATTCTCGATGCCGATCCCGATCTCGCTGAACATGAACTGCTTGCCGAGGAGGTCGAACTGTTCCTTGGTGGCGAGGATGTCGACTTTCTCCTGAAAAGTTGAGCTCGCTCTCGTAGTTCGTTCTCGTAAGGTGCAGAAATGACGACGATCGTGCTGACTCATGGCGCATTCCACGGTGGCTGGTGTTTCGAACCGCTAGTTCGCGAACTCGGTGCACGCGGTGTTGGGGCGGTAGTGCTCGACCTGCCACTGACGGATCTCGATGCCGATGCTGCGGCGGTCACCTCGGTTCTCGACAACATCGAAGGTCCGGTCATTCTCCTCGGGCACTCCTATGGCGGATCGGTGATCACCGTCGCCGGGAATCACCCGTCCGTCGAGCATCTCGTGTATCTCGCGGCGCTCGGGCCTGACGAAGGCGAGCGGGCCAGCGGCGGTCCGGTGGCCATCGGTGACGAGTTCATCTCGGCGATGCGTTTGGGTGACGACGGAGTCATGTTCATTGATCCTGAACTCGCCGCGCGCGTCTTCTATCCCGATATCGATGTGGTTGAGGCCGCTCGATGGGTCGGTCATCTCCGGCCCGGCAACACGGGCGGAGCATCGATCGTGGAGCGAGCGGCATGGCGCACTGTTGCGAGCACGTACGTCGTGTGTTGCGACGATCCGATCATTCTTCCCGATGCCCAACGAGCGATCGCGGCCCGGATCGGCGCCAACGTCGTGGAGATCGAAGGCGATCACTCGCCGATGGTGGCGCGGCCGGCAGAACTCGCCGACATCCTCTGCGCACTGCTCGACTGATCGTTCCGGTGACGGTTTGTCACCCAGAGCGGGGGGTGCGGAGCCGGCCGGTGCCGTCGGTCGGCCCGCTGTAGATCAACTCGAAGTCGCGCACGGTGAATCTAAGTACGCCATCGAGGTCTCTAGCCATGACGTCGTGGTAGACGCCGATGAGTTCGGATGTGGAGCCGTCGTCTCGCCATTGCAGTTCACGGATCTGCCATCGGGCATCGGCATGGTCGCCGTCGGCGCAGGCGACAGTGCCGCTGAGTATTTCCTGGATGCACTGGCGGTACGTGGGGCGGATTCGTGCGAACACGTCGACGATTGCAGTGCGGCCTTCGACCACGCCGTCGCCGGGGATGAGCCACCGGGCGTCGATCGCCCAAACATCGGCGAATTCGGCGTGGTCGACGCGAAGCACCGCATCGCAATAGCGACCCACGAGGTTGTGAACGTCAGCGTCGATGCCCATGAAACGACGCTAGGTCAGTAGCGGTCGTCATCGTCGAGATCGGGGAGGACGATGTCGAATCGTTCGTTGCAATCCGGACAGCGGTAGGCGACGACATCGCCGGGGTCCCAGCCGTCTTCGGGCGGATGGGAAAGTGGATGAAGCGTTCCGCCGCAGTCCACACAGGTCATGCCGAGTTCAGCGTCCATGTGAACAGGGTACGGTCGCTTGGGTGAGAGTCGTTGCCGGTGAAGCGCGAGGGCGCCATCTCGTCGCCCCGGAGGGTAAAGACACGCGCCCCACCCTTGATCGGGTGAGGGAGGCGATGTTCAACTCGCTGGTCAGCCTCGACGCACTTGCTGAATCCCGTGTTCTCGACCTCTATGCCGGTTCGGGAGCGCTCGGAATCGAGGCGCTGTCGCGTGGGGCGCAACATGTCGTGTTCGTCGATCACGGACGGGGTGCGCGCAAGGCGATCGAGGAGAACCTCGCGACTACCGGTTATTCGTCCCGGGGCCGTATCGAGACCGTCGACGCGATGGTCTTCCTGACCCGGCATAACGAGGAATCGGTCGATCGGTTCGACCTGGTCATCCTCGATCCGCCTTACTCACTCGAAGATCAGGAGTGGATCGAACTCCTCGTGGCCGTTGCTCGGGTGGGAGCTGATGCGTACATCGTGATCGAGTCCGCCCGATCGGTGGCCCTTCCCGACGGCTGGAATGCCCTGAGGGAGAAGAAGTACGGGGGTACGCTCGTGACAATCATCCAGCCCCCGAGCCTTCAGCTCCTGAGCGACCCGTCGGAGCCATCGTGACCCGCGTGCTCTACCCCGGATCGTTCGATCCGATCCACAATGGACATCTGGAGATAATCGCAACCGCTTCGCGGCTGTTTGATCACGTCGTCGTCGCCGCGATGCGGAATCTCCAAAAAGGTGAGCCGCTGTTCTCCCTCGAGGAGCGCAGTCAGATGCTCGAAGAATCAGTCGCGAAATTCGGCAACGTGACCGTGACGATGTTCGCCTCTCTCGTCGTCGATTTGGCGCAGGAACTCGATGCTGACTTCATTGTCAAGGGCCTTCGCGCCGTATCGGATTTCGAGAGCGAACTGCAGATGGCGCAGATGAATCACAAGATTTCCGGCGTCGACACACTCTTCATCCCTTCTACGTCGGGAAACTCCTTCCTCGCGTCGAAGTTGATACGTGAAATCACCCGATTCGGCGGCGATGTTTCGACGATGGTGCCGGAAGCTGTCGCCCAACGACTTCAGGAGAAATACAAATCGTGAGCGACTACGAAGATCTCGATCTTGATCTCGACCTGACCCCTCCGTCGGTCGGAGCGCAGTACCACCCGGCCGAGACCGAGGACGTGCTGCTGCAGATTCGCGCCGTCATCGAAAACGCCCGCCCGGTGCCACTCTCTTCGTCGTCGATGATCACGAAGGATGAAGTTCTCGAACTCGTCGAGGAAGCACTCGAACAACTCCCGGAGGAACTCCGGGCTGCTCGCTGGCTGCTCAAGGAGCGCGAAGAATTCCTCGCCCGCACCCGTCACGAAGCCGACGAGATTCTCACCCAGGCCACCGCTCGCGCCGAGCGGATGGTTCAACGGACCGAGGTCGTCAAAGCCGCTGAGCAACGCGCCTACGAGATCGTCGAGGCGGCGCAGGGTGATGCGCGCCGCCTTCGTCATGAGGTCGAGGACTTCTGCGATCAGAAACTCGCGAGCTTCGAGATTGTTCTCGAACGAACGCAACGTCTTGTCGGTGCCGGCCGGGCCAAGCTGCAGGGTACGAACCTGCTGGCCGAGGCGGCGGCCGCAGCCGCGGTCAACGACGAACACGACTACGACTACGACGACGAGGGTTTCGCCGTTGATGCCTACGGTGACATCCCGGGAGTGGCGGCGCCGCCACCGATCTACGACGAACTCGCCAATCTTGACGACGCCCTGCCGCTCTACGACTCAACCGGCACAAATCATCCGGCGGCTGCTACGCCCTCATGGGACGAGACAATCGGTAACTACGACATGTCCCATCCGGACGAGTCCGAGCGCAGCCCCCGCCAGACCCGACTGACCGTGGTTGACGATCGCTATTCGGATCTTCCGC
Organism: Acidimicrobiales bacterium; assembly: GCA_044239895.1. Classification (GTDB taxonomy): domain Bacteria; phylum Actinomycetota; class Acidimicrobiia; order Acidimicrobiales; family Acidimicrobilacustridaceae; genus Acidimicrobilacustris. The sequence goes on along the minus strand of JBIIAM010000003.1, from coordinate 429,489 downwards.
CGCCCCCGGCACCGACTGCCCCGGAAACCATCCGCGACGCCGCTGCCTCATTCTTTGATCAAGACCTGGACTGATCCAGTGCAGGGCCGCATGTTGCTTGTCGGAATCGGCGATCTTCGTCGCCAGCCGGGTACCCGGAGCCGGTATCACCGCCAACTCATCGTGCCGGGTCTTGAGATCACGAGTGCCCATGTGCCCGAGGGCGCCGAGATCGACGTGGATCTCGAACTTGAGGCGCTGAGCAACGGACTCGTAGCGACCGGAACTATCACGGTCCCGTGGCTCGGCGAGTGCCGCCGCTGCCTCGCTCCGGTGGAGTCGGAAACATCGGTCGAGGTGCGTGAAATCTTCGAGCCGCGGCCCGTCGATGGGGAGACCTACAAGATGTCCGAGGACGCTGTGGATCTCGAACCGATGATCCGCGATGCAGTTCTCTTGGCGCTACCACTGGCCCCGTTGTGTGCTGAGGATTGTCCGGGTCCCGCCCCCGATGCCTTTCCTACAGGGGTCGAAGGTGGTCGGGATGAGGGCATGGCGCCCCCTGCCGATCCCCGCTGGGCGGCCCTCGGCGATCTCAACTTCGATTCTTCCGCCGAAGACGACTAGAGTCATCCCCCTTGCCCCGGGGACTTCCGAGCCCGGGTGTCCTTCGCGCAGACGGGCAGCGGTGCCCCCCAGCTACAGGAATCATCATGGCCGTTCCCAAGAAGAAAACCTCCAAAGCCAAAAGCCGTAGCCGTCGAGCATCCGCGTGGCGGATCACGACGACTGCTCGCAGCACCTGCCCGCGTTGCGGTGCGGTGAAGCGTCCGCACGTCGTGTGCGGAAACTGCGGCTGGTACCACGGCCGCCAGGCCATCGCCGTCGACTGAGCATCACAGTCGACCGACGGTTGAACGAACGACGCCGGTGAACATCCTTCCGATAGCCGTCGACGCCATGGGCGGCGATAAAGCGCCGGGTGAGATTGTCGCCGGTGCTATTCAAGCTGCCGAGGAACTCGGGGTTCCGGTCGTTCTTGTCGGCCGTTCCGCCGATCTCGGCGACACCGGTGGCCTCGAAGTGATTGAGGCGTCGGAAGTTATCGCCATGGACGCCGACGCTGGTTCGAGTGTTCGTAAAATGAAGGACTCGTCGCTCGTACGCGCCGCAGAAGCAGTGCGGGATGGACGTGCCTCGGCCATGGTGAGCGCAGGAAACACCGGCGCAACCATGGCGAGTGCCCTGTTGCGAATGGGTCGGATCAAGGGCGTCCAACGTCCGGCGATCGCCACACCGATTCCGGTTCCCGGCTCCGAAACCCCAACGATTCTTATGGATGCGGGAGCCAACGCGGAATGCAACGCCGAATGGCTCGTGCAGTTCGCGCAGATGGGCGCGGTCTACGCCCGGACCCGGTTCGGTATTGATGCACCCAAGGTGGCGTTGTTGTCGATCGGCGAAGAACCGACCAAGGGCAACCCTTTGGTCAAAGAGACGCACAAACTGCTGGCCGAAGGTTCCTGGATCGGCGACACCGGCGCCCGTTTCATTGGCAATGTCGAAGGTCGCGATTTGATGACCGATGAAGCCGATGTTGTTGTGACCGACGGGTTCACCGGCAACGTGGCACTCAAGACCCTCGAAGGCGGGCTCAAGGCGATTGTCGAGAATCTTCTGGCGGCATTCGACTCGACACCGGAAGCACGCGAGGCGGCCAAGGCACTCTGGCCCGCGCTACTTCCCCTCTACGCCAAACTCGATCCGGAGAACACCGGGGGAGCGATGCTCCTCGGAGTCGATGGGGTGTGCATCATCAGCCATGGTTCGTCATCGGCGACGGCAATGGTCAACGCAATCCGCGTGGCCCGCGACATGGTCGTGGGCGATGTTGTGGGACATCTCACCCGCACAATCCAGAACTCGGCTGCAATCTAAGTAGCGATAGGACCCGCCACCGGCCGATTCCGGGAATCGGTCGGAGCGTGTCGGCCTGTGCAGGGCGGTAACGCTGGCGCGGTCGTTCACAAGCGCACAAGCTGGGATGCGGCTACGATCCGGCGACATATCCGAGGACGTATCCGAGCTAGAGGAGGCCGTTCGTGCCTGCAGAAACCCATGTCGAACAAGCCCCAGTCGATCGTGCGTACGTGCTTGCGCTTGTCCGCGACCGCCTTTCGGACATTCTCGAGATTGAACCGAGCTCGATCAACGAAGGCGATTCCTTCGCCGATGATCTTGATGCCGACAGCCTCGCCCTGATCGAACTTGTGGAGGCCCTTGAAGAGGATCTCGGTGAGCGTCAGGTCGGATTCCGCATTGAGGACGAAGATCTCGAGGATCTCAAAACGATCCGCGACGCTGTCGACTACGTCGTCGCCAAGCTGGGCTGATTCGCTGTCCTCCGACGCACTCGCCGCGCTGATTGATCGACTGGGCTATCCGTTCTCCGAGCCCGGTCCGATTCAGCTCGCCCTGACTCATCGTTCGTGGTGTGCGGAGCACGCTGGCGATTCCTCCAACGAACGCCTCGAGTTCCTCGGCGACGCGGTGCTGGGTTTGATCGTGACTGATCACATCTTCACGACTCATCCCGAAATGCCGGAGGGCTCCCTGGCCAAACTCCGCGCCGCGATTGTGTGCGAGCCGAGCCTTGCCAGTGTGGCCGCAGAACTCGGAGTTGGTTCGGCATTGCGACTTGGTAAGGGTGAAGCGGCAAGTGGTGGTCGCGAGAAAGCCTCGATCCTTTCGGATGCGATGGAGGCGATCATCGGCGCAGTGTTTGTCGATGGTGGAATCACTTCAGCCCGTGACGTCGTTCTCGATCTTTTCGCCGACAGGATCGCACAGGAAGCCACCGGTCCCGGTGGTGCAGATTTCAAATCGAAACTCCAAGAGCTTGCAGCTCGGCGTTTCGAATCGGCGCCGGTCTATGAAGTTGGCGACGAAGGCCCTGACCATCACAAGCGTTTTTTCGCTCGGGTGATCATTGCCGGCGAGCTCGTCGGCGAGGGTGAAGGTCGTTCGAAAAAGGTGGCCGAACAGGCTGCGGCTGGTGCAGCGCTTGCACAACTCGCGTCCGTTTCTGTCCCCGAACGGGGCGACAACGATGTCGTGCCCAACCATGAGAGTGAGCAGGGAAATGCCTGAATTGCCCGAAGTAGAGACAATTCGCCGTCAACTGGAACGCGAAGTGGTCGGCCGCAAGGTCAAGACCGTCGACGTCACCGGAAAGCGTTCGATCCGTCGACAGACCCCGGAGGAGTTCAAGGCCGGTCTCGAGGGCGCGAAGATCACCGGGGTCCAGCGCAAGGGCAAGTATCTGCTGCTGGCTCTAGACAACGGGTCGGTCTGGATCATCCACCTGCGTATGTCGGGACAACTCCTGCGCGCCGCAGCGAAGGATCCCGCCGCCGAACACACACATGTGACCGTCACCTTCACGCAGGGTGGTCAGCTCCGCTTTCTCGATCCGCGGACCTTCGGTGAGATGTTCCTCGCTACTCCGGATGAGATCACCTCGGAAATCACGGAACTCTCGACACTCGGCGTCGATCCTGTCGAGACTCCGATGTCTTGGGTTGATTTCGGCCACCTCCTTCGCTCCAAGAAGATGAAGCTCAAGGCCTTCCTCACTGATCAGAGCATGATCGCCGGCATCGGGAATATCTACGCCGACGAGATCCTGTTCGATTCGGGTCTCCGCTTTGATCGCGAAACCGATTCACTCACGACACAGGAGATCCGCCGCCTCTATCGGTCGCTGGTTGAGATCCTTTACGAAGCATGTAAGTACAGCGGTTCGACGCTGGCCGACAAGCAATATGTCGACCTCTTCGGCAAGACCGGCGACTATCAGCAGCACCATCAGGTCTACGACCGCGAGAAGCAGCCTTGCCGTCGGTGCCGCCGAAATGACATCGTGAAGACGAAATTTGCGAGCCGGTCCACCTTCTACTGCGAGGTCTGTCAGGTCTGATGTATCTGAAACGGCTGACTATGAAGGGCTTCAAGTCCTTCGCTGACACAACTGCACTTGACTTCGAGCCTGGCGTAACGGTCGTAGTCGGTCCCAACGGTTCGGGTAAGTCCAACGTCGTCGATGCGATCGGTTGGGTGCTTGGTGCCCAAGCTCCTTCGGCCGTTCGCTCTCAGAAGATGGACGATGTCATCTTTGCTGGCACGACGAAGCGCGCTGCGCTCGGTCGCGCCGAGGTGAGCCTCACGATCGACAATGCATCGGGCATTCTCCCGATCGAGTTCTCCGAGGTGACGATCACCCGCACGCTCTTCCGCTCGGGTGACAGCGAGTACGCGCTCAACGGTGTGCCGTGTCGCCTTCTCGACATCCAAGAACTTCTTTCGGATTCGGGTGTCGGTCGCCAACAGCATGTAATCATCTCGCAGGGTCAGATCGATGCCGTTCTGAACGCTCGCCCCGAAGACCGGCGCGCCATCATCGAAGAGGCGGCCGGCGTCCTCAAATACCGCCGCCGCAAAGAAAAGTCCGAACGTCGCCTTTCCGCAACGGAAGGCAACCTGACTCGATTGCAGGATCTGCTGCGCGAAGTGCGCCGGCAATTACGCCCGCTCGAGCGTCAGGCCGACGCCGCCCGTCGTCACGGTGCCGTCGTTGCCGAACTCACATCGCTGCGCGTCTATCTCGCCGGCCGCGAACTCCATGGCCTGCGCACTCGCCTCGAACAGGGCTCGCGCAGTCGGATCGAACTCCAGTCGACCGAAGAACGTCTTCGCCGGTCGCTTGCCGAACTCGATACACAGGTCATGTCGACCGAAGTCGAACTCACTGCGATGGGTGGTGACGACATCGGTGACGGACTCGCACAGTACGAATCGTTGTTCCAGCAGGCGCGCGGCCTTACTGCTGTTCTGGCCGAACGCCGCCGCGGCATCGACCGTGCACGCGGTGCTTCTATAGATCAAGGCGTTGTCGCTTCCCTCGAAGCCGAAGCTGCGCGTCTCGCTGCGGAACTCTCCGAGGTCGAGGATGAAGCCTCGCGTTTCACACCTCTTGCCGACGAACTTCTTGCTGCTGAGGGCGTACTCGCCGACGAACGTCAGGCGTTTGAGGCTCAGTGGGCTACGGGCGTTCCGGCTCCCACCGGCGCTGCGGCTGAAGTCCGCGGTGAACTCGCGGCGCTACGCGCGGCCGCCGAACGTGGCCGTTCCGAGCGTGACCGCGTAAGTAGCCGCGTCGCTGCCCTCACGGAAAAAGCTGAACAGTTGGCGGCTGAGGCCGAGCGACTTCGTCTCGACCTCGTCGATGCCGAGTCGGCTGAGTTGCCACTCGTTGAGCAGATCGATGCCGCTGAGAGTCGTCGCTCTGAAGCCGAGTCGAACGTGGGAACCGCCGAGACCGTTCACCGTGCTGCCGAGAGCGATCACCATGCCTGGCAAGCACGCGTCGAAGCGCTTGCGCTCGCCCTCGATGAAGCGCGTTCTCGCGCAGGCACGGAACGCCTGAGCGGAATCGACGGCGTGCTTGGCACTGTTCTCGATCTCGTCGATGTGGATCCGGGATGGGAAGATGCCTTCGAGGCGGCGGCCGGCGAAGCTCTGGCTGCGGTGGTCGTTGATGGTGTCGATTCAGGTCGGCGAGCGCTTGAAGCTCTTCACGGCGAAGCCCTGAGTGGAGCCGTTCTGGCACTTGGTGCTGCCCGCTCGACACGAGCGGCCCCTGCCGTTGGCGAGCCATTGCGCCGACACGTCCGCGCCCGCCGACCCGATGTCGAACCGCTTCTCGATGCGTTAATAGGCTCGGCAGTAGTCGTGACCGGCGGTTGGGTTGCCGCCGTCGACGCATCGCTCGCCCATCCCGACGCAATCATTGTGACCTCGAGTGGCGATCGTTTCGGTGTCACCGGCTGGCGTGTCGGAGTCTCCGGCAGCGGAGCTACCGGCGCTGCACTCGAAGAGGCCGAGGTTCGCTCTGGCGCCGCATTCGAGGCGGCAACCGTCGCCGCTGGCGTGCTTGAAGCGGCGCGAGCAGAACTCGGCGAGGCACTAGTGGCCGAAGCCGAACTCGCCCGTCAGCTCGATGCGAACGACAGCCAGCTCACCGCAGCCGGTGATCGGCTGCAACGAGTCGAGACCGATCGCAGAGATGCCGCAACAGAGGCCGAGGCGCTGCAGAGCCATCTCGGTGAACTAACCGATCGCGTTGCCCGCGAAGGCGCGCGCATCACCGAACTTGAACAGCGCCTTCCGGAACTCGAACTGGCCGACACCGAACTGGCCGAATCGGCCCGTCGTATGTCCGAAGCTCGATCCCGCCTTGAGGAGCAGGCTGCCGACGTCGGTTCGCGACGCAGCGATCTCGAAGTCCGGAGCGTTGCGGTGACTGAACGCCGCGAGTTTCTCACCGGCCGCCTTGCCGACGCCGAGAGTCGTCTTGAGGGCGCCGCTGCAGAACGTGAAGCAGCCGAGAGCCGTCGTCTCGAACTCAATCGGACTGAGACTGCGCTCGAACGGATGTCGGCCTTGATTGCGGCTCGCAGTTCGATCATCGAATCCCAACTCGAGGAGTTCCGCGAGCGTCGCCGACGTCAATCCGAGGCAGCCCGCGAGGTCGCTACGCGACTGGACGCGCTGCGTCGCCGTCGGGCTGAAGAGGAGAAGGCACTCAGCGAGCAGCGCGAGAGGCTTGCCCGATCGGAGATCGAACAGGCCGAGATCGAAATGCGCATCGAAGCTGCAGTGGAAGCTCTCCGGCGCGATCTTGAATGTGAACCCGATACGGCAATCGCGACCGAATGTCCGGAGCTCGCCGACGGTGTAACTCCCGCCGCCCGCACCCGCGAACTCGAGCGAGATCTTCGTCTCATGGGGCCAATCAATCCTTTGGCGCTTGAAGAGTTCGAAGCCCTCCAGGAACGTCACGAATTCCTCGAGAAGCAACTCGAGGACGTTAAGGAAAGCCGACGCGAACTTGCGAAAGTGATCCGGGCTATCGACGGCGAGATCGTCAACGTGTTCGCCGCGGCCTTTGCCGACGTGGCTGCGAATTTCGAGGCGTTGTTCCAGCTGCTGTTCCCGGGCGGTCAGGGCCGACTCAAGTTGACCGATCCCGACAACCTGCTCATCACGGGCATTGAGGTCGAAGCTCGACCATCGGGCAAGAACGTACGCAAGCTCTCGTTGCTCTCGGGTGGCGAACGTTCGCTGACCGCCCTCGCCTACCTCTTCGCGGTGTTCCGCAGTCGTCCGTCGCCCTTCTACGTGATGGACGAAGTCGAAGCGGCCCTCGATGACGTCAACCTTCACCGCTTCCTCGGGCTCGTCGCTGAATTCCGCAACGACGCCCAGCTCGTGATCGTCAGCCATCAGAAGCGAACCATGGAAGCAGCCGATTGCCTCTACGGCGTGACGATGCAGTCCGGTGGTTCCTCGAAGGTCGTCAGCGAAAAGGTCAACGAGTCCTGAACTAGCGCCCATTGCTGAGGGCGTCACCCTTCAGGTGGCGTGGAGCGATACCGTTCGCCCCAATGCGAATTCTGGTTGTCGATGACGAAGTCGAGCTGGCCGAGGCTGTGGCCCGCGGGCTGCGTCGAGAGGGATACGCGGTGGATGTCGCGAATGATGGCGCCGAAGCGCTCTCTAAGGCTCTGATCAACGGATACGACCTCGTGTGTCTGGACATCACCATGCCGGGTAAGGATGGCCGAGAAGTTTGTCGCACGATTCGAGGGGCGTCGCTCGACACGCAACCACGGGTTCTGATGCTCACCGCCCGCGACAGCCTTGATGATCGGGTAGCCGGGCTCGATGACGGCGCCGATGATTACCTCGTGAAGCCGTTCGCGTTTCCTGAACTTCTTGCCCGGGTTCGTTCGTTGTTGCGGCGCGACACGGTTGTGTCGACGTCGATTCTGCAGGTCGGGGAAGTTGTGCTCGACGATGCACGTCATGAGGCCTATCGCGGCGATCGTCATCTTGATCTCACCGCCAAGGAATTCGCGCTGCTGCGGTACTTCATGACGCGTCCGGGCGAAGTTCTTTCGCAAGAGACGCTGCTCGAGCACGTGTGGGACGAACACGCTGATCCGTTCACGAACACCGTGCGAGTAACGGTCGGCACGCTTCGACGCAAGATTGCATCGGACGGAGAGGACCCACTTCTCGAAACGGTGATCGGGCGGGGCTACCGGTTGTTGTCGCCATGATCGACCCGGGCCACGCGCAGGGAACGGAAACAACAACGGATCAGGCAGTACGGACGCGCCTGCACTCGCGCGGCAACCATCTGGCATCGCGTCTGCCCGGCTGGATGGGCTCAATCCGGTTCCGGCTGACTGCTGTGTATTCGATCGTGGTCTTCGGGTTGGCGTCGGTCATGGTCGGTGCCATCTACGTCGGACTCCGTTATTCGTTGCAGAACCAAACGATCTCGGCGATGGTGATCCAATTCCCCGGAGGCCAGACCTTCATCCAGGCCGACCAAGCACAGGTTGTGCAGGCGCTGGTGAACCAGCGGGCACTCAACGCGCTTCGTCTCTATTCGTTTACGGCGCTGTTGGCGCTGTTCTTCATGAGTCTCGCCGTTGGCTGGTTGGTGAGCGGTCGGATGTTGCGGCCGATCGGCGAGATCACCGCGACCGTCCGCCAGATCCAAGCCAGCGATCTTTCTCGCCGTATTGATCTGGGCGGTCCCGAGGATGAACTGCGCCGCCTCGCCGACACCTTCGACAACATGTTGGGTCGTCTTGACGAAGCATTCGAGGGTCAGCGCGAGTTCATCCACGAGGCGAGTCACGAACTGCGAAATCCACTGGCAGTCATCCGCACAAATCTTGAAGTGACCCTTGCCGATCCCGATGCAAGTGCGGAGGAACTCAGGCGTACGGCTGAAATTGTCCAGCGCTCGACGGAGCGGATGGCGCGCCTTGTCGACGATCTTCTGGTCTATGCCCGGAAGGGAACGCTTTCGCTTGAGCGCGATCCTGTCGACATCGCCAGCCTTGTCCGTGACGCGACCGAGGAGTTCTTGGCTCCCGCCGAGGCGGCCGGCGTCCAGCTAATCGCCGAATCCCTGCCGGGACTCTGGGTTATCGGCGACCGCCTGGCCCTTCGTCAGGCTGTCGCCAATCTTCTTGCCAACGCGCTGCGTCTCTCGCCGGCCGACACCACCGTGCGGGTCCGCGCCGGACGCGAAGGCCCGTGGGCCTGGATGGCGGTTGAGGACGAGGGTCCGGGGATCGATCCGGCCGATCACGATCGCGTGTTCCAGCGGTTCTGGCGTGGGGACGTCCGGCAAGGTCGCGAGCAGGGTCGCAGTGGGCTCGGACTAACGATCGTTCGCCAAATTGCCGAGGCTCACGGGGGCGAGGTGAAGCTGGTTTCGACACTCGGGCACGGCGCGGCGTTTGCCCTGTGGCTTCCGGCTCTGCCCGGTGCGCCACTACCCGGTTCGGACGATTCTGACGCTTTCAGCGGATTGCGCTGAGGTTCCGCTTTTCTTTCGTTCGCCTTTCGGTCCCTGTGGGTAGGTTCCGGATCTGGCATCGTTCCCGATGTCGATCCGATCATCCACGCTCTTTATCGGGCGTCATCACAGGAGCAACATCATGAGCTGGGACAACGACACTTCCTCGACATCCCCAACAGGAATTCCCGCACAGGGTGCGCCGGTTCCGCCGCCCCCGCCTGCACCTCCTGCCCCTCCGGTCCAGTCGTCACCCAGTGGTCCTGGCGCCTACACCGTGCCGACCGGCTGGACTCCGACCCCCCCGGCCCCCCCTGCGCCGCCGACCGGCCCCGGTTCCTCGGCATGGGGTGGTGCACCGACACCGCCGCCCGATCTTCCTCAGGCGGATTCAGATTCAGGTAAGCGTCGCCGGCCAATTACGCGGACGCTGCTTGCGATTGTTGTTGTTATCGGTCTGTTTGGCATCGGCTTCGGTACCCGTTCGATCCTCGACAGCGAGCAGAGCGTGATCGTAAGCAGAGGTGCGACCGTCATGTCCACGGCCGACACGATCGACCCGGGATCCGAACCGATTGCCGCCGTCGCCGCTGTCGTTAGTCCGTCAGTCGTGCAGATCGAGACATCGAATGGTCTCGGCTCCGGTGTCTTTTATGACTCGTCGGGTCTGATCATGACTAACGCCCATGTCATCGGCAACGAAAAGATCGTCACGGTGCGCTCGCCGGACGGCAAGTCGGTCAAGGGCGAGGTTCTCGGTTCGGATACTGGTACTGATGTCGCTGTGGTTCGCGTGAAGGGGCTTTCGGTGCCCGTCGCCGTGCTGTCGTCAGCCAAGCCAGCTGTAGGCCAGATTGCGGTGGCGATTGGTAGTCCGTTCGGACTCGATCAGACCGTCACTTCGGGCATTGTCTCTGCGGTCAATCGTCCCGTCGACAATGAGAAGGGCATCGTCGTCAACATGATCCAGACCGATGCCTCCATCAATCCCGGCAACTCGGGTGGGGCACTCTCGAATCGCAATGGCGAGATCATCGGAATCAACACAGCGATCTTCAGCCAGAGCGGTGAGAACAATGGCATCGGATTCGCAATCCCGATCCGCACGGCCAAAGCCGCCGCCGACAAGTTGGTGGCCGGTCAGGCAGTAACCAAGGCCGGCCTCGGGCTCAGCGGACCCACCGAAACGCCGAACGGCGACGCGGGAGCGTATGTTCAGTCCGTCGTTGACGGCGGCGCTGCTTTCGCCGCGGGTATCAAAGCGGGCGATCGCATCGTTTCTGTGGACGGCACCCCGATCCGCAGTTTCGACGAACTCCGCGGAACGATCAGCTCCTTCAGTCCCGGTGATGTTGTGACGATTACGTACGTGCGTGATGGGCAGACCAACGACGTCAGGATCACGCTCGGAACACTCGGGAAGTAACTGATTCTGGGGAGAGATCCCCGAATCCGACGTCACTCATTCACGCAAGGGAGGGCTGCCATTTGGCAGCCCTCCCTTGTCTGTGCTCGGTTGGAGCGCAGGGGTGTCCCACTAGGCTGGCCCACTCATGGAATTGATGATCGTCCTTCTCTTCGTTGTCCTGATTCTCGGTGTCGGAATCAGCGTTCTCGTGACCCGCCGTCGAGCGGGCCTGCTCGAGCCGCCTTCGATCCTTGACGAAACCGTTGCCGTCGAACCGCCAGCGATCCTCGACGAGACCGTCGCTCTCGAATCAGTCGAAACCGCTCCAGAGGTCGAAACAGTTCCAGCAGTCGAGATTGCTCCCGAAGTCGAAATTGCGCGAGAAGTCGAAACTGTCGAGAAACCCCGATTCCGCGATCGGTTGTCGAAGGCTCGCACCGCCTTCTCTGGCGCGGTGGGTTCGATCGCCGGGAAAGCGCGGATTGACGAGCAAACGTGGGACGAACTCGAAGAGGCTTTGATCCTGGCCGACGTGGGTGTCGGCGCTGCTCAAGACCTGCTTCAACACCTCAGATCGCGCGTCAAAGCTGATGGACTTACAACCGGTGATGAACTACTCGACGCGCTGAAGCGAGAACTCAAGGAGCGACTCGCGGGTTTCGACCGGACACTGGTGTATTCCCCCGAAGCAGGGCCGAGCGTCTGGTTGTTTGTTGGCGTGAATGGCGTTGGCAAGACCACGACGATCGGCAAGCTAGGAGCGCGCGAGCAGGCCGAAGGTCATTCCGTTCTGATGGCGGCGGGCGATACGTTCCGAGCAGCGGCGGCCGAACAGCTCGGCATGTGGGCCGAACGTTCTGGTGCGCTGTTGGTTCGTGGCAACGAAGGCGGTGACCCGAGCGCAGTGATCTTCGATGGTGTCGAAGCAGCTAGTGCCCGGGGCATCGATCTTGTTCTTGCCGACACCGCCGGACGTCTCCACACCAAAGTCAACCTGATGGACGAACTCCGCAAGGTCAGGCGAGTCGCCGACAAAGGTGATGGCATCGTCACCGAGGTGCTTCTTGTTCTCGATGCGACCACGGGCCAGAACGGCCTGATACAGGCTCGACAGTTCACCGAAGCGGTGGAACTCACAGGAGTGGTTCTCACCAAACTTGATGGTTCGGCGAAGGGTGGAATCGTGATTGCGATCCACGAACAACTCGGCATTCCGGTGAAACTCGTCGGTCTCGGTGAGGGGATCGACGATCTCGTGGCGTTCGATCCCGACGAATTCGTGGAGGCACTTTTCTCATGAAACTGCTTACTTTTCCGATCCGACTGCTGTTCTCGGCGACGTGGTTCACCTTCCGTACGGGATTGAAGGCAGGTGCTCTCCCAGTAAGGGGCGGTGTGATCGCGGGTCGGAAACTCGGAGCAAAATCCTTGGTGCTGTTAGCTATCGGGATTGCAATCGGCATCGTGATTGGTCGCGAAATCGGCATACGTTCTGTCGGTTGCGATCACGAACACGAACATGAACACGACGATGATCACGATCATGTTGATGAATTTTCCCGGTTATTTGAACAAACGCAGGATGTGACAGATGTTTGAAACCCTTTCCGATCGGTTCGAATCGGTCATCGGCCGACTGCGCAGCAAGGGCAAGCTGACCGAAGCGGATGTCGACGACGCGCTGCGAGAGATTCGCGTGGCCCTGCTCGAAGCCGATGTCAACGTCACGGTGGTCAAGAACTTCATCGGCCGTGTTCGCGAACGTGCTCTTGGCGAAGAACTCTCGAAGGCACTCAACCCGGGGCAGCAGATCGTCAAGATTGTCAACGACGAGCTGACGGCGACTCTCGGTGGCGAAACAATTCGTATTACGTACAACTCGAAACCGCCGACTGTCGTGCTGATGGCGGGTCTCCAGGGTTCCGGAAAAACCACAAACTCGGCGAAACTCGCTCGCTGGTTCAAGAGCCAGGGTCGCCATCCGCTCCTGGTTGGTGCTGATCTCCAGCGGCCCGCGGCGGTCGAGCAGTTGCGCACGCTCGGGCGCCAAATAGAGGTCCCGGTTTTCTCGGCCGACACCGATCCCGTTCAGGTTGCAGCTGCAGGTATCGCAGAAGCGCGTAAGACCGGTCGCGATGTCGTGATCGTTGATACCGCCGGTCGTCTTGCCATCGATGCAGAATTGATGGACGAGGTTCGACGAATCTCCGATGCGGTGAATCCGAACTACACGTTCCTCGTTATCGATGCGATGACAGGTCAGGACGCGGTCACGACGGCCGAGTCGTTTCATGCTGCCCTCGAACTTGATGGTGTGATCCTCACAAAGCTCGATGGCGATGCTCGTGGCGGCGCCGCTCTCAGCGTCAAGGAAGTCGTCGGACGACCGATCGCGTTCACCTCCACCGGTGAGAAGTTGCGCGACTTCGATCTATTCCATCCCGATCGACTCGCCGGTCGCATCCTCGGCATGGGCGACATGCTCACGCTCATCGAGAAGGCGGAAGAAGTCTTCGAAAAGGACGAGGCCGAAGCGGCCGCGGCGAGGATGTTCGAAGGGCAGTTCACCTTCGAGGACTTCCTGGAACAGATGCAGCAACTCAAGAAGATGGGTCCGCTTTCTGGGGTTCTCGGCATGATGCCGGGCATTCCGAAAGAGGTGAAGAACGCCCAAATCGACGATCGGGAGATCGATCGGGTCGAGGCGATCATCCGTTCTATGACCCCGGCCGAGAGGGTCGATCCTGATCTCATCGATCAGTCGAGGCGAGTGCGGATAGCCAAGGGATCGGGTAGCGATCCAGCCCGCGTCGGCGAGCTCATCAAGCAGTTCAAGGAAATGTCCAAGATGATGAAGCGCATGGGCGGTATGGGTTCCAAGCGAATCTCGAAGTCCCGGCGTAAGGCGACCAAGGGCAAATCCAAAGGCCCCGGCGGGCGCACGACCGGAGGCGGCCGGACGGCCCCGAACACCAAAGCCCCGTTGCGATTGCCGAACCTCGACCCAACCAGCTTCGGAATGCCCGGAACGAAGCCTGATTTGGGCCTCCCGGGGCTGCCGGATCTCGGCTCTGGCGGAGGGTTCCCCCCACGCTGATACCCTGACTTGCTTCCGCACCCCCGCGAGCGTCACGATTGTTGGCCGCTCCAGCGCTGTCCGCGCCGGTGCTCATTCGACGAAGAAGAGAGAAACACCGTGGTAAAGCTCCGCCTCATGCGGATGGGTAAGACCAAGCAACCGACATATCGCATCGTGGCTGCCGATTCGCGTTCGCCGCGAAACGGTCGTTTCATCGAGATCGTCGGTCACTACAACCCTCGCACCGATCCATCATCCATCACTGTCGACAACGACAAGGCTGTCGCGTGGTTGCAGAAGGGCGCCCAGCCCACCGAAGCAGTTCAGAAGCTGCTCAAGATCTCGGGTGCATGGGAGCAGTTCTCCGGCGCAGCGTCGTGAGCGACGAGCTCGACACATCTGAAGACACCGTCGACGAAGGTCCCACTGCGGATCTCACGACTGCCAAAGCTGTGCTCACCTATGTGGTCAGTCAGCTTGTTGAAGATCCTTCGGCCGTCGAGGTCGATCTTGACGAGCGTGGCCGCAAGCCTGTGCTCAACGTGCACGTCGGTCCCGGCGACATGGGTCGCGTGATTGGCAAGCGCGGACGCGTCGCCCAATCGATTCGCACCGTGGTTCGAGCGGCAGCCGCCCGCGACGGTGGCGATGTCGAGGTCGAGTTCCTCGACTGATCGGGTGACCCTTCTCGAGGTCGGCCGAATCGACAAGCCCCACGGAGTTCGGGGCGATGTCATTGTCAGTCTCATCACCACCGAGTCCGTCCGGGTCGCCCCGGGTTCTGTTCTTGCGACCAAGGACAGGACATTGCGCGTTACGGCTTCGCGTCCTCATCAGCACCGCTGGATCGTTACGTTCGAAGGTGTGTTCGGACGTGAGGGCGCCGAGGCACTCGCCGGTACTCCGGTATTTGCCGAACCGCTGAGTGATGATCCCGATGAACTGTGGGTTCACGCGCTGATTGGTAAGCAGGTTGTCGAAACTGACGGAACCCGTCGCGGTGTCGTTGAATCAGTCCAGGCCAACCCGGCCAGTGATCTTCTCGTGCTGGACTCGGGAGCTCTTGTTCCACTTCGTTTCATGATTAGTCGTAACGAGAATGACGAGCTCGTCGTGGACGTCCCCGACGGCCTCTTCGAACTCCTCGACGAGGACTAGAGGGCGGGCCGCACTGATGCGTATCGATGTCTTCACGATTTTCCCCGAGATGGTTTCCGGGTTCGCTGCACAGTCGCTCCTCGGCCGAGCCGTTGAGCGCGGTCTGCTGGACATTCGGGTCCACGATCTTCGGGAACATACGACTGACGTCCACCGAACCGTCGACGGTTCGCCCTATGGCGGTGGCGCTGGGATGGTCCTGCGCCCGGAACCTATCGTGACGTCGATTGAGGCGGCCGACCCACCCCGCCCACTTTTCCTTCTCGGACCGGGGGGCCGGACACTCGACCAATCGATGGCTCGGGAACTCGCCGCCGGGGAAGGGCTCTCGCTGTTGTGTGGCCGCTACGAGGGCGTCGATGATCGGGTGCGTACCGAGGTGTGCGATGGCGAGTTATCCATCGGCGATTACGTGCTCGGGGGCGGGGAGGTTGCCGCCATGGTGGTTCTCGAAGCGGTGGGGCGTCTGGTCCCCGGCGTTATGGGTAACGCCGAGTCGGCGGGGGATGAATCGTTCAGTGACGGCCTGCTTGAGTACCCCCAGTTCACGAAGCCGGCCGAATTTCGGGGTGTTGCTGTTCCCGAGGTGCTTCGATCGGGCGATCACGCCCGTGTGGCCCGCTGGCGCCATGCCCAGTCTCTTGTTAGGACAATGCGTTTGAGGCCTGATCTCATGGATCTCAGGGGCGGTCTTTCGGCCGAGGAAGAGGCTCTCCTGCTGGAGTTCGGTCTCGACGGCTGATCTTGCCGAGTGACCAGTCGGACACGGCAGTCGGGGCCATCCAGAGAAGGGCCGAACGGCGCTTTGCCGATTCGGCCGCCGGCCGCCTACGATGACCCTTCCAGTCGGGCCGGTTCAACGGTCCCTCCCCTCGCAACCGGCCCGTACGTCGGTTGCACTCACGCCAGGATTTCCGCAGATGAATGCCATCGATCTCATCGACGCCCAGAGCCTCCGCGACGATGTCCCCACATTCGGCCCCGGTGACACCCTCAAGGTGCACGTCCGAGTGGTTGAAGGGACCCGCGAGCGCGTCCAGTTGTTCCAGGGTGCCGTCATTCGCCGTCAGGGCGACGGGCTCCGCGAGACCTTCACGGTTCGCAAGGTGAGCTTCGGTGTCGGCGTGGAGCGGACCTTCCCGGTGCATTCCCCGATCGTTTCGAAGATCGAAATCGTGAGCCGAGGCGATGTACGTCGCGCCAAGCTGTACTACCTGCGCGATCGCATCGGTAAGTCCGCGAAGATCAAAGAAAAGCGCGACTGATACACACATCACGCGGGTTTGATCACTGGCGAGTGGGTAGGTCACAGTGAGCACAGAGGATCTCGAAGAGTATGAGTCCGATGTTGAGCTTCAGCTTTATCGCGAGTACCGGGATGTCTGTCCGATGTTTCGTTTCGTGGTTGAGACCGAACGCCGGTTCTACCTCGCGAACGATGTGAAGCAAAACGTCGTGACCGAAGGTGGTCGCAGCCGGGTCGACATTGAACTACGCGATGCGTGGGTCTGGGATATGTATCGCCAGAACCGTTTCGTCACTCATGTTCGTATCGTGACGTTCAAGGACGTCAACATTGAGGAACTCCCACGCGAAGAGCTGGAGTTGCCGTGACCGGATCATCTGAGTGACCAACGGTCGCCGTGCGCTCGGAGCGCACGGCGAACAGCTCGCAGCCCGCTGGTACGAATCGAGGGGATACACCGTTGTGGCGCGCAACTGGCGCTCGCGCACGGGTGAGATTGATCTCGTCATGAGCCGGGGAACGCTCGTGGTGATCTGCGAAGTGAAGACTCGGAGTTCGACGGCCTACGGGACTCCGGCCGAAGCGGTGGGTCGGACGAAACAACAGCGACTGCGCCGGTTGGCGATCGAATGGATCGGCGAATCCGGATGGCCTCCATCACCGATCAGATTTGATGTGGCGTGCGTGATGCGGGGTGTCGTCGACGTTATTGAGTCGGCGTTCTAGGCAGTTAGGACGGCGGCTGCAGAAGCGCCATGACCGCAGCGATGAGAGCATCGGCTAGTTCGTCATCATTGAACTGCTCGCGCTGCTGACCGATGGATTCGGAAGAGAGGAGCATGTCGAGGACGCCGATGTCGGCTGGTCGTCGACCAACAAGTTCCGCTGCGAACCATTCGCGCAGTTGTGCGCGCTTGCGCTCCCGGCGAAGATCGAGAAACGTCGCCGCAAGACGAGACTTGGGGGCTGAAATCTCGGTTGCCCGTGCGAACGGACGGGCTATGACCACGAGTTCAATCCTGAGGCGGACAAGGGCCGTAACTCGGAAGCGAAGATCGCCAGCGGGTGGATCAAGATCGAGGCAATGAGCGAAGCGGGGAAACATCTCGGCGCCCATCGCCAGCATCAGTGCTTCGCGATCGGGGAAGTATCGAAAGATGGTTCGCTCGGAGATGCCGCACTTTGCTGCGATCTCGGCATTAGTCGGAATGTGGCCGGCGTTTACCATCTCCAGAGTCGTCTCAACCACGAGTGTCCGGCCTCGTTCGGTGCGAAGCCGCCGACCATCGAGAATGTCTCCAGTGGACGCGCCGCGGCTTTCGAGCGCCGCGGCAAGGGCCTTGAGATCGTTTTCGACACGCAGCGTGACCGGGCTGTCAGTTGTGGCTGGATTGTTCACGACGCGAATTTATCTGTATTGCCGAGGTCAACTGAAGTCGGCGGTCATTTGGTTTGCTAGTGATGGAGAGCACAGGGCATTGCAGATCGACCCTTCGGCCTAACGTGGAGGCATGAGTCCAAAAGCCGATCTCGAATTCTTCTTCGATCCGATCTGCCCGTTTGCATGGATCACGAGCCGCTGGGTGGTCGAGGTTGCTGAGTTGCGTGGCCTTTCCGTGCAATGGCGGTTCATTTGTCTTGCGATCGTGAATGAGAACCGCGATTACTCAGAATTTCCCCCCGCCTACCCGGCCCTGCATGGGCTGGGTCAGAAGATGCTCCGGGTTGCTGCGAACGCTCGTCTCGTCGGTGGAAACGATGCCGTCGCCCGGTTTTATGCGGCTGCCGGGAAACCTATGCATGACGATGGCTTGTCGGTGGCGATCTTTGGGGGCGGGCCGATCCCAGAGGGCCTGATGGCCGAAATCGTTGCCGATGCTGGCCTCGATCCGGCTCTGGTCGGAGCAGCAACCGACGAGTCCTATGACGACGTGCTGCGCCGCGAGACCGACGAGGCCCTTGGGCGCACTGGTCGAGATGTCGGTACCCCGATCCTCACGTTCAACCCGGGGACCGATCGCGAGGCGTCACTCTTTGGTCCGGTGATCTCGCGGATTCCTCGGGGCACGGAAGCTCTCGAGTTGTGGGATGCGGTCACTGTTCTCGCCGGCACTCGCGGATTCGCCGAACTGAAACGATCCCTCCGGGATCCGCTGGAATTCGACTGAACGCATGAGCTCAACGCCAACGACTGTTCCCATTGTGCTGTGGCGACCGGGTTGCCCGTTCTGTCGAGTGTTGTTCTCGGGGCTTGAACGGCAGGGAATCGAACACGAACGTCTGAACATCTGGGAGGACGCCGAAGCTCGGGCGATGCTCAACAATCGCATCGGAAGCGAAACCGTCCCGAGCGTGCTCGTGGGCGATGCGATCCTCGTGAATCCCTCCGTGAAGGAACTGGTCGAACGCCTCGAGGCGTGATCTTTTAGGTTCTGCACTGACCGTCAGTTCGTGCGATGACGAAGAGTCAGGGTTCGAGCACGACCTTGATTGAACCGGATGAGCGGTCAGCGGCGACGGCAAAGGCCTGGCCGGCGGCGTCGAGCGGAAATCGATGGGTGATGACCGCGTCAGGAAGTTCGGGGCGAGCGGCAAGGATCGTTGCCGCCACGTCGATGTCGCGAGAGGGCCCGACCCGGCTGTACATAACGGCCGGAACAAGGGTGATTTCTTTCATCGTGATGCTGAGTCCCGGCATCTCAACGTTTCCGTCCCAGTAGCTGCCGAGGAGCACGACGGTCCCGCCGGGGCGACAGCGATCAACCGCTTCGGCGAGTGCTGATGCAGTTCCGGCTGCTTCGATGACGACGTCGTAACCGTTGCCGGAGACTTCGCCGGCTCCGAGACGGTTAGCGGCTTCCTTCTGGCGCTCGTGGCGCGCGGTGAGATCAACGGCCGCGCCGGTCTGCTGGGAAACAACGAGTGCCATTTGTCCGATGGTTCCGCCTCCGATGACAGCAACCCGGTCTGTTCCGCGAATTGCGCCGCGTCGGACACCATGGACCGCTACGGCGAGCGGTTCAACAAGACAGCCGTTGAGCGCCGGAATGCCGTGGGGAAGGCGAGCAATCGACGAAGCGGGGACCATGACCTGATCGGCCATGCCGCCATCGTGGCCCACACCGAAAACCATGCCGGGTCCGAGGATGCAGCGGTGATAAGTCCCGTCGATGCAGGGCGGGCAGGTGCCACAAGGCGCAAATGGTTCAAGGGCGACCGGCGTCCCGTCGGCGAGTGTTCCGGCAATCTCGTGACCGAACGTGGCCTGGAGGCCCATCGGGAGGAGATGGAGATCGGAACCGCAGATCCCGGCCGAGGCAACCTTGACGAGAACTCCGTCGCCAGTCGGTACGGGTACCTCAACGACCTGCGGTATTCCTTCGGGACATCGGACGGCACGCATGGACATTCCCCCTGTGAGATTCAGAAGACTGGCAGATGCCAGGACACTTATGCGGGATCGAACTCTTGGCCAGAGTGAATCAGAGTTCGTCGAGCAGGCGATGGAGCGGGTCGGTCGCGTCGCGTGTTCCGATGGCGGAGTCGGCGGGGATGGGCCAAAACTGTCCGTCGACCGGTGCTTCCACCCATTCGGTAGTGGCAGTGCGATCGGCGATGAGCCACTGGCCCGATGCTCGTCGTTCGAACCGGTCGAGATAGCGGAAACCGACTTTGAGGTTTCGACGCGGATCGGGATCGGCCGAGCGGTGATGCGCGATGCCGTAAGTCTCGGCGACTGCAGCATCGCCGCGGATCGTTACGAGGTGATTCGCCACGAGATGCATCGTTGAGTCATAGCGAGAAAGAAGGTGGAACGCCCACGCAAGGAACTGGTCAACGTTTCCCTGGAACGAACCGTGTGTATCCGATGCATCGGGATGAAAACATGATCGGACTAGATCGATGTCATTGCGATCGATCCCGCGGCAGTATCGAAGAATCACCTCGTGAATCGACTGTTTGTCGAGGAGTTCCCGAAGTTCAGCCGATATGTTTTCGGAACTATCGGTGTTTGCCGTCACGGGTGTCGAGCGTAGGCCCTTCTGAGCGACAAGACTGAGCGAACTTCGACATGTAATCCGCCGGATGTCTGTCGCCCCCTGGAGATTTCGTGACCATTCCGATCCATGCGAGTCGTCGAGACGCGATTAGTGCCCGTGTGCACGATCGAGAATCAGCGATCCGTGATCGGCTCTCGGGAATGCGATGGTCGCTCGTGGTGCTCGGAACGCTCGGGATCGCGACCCTCATCACTCGTCTTCCCGGGATGGTCTTCTCAGGAATGTTCGATCGTGACGAGTCGTACCTGAGCGTGATGGGTGACTCATTGCGAAGTGGCGGTGAAATGTATGTCACGTTCATTGATCGCAAACCACCGATTGTTCCTTACGCCTACGCAGCGATTCGTTCGGTCGGTGTCGACATGCGTCTCGTGCGATTGGTCTGCGCTCTGCTGATATTCGCCAACGGTGTTGTTGTCACCCTGATCGTCCGAAGGCTGGTGGCGCGTCGTTCGGCCGCACTCGCGGCGGGAACGCTTGCAGTTGTCGGGGCCTCCCTCTTTCTTCCGGTGGATGCGCAGGCTGCCAATTTCGAACTCTGGGGACTGCTTCCCGCCTCGGCGGCGATGTTGTTTGTTGTGTATTCGCGTGCGGATCATCAACGCTCATGGCGCTGGTTCGGCCTAGCGGGCGCTGCCCTCATGCTTGCGGTGAACTGCAAGCAGCCCTACATCGTGATCGTCTTTCCGATCGCGTGGGAGATTCTCCGTCGACAGCGCGACCGAATTTTGAATCTCGTTGCGGTGATGGTGGGAGCGGCGATAGCGGTCGTTCCTCTGGCCCTGATCGTCGACATGAGTCTGATGTGGCGCTGGGCATGGACCGACAATGCCGACTATCTCGATGGCGGGATTTCTACATTGCGCGCGCTCGGTGTCGGACTTGGATTGACAGCGGTGTTCGTCGGTTTCCATCTTCCGCTTTTCTACGGGGTGTGGGCTGGGCTCACCCGACGGGTCCGACTCGACTCCACGATGGTCGTGTGGGGTCTTGCCTCTGTTCTCGCCATCCCGATCGGATTCCGCTTTTTCGGCCACTACTACCAGCAACTCGTTCCGCCCCTCGCTGTGCTTTCGGGAATCGGACTCTCCGTGGCAACGCGGCGGGCTTGGCGCTTTGTCATGGGTCTCAGTGCAGCGCTTGTGTTTGGGCTGGTCGGATTGGCGTTTATCCACCGACCGGATCTGTCGAACTTCACCGCTCTCGGTCGTTATGTTCAGGCCACAACGACAGCGAATGATCGCATTCTGGTCTGGGGCGCGCTTCCCGACGTCTACGTTTCCGCGGAGCGGCAACCGGCCGGGGTATTTCTCCATGGCGGTTACCTCACAGGAAACTGGGCGAGCCGATCGTCGAATCTCGGCCCCGCAGTGGTTGAGTCCGAACCGTATTCGTCTCGTTGGCGAATGTTCTTTGAGGACATTGAGACTGATCCACCGAAACTGATCATTGATGCGGCCCGACCAGGAACGGACTGGTCGGGCTACACGCCTGAGTTGTATCCAATCGGTGCGTTGATGGAGCGCTGTTATCGATTCGACGCGCAGATCAACGGACTTCCTGTCTGGCGCTTGGACAGCGAGGCGTGTCCCTGAGTTTGGGTGTTCCTGAGGAACTCCCGAGCGCAGGCTCAGACAATTGCGAGTACGCCACCGTCGACGATGAGTGATTGTCCGGTGATGAATGACGCGGCGTTACTGAGCAGGAACGCGGCGGGCTCACCGATCTCCGATGGTCGGCCGATTCGGCCCATCGGCGCTGCTGCGCTGAATTGTTCGCGGACACCGGGCGCAGCGAGTGACGGCGCCAGCATCGGGGTTTCGATGAACCCGGGGCAAATGGCGTTGACGCGGATGTCGTCCGGAGCAAGACGATGGGACATTGAACGAACCGCTCCGAGCATGCCGGCCTTGGACGCGCAATAGGCCGGAATGGCTTCGTTCCCGACCCACGCTTCGATCGACGCAATGCCGACGACAGAAGCCCCGGGGGAAGCTTTCAGATCGGCATGAAGCGCTTGGACGAGAAGAGGAAATGCCCGCAGATTGACGTTTAGAACGAAATCCCAGCCGGCCTCGTCAAGTTTGCCGATCGACTGCGCTCGGACTGTTCCGGCCGCGTGGACGAGTCCGCCGATCTCACCGATTACGTCGCGGGTGGCGTCGATGGCGGCATCGAAGTCGGCAGTTTTGGTCACATCGATGCCGCGACCGAACGCGGTGACTCCGGTCTCGGCTGCGATTTCGGCTGCCGTTGCTTCGGCCTTGGCCGGGTCGAGATCCCAGATGGCGACCGATCGCCCCTGTTCAGCGATTGCCTGGGCGCAGGCCCGACCGATGCCGGATGCTCCACCGGTGACGACAACGCCTGATGTTGATCTTGCGGACATGGATCTTCCCCCTCGGAATCCGGAGAGCATTCGTCCGGTAGGTGCATTCTGTCTCATCCACCGAGTGAGCGGGATGCCTGATGGCATTTCTGTAGTTCATCGCATGGAAACCTTGCGGTCGTTCCCCCGCAAGGTTCACGGGGCAGGGTTAGAACACATCATGAGCATCAAAACTTCAGAACACAGAAATCCCGAACACTCAGAACGCGATCAGATGCGCATCGCTCTGGTCGCTCATGACAACAAAAAGCCCGATTTGCTCGAGTGGGCGCGTTCGAATGTCGACATTCTCTCGTCGAATCGTCTCTGGGCGACCGGAACGACAGGCCAGATGCTCGCCGATTCGCTCGGGCTCTCGATCACTCGACTGCGCAGTGGTCCACTCGGCGGTGATCAGCAGATCGGAGCGATGATCGCCGATGGTCGCATCGACATGCTTGTGTTCTTCTGGGATCCGCTTGAACCGCAACCGCATGATCCAGACGTGCGGGCCCTGTTGCGGATCGCGATCGTCTGGAATATTCCCATCGCCAGCAACCGAGCTACCGCCGATTTCCTGATGTCGTCATCGCTGCTTACCGGCGCTTACCGTCCGGCTGCCCCGGTCTACGAACGAGGCTGAAGCCACCGATTTCGGGCTCGCTTCTTAGTGTTTCGCTGTGTCGCTGATCGAGAACTCAGGCCGCGGGTGGCCAGGGAGCAACGAGGGGCCACGGAGCGGCCTGCTCGAGTAGCAGAGCCATCTGCAAAAGGGTTTCCTCGCTGCAATGGCGACCGACGAGTTGAACGCCGACCGGGAGGCCGCGTTCGTCGAGACCGGCGGGAACCGAGATGGCGGGCTGTCCGGTCACGTTGAACACTGCTGTCATTTCGCTGAAGCGTCCGGCACGAGAGAAGATCGCCTCGACGCTTGTCGTGTCGAGGTAGCCGAGTTCCGGGACCGGAACATTGAGTGTCGGTGTGAGCCAGAGATCCCATGTCGCATAGAAGCGAGCGACATCGCGGCTGACGCGCTCGAGGGATTGTTGGGCGTGGACCAGATCGAACGCGGTCACCGCGAGGCTGTGCTCGTGTAAGACCCGGTCGACCGGCTCGAGATCGTCATCGGCAAGCGGGCGACCGAGTTGAGCTAGCCGTGTCTCGACGAGGTCGGCGGTAGCGACGCCCATGATTGTCGTGAGCACTTTCGAGGGCACATCCGCGTCATAGACGGGTGAAGCCTCCTCGATGATGTGCCCGAGTTCGGCGAGGAGGCGGGCAGTCCTCTCGACCGCGGCGACCGCAGCGGGATGAGCGGTGTTTCCGCTGACCGATTTGGTGGTGAATCCGATCCTGAGTTTTCCGGGTGATCGATTCAACGCGGCGAGGAATGACCCATCGATCGGGGCGGGTGGTGCTGGATAAGGATCGCCAGGCATTGGGCCGGCCACCGCGTCGAGGAGTGCAGCGGTGTCGCGCACCGTGCGGGTGACGGCGAGACCAATTCCCACTGGATAGGCGAACGAAGCCGGAATCGGCCAGGTCGGCGTGCGACCGCGCGTGGGTTTGAGCCCGAAGAGCCCGCAGGCCGACGCGGGAATCCGGATCGAACCGCCACCGTCGTTGGCGTGCGCCGAGGGAACAATGCCGCCGGCGACAGCTGCTGCAGATCCGCCGGAAGAACCGCAAGGGGAGAAGCGGGTATTCCATGGATTGTGGGTCGGACCGAAGAGAAGCGGTTCGGTGCTGGCGTTCTTGCCGAACTCGGGAGTGTTGGTATTGCCGAGGATGACGAGCCCGGCCGCCTTGAAACGACGAGTGAGTTCACAGTCTTCAGTGGCAATTTGATCGGCGAACAGACGACTTCCCTTGGTGGAGGGAAGGCCGGCAACATCACAGTTCAGGTCCTTGACGAGGAACGGAACGCCGGCGAGAGGACCTGCACCAGGTTTAGCTGCGGCTTCCTGTCGTGCCTGATCGATTCGCGTCGCAACGACAGCATTGAGAACGGGGTTGCGCGACTCGAGGCGAGCGATCGACGCATCGACGACTTCGAGGGAGGTCACATCGCCGTTGGCGATCAGCGCGGCGAGGCCCATCGTGTCGTGCGAGTCGAGTAGCGAATCGATTTCGGTCACGGAGTCTCCAGGAATTCGGCGTAGCGAGAAAGATACGGCGAAAACCGTTCGTCGAGTTCGGGGCGCGACAAGCTCCATTCCTCGAGCGAATAGGAGTGTGATCCGAATCGGTTCTGGCGATGCTCGGAACTGTGCTTCCTCATTGCCGATTCGGCTTCTGCGCTGAAATCGATTCCGAGTTCCCCGTAGATGGCGGCAACTGTCGCAATGGGATCGGTAACGAGGTCGGAATAGGCGACGTCGACGAAGGCATCGCCGCGACCGGCGGCGATCTGCTCGTCGCGGAACGCGTTCTGGTTGTCGAGGAGTGTGCCGACTACCTCCGGCCACGTCGAACGGACGTAGTCAGTCCAATCAGCGTCACTGAACGTGCCGGTGAGTGACTTCACAAGACTGCAGACGGAGGCCACGACGTTGGCGGGATCGCGATGGGTAAGGACGAAGCGCGCGTCGGGGTACACCGCGAGTAGCGCCGACGGATCGACCAAATGGACTGGTGATTTCAACTGCCACCGGCCCGTGTAATCAGACTGGAGGGCCTGGAGGGCCATCCGGTGATAGTTGTACGCCGGTCGATGATCAGCGGCGAGAAGCCATTGCATGTAACCGTCAACATTGAATGTCGTTGCAAGGTGCAGGCTCGTGAACTCCTGGCCGAGCAGTACCGCACACTCGATCGGCATGTCGGGCGGATCGTGGTGGATGCTTTTGAATTCTGGGTTGATCATTCCGAGCATGTCGGGAGCGTCGAGCGCATCGAGAAAGCGCTGGTCGGTTCGATAGCCGGAACGCGTCGGCGGGGGAACTGAATCTTTCGCCTCCCAGTGCAGCAGCGATCGGTTGGCAGGATCGGCCGAGAGAAGATGGCTGAGAGCGGTTGTGCCTGTGCGCGGAAGTCCAATCAGGAAAATCGGAGCCTCAATGGGGTCATCGGCTGCGGCCGGGTTCCTCGCATGCCAGTCGACAACGCGGAGTCGGTTTACGAGATTGTCGCGGCACATCCCTTCGGCGGCAGCGTCACCGATGGCGTTGAAGCGACCATCCTGCGCTGTCGAGTCGAGGAAGACACCAAGGCCCTCACGGAATGATGGATCACCGAAGTCTTCGAGCCCGCCGGATGCGTCTGACGCTGCGCGCAGTAGTTCGTCGATTGTCATGCCCATGGTGGAATCCCCCCGGATCGAAGCAGTGCACGAAAGGTACTCCCCGGTGCCGTCCCACCAGCAATGATGGAGGGGTTCGCATCTCCGGGAGAAACACGTGACCGATTCCGATTCATCAGCAGACGTGCCCGGCGGTTGGGGGCCGGCGCTCCAGGACCTTGCCGAACGGCGCTTGGCCGCCCGGGCGATGGGTGGCGAGGAACGCCTTGCGAAGCGTCGGGCTAAGGGACAACTCGATGCGCGAGAGCGGATCGATCATCTCCTTGATCCCGGTTCGTTCCGCGAACTCGGGACGCTCGTGGGCGATGTGCCGGGGGACGGAATCGTGGCTGGGGCTGGTCGTATCGATGGTCGTCCGGTCATGGTGGGCGCAGAGGACTTCACGGTCTTGGCCGGTTCGATCGGACCTGGCAGCACCTCGAAGCGTTGGCGCATCGCAGAGCTCGCTCTCGCCGAGCGCATACCGCTGATCATGTTGCTCGAAGGTGCCGGTCACCGTGGTGGCGGAAGCGGGGGTCGCGCTCCAACTGATCTGCTCATCCAGGCGAAGTGTTCAGGGCGGATTCCTGTGGTGAGCGCCGTGATGGGTCCATCGGCCGGACATGGCGCCCTTATCGTTCCGATGTCCGATTTCAGCGTCATGACGGCAGACGGAGCAGTGTTCACCGCCGGCCCGCCAGTCGTCAAGGAATCGTTAGGCGAGGACATCTCCAAAGAGGATTTGGGTGGTCCATCTGTCGCCGTCGCGAGTGGGCTCATTCATAACGTTGCGCAGGGTGATGTAGCGGCGCTCGACATGATTCGTCACTACCTGATGTTCTTCCCTTCGAGCGCATGGTCATACCCGCCGCGTACCGTCGGCGCCGATCAGGGACCTCGTCCGACTGACGAACTGTTGAGCATCATCCCGCGCGACACGCGCAAGGTCTATGACATGCGCGATGTGCTTGACATCATCTTTGATGACGGCAGCTGGTTCGAGGTCCAGGCCGGTTTCGGACCGGCGATGATCTGCGCTCTTGCACATCTCGGAGGCGAACCGGTGGCGGTCATCGCCAACGAGCCGAACGTCCTCGCTGGATCCATTGATTCCGCCGCTGCGGACAAGGCGGCACACTTCATCACGGTGGCGGATTCGTTCCATCTGCCGCTTATCTTTCTTGCCGACAACCCGGGAATGCTTCCGGGCAGAGCCTCGGAGCGTGCGGGAGTGCTGCGCAGCGGAGCCCGTATGTTCGCGGCACAGACACAAGCGCAGAGCCCCAAGCTGCACCTCACGTTGCGCAAGGCTTACGGATTCGGATCGATGGTCATGTCTATGGTCGGCTTCGATAATCAGTCGGCGACCTTCGCGTTTCCTGGGGCAACGCTCGGTGCCATGGGGGCGAGCGCAATGAGCCGCGCTACCGGAGCGAAAGCCGACGAGGCGGCAGAACTGCGCGAAGCCGAGCTGCAGGCGTCATACCGATCCGCATCCAATCTCGGCTTCGATGAACTCATTGATCCTCGCGAAACTCGAGCGGTGCTCATCGATGCGCTTGACCGAGCGCTCTTGCGCCGTCAGGTTGCCGCGGAACCAGTCAGCCGTACGGCAATAACGCCTTGATTCTTATTTAGTGAGTCTTTTTCTGTAGAGAATGGACCGTGTTCTTCCTAAGCTCCGGTAGTGTTTCGCCGCTGCAGGTTATTCACCTACAGCTCTGGTGGGTCGTTCGTGGCCCGTCATGGTTCGCAAATTTGGAGGCACCAATGGTTCTTGCAGCAACGGACTGGGGCGTGGGCGAAGTTGTCCTCACGTTCCTCTGGTTCACAATGTTCTTCATCTGGATCTGGCTCGCGATCAGCGTGTTCATTGACATCTTCCGTAGCCCCGATATGGGTGGAATCCACAAGGCCCTCTGGGTCCTTGCGATCTTCATCGTTCCGTTCCTCGGCGTGCTCGCCTATCTCATCGTGCGCGGTGGGAAGATGGCGACGCACAACATCGAGGCCGCTAAGGCTCAGGACGCAGCGATGCAGGACTACATCCGTTCGGCAGCGGGCACGACCCCGGCCGACGAACTTCACCGTCTTGCCGAACTCAAAGACCGCGGAGTCATCGACGACGCCGAGTTCCAGAAGCTCAAGTCCAAGGTTGTCAGCTGAACCTGTTCGTTGATCGACTGATGAGTCGATCTGTCGGATAGCTGGCGAGTAGCCGGCAAGTTTTGTGGAAGTGACCCGGGTCCGCCCGGGTCACTTCCGCGTTCTGCCCCTTCTTGGCAGCGGTTCGGAACGCCCGTCCACCTAGGATCCGTGTCCGTGACTCACAAGCATCTTCTTTCTCCAGGCCTAATCGGATCAATGGTGACTCGCAATCGCATGGTGATGCCGGCGATGGATCAGAACTGCTGTGACGAGGGAGAGATCACCGATCTCAACATCGCCCATTACGAAGCCCGGGCCAAGGGCGGCGTGGGTCTCCTGATTCTGGAGACGTCAGCCGTTGCATGGCCTGTCGGCGCCACATCGATCCATCAACCGGCCTTGTCTGAGGATCGATTCATTCCTGGTCTGACACGACTAGCTGGAGCTGTTCATCGCCACGGATCGCGGATGGTGGTGCAGGCATGCCATCACGGAAAAACGGCGGGTGTCGATGCGATGCAGGACAGGGAACAGTTGGTTCCGTCGCTGCCGCTACCCGGAGATGTTCCCGACATCAGCGCGATCACGATGGCGGAGTTGATGAAGATGGCCGCACTCACCGGCGGTAAGCGGGCGACGCAACGTGAAGCATCGGTTGATGACCTTGTGTGGGTTGTCGATCAGTTTGCCGACGCCGCCGATCGCGTTCAGCGGGCTGGTCTTGACGGAATCGAGATTCATGCCGCGCACGGCTATCTCATCTCGACGTTCCTCTCGCCCCGATACAACAAGCGCACAGATGAATACGGCGGTTCGGTTGAGAATCGCGCCCGATTGTTGGTTGAGATCGTTACGGCTGTTCGCGCTCGGTGCGGTCCCGATTTCGCACTCATCGTTCGTCTTGATGGTCGCGAGTATGTCGAAGATGGCATTGGCCCGGAACTCTCGGCGGAGTATGCGTTGCTGGCCGAGGCGGCGGGTGCAGACGCGATTCATGTTTCGGCGAGCTCACCGAACGCAATGGGTGCAGGGTTCACCGATGGTCCGTTGCCATGGAAACCGGATCAGTACCTCGGACTAGCGGCGGTGGTGAAGCAGCGCGTTTCGATTCCGGTTATTGCTGTCGGTCGGATCTCGCCCGATGCCGCCGAAACTCACATCTCGAATGGCGACTGTGATTTTGTCTCGATGGGCCGGCAACTGCTCGCCGATCCGGAGATCCCGGCGAAGCTCCTCGCTGGTCGACCCGAACATGTCCGTACGTGCATCAACTGTTATGTCTGCGTGGCGCAGAACTTCTGGGATGGCGCACCAATCTGTGCAGTGAATGCCGAACTAGGTCACTACGACGAGGGTCCTATTCCTCCGGCCGAACCGAGGCGAACGATCGTCGTCATCGGTGGCGGCCCCGGAGGCATGGAGACGGCGCGGGTCGCCGCTATCCGTGGGCACCGAGTGACCTTGCTCGAGAAGAGTGGACAGCTCGGAGGAACGATGCGGTTTTCGTCGCTCACGACGCCCATGAATGCTGAGCTCGTTCGTTATCTCTCCAACGCGATCATTGATCTCGATGTCGACATCAGGCTCTCGACCGTGGCGACACCGGAAATGGTCACGGACCTAGGTGCTGAGGTCGTAATCGTCGCAACGGGGGCTAAGCGGGTTCGTCCCGATGTTCCTGGTGCGGATCTTCCGCATGTGCTCTCCGGCGACGATCTCCGGGCGTTACTCACGGGGGATAATCCGTCCGCAGCGAAGCGTCTGCCCGCTCATCAGCGAATCCTGGTGGCTGTTGGCCGCGCTCTGGGTTTCTTGTCGAGCATCGATCGCGTGCGGTCACTTTCGAAGCGATGGATGCCAGTAGGCAGGAATGTGATCGTGATCGGCGGTGGATTGGTTGGTATCGAACTCGCCGAATTCCTTGCCGAACGGAAGCGCAACGTGACGGTTCTCGAATCGGGGGAGAAGTTTGGCATCGAAATGGCCCATCCCCGCCGAGCCCGTGCGTTGCATGAAGCACGTAGCCACGGAGTCACCTTGGTGGCGTCGGCAGAGCTGGTTGTAATCAGGAAGGGTGAAGTCGACTATCAGGTCGGCGATGAAATCCTGACCGCGATGGCCGACACTGTCGTGATCGCGAGCGGCGTACTGCCGGACGAGTCTCTCGCTGAACGTTTTAGGACCGCAGGACTCGATGTACGCGTCGTCGGTGACGCCGCATCGGTGGGTTACATCGAGGGAGCAGTGCGGAGCGGCTACGTGACCGCCCGCGCGCTGTAGTCATTCAGCTGCGTATGCGTATGCGTATGCGAATCGGGATCGGACTGATGTCCGATCCCGAACGCGACTTCTACAGGCGGTCGAGAACTGCGGAGCAGGCGCTGACCTCAACGCCGCCGTTCTCGTCGACTTCAATGCTGGTGACGACGCCGTCTTCGATGATCGCGGCATAGCGCTTCGAACGGGTTCCGAGTCCGAAACCGGTTCCGTCCATGACGAGTCCCATAGCTTCGGTGAACTCACCGTTGCCATCGGCCAGCATGACG
The DNA here is from genome assembly GCA_044239895.1 of Acidimicrobiales bacterium. GTDB lineage: Bacteria > Actinomycetota > Acidimicrobiia > Acidimicrobiales > Acidimicrobilacustridaceae > Acidimicrobilacustris. The sequence goes on along the minus strand of JBIIAM010000003.1, from coordinate 398,774 downwards.
ATGGACTCGCCCACGCCTTGGTCTTCAGCCCATGCGCCCATAACGAACGCGTCGTTGACGGAGATGCACGCAATGCGATCGACGCCTTTGCCGGTCAGTTCAGCGGCCTGCTGGACGAATCCGGGGAGGTGGACCTTCGAGCAGCCGGGCGTGAATGCTCCGGGTACCGCGAACAGAACGACGCGGCCGGTTCCGAGGACCGCCCCGGTTGTCGTTTTTTCTGGTCCCTGGGCTCCCATGGTGAAGAGCTCGATGTCGGGAATGTTGTCTCCGGTTGAAATTGTCATGCCGACATCGTAGGGGCGGGAGTCGTAACGAGGTCGGCTCAGCCGAACGGCCCGATGTTGCCCTCGGAGAATGCCAGTAGGGAGAAGTAGGCGAGCAGGAAGGCTTGAGCGAGGTCAGCGAAGGAGCGGATCTGCTCGCGGGCTTCGGGCGGACCGTCTGATTGAAGTCGCTTGGTTATGAAGACGGCAAGCGCTCCGATGGTGGCTGCCGATGCGGTGGCGATCGCCTGCTGGCTGACGTGCATGTGGAAGGCGACGGTGGCAATCGCGTAGATGGCGATCAGAATCTGGGTCAGGCCGATAACCCGCAGGCCGGAGGAAACGGGATCAACGAGGATTCTGCGGAATCCGGTCACCAATCCTGCGAAGCCGGCGGAGAAAAGGGCGACAGGGGCCACGGCGTCAATGGCCGACTGCGTCGCGACTTGGTTGAACCCAAGCACGTAACCGATTCCGGCGAGACAGAGGGCTACGACGAAGGTGACGTCGTCGGTGCGGCCGCGGGTGTCGTTCATGATCCCCGAAGGATGTCACGCCACGAGCGTCGGGGGGCCAACTCATGCTTTCGGGCAGCAAGGACCCGGTCGGATCTCAGCAGATCGATTTCGGAATCGTCGAGAGGAGCGAGGGACTCGACTCCCATGGCCCACGCCAGAAGTAGATCAGCGAGGCGAGGATTACGGGCGAGTGCGGGACCGTGAAGGTACGTCCCGATGATTCGTCCGGTGACGACGCCTTCGGTGCCATCACCGTTGCCTTCTCCGATCTCGACGCGACCGAATGTCTGCGCCTCGACACCCGGAACTGTCCTTCCGGCGTGGTTCTCAAACCCAGTCAGGATTCCGATCTCGAACGGGTGGCCATCGGGAGCGAGGATGGTCACGTCGCCGGTGAGGAGTTCCCCGACCGCTCTCGGTCGGTCGACGCGGATCGTGTCGCAATCGAGGAGGCCGAGACCGGGCTGGTCGTTGCCGTGCGCGTCGGGAAAACGATGGCCGAGGATCTGCATGCCAGCGCAGACAGCAAGGACAGTTGCGCCTGCGTCGACAGCTCGGTGCAGCGCGCGACTCGACGTAAGTTCTGCTGCAGCCTGGACTTGAGGTCCATCCTCGCCGCCGCCGACGAGATACAGATCACATGAGTCCGGAACCGCTTCGCCGGCCGCAACGGTGACGATATCGACGTCAATGTCACGCCACGCGAGGCGTCGGGCAAGAACAGTCGCGTTCCCGCCGTCGCCGTAGGTGCCGAGAAGATCGGGGAACAGAACGCCGATGCGAACGGAAGATTCGCGGGCCGAGGTCATTCGGGTCCACCAACACGGTCCAGGTACTCCTGAAAAGCCGTGTAATTGGACGCGATGTCGACAGCGCGCTGCGGATCGTGATGAGGGGAATCGGCGACGAGGCTGAGCGCTTCATCAAGTGTTTCGGCGATGACGTGTTCAACATCGGCATAGTGCAGTCGCACGGCTAGATCATGTCGTCGTTCACCCAGAGCGACAACGAACCGATCGCCGAGTCGTTCAAAGTCGACGTCCCACAGCCACGAAGGATCGTGTCCGTCAGCGATACGAGCGTTGATGGCCACGATCAGGGGGGCCGGTGAGGGGGCGAGATGCTCGAGTGCCTCGTGCCAGCCTGCCGGATTCTTGGCGAGAAGGAGCCGGAAGGAAACGCCGTTGAGTCGGGCGACGCGGTAGCGGCCCGCAACTTCGGTAACAGTTTCGACTGCCCGGGCCGCTGCTTCGGGTTCGGCACCTAACCGAGATGCCGCTGCGATGGCGAACGCCGCGTTCGATCGATTCACCCGCCCGGGAAGTCCGAGCTCGAGGCCAATAGGCCGATCGTCGATGGTGATGCTCGAATCGTCCCAGATGATGTCGGGATCCGGCCGCTGAAGATCGCAACCGGTGCAGTGCCATGAGGAACGCTCAAATTCGATCCGACCGGAACAGGCGGGACATCCTGCGGCGTCAGAGGTCCAGTCCTGACCTGTAGCGACCCACATGACGTGGGGCGCACCTGCGGCGGCCCATACGACAAGAGGATCATCGGCATTTGCGATGACGCAGCTGGGAAGCGCCCCGCTGATGGCTGACTTCCAGTGCTGTGCGAGTTTGCGCACTTCCTGTGAGCGGTCGAGTTGATCGCGGCTCAGATTGAGGAGCAGGACCGTCTGAGCCCCCGTGGCATCGAGAACGGAGCCGACCCATCGCTCGTCGACTTCGAGGACGGCAGGTTCGGTCAGGGCTGTCGAACCGAGCGCGGCAATGATTCCCGGCGTCATGTTTGCGCCGAGCGAGTTGGAAACCACGGGTCCTGTGGTTTCGAGCGCGACACTCAACATCCGGGTTGTCGTCGTCTTGCCGTTGGTGGCGCTGACGATCACGACATCGCGGTGGGCGGTCAGTTTCCGGAGCAGGTTTCTATCGATGAGAAGTGATGCTCGACCACCGATCACGCTGCCCGTTCCGAAGTGCACGAGACGTGATGCGCCGGCAACAGCCCGACCGACGCCGACAGCAAGACGGCTCCTGATGCTCAGGCGGGCTGGCGGGGAGGCGGATGAGGTGGACACGACATCGCAAGACTACCGGTGAGGGCTCTTTGGCCCGCGGCGATCGGGTCAGGAAAGGCGGGTCCGGATTCCGTCGTTGAGACCGTAGTGTCGAAGATCAGTAAGAATGGACGAGCATCCGGTCAGAGATGCAGGCACGATCACGGTCCCGGTTGCGTACATGATCGGGTGGATTTCCTAAAGCATCGATCGGGACGAGGACGGGACATGACTATGAACGCAGATCCAGACGCAATCCAAGATGAAGCTCCGGATGCGAATCCGGTCAGCGGCGATTTCGCAGGACGAACGGGCGCGGCATTGGTCACTGGCGGAACGGGTGGCATCGGCGCAGCTATCTGTCGAATGCTCGCCCAGCGGGGTAGCAACGTGTTCTTTACGTTCCGCAGCAACGCCGTCGCCGCGGCGGAACTCGAGACCGAACTGCGTTCGTACGGCGTCGGTTGTGTCTCGATGGCCGCCGATCTTGTCGACGAGCACATAGCGTCGCTTGTTGTCGAGCGCACGATTGAGGAGTTCGGCGGCATGCACACGTTCGTCCATGCCGCAGGGCCACATGTTGCGCAGGTGCATCTGAGTCGCGTCGAACCGTCGATGTATCGGTCGCAGATCGAAGGCGAAGCGGTTGCCTTCTTCAATGTCGCACAACCATCTCTTACCCAGTTGCGCCTCTCCGGTGGGAGCATTGTTGCGGTGACAACCGCCGCAACTCGTCGCTATCCAGTGCGCGACGGACTCTCGTCAGGGACAAAGGGCGCAGTCGAAGCAGTCGTGCGTGCGATAGCGGCCGAGGAAGGGCGTTTCGGAATCCGGGCGAACTGCGTCGGGCCGGGAATGCTCACCGACGGCATGGCAGCTCGCTTGATGGCCTCGGGCGATCTTGATGACGCTGCACTTGAAGTCACGATGCGCAACATCCCGCTGCGGAAGTTCGGTGATGCCATCGACATTGCCGAAGCAGTCTGCTTCCTCGCCTCGGACCGAGCCGACTTCATCAGCGGCCAGATGATTGACGTCGACGGCGGCTACGGAGTCTGAACGGCGGCCGCAGCGGCTTCGGCGGCTTCGGCGGCTTCGGCTTCGGCAAGTCCGGTGATTGCCCACGCAAGGGTGCGGACAAGTGTCCGCGCCGCCGGTTGCACAACGAGCGAATCGGCGCCCGGAACAAGAGGGAGTCGAAGTTCGCGCCTGACCCACGACGGGAGTAGACCGACCGCGGCCGGGGCGAGCACGGCATAGGCGGGTCGGGCCGGAACGGGGATCGGCGGAATCATGAGCCAGCGGGCGGCATCGCGGCCTTGCTTGTTGACACGCAACTCGGGGCGGATCTTGCGCATGTATTCGGCAAGTTCGGCAACCGAACGTGCCGGCGGTTCGCCGTCCAACTTCTCGCAGACGACAGCCATTTCATTCACGTAGGTGTTTGCATCGGCATCGGACAGGGGAGTGGCGCCGAAGCGCTGGTAGGCGCGCAGGAAGCTGTCGACCTCCGAATGATGCACCCAGGAGATCAGATGCGGATCCGATGCCGAATAGGGACGACCATCGGGAGCCGTGCCGACGACCCTCGTGTGCACCCGCTTGACGAGTGCGAAAGCGGCTTCTGCTTGTTCTGTGGTTCCGAAGGTGGTGGCGGCCACGAACTGGCTCGTGCGGGCCAGTCGCTTGTCGGGATGATGGCGATAATCGCTATGGTCGGCGACTCCGGCCATAGCGAGCGGATGCATCATCTGCAGCAGTAGCGCCCGGATTCCTCCGATGAGCATCGCTCCATCGGAATGGATTCGCCACGTGACACTGTCCGGACCGAAGAGCCCAGGATCTCCCTCGACGGGAAGTCCGAGATCACGAACTGGCGGTTGGTCTCCAGCGATGAAACCGCGCAAGTTGCGTCCCAGCTCCACGCGAAATCGGCCCACGAGTGAGCCAATCGACTCGGCGGCAGCCATGACGACGGGCGGAATGAGATCATCTCGCGGCTCGGACATGGCTTGAGGATACGGGGGCATGGCCGGATTCCGGGGGTCGGGCGAAAGGCGGCCCGGGTCGGTGGTTGACGCTGGCTCGTATGTGTGGTTCGGTTGACTCACAACACAACCCGCCGCCGTGGGGAAAGCCGGTCTAATTCCGGCGCTGACCCGCAACCGTAGGTGACTGTTCTGGGAAGAGATCGAGCCGGAAATTCCGGTGCGTTCGGTTCTTGGGGGGTCGCAAGCCGGAATGCCCACGATTGGCGGGATGCTCCATCACAAAACCGTCGTCGGATTACGGGAGGTGGGGCTCGGGCCGGTCGGCGGGTGATTCCCGCCTGCATCCGGGGTCGGGTCCTGGCACCCGTCCGGTTTCCCGCCCGAAGGAATCGCTCGTGCCCATCTCCACCAAGCTCCCGAATCGCCGCCGGTTCGGCGCGTTGGGTTTCTGGATGGCACGCGTTGGAATGGCCGCGGTTCTCGCCACCGGCATTACCGGGTTTGGTTCGGTGGGTGGATTGACGAACGCACTCGCAGACTCGTGTGGGGATCCGGTCCCGTCTGGTTCAGTTCGGGTCGTGGTGGTCGTCGACGCCGGCGAGACATCGGCCGGTGCGTCATCGGTGTGTCTCGTTGTTCCATCCGGGACAACAGGCCTGCAGCTACTGGCCCGTCGGGCCGCTGAACTCGGGATGGTCTCACCCGGTTATGCAGATAGTGGACTGCTGTGCGCGATCGACGATTTCCCGGACAGGGGATGTGGCGATCGAACCTCAAGCGGATTCGCCTACTGGGCCTATTTCAGTGGCACATCGGGCGCATGGATCTACGGCAGTTACAACCCGTTCATCCGCCGCATGGCCGACGGAGACATCGAGGGATGGCGTTATGTCTCCGGCACGGGTGGCGCACAGGATCCGCCGCCGCGCATCGCCCCGTCGCGATCACTCTTTCCTCCGTTAGCGCTCGGCTCGAGTCCCATTTCCCCTGCAGGCAATCCGGGATCATTCCCAACTCCGGCTCTGAGGCCGGGTGCGTCCGGTGGCGCGATAGCTCCTAGTGAAAGCGCGGTAGGCGCCACTGATCCAGGAGAGAGCGCCGGTGCTGCCACTGGCGTCCCGAGTGTCGCGGGGGCAACCGACTCGATCGACTCAAGTCTCGTCAGCGATGATGTTGCGATTGCGGCGACATCGGCGGGCGGACGCGGGCTAGGTCCATGGCTCGGCGTGGGTATAGCCCTCGTCCTCGCCGTGATGTTCGGACTCGGCTCGTTCGTTCGCACCAGGAGTCGATTGTGACGGGTGCCAGTGTCCGGCCGAGGAGACTCCTTCATCCGGGCGCGTGGTGGATCTGGTCGATCGCACTCGCGGCGGCTGCGCTCAGGACGACGAACCCACTGCTGCTCGGGCTTGTTGTCGTTGTGACGGCATTCGTTGTGGCGTCGCGCCGGAGTGATGCTCCGTGGGCGCGTTCGTTCGCAAGCTTTCTCAGGCTCGGTGTGATCGTGATTGCTATCCGAGTCGTGTTCCAGATCCTCTTCGGAAACAGAATCCCGGGACATACGCTTTTCACGATCCCCGAGTTGACGCTGCCGGACTGGGCAGCGGGAGTCAGTATCGGTGGTCCAGTCACGGTGGAAGCGATTGTCGGAGCGGTCTACCAGGGACTCCGGCTTGCGGTGGTGTTGGCCTGTTTTGGTGCGGCGGCATCACTATGCAGTCCGTATCGACTGTTACGCGCGCTTCCATCGGCTCTTTATGAGGCGGGTGTCGCCGTAACCGTTGCGCTCACGTTCGCGCCGCAGGCAGTGATCGCCGCGCGGCAGGTCCGCGACGCGCGTCGTTTGCGCGGCCGATCGGAGCGGGGCGTTCGGGCCTGGGCAGGATCAGCCATGCCGGTACTTGAGGGAGCACTCGATAGGGCCGTAGCCCTGGCGGCGTCGATGGACTCACGCGGGTATGGGCGTCACGGCGATTCGCCGATCTCACTGCGCCGGGCCGGCAGTGCGCTGACCCTTTTTGGTATCGCGTGCATCTGCATCGGGTGTTACGGGATCCTCGATCCCGGTGCTCCGGCAATTCTGCGGATACCAGCGCTCGGACTCGGCGCCGTAGCGCTGGTCGTCGCCCTTTTCCTCGGGGGCCGCAGTCATCACCGTTCGCGTTATCGACCCGATCCATGGGCTTCGGCTGAATGGATCGTTTCTCTCAGCGGAGTCGCCGCATTCGTCGGGATGGTCATCGCCGGTCGCAACGGATCCGGTCTCGATCCTTCCGTGTACCCGCTCGAGATCCCAATGCTTCCCGTTGCGGCCCTTCTCGGCATCCTTGTCGCCGCCCTTCCCGCGTGGGCTGCCCCAGTGCCTCCTTCATTCGCGACGGTTTCCGTTCCGACAGGGCTGGAAGTGGCGGCATGATCAGGTTCGATCACGTGTCGTTTACGTACCCGGATGCGACTCGCCCGACACTCTTCGATCTCGATTTCGAGATTCCCGAAGGTGAACTGTGCCTTGTCATCGGCTCGACGGGAACAGGAAAGTCGACGCTCCTTCGAGCGATCAATGGGCTGGTTCCGCGATTCTCCGGAGGACTACTGACCGGACGCGTGACCGTCGACGGACGTTCTACTGAATCAGTACCTCCTCGCGAGTTAGCCGACGTCGTTGGCTTCGTGGGTCAGGATCCGGCGGCTGGCTTTGTCACCGACATGGTCGAGGACGAACTTGCTCATGTCATGGAGAACCTTGGTGTCGCTCCTGATGTGATGCGCAGACGCGTAGAAGATGTGCTTGATCTCCTCGGACTTCACGAACTGCGTAACCGCCCGCTCGCCACTCTGTCCGGTGGACAACAGCAGCGCGTCGCCATCGGTGCGGTACTCACGGCCGGGCCGCGAATCCTTGTTCTTGATGAGCCGACTTCCGCCCTCGACCCGGCGGCGGCCGAAGAGGTGCTCGCCGCGCTCACTCGTCTGGTCCACGATCTCGGAATCACCGTGGTCGTCGCGGAACACCGACTCGAGCGCGTGGTGCAATACGCCGACCGTGTCGTCATCGTTCCCGGGGCCGGCGAGCGAGTACTCGTCGGACTTCCTGCTGAGGTGCTGGCTGATTCTCCCGTCGCGCCGCCTGTTGTTGAGCTCGGGCGACTTGCTGGCTGGTCGCCGCTGCCGTTGTCAGTCCGCGATGCGCGTCGTTCGGCGCCGATGCTGCGAGAGCGCCTTGCCCCGCTGGCCCCGCATGTTTCCGAGCAACTGGTCAGGTCTTCATCGACCGAACCGATCGCACGCACATTTGATCTCCACGCCGGATACGGGCCAGTTACTGCATTACGCGGGATCGACATGGCGGTCCACGCCGGTGAAGTGGTTGCGATCATGGGTCGCAACGGTGCCGGCAAGTCCACACTCCTTGCGCACCTAGTCGGACTCCGTGAACCGCTTCGGGGCGAGGTGTTGGTGCAGGGCCGCCAACCCCACCGACTTTCGGCGCGCGATGTCATTCGTTCGACGGGACTTGTTCCGCAAGACTCGGGCGTGTTGCTGTATCACGACACTGTTGCTGCGGAATGTGCCGCGGCAGATCGTGACGCGGATCTTGCCCCCGGAGCGACTCGGGCAGTGCTCGATCGGCTGGTGCCGGGAATCGATCAGCGTGCCCATCCCCGAGATCTCTCGGAAGGTCAGCGTCTTAGCCTTGCGCTCGCGATTGTTCTCGGTGCCGAGCCGCCGTTGGTGTTGCTCGATGAGCCCACCCGCGGACTTGACTACGCCGCCAAGCAACGACTCATCAAGATTCTGCGTGACCTCGCTGTGGCCGGTCACGCGGTGGTGCTGGCCACGCACGATGTAGAGGTTGTCGCTGCAGTCGCTGACAGAGCAATCGTCCTTGCCGACGGTGAAGTTGTCGCCGATGGCCCCGCGCGCAGCGTGGTGGTTCACTCGCCGGTCTTTGCGCCGCAGGTCGCAAAGGTTCTCGCTCCCGAACCGTGGCTCACCGTGGCTGAAGTGTCGAGGGCCCTTGACCTTCTCGCCGGTACAGGAACGCCGGCATGACGGACGTGAGTCTGCGGACTGAGCCAGCTGCCGTTTCTGCTGTCGCTCTGCGTCCTCGCTCGTGGATGCTGCTGTTCGTCGCCTCGCTGCTTGGAATCGTCGCGTTTGGTTGGCCGCTCTTTGCCAGTGCGACAAGTGCCTCTGATCTTGCCCACACTGGTGATGCGCCGTGGATCTTTGTGATTTTGGTTCCTCTACTGCTCGGTGTGATCTTGGCCGAACTCGCCGAAGGATCGCTCGACTCGAAGGCGATTGCGTTGTTGGGTGTTCTTGCGGCGTGTGGCGCGGCGCTCCGACTCCCGAGTGGTGGCGTCGCCGGATTCGAGCCGGTGTTCTTCCTGCTTGTTCCCGCTGGTCGGGTGCTCGGTCGCGGTTTTGGGTTCGTCCTCGGAGCCCTGACACTTTTCGTTTCCGCCTTGTTGACCGGCGGGGTGGGGCCATGGCTTCCATTCCAGATGTTCGGGGCAGCGTGGATCGGTTTTTTCGCCGGGTGCCTCCCGCCCTTGCGCGGTCGGGCTGAACTTTGGATGTTGGCCGGCTACGGAGCCGCATCGGCCCTTGCTTACGGCCTGGTCCTCAACCTCTGGTTCTGGCCCTTTGTTGCCGGAGGCGAAACGGCAATCTCGTATGAGGCCGGTGCCGGGTTTGCGGAGAACCTCCGACACTTCTGGGCGTTCCACATCTCGACATCGTTCGGCTTCGACATTCCTCGGGCGGTGTTCACCGCAGCGTTCATGCTGGTTGCCGGCCGATCCGTGCTTGGTGCTCTGCGTCGAGTCTCTCGCCGGGCGGCGTTTGGAATGGCGGTCGAGTTCGATTCCAGCCCGGATCCGGTCGTCCGCTGAACCACGTTGACGAGTCGTTTCGTTGAAGAGTTGCGTCGTGAGGGTCGCGATGGCAAACGTACGGGTATGACAAAGCGAGTGTTCGTGACCCGGCGACTTCCGGAACCCGGAATCAGACAACTTCTTGAGGCAGGGTTCGAGGTTGTCGTCAATGGTGAGGATCGCCCGGTGTCGAGAGCGGAACTACTGGTCGGCGTTTCGGGCGCCGACGGATTGATCGCAATGCTCACGGATCAAATTGACACCGAATTGCTGGATGCCGCACCGGAATTGAAAGTGATTGCCAACTACGCCGTGGGATTCGACAACATCGATGTTGTAGCGGCTAGGAGCCGCGGCATAGAGGTGACCAACACGCCCGGAGTCCTTACGGAGGCGACGGCCGACATGGCATGGGCGCTGCTACTCGGCGCCGCGCGGAATCTCGGAGCCGGCGAACGGATGGTGCGTGCGGGCACATGGACGGGTTGGGCGCCGACCCAACTGGTCGGCCAACCACTGCGCGGACGGATTCTGGGAATTATCGGGATGGGTGCGATCGGAAGCGCGGTGGCGCGACGGGCGCGCGGATTTGGAATGTCGGTCGTTTACTTCAACCGCAATCGCGTGCCCTCTGAACTCGAAGCCGAACTCGGCGCCCGCTGGCTTCCGCTCGAGGACGTGCTCAGTTCGTCGGACTTCATTTCGCTGCATGCGCCGCTCAATGCCGAGAGTCGGTATCTGATCGATGCTGCGGCACTTGCCTCGATGAAATCGACAGCAGTGCTCATCAATACCGGGCGTGGGGCACTCATCGACGAAGCAGCACTCGTCGAAGCGTTGCGCGTCGGTCAGATAGCGGCGGCAGGTCTCGATGTGTACGAACGCGAGCCCGCGTTGATGTCGGGTCTCGTCGATCTCGACAACGTTGTCTTGGCGCCGCACCTTGGTTCGGCGTCGACCGATGCACGCTCGGCGATGGTGGACTTGTGCTGTGCCAACGTCGAGGCAGTTCTTGCCGGACGCGACGCCCTGACCCCGGTTCCCGTTTAGGTGTCGGCCCGAGTGAGCACGATCTGAGCAACGTCGATGGACCGCTCATCGAAGCCGGCTTCGCAATAGCAGAGATAGAAATCCCAGAGTCGTAGAAACTGTCGGTCGAGCCCAAGAGCCGCGAGTGCCGCTTCGTCGGAATGGAGATTGGTTCGCCAGCGTCGCAGCGTCTCCGCGTAGTCGGGTCCGAACGCGACCTTGGCCGTCATGGTGAAATCGGTGACCTTGGCAACGGATCGAAGGATGGCATCGTTGGAAGGAAGGCATCCGCCGGGGAACACGTGCGCCTTGATGAAATCTTGAGTGTTCTTCGCTCGCTCGAATCGATCATCCTCGATGAGGATGGCCTGCAGCCCCATCGTTCCTCCGGACTTGAGCAGTTTGCAGCAATGTTCGAAGAACGTGTCGTATTCGCGCCAGTCGACTGCTTCGATCATTTCGATCGAGACGACTTTGTCCCATGTGCCGGAGAGGTCGCGGTAATCGTCATGGAGTACAACGATCCGATCGCTCAACCCGGCCCGATTCACGCGGTCGCGTGCATAGGCGAACTGTTCAGCGGAGATCGTGGTGGTTGTCACGATCGCTTCGAAGCGCGTTGCGGCATGGATGGCAAAACCGCCCCAGCCCGTTCCTATTTCGAGGACTCGGTCGCCAGGCGCGAGTCCGATGAGCCGACAGAGTCGATCAAGTTTTTCGACGGATGCTTCCTCGAGTGTTGCCTCCGGTGAGGGAAAGATCGCCGATGAATACATCATGGTCGGATCGAGAAAGTGTTCGAAGAAGTCATTGCCGAGGTCATAGTGAGCACCGATGTTTCGTCGGTCTCGTTTTTTGTCCTGAGGCCGGAGTCGCCGAAGCCGGTCCGAGATTGGACGCGTGATTCCGTGAAGTGCCGACCTCGGTCGATCTGCTGTGCGGGTCGCCCGTGCAAGCACGCGCAGTGCCGTGGTGAGGTCGTCGGTATCCCAGTAACCCTTGAACCAGGCTTCGCCCAATCCGGCGCTGCCTCCGAGAAGAACGAGTGACCACGCCCGAGTATCGGAGATCGTGATGCTCGACGTCATGATGTCTTCAGACGAGCGGCGTGATCGGTTTCGCCGACACGCGCGGATGGGTCCGTTTGCGTCAACGATCTGGAATTCTTCTCGAACGAAGGCTCGTGCGAGTCCGATGAGGGTGATCTTTGCGAGTTTCTGACGGAGCATGACAGTTGGTTTCCTGAAAGGATTTACGTGCGATCGGGATGACGGACGAAGGGGATCCGTTTCGATCGAAGTCTGAGTGCATTTGTGTGGATTGCTGCCCAGACCCGAATGGTCTGGAAGGGATGTCGGGTGGCCGCGGATCGCAGGGTGCCGATGTTTAGGGGGGAGCGGAAGAGACTGAGATCGGCGTCGAAAACTTTGTCAACGTGATCCCCGGTGATCTTCAGGTTCTCGAGTCGGAACCAGAGCCGATCGCCGGGTGGTGTTGCGGTGAACCGATAGGTCATGTCCATTTCCATGAATGGGGAGACATGAAGACGCTTAGGAAACTCTGACCGGATTCGACCCCGAGCGTCGACTTCTGCGACCGAAACTCCCTGCTCGGGATCGGTGACCGCACCGGAGCGCGCGTCGACGACGTACCAGACCCGTTCTTTCCATGGCGTGTTCGTGACTTCGAGAACGACGACATCGATCCGGGGAGTGTCATCCGATTCTGTTTCCGGGCGGAGGCAGTAGTGCACGGTAATGGGATTGAAGACGTAACCGTTTGAGCGGACTTGGGTCAGAGTGAGGATGCGTCCTCTCGGCTGAATGCCGGTTCGCTCGGTGACGAGATCGCGGATTGCGTCGCCGAGTCGGGTCGTGGCGTCTCCGTCGAGGTAATCGGCACGCGTGAACCGGAGCGCCGGCCACAGCGATCCTCCGAGAATTCCGCCGGACTCGACCATGGTCGGATCTCCAGCGAGGTCATCGTGGTCGAGCAGCACGAGGTAGATGCGGAAACTGAACTCATGTGAGGCGGGACTGAAGCGGCGATGACGCGTGCTTCCTTCGTACAGGGCACTTCCAGTCACAGGTGAATCCCAAACCGGTCACAGACGTCGAGTGCCGAGTTGACACCGTCCTCGTGGAATCCATATCCCCAGTACGCGCCGGCGAAGAAAGTGCCCTGACCGCCCTGGATCTCGGATCGCCGCTTCTGGGCGGCAATTGCTGGGCCATCGAAGACCGGATGGTCATAGTGGAACTGGGCGATGATCTTGTCCGGGTCGATCTCGTCTGGTCGGTTCAGAGTCACGAGGAACTGGTGTGGGGATTGAATCGACTGGAGGTTGTTCATCCAGTACGTGAGTGTCGCTGCGGTAGCGGATCCTGCATCGAGGTGATAGTTCCAACTCGCTCTGGCCCGTGCAGAGCGTGGAAGCATTTGCGAATCGGTATGAAGCGTGGCGATGTTGGGCTGGTAGCGGATGCTCACGAGAACATCGGTTTCGTCGGGAGTTGGGTCGCCCAGCAACTTGAGCCCCTGGTCGGAATGACAGGCAACGATGACGGCATCGAAAATCTCGGTCGAGTTGTCGGCGAGTTCGATCGAAACTGCTGTACCAAGCGGGCGAGACTCATCGGGCATGCGTCGAATTGATCGAACTGGTGTGGCGAGTCGGATCGCCCTGTTGAGTCGATCAGCGAGCGCTCGGACGTACTGCCGCGAACCTCCGGTGACCGTTCGCCATGTCGGGATCCCCTGCAGTTCGAGCAGCCCATGGTTGTCCATGAACCTGAAGTACGTAGAGGCGGGAAAGTCAAGGAACGTGGCGGGATCAGCCGACCAGATCGAAGCGCCGAGCGGAATGAGGAACTGCTCGCGGAACCGGTTCGAATAGTTGCCGCGTTCGATGAATTGTCTAAGCGTGCGATCGCCGGCTGCAGCTACTTCGGGTCCGGCATTGAGGACGCGTCGGCCGGCGCGGTTGAACCGAACAATGTCAATCAACATTCGGGCGAACGACAGGCTCGGTATGTTTCGCCTCTGCGCATAGAGCGTGTTGAGATTGGTTCCCCGGTACTCGAGCCCGGTCACATCGGATCGGACGGAGAAACTCATCTCGCTGTGCTGGCTGGGAACGTCGAGTCGCTCAAGCAGTTTGATGAAGTTGGGATAGTTGCGCTCGTTGAACACGATGAAACCGGTGTCGACGGCGACCGAAACCGGATTTCCGTATTCATCAGGCACAGTGACGTCGACGGTGTTGGTATGTCCCCCCGGTCGGTCACTACTTTCGAAAACGGTGACATCGTGATGGGGATCAAGCAGATGGGCACAGGTAAGTCCGGCGATTCCCGAGCCAATTATGGCGATTTTCATGATGGCTGAGGACCGGAACCGCTGTTCTCTTCACACCAGTTCCAAAGTCGAGAGCGCTCGCCGGCCGGAGCGGATGTTCCGGGGAATTTGGTAATGCTTCGTCGATGCCGATCGAGCCAGAAACCGCCACCCACGCCAATGGTCCCCTTGTCGGCAGCCGCTAGCCAAACGAGGGTGTCGGCTCCGGCATCGGCTGATCGCAGGACGGGTTTGGTTACAGCGTGGAACCGGGGGAGGGAATGCTCGACGCCGGGTGTGTCCACCCAGCCGGGATGCATCGCATTGAACAGCACGCCTGTCCGGCATCGTCGGGTCCATTCAGCGTTGAGCTCAACCTGTGCTCGTTTCGCTCTGGCGTAGGCGCGCACGCCGTTGTAGTCATCGGGCGTCATGACGAGCGTGTCGACATTGAGTCGCTCTGAGTACATGCCGCCGGACGCAATGGTGATGACACGGCCGGCCGATTCCCCGGCCTCCAATGCTGGAAGCAGCAACGAAGTGAGCAGGAAGGGCCCCAGCACTTGAGATGCGATGGTCATCTCAATGCCCTGGGGTGACAGTGCGTATGTCGGAGACAGTGCGCCAGCATTGTGCACCAGCACATCGATGGATGCGTGCTGTGCAGTTATTTCGGCGGCGATTGCACGCACTGCTTCAAGGTCGCCCATGTCGGCAATGCTTGTGTGGACAATTGAGCCGGAGTTGCGCAGCGCCGATGCGGTGGCGTCGACTCTGTCGGGATTCCGACCGACGAGATGCAACGTCGCCCCGAGTTCCCCGAGTCGGGTTGCAGCGGCAAGCCCGATTCCCGAGGTGAAACCAGTGAGGACGACGACGCGGCCGTCGAGTCGCGGCAGTGGATTGGCGTCCCATCCCTCGAGCCGCTTGCGCACGGCGAAACCGATCGTGCTCCAGCTGGGGGCGATGATCGCCTCGAGAGCCGCATCGCTAAAGGATGCGAATGCACGTTGGATACCTTGTTGATTGGGAATCGACGGAAGGGTCATTGGGGGCCTGATCCGGTTTAGGAACCGGTACGGATTCGTGCTTCGGCAAGAGTGTCGAAGGCTTGCATCATTGTGGTCGATGACGACGTGACGAAATCGGCGCCGAGGGATTCCGGATCGTCCATCTCGTCGAGCGCATGACCGCCGAGAACCACTGGACAGTCGAGTTCGGAATGGACCAGAGAGATTGTTTCGCGAATGACCTCGGTGTTGGGCCCGATCGTGGCGCTGATACCTACGGCAATCAGACGATCGGAATGACGGGCGGCATCGACGAATGACTCGGCAGGAGTGTTTGCTCCGAGATCGAGTACATCGAAACCCTGACCACGAAGGAGATCGGCAGCCATGGCTCCGGGGACGCTGTGCTGATCTCCGGAAGGAGCTCCGATGATCACGGTGCCGCGCTTTTTGCCGGGCCGGTTGAAGTGCGGGCCGAGTCTGCCAATAAGGCGGATGGTGACTGCCGTGGCCCGGTGTTCTTCGGCGATGGTGGCGCGTCCTGCCGCCCAGTCTGCGCCTATCTGGGCGAGAGCGGGGGCGAGGACATCGAGATAGATCTGGGCGGGTTCGACTCCAGCGGCCAGAGCGGATTCGATGACGGTCCAGGCGCCGCCTTCGTCGCCGATCACGAGACGGCCTTCGAGTCGCTTGTGGAAATCGGCCTTAGGGCGGCCGTTCGTCGCTGACGGAGTCGGGCCCTTGCGGAACGAGTCGACATCGGCGGCGGCCACGCTCCATTCGCCACCCACTTTGATCGCGGGGAGCTGCCCAGTGCGGATATAGCGATAGGCGGTCATGTAATGAACGCCGAGACGGGTGGCAGCTTCGGTGAGGCTTATCAATTCATCTGTCATGAGCTGGCACCGCCTCTCGTCCGGATCGTTGGGGACTATCCGGTTCTGGAAACGCGAATTCGCCCCGGTGACTGAAAGAAACGATACCGGCCCGGGTTTCTGGGAGCCCGGTCGGACGGCGATTGCGACGGTTGTTTTGCCGGCTCAGCGGCGACGAAGACGAGTCATGACGGCAGGAACCGACGCCAAAACCTCGGTTTCGAGGTTTGATTCGAGCCAATCCCGATTGCGGCAATGCAGATCATCGGCAGGGTCGAAACGGTTGAGCACCACGATCGGCGTTGCCACGTGTGAGCCGCGGTCGATGGCGTCGAGCGTGAGGCGAATCGAATTGATGGTCCCGAGGCCGGCATCGGCAATGACAAGGATCAGATCGGGTTGAAGCGCTTCGATGAGGGTGATGGCGTCGCCGTCGGATGCCTGAGGGGAGCGGACTCCGCCGGCAGTCTCGACCATGCCAACGTCAGGAATGAGTACAGGCCACGAAATTTCATCGACAAGATCGGCGATGGTGAATGGCGCGCGACCGAGCGCTTCGGCGGCCATTGGAGGTGCCATTGGTACGGGATACCACCGATGTCGGGGCGAGACATCAGCCGGATCTTCGCCGCTTGCCTCTGCGAGCACATGGGCATCGGTGAACCGGTCGGCAGGATCGAATGACTGGACCGGTTTCCGGGCAGCGACGTCGGAGCCCTCGGCGCGCAGATCGCGAAGCAACCGCGCCGCGACCCAGGTCTTGCCGACATCGGTGCCAGTGCCGACGACGACAACGAGCAAATGCGGCCGAAATTTCGAGGTTTCCATTTCCCGCGAACTGCTCATTGGAGGTCTCCGGGCACGAATCCGAGCTCAACGAGTGTTGAGACAAGAAGCATGATCTCCGCGTCGGAGTGGGACGCGGATAGTGCGATCCGTAATCGACTCTGACCCGCTGGAACCGTCGGCGGGCGTATGGCGGGAACGAGAAGTCCACGTTCGAGAAGGGCCGCCGCCGCATCGAGCGCCGCCGCCTCCCCACCCAGAATCCACGGGATGATTGGGGTCTCGTGGCCAGGAGCGATTCTGTCGACGTGAGAGCGAAGGGTCCGAATCAGCTTGTCTCCTTCGGGTGAGCCAAGGATTCCGATAGCAGCAAGTGCAGCCGCTGCGTCGGCGGGGCTTGATGCGGTCGTGAAGATGTAGGAGCGAGCCCGGTTCACGAGGAGTTCCACCATGGGCTGGGATGCAGCGACGAATCCGCCGAGCGCTCCGAGCGTCTTCGACATCGTTCCAACCTGAACGATCAGATCGGGGCGACCGGAATCTGACGGAACCTCCTGAAGAACCGAGTGGGCCTCGTCGAGAATGAGCAGGGCGTCGAATTCAGCGCAGAGGGCGACAAGTTCGTCGACAGGGGCAACGTCGCCATCCATTGAGAAAACCGAATCGGTAACAACGATCATTCGTAACGCCGACGACGCGGCCATGCCGGCCCTGAGAGAAACAAGATCGAGATGTGGGTAGATCGTGACTGCTGCACCATTGGCGCGCGCAAGGCGGCATCCATCGACGATCGACGCGTGATTGAGTTCATCGGAAAAGATCTGGACGTCCCGACGGCCCAGTGTTGAGAGAAGGCCGAGGTTCGCGGCGTAGCCCGTCGGAAAGGCGATGGCGGCCTCGGTGTTGCGCCAGAGGGCGATCGCCGATTCGAGATCGTGATGAACCGGTCGCGACCCAACGACGAGGCGGGACGCTCCGGAACCGGAACCCCATCGCTCAATCGCCTCAACAGCGGCGGCCGTTACCGACGGATGTTGTGAAAGGCCGAGGTAATCGTTGGAAGCAAAAGAGGTGACCTGTCGACCAGTGGCGACGAGAGTGCCGCGTGGACCGACGGAATCGAATGAGCGAGGTTCGCGCCACTGACCGGCAGTTCGAATGCTCCCCGTCTCTCCGGCGACCCATGCGCTCCACGAACGGGCCGAAATGTCGGTCATCCGACGCAGATCTCGTCGATCGATTCGGCAAGCACATCAACGATGCGATCAATCTCGTTGGCGGTCGTCGTGAGGATCGGCATGATCACGACGACATCGCCAAGAGGGCGCAGGAGAACGCCGCGGCGCACGGCTGCCGCGCAGACGCGTCGACCCCAACGAAGATCATCGGCAGGTGGTGCGAGTTCGAC
This sequence comes from Acidimicrobiales bacterium, assembly GCA_044239895.1. Classification (GTDB taxonomy): domain Bacteria; phylum Actinomycetota; class Acidimicrobiia; order Acidimicrobiales; family Acidimicrobilacustridaceae; genus Acidimicrobilacustris. Next base: position 380,613 of record JBIIAM010000003.1, on the reverse strand, counting down.
GCCGGTCATCAAGCCGCGGCGGCGAATGCTCCCGACGGCGGCACGGTCCGTGGACATGCCGGCCAGGCGGGTACCGAGTTGGGTGCCGCGTTCACGCACGTTGGCGAGGACATCGAGTTCGTCGAAAAGTTGGAGATGGCGCAGAGCTACTGCTGCAGCGAGGGCATTGCCGGAAAAAGAATGGCCGTGGTAGAGCGTCATCTCGGAGAGATCGGGTCCGAGGAACGCGTCGTAGACCCGGCGCGAGGCGACAGTCGCCGCCATGGCCAGGTAACCGCCGGTGAGACCTTTACCAATGCACATGAGGTCGGGGCGGATACCGCACTGCTCAGAGGCGAAGAGTGTTCCGGTTCGTCCGAAGCCGGTCGCAACTTCATCAGCGATGAGCAGAACGTCATGCTCGCGGCACGCAGCGGCGACGCGTTCGACTGACTCGGGTTCGGTAACCCACATCCCGACTGCGCCTTGCACGAGTGGTTCGAGGACAACTGCGGCGAGCTCATGGGCATGAGTGGCGATCATCGCCACTGCGGTGTCGGCCCATCCGGCATCGTCGTAACCGGGAGCGCGCAGGACATTGAAGCGGAGGGGGTCGAACATGTCGGTTCCGAATCCGCCGGCACCAACGGAGATCGCTCCGATCGTGTCGCCGTGATAGGCCCCACCAAGTGCGAGATAGCGGGTGCGGCCGGAGATCCCCTGATTGGTCCAGAACTGAAAAGCGATCTTCAGGGCTTGCTCAACTGCGGCGGCACCATCGGACGCGAAAAGGAAGTGCGGTTCGGCCACCGGCACTCTCGGAGCGAGCGCTTCGGCAAGTTCAATCGTGATGCGATTGCCGTTGCCGAGCATCGTCGAATGTGCGACCCGATCGAGTTGCTCGCGGGCGGCTTGGTCAAGTTCGGGAACGTGATGGCCAAGAGTGGTCACCCAGAGCGAGGAGATTGCATCGAGATAACGACGTCCGTCGACGTCGATAAGTTCCCGTCCTTCTGCGGACTCGACGATGATCGGCTGGTTGTCGACATAGCTCGACATCTGTGTGAACCCGTGCCAAACGACGGCTGCGTCGCGGGCTGCCCATCGTTCATGCGCGGAAGTCAAGAGTGGAGAGGGCTGTCCGTCGGTCACTAGGGCAGTTTCGCACGAAGGGCCGGCTGTTGGCGCCCGCGCCAGCGTTCGATCTCGTGTCCCATTGGCGTGGACGGAGGACCGTTGACGAAAGGCCAGATTTCCTCAGCCAGGCGGCGCCAGTTCCCGGTGGCATGGAGCTCTCCGAACATCGAATAGAGGCCGAGATTGATCCGCTGAATGACGACGAAACTGGGAGGGACGTTCGCCGCCTTTTGGATCTTCGAGAACGGGCCGCTTGTGTCGAAAATCCGTCGGATCGATTCCGAGCCGAATTCCGGGGTGATCGTATAGATCCCATCTTCGTGGACGAAGTCGTAGAAGTGCTTGAGGTAATCGAACACATCGGCATCGGCGACGTCGAGGCCGACCGGGAGCAAGCCGATCTTCTCAACGATCGAACGGAACTCGACGGGATCGGGATCGAGGACGATGCTCTTGATCATGTCGCCAAAGTCCACGACCTCGGTGGGGGTGAACTGCTTGACCAGCCCGAAATCGAGGAACGTGATCTGGCCGCTGGGTCGGAAGAGATAGTTGCCGGGATGGGGATCGCCATTGAACGCGGCCAGACGGAAAAGACTCCCGAACGCGAAACGGTAGAGAGTTTCGGCGGCCAGGTTCTTCTCCTCCTGTCCCCACGTGAGCATCTCGCTCCAGTGGACGCCGTCGGCGAGTTCGGTCGTCAACACCTTTGTCGACGAGTACTCGGGGAAGACTTGCGGAATGTGGATCGTGGGATGGTCCAGATACGCAGATCGGAATAGTTCCTGATTGCGCGCCTCGTTCACGTAGTCGAGTTCTTCGACGAGCCGTTCGCGTAGCTCGGCAACGATTGCGTCCTGCTCGAGGCCGGGGAAGAGGAAGCCGAGGCCCGCAAAGATGAGACTTGCGTTGTCGAGATCGGAAGCGATGGCCTCGGCGACTCCGGGATACTGGACTTTGACGGCCACCGCCCTTCCGTCGAGTGTCATTGCCCGGTGGACCTGCCCGATTGACGCTGATGCGATCGGCACCGGATCCCATTCGGCAAACACGACATCGGGCGCCGCGCCTAATTCTTCGACAATCACGGCGGCGGCAAGTTCTGCGCTCATGGGTGGGGCGTTGTGTTGTAGCTCGGCGAGCACTGTGCGCACGTGTTCGGGAAGACCTTGATCGAGATAGCTGAGCATCTGCCCGATCTTCATCAGGGCGCCCTTCATATTGCCGAGAGATTCGGCGATCTGCTCGGCCGTCTTCAACTCGAATGCCATGTCGAGTTCGCGCCGCCGTCCGGCATCAACAAATGCCCGACGAGCCCGGTGGGCGACGTAGGACGAACCGGTCTGGGCTCCGAGCAGGGCAATTTGGAGATTACGACTGCGACGGGCCTTGAAGCGGACGGGTGAGCTACCTGCGCCGTCGCGTCGGCCCCGGAGAAACAGTCGTGTGAGCAAAGCACTAGCTAGTACTGCGAGTGCAGAGATCAGGGTTATTCGTCGCGCTTTTCGGGGGAAACTCACGGTCGGAATCTATCGGCCGTGTGCTCTGGGCAACCTTTCGGGCCGACAGAAGTCTGCAGCGCACGCGAACTACGCCCATTTTGGATTCTCTACGCCGGGTAGCGTCAGACACAATTATCCGACTGCACAAAAGAGCGTGAGCCATGAGCGAAACCGGAATCGTCGCGACAACGCAGGGACGGATTGAGGGCTTCGAGAGCAAAGGGGTCTGGCAGTTCAGAGGGATTCCGTATGCCGCTGCGCCGACGGGCGATCGTCGATTCATGCCACCGTCACCACCCGAACCTTGGGATGGAGTTCGCTCAGGCCGCGGATTCGGGGCGACAGCGATGCAACCGGCTGGTGGAGTCACTGCGTTTTTGGGTGATGCGGTCGAGAACACTTCTGAGGACTGCCTCTTTCTCAACGTGTTCTCGCCCGGTTGTGACGAAGCGAAGCGCCCAGTCATGGTGTGGATCCACGGAGGAGGATTCAGTAGCGGTTCGTCGTCAATTCCTTGGTACGACGGAAGCTCGCTTGCATTGCGCGGCGATGTCGTTGTCGTCACTGTCAATTACCGACTCGGTGCGCTCGGGTTCCTGTGGCTTGGTGACCTCGATCCGCGATACCGATCGAGCGGCGTCAACGGTCTGCTTGACCAAGCATCTGCGCTTGCATGGGTGAGTGCGAACATCGCCGGGTTCGGCGGTGATCCCGACAACGTCACCATCTTTGGCGAGTCGGCCGGTGCGATGAGTGTGTCGACGCTTCTGACCCTTCCCGCGGCGCGCGGTCTGTTCCATCGAGCGATCGCACAAAGTGGAGCCGCATCAAACACCTTCACTCCGGAGACCGCTTCAGTCATTACTTCGCGGGTGATGACGAAACTCGGTGCAACAACTCTCGACGAGGTTCTTGCTGCATCGGCCGAAGCAATCACGGAAGCAGCCGGATCGGTCGAAGGAGCGCTCTCTTCCGATGCCTCCGCGATCGCCGGACCTACTGGTCTGGCGTTGTCGATGGCGACTCAGCCGGTGGTCGACGGGGAATGGCTGCCGATGGATCCGCTCGTTGCAGTGGCGTCCGGAGAAGCGGCTGATGTCCCGTTGCTTATCGGGACCAATCTCGACGAGTGGAACCTGTTCCGCCTGATGAGTCCTGGAAGCCTTGATCATCCGGAGCTTCTCGACCGCCTCGAGCGCGTTTTCGGTGAGCGACACGAAGTGCATGACGTCTACGCCGCCGCCATGCCGGAAGCGTCGCCGGATGAGCTCTGGAGCGCGGTTCTCACCGACTCGAGTTTTCGAATGCCGGCGCTGCGTCTCATCGAGGCGCGGATGCACGGGCTCGCTGCGACTTATCAGTACCTCTTCACGTGGAAGAGCCCGTCGTTCGGCGGCGTCCTCGGATCATGTCACGCTCTCGAGATTCCATTCGTCTTCGGAGTGCTTGACAATCCGGGCGCGTCGATCTTCCTTGGTGGCGACGCGACCGACGAACTCCGTCAACTATCCGGGGTAATGCAGGACGCATGGCTGGCGTTTGCACGCACCGGTGACCCAAACGTCGGGGAACTGCCGGAGTGGCCCGAAGCCGATGGAGCCGAGTGGCCGGTCATGGTTTTCGATACGGAGCGTGCACTCGTTGATGATCCCGCAGGATCGCAACGGCTGTTGTGGAGCGGCGTCCAATGACGGAGCCCGCAACGAGTCGCGTTGCGATTGTTCTCTTCTCGGGAGGTCTGGACTCGACGACGTGTCTTGCCATTGCGAAGTCTGAAGGTTTCACGCCCATTGCACTCAGTTTTCGTTACGGGCAGCGACACACGGTTGAACTCGATTGCGCCGCGGAAATTGCTGCGTCCGAAGGCATCGAGCACCTGATTGCCGACATCGATCTCGCCGCGTTTGGTGGCTCGGCTTTGGTCGACGCTTCGCTCGAGGTTCCCAAGCATGAATCACTTGAAGAGCTCGCGGCGGAAGATCCCGGTGATTCAGGTGTTCCGATCACGTATGTCCCAGCGCGCAACACCATCTTCCTGAGCTTCGCGTTGGCAGTTGCCGAAGTGCGCGGTTCATCGGATGTGTACATCGGTGTGAATGCCGTGGACTACTCGGGCTATCCCGATTGTCGCCCCGAGTTCATTGAAGCGTTTCAGTCGATGGCCAACCTCGCTACGCGCGCCGGAGTGGAGGGAGATCCGTTGATGATCCACACGCCGCTCATTGCGCTGACAAAAGGACAGATCATTCGACTCGGTGAGGAACTCGGCGTGGACTACAGCCGGACCTCAACGTGTTACGACCCTGGCCCCGACGGAGGAGCATGCGGTCATTGTGAGGCCTGCCTTCTGCGGGCCCGAGGGTTCTTCGATGCCGGGGTCGCTGATCCGACGAGGTACACGGCGCCCACGGCGCAGTAATCCTCGTCGACGCTCGCGGGCAGTCCGGTCTTTAGGAACCCGAGATGATGGCGAGTGCCTCGTCGATGTGCTTCTTGGGCTTGAACTGCGACGAGAACGTGCCGCGCACGATGCCCTCGGGATCGATCACGTAGGTGACTCGCCCGGGGATGAGGCCGAGGGTCTTGCCCACGCCGAACGCCTTGCGGACCGTGCCGTCGACATCGGCAAGCAGCGTGAAGGGGAGGTTGTACTTCAGAGCGAAAGCCTTGTGAGATTCCACCGAATCGGAACTGATGCCGACAACTTTGGCGCCGGCATCGGTGAAGGCCTCGTAGCTGTCGCGGAACGAACAGGACTCGGCCGTGCAACCGGGTGTGTCGTCCTTCGGGTAGAAGTACACAACGGCCCATTGACCGCCAAGCGATGCGAGCGAGACGGGTGATCCGTCCTGATCGGGCAGGTTGAAATTGGGAGCGGGCTGTCCTTGGGTGACTGTCATGGTCGAGTAAGCATCGAATAGGCGCTGCTTATTCCGCAAAGCCCCGATTTCCTTGATGATTGTCGGACGGCAGCGGGGTCCCGCGGTACCTTGGTGCCATGCCCGTTGTCGCCGTGGTCAATCAGAAGGGCGGCGTGGGCAAGACCACCGTCGCCCTCGGCCTTGCTTCCGCCGCTGCATTCCGCGGAGCGAAGGTGTTGGTGGTTGATCTTGATCCGCAGGCCAACGCCACCAGCGGACTCGGCATCTGGGAGCCGGCAACCAGTGTCGACGCTGCTCTTGAAGTCGACCGCCCCGGTTCCGCCCGCGCCCTTGCGGTGCCGTCCACCTGGACGATTCCCGGTGGCACGGCCCCGGATGCCCTTGCCAGCACCCCTGCACTTGCCGCCCGTGAACCGCACCTCGCCAATGACGCCATAGGCGCTCAGGACCGGTTGCAGCAGGCGCTCGAGAACAACGGTTATGACCTCGTCGTCATCGACTGTCCGCCGTCGCTTGGGCTGCTCACCATCAACGGTTTGTTCGCCGCGGATCGAGCGCTCATTGTCACCGAACCCGGCGCTTGGGCCTCCGACGGTGTGGCCAATATCCAACTCACTATCTCGCGCATAGCGTCGCGTCGCGATGGACGCCCCGCCATTGCTGGCGTTGCCATCAACCGGCTCGGTCGCACCCGCGATGCGCATTATTGGCACACCGCACTGCTCGAGCAGTACGGCGATCAGGTACTTGCGCCCGTTCATCTGAGGGCGGCAGTCGCCGAGGCATCGGCGCAGTCACTTCCCATTCACGGTCTTGGTAATCGGCAGGGTGCCAGTGAAGCCGCCGTCGAATTCGATGTGCTCCTGAGTGCCGTTGTTCCTGAGCTTTTCGGAACATCCCCAGCGAACCCGGCAGTTGCTGCTGTCCCGCTCTCGTCAGGAGAATCCGATGTCGTCGTATAACCCTCAGCGTGGTCGCGGTCGTCCGGTTCCGTCATCAACGGAACAAGCGCCCGTCGATGCGATTCTCGAAAACCATCTGGTTTCCCCCGGTCTTCCCGAGGACATCGAAATCGAAATCACTCCAGTAGGTGAGACGGTTATCGCCACGGCCGATGCCGACGTGGAAATCGTCACCGACACGGCTTCGCAGATGCCCCCACGCGCACCATCATTTACCGGCGCGTCAATCGTTTCGTCATCGACGAAGCCGGGAAACTCGAAGCTTGTGATCGCGCTCGCCGCGGCGCTCGCTGCGGTCGTGGCCGTCGTGATCTGGCAACGTCGCCGTCGCTGATCCGGCCTAGTTGCTTCAGGCGAGAAGGTTTGCCTGAAGCGAGTCGATGACGTCGGATTCGACGCCGATGTGGTTCACGTAGCCAGTAATGGACCCGTAGGTCGCGTTGACATGGGCAAGGAACATGATCATTGCCTCGGGCGGCGTCGCGAGGTAGGCGGAGGGCTGATCGTTCATGGCGCTTAGCGATTCGGGGCTGTCCTTTTTGAGTCGCTCGACGAGTGAATCCATTGCGATGCCGGTGAGGGCGTAGTCGCCCACGATGGTTTCTTCGTCGACGCCGACAAGCGACAAAACCATGGCGGCGAGAACGCCGGTACGGTCCTTGCCGGCCGCGCAATGAAATACGGCGGGGAGCGATTCGACCGAGGCAATGGTGCGCAACGAGTTCGCAAGAGCCGGTGCGCCGACGGTCAACATCTCGATATAGAGACTCCCCAGAACATCACCCGCATCGGCATCGGGATCGAGATCCTTGGGCTCCCATGCCTGACCAAGCACGGGGAAATGGAGATGGAGGATTCCGAGGTGATCGGCTTCGATCCGGCCGTGATCTACTTCGGTGGCTGTGCGCAGATCGAGAACGCTGCGCATGCCGAGGCCGGCGAGTTCATCGAGTTCGACCTCGTCGAGTCGGTGAAGCGCGTCAGCACGAAAGAGCGTGCGCCATTTGACCGATTTACCGCCGTGGCCCCGATACCCACCGAGATCCCGGAAGTTGAATGCCCCTCGGAATCCGATGTGGCGATCGGGATGGTCGAAGACGGGGGAGGGATTGATCTCAGACATGTCCCGAAGGCTAGAGGTTGAGGATGAACTCGCCGACAACTCCACTAGTCGCGAAGAAGAACTACCGCATCTAGCCCGCCGCTCCATTGGTCCCGGTCGGGCTGCAAGCATCAGATCCGGCGGCAAGACAAAAGTCACGAGCGGTGAGCCGAAGCCCTGAGGTTGTCAGTCGGACGGAAGCTCGACCGTAAACGTGGCGATGTCTTCGACGAGTTCGCGACGCATCTTGGCGACAGCCTCACCGCGGCAGTTGATGCGGGTGATAGCGAAAGGCTTGGGATGCAGACGCTCACCAAGTTCGGCCGCGACGGCGACTGCAGTGGAGACAACATCGTCATCGGCCACAAGGCGGTCGAGATACCCGGCGTTCACTGCCCCGGCGCAGTCGTAGACGGTGGCGTGATTCACGGCTTTGGTGAACTCGGCGATGCTGAGTGAGTTGCGTGCAAGTTCGACAGCGAAGCGAGGAACGGGCATGCCGATCGCGATTTCGTTGAGGCCGATCTTGTAGTTCCCCTCGGCACCGATGCGAACATCGGCGGCCATGAGGAGGATCGCTCCCATGGCGAATGCGTGACCTGTTGATGCCATCACGACCGGCATCGGGAACTCGTGGATCTCAAGAGCGAGTTCGGCACCGGCCCTGAGTAGTTCGCGGGCGGCTTCAGTGCTTGAAGTCATCGTCGGAAGATCGAATCCCGCCGAGAAGCGACCGGGACGACCGGCGATCACGACGGCTCGGGCTTCGTTTCGGGCCTTGTTGAGGGAACTGCGAACTGCGGCGGCGATTTCGTGGCTGATCGCATTTGCTTTGCCATCGTCGATGGTGATGACGGCGACGGATCCCTGGAGCTCATAGTTGACGGCGGTTTCGGTCATGTCGAAACGCTAGCCGCCGGAAAAACCGTCTCTGGACGTGTCATTGGTGCGGGTCAACGAAGGAACTCAGGCCGGTTCGGTGACGAAGTCGATCAGTTGCTCGACGGCCCCGACTAATGGTGGTTCAAGATCGGCATAGCTGGACACGGAGTTGAGGATCTTCTTCCAGAACAGGCGGGGATCGTCGACACCGAGAGCGGCACAGACTCCCTCTTTCCAAGATTGTCCCCTCGGAACCTCCGGCCACGCGGCGATGCCAACGACCTGCGGCTTCACTGCGGCCCAGATGTCGACAAAAGGATGGCCAGTCACGAGGACATCGGGATGGTCGACGCCCTCGGCGATCCTTGTTTCCTTTGAATTATCGACCAAGTGATCAAGAAGCACGCCGAGGCGGCGCCCAGGGCGAGGTCCGTATGAGCGCACGATCTCGAGCAGGTTGTCGGCGCCATCGAGCAACTCAACGACGACACCTTCCACCCGAAGGTCGTCACCCCACACTTTCTCGACAAGCTCGGCATCGTGTACGCCTTCGACAAGCAGGCGACTGGCACGAGCTATCCGGGCGGGTGCACCCGGCACTGCGACCGAACCTGAAGCCGTGCGTTGCGCTGGCGCAGCTGTCGCTTTCGGTCGGGCGAGGCTGACCTGTTTGCCCTGTACATCGAATGCGCCATCGCGGAGTTTGACCTGATGGTCGCGACCGTTGCGATCGCGAATCGTGACGATCGCCGAATCACAGGCGACGACGACGCCCCAGAGTTGCGTTCCGCGAACCTCGACTTCAAGCCCAGGTGTTGCGGCGATGAGCGGCGGCGGTCGTTTGACTCGCGGCGCATCTCCGTCGAGATCGAGGGGCTCCGAAAGGATCCCTTTGCGATAGGGGATTTCGGCCAAGTCTCAGAGACCGCCGACGAGTTCGCGGATCTTGGATTCTGTGGCGGGACCGTCATAGGCGAGTTCGCCATCGCGCAGACCGATGCATCGGGTGGCATGCGACACGAGATCAAGTTGATGGGTGGAGCACACAACGGTTGCCCCCTGCTCAACGACATCGCTCAGGATTTCGACCAGGGTTTCTTGTCCGGGTGTGTCGAGACCAACGAAGGGCTCGTCGACAAGCATCACGCGGAACGGGCGAATGAGTCCGAGGATCAGACCGGTCTTTTGCTTGAGGCCGCGGCTGAATCGCGAAGGAAGATCGTCGATGCGATCGGTGAGGCCAAACATCTCGACAAGATCGTCGGCGTATTCCTCCCAGTCCTGGGTGGAATGAAGGCGGGCGATGTATTCGATGTGCTCGCCCAGACTGAGATCGTCATAGAGGACCGGGTTGTCGGGGAGGTAGGAGAGCGCAGCTCGCGCTTCGACGGTTCCGGCGGGAAAGCCTTGGATGAACGCCCAACCGCTCGTCGGCTCGAGCATTCCCGACGCAAGTCCGAGGAATGTCGACTTACCGGCACCGTTGGGGCCGACAAGCATGACGAGTTCGCCTTCACCGATTTCGAGATCGAGCTCGGTGACAAGGCCCATGCCGTCGCCGTAGTCCTTGCTCAGGTCGAGTGTCTGCAACGAGGCGCCCAGATTGAGGCGCGGCTCGGTGGCGGGCGTGGGTGGCTGCTTGGGGAGTTTGAATGCTGAGGTCACAGGTGCTTCGGCTTCCGTGTGCGGAGATAGAGGATTGCGGCACCGACGGCGAACAATGCATACACCGTCGAGTTTCCAACTTTGGTTGTGTCTACGAGTTCGACATCGGAACCGGCGCCCAGTAGCGGCAGTAATGCAACGACCATGATGGCCGGAGGAATCACCAAGCGGGCGACCATGAGCCAACCCATGACATCGGGGCCGAGTCCGGCAAGTGCGGCGACATCGGGGGCGCCTTGTGCAGTGCTGATCGTGGCCGCTGAGGCAGAGGCAAGGGCAGCGGGAACGATGATGATCAGCCCGAGTTTCCAAACGACCGTGAACGGCACGAATACCAACGCCGCCGCCCCGGCGATGAGGCACAGAACAATCATGATCGTGAAGGCCGCAGCCAGATGGCGCAGGAGGAATGCTCCGGGCGCTTCGGGATAACTCTCCCATCGAGTGGGATGGTCGACTTCCTGAGCGGTCGGCTCTGATGCGTCGTAGGCCGCAAGGTAGAGGGCGAGGGCCGCAATGATGATGGCGGGAACGGTGCCGCGCCACACAAGCCCAAGCGAAAGTCCGGCGATCACGGCGAGCATGACCATGCGGATGAGGCGGGGGAGCGGGAATCGCAAATAGCTCTGCCAATCGCGCTTCCAGACCGGGGGAACAATTGACTTGCGTTTGGCGCGCCCAATGCGAACCCATGGCTTGAGTCGAGCGTTCTCTTGCGAGAGTTGTCGACGCAACAACACAACGGTGCGGACATCTTGAAGAGTGACCGCAAAGCGGAGTTGTGCGACGAGTCCGGCCCGTCGCAGAGCGTGTTCAATCGAGATCTCACCGATACGAGCGAGTCCTAGCAATGCGACGACCGGAACGATCACCAGTCCCACTAGTCCAACAAGTCGGAACGTGATCGGCCAGAACGCCATGTCGGCCATCATCGTGAACGGTGAGGTCGTGCGCTTCCCAATCACATCGAGTGCCGACCACGCAATAAGGATGAAAGCGGTGATGTTGGCCGGCCACCAGCGGATGCGTCGACCGGACGTAAACATGGCGATTGCCGAAGCCAGAACGCCGGCGAGAGCGAAGGCTCCGGCACTGCATGCGATGGCCGCAAATGGGTTCACTGGAAGGCGTCGAGAAGCGACGAGTCCGATGATCGCTCCGGCGACGGCTCCGGCGAATCCGAGGAATCGAAGTTGCTTGATGGCCGGGCGACGAACGACCTCGGCGCGCGATACGGGAGCCATGAGCTCGTGCATGACAACGGGTGCTTCGAGGACGAGCGGACCGCCACGGCCTCCCGACCGCAGGCCGACACCTGCAGCAATGGCGAACCCAAGGCCGAGCCACATCGGCGCCTCGTTGGCGAAAATCATTGCGTCAGCGTCGCTAAGACGGTTCTCTGGGAGTTGGCTAACCGCGAGCATGATGAAGATCACGGCAGCGAGGCCAATCATGTAGACGCGATAAAGGGCGTCTACCCAGTGAATTTCGGAGAGTCGGTTATGACGCCGGGCCCGGCGCAGCTCCCGCAGCGCCTCTGTGTTTGCGTCGACGTCGATCACAGTGGATGAATCTACCGGTGTTGAGAGGCGGCTCCGGCGGCGCTTGCCTCGGCCTCCTCGGCGAGAGCAAGCCACTGTTCTTCGGCCCGATCAAGTGACTCAACGATTTCGGCATGCAGACGACCGATCTCGGCGAGTTCGGTGTGGTCCACCTGACCGGCCTTTTCGGCCATGGTGGCCTCGATCGCTGCCCTCTTCTTGCCGAGACGGATGATGTCCTTGTCGAGATCCTTCATGAGATGTCGGAGGGTGCTGGCACTGCGGGGCTTCGCCATACCTCCCTTTTCGGGAGACTTGGTGGGCTTCGTCACATCGCCGGTTTTCGCGGGGACTTTCTTCGCCGGAGTCTGCGAGGGGAGGGTCGTGGCCCGACCTCGAGCCCGATTCGCCCTGCGCTCGTCTTCCCATGCTGCGTAGCCACCCCGGCGACGTCCTGGCTTGCGGGTTCCATCCATCACCATGACGTCAGCAACTGTTCGCTCAAGGAATGCTCTGTCGTGGCTCACGACGATGAGTGCACCTGGCCAGTCGTCGAGGAACTCTTCGAGAACGCGCAACGTATCGAGATCAAGATCGTTGGTGGGTTCGTCGAGGAGAAGCACGTTCGGCTTCGCGGCGAGAATGAGAAGCAGTTGCAGGCGGCGACGCTCCCCACCCGAGAGGAGTTCGATGGGAGCCCATTGCGCATCGCCATCAAACCAGAATGATTCAAGGAGTGCTGCGTCCTGCCAATCGGGTTGGCGATGTCCGCCAGTGACGGCGTCGCGCACTCGTTGTTTCGGATCGAGGGTGACTCCCACCTGGTCGTAATAACCAATGCGAGCGGTCGGCCCTGGAACAACGGTTCCGGCGGTGGGATGGCGGCGTCCGGCGATGAGGTCGAGCAACGTCGACTTACCGGCACCATTGGGACCAACTAAGCCGAGACGCTCGCGCGGATCGAGAAGGAGTTCGACTCCTTCGAAAAGAGGCGCATGTCCTTCATGCGCGAACGCGACATCGTGAAGTTCGATGACTTTGTCGCCGAGGCGAGGTGTTCCGAACCACAAATCGGGAATGCCCTGACGGGCTGGTGGTTCGGCGCGGGTCTCGATGAGAGCAGTAGCTGTTTCTATGCGCGCTTTTGGTTTGCTCGTTCGCGCCGGAGCACCTCGCCGCAGCCACGCCAGTTCCTTACGCGCAAGAATCTTTCGACTTGATTCGGCGTTGGCGGCCTGTTCCTCGCGATCGGCTCGGCCTTCGAGGTATGCGTCGTAACCGCCGTCGTGGATGTAACCGGTTCCCCGATCGAGTTCGAGAACCTTGGTGGTCACCCGATCGAGAACGTGCCGATCGTGGGTGACGAGGATGAGCCCACCTCGGTAGGAGGCGAGACGATCCTCAAGCCACGCAATCGCATCGATGTCGAGATGGTTGGTCGGCTCGTCGAGGACGAGCAGATCGCTCGCCTGAACCAGTGTGCGGGCGAGAGCGACGCGCTTGGCCTGCCCTCCCGAGAGTCGGCTCGTGTCGGCATCGCGCAGAGGCGTCATGCCGAGATGATCGAGAACTGCCGCGGCCTCCCACGACTGTTCCGCGGCGTCCTCGACGGCGGCCAGAACGGTTCCCGGCGGAAGTATCGGCCGCTGGGCCAGTGCGGCAACGCGCACGTCGCGCCCCTGACGGACCGAACCAGTTTCGGCGGTGGCCTCACCGGTAAGTACGGACAGGAGAGTGGACTTGCCACAGCCGTTAAGTCCGACGATGCCAATTCGATCGCCGGAGGACACCGTGAATGACAGATCGGTGAAGAGGGGTTTACCCGGTCGGCTCATGCCGACCCGTTCGACGTCGACGAGGATCACGCCACCGAGGCTACGGCCTCGGCATCATCCTTCCGACGGGCGGGTGGGTTGGCAGGTTGGGCGGCACGTCGGGGCCGCATCCGACGAATCAGTGGCACTAGCGTGACCGCAGGTCGTCGGGGGACGATCGGAACTCACGACATGTCGGAAATCACCTCAACTACCTACGCCCCGGTGCAGTCTCCGGTGGTGGCGCCGGACGGTGGCCGGGCGCGCCCACTGCGCAATCGCATTGGCATGCTCTCGGAACGATGGTGGACACCCCTCGCCTTGTTCGTGTCGCTCGGCCTACTGGTTTGGTTAGCGGTTTGGGTCGGGAATGTTTATCTCCCGCACGATTCGTTTTTTCCCTCCCGGCCCGGAATCGTCGGGGGCACCTGGTTCGAGGGCTGGAATCGTTGGGACGCCGAGTGGTATCGGACAATTGTCCGCGAGGGCTACGTCTACTTCCCGGGACCCCAATCATCGGTGGCGTTCTGGCCGTCCTACCCGATTGCGGTAAAGGCTCTGAGTTGGGCCTTTCCGAGCATCTACATCACCGGTTCGGTTGTCACCGCCGTATCCGGTGTGGCGGCGGTGATGATGTTGCGCAAGTGGGCCGGAATCTTCGTCCCGGCCAAGGTCGCCATGTGCGGCGTTGTCCTGTTCTGCGTCTATCCCTACAGCTTCTATCTGTATGGCGCCGTGTACGCCGATGCGTTCTTCGTAGCGGCGGCCATCGGTGCCTTTCTTCTTGTCGAACGCGATCGAATGTTTTGGGCCGGGCTCGTAGGCATCATCGCGACAGCGGGACGTCCGGCCGGACTCGTCGTTGCTGCCGCATTAGTCCTTCGCGTGATCGAACGTCGCAATGCCTCGAACGGAGTCGAGGGTTTGGCGGCCCGATTCGACCCGCGCTCGATGACGCGCTCCGATGCACCGATATTCCTTTCTCTCGCCGGCCTAGGTGGTTGGTGCGCATTTCTCTGGATCAAGTTCGGCAACCCGCTTCTCTTCGTGACCATCGAAGGGAGCAAGGGCTGGGACCAGGGCGCGGGGCCACCGACCTGGCTGAAGTTCCAGTTGATACGCGATCTCCAGAACCGACCGTTGACCGGATCGACCATCGGACTCGTTTTCCAAGGGCTCTTGGTGTTTGGGGCTCTGGCTCTTGTCCCACTCGTGAAGCGCCGATTCGGTTGGTCGTACGCGCTGTATGTGACTGGTGTTCTCGCGCTGCCGCTGCTCGGCACCAAGGACTTTCATGGTGCCGGTCGTTATCTGCTGGCCGTGTTCCCATGCGCGATTGTTATGAGTGAGTTGTTGTCAGCCCGACCACGACTCAGGTCAGTTGTCGTAGCTGTCTCGTTACTCGCGATGCTGGGCTTCGCAATGGCCTTCGGGCGCGGGTCCTATCTCGCCTGAGTGCCCGGCCGGGCACCAGAAATGTCAAACCCCGGTCGGAGGGCGGTAGCGTCTCCAAACGGTGTTGGGCGACAGAGCCCGACGTTTCCTCCGAGGAGTTCGAATGTCAGGCAGCGATGTTTCCGGAAGCGGTACCGATCTGGCGGACTCAGCAGTTCCCTCCGAGACGGTGGAAGACACCAATGCCTTTGTTCTCACGCTGACCCCGGAAGCACTCGCGAAGGTCCACGAAATCCGCGACGGCGAGGATGATCCGGGCACGCTGTGTCTCAGGGTCGAGATCACCGGCACCGCCGGAACCGAATACGCCTACGACCTTGCGTTCGCCGAGATCAGCAGCCTCGAAGCCGAAGACGACCTTTCGGTCCAGGACGGTCTCAGTGTCGTGGTCGCCGCCGAGAGCATCGATCGCATGCGAGGAGCAACGCTCGACCTCCCTCGCACGAGCGGTCAGGCCGGCCTTGTCATCCGCAACCCGAACCGGCCGACACCTCCGAACCCGTTCGAGGGACGCGACATCGTGCTCACCGGCGATATCGCCGAGAAGGTCACACAGCTCCTCGTGGAATCGATTAACCCTGGCCTGGCGTCGCATGGCGGTTTCGCCGAACTTGTGGGTGTGGATGACACCACGGTGTTCATCACCATGGGTGGCGGCTGCCAGGGCTGCGCCATGAGCGCGGCGACGCTGCGTGACGGAATCCAGACCGCCATCCGGGACGCGATCCCTGAGGTCACCGAGATCATTGATGCGACCGATCACACGGCCGGGGACAATCCCTTCTATACGTGACCTACGCGATTTTGGGCGTGGTGGAAGAAATTGCTCAGCAGCGTTAAGTACCTCTAGGGTCGGCTCATCGGCAGGGGGCGTCGGTACGGGGCAACCCCGGGCCGTGGTCCTCTCCGAGAAGCGCAAGCCGGAATTCCAGCGGCGCCGATCATCGATCAGAAAGAGGAACCATGCCAGACGTTGTCCATGAGTCCGTCTTCAACCTGCAGTTTCCGTTTACGCGGACACTCGGGTCCACGCTGAGCACGTTTTTCTCGGCGTTGGCGCAGGGGCAGATCATCGGTGTGCGCACCGGTGGTCGCGTGATCGCCCCGCCGCTTGAGTACGACCCCGACACGGGAGCTGATTCCGGCACCGAGTACGTCAAGGTCGGACCCAAGGGCACGGTGTCCGCATGGACATGGGTTCCCGAGCCCACCCATCTCCACACCATCAAGAACCCGTTCGCCTTTGCGTTCATCACGCTTGACGGCGCCGACACGGCGATGATCCATCTCGTCGATGCCGGTTCGGAGAGCGCCATGAAGCCAGGAATGCGGGTCGAAGCGACCTTCAAGCCCGTCGACGAGCGAGTCGGTCGCATCGACGACATTCTCGCCTTCGTCCCCGCCACCGATCCTGCGCCAAGCGCAGGTGCTGGTGATCCGTGGGACGCGCCGGCCGAACCCGAGATCACCACGCAGGACTCCTTCTGCGATCTCGTCTACGTCGACAACACCTCGGCATCGACGCTTTTGTGGATGGAAAGTCTCCTCAACGGCAAGTTGATTGGCCAGAAGTGCCCGACTTGCAGTCGTACGTTCGTTGGGCCTCGTGGCTTGTGCTGCGTCGACGCCATTGAACTCGACGAGACAAACATTGTGGATGTTCCCGACCGTGGCGTTATCACTAACTTCACCGTCATTACGCCGGTCCAGTACCCGGGTCAGCTCGAGACCGAGCCTTTCGCTCGTTGCTCGATCCTTCTTGATGGAACCGATGCCGTTATGGCGCAGCAGTCGATCCTCGACATGCCCGCCAGTGACGTCCGCGTAGGCATGCATGTCGCTGCAGTCTGGGTTCCTGAGGCCGAACGTGATGTTTCCGAAATCGGAAACCGCGGTTGGGGCAGCGGTGGAGAGTGCATCAGTGGCTGGCGCCACACAGGTCAACCGGATGAGCCGGAAGAGAACTACCTCGAACGGATGATGTGATGGCACGTACAGAGAACGACATCGCCATTGTCGGGTTTTCGCAGTCACCAATGGTGCGACGCTCGCAAAAGACCGAGACCGAAATGATGCTTCCGGTTGTGCAAAGCGCAATCGCAAGTGTTGGTCTCACCAAGAACGACATCGGTTTCACGGTGTCGGGTTCATGTGACTACCTGTCGGGTCAGGCATTCTCGTTCGTTTCGAACGTCGATGCCTACGGCGCATGGCCGCCGATCAACGAGTCGCATGTCGAAATGGACGGTGCATGGGCACTGTACGAAGCGTTCGTGCGTCTGCTTCAGGGTGACATCGACACGGCGGTTGCCGCCGGCGTTGGTAAGAACTCGAACTCGGATCCGAGCACGCTGTTCACCATCGAAATGGATCCGTACTACCTCACGCCCATCGGTGCCGATCCGTGGTCGCTCGCTGCGCTGCAGGCTCGTGCGTATCTCGACTCCGGCAAAGCGACTGAGCGCGACTTCGCTGAAGTAGTTGCCCGTAACCGCAGCAACGCGAAGTCGAATCCGTACGCCCAGGTGTCTGGCGATTTCGACATCGACGAACTCCTCGCTGCGGATTACATCCGTAACCCGCTGCGTCGTCATGATCTTCCGCCGACCACTGACGGTTGCGCGGCAATCGTGCTCGCACGCGGCAAGAAGGCATATGACCTCTGTGAGCGTCCGGCCTGGATCACTGGTATCGACCATCGCATCGAGGCGCATCTGCCCACGATGCGTGCCGACATCACGAAGTCGGTGTCTACGGCACTCGCCGCAAAGGGCGCCGGTGTCGGAAATGCACCAATCGACGTCGCCGAGATCTACGCACCGTTCAGTTTCCAGGAGCTGATCATCCGCGAAGCACTCGGACTTGACGCATCGACGGAGATCAACCCGTCCGGTGGCTCACTTGCCGCCAACCCGGTGATGGTGTCCGGACTCATCCGCATGGGTGAAGCCGCAACGCAGATCATGAAGAACGGCAAGCGTCGCACGCTGGCTCACGCCACGTCCGGCCCGTGCCTCCAGCAAAACCTCGTGTGTGTATTGGAGGGAGACGAATGAGCCATCAGCCCGTCGCCGTAGTCGGCATCGGACAGACCCATCACAAGAAGCGTCGTGGGGACGTCTCGATCGCCGGCCTTGTCCGCGAGGCCGCCGTGCGCGCCCTCGAAGACGCAAACATGGATTGGGGCGACATTGACGCTGTAGTCCTCGGCAAGGCACCCGATCTTTTCGAAGGTGTCATGAAGCCGGAGATGTACCTCGCCGATGCTCTTGGAGCGGTCAACAAGCCGATGTTCCGAGTACACACCGCTGGTTCGGTGGGTGGCTCGACCGGCATCGTCGGTTCGCACCTCGTCGGTAGCGGTCGTCACAAGCGGGTCCTGTCGCTCGCCTTCGAAAAGCAGTCTGAAGGCAACGCCCAGTTCGCACTTGGTGGCGGTAAGTCCGGCTCGATTGGCGCCGGCGGTGCGTTTGCACCGTTCATCCGTGCGTACATTCGTCGTTCGGGTGCACCAGAGGACATCGGTTGGCGCGTCGCCGTCAAGGATCGCCTCAACGGCGCGAAGAATCCATATGCGCACCTCAAGCTGGCCGACATCACCATCGACAAGATCCGTGAATCTCCGATGATGTGGGATCCGCTGCACTTCCTTGAGTCATGCCCGTCATCCGACGGTGCGTGCGCGGTGATCTTCACCGACGAGGACGGCGGCAAGGCTGCATCCAAGCCACCGGCGTGGGTGCTGGCGACCGCTATGAAGAGTGAACCGTCGACCTTCGCTGGACGCGACCCCGTGAGCCCGCAAGCCGCTCACGATTGCTCCGACGAGATCTACAAAGCGATTGGTGTCACGAATCCCCGTGAGCAGATTGACTGCGCGGAGCTGTACGTTCCGTTCAGTTGGTACGAGCCGATGTGGCTCGAAGCTCACGACATCGCTGCTCCCGGTGAAGGCTGGAAGATGACCGAACGGGGCGACACCGCTCTCGACGGATCGTTCCCGATCAACATGTCCGGTGGCGTGCTTTCCTCCAACCCGATCGGTGCATCCGGTCTCCTGCGATTTGCCGAAGCTGCGCTTCAGGTTCGCGGGCAGGCCGGCGAGCATCAGGTCGGTGGCGCAAAGCTGGCGATTGCTCAGGCCTATGGCGCGAACGCACAGTTCTTCGCCATGTGGGCTGTTGGTTCCTCGCTCAACCCGTTGGGCTGAGCGACATACTCGAATGTGACCGGAGGCGGCCTATTTCGGGCCGCCTCCGTCGCGCTCCATCGCAGTGAAGTGACCGGGGGGACGTGACATGACGAAGGCGCTCGTGCTCGGCGGCGGGGGTGTGGCAGGGGTGGCATGGGAACTCGGCGTCCTTGAATCGCTGTTCGCCGCCGGTGTCGACCTCACCAACGCAGATCTGGTTGTCGGAACCTCGGCAGGCTCGGTCGTCGCTGCCCAGATCTGTTCGGGCGAGGCGTTGAGCGCTCTGTGCGATCGTCAATCAGATTCAGGATCTGAACTGAAGGCTCCGGGCAACTTCACTGATCTGGTCGACGCGTTCATCGGTGCACTTGCCGGAAATCCCGACGAGGACGAACGCAACCGAAGAATCGGGAGAATCGCACTTTCGGCAACGACTGTCGACGAATCCGCACGTCGAGACGTGATTCTGTCGAGGCTTCCGTCGACGCGATGGCCGTCGCGCAATCTCGTGATCACCGCAGTTGATGTCGAAACTGGAGAGTTCGTCACGTTCGATCAAATGAGCGGGGTCGAGCTCGTCGATGCGATCGGTGCAAGTTGTGCAGTTCCCGGGGTATGGCCCCCAGTCACGATCGGCAATCGCCGTTTCATGGATGGCGGAGTGCGATCGATAGCGAACTCGGATCTTGCCGAAGGTCACGACGTGATCGTGGTTCTCGCACCGTTGACGGGAACTCTCGGTCGTCCGTTCGCCGCTGAAATCGACGGGTTGCGCGTGTCGGGCTCCGTTGTCGAAGTGGTCGAAGGCGATGCGGTCTCCTTGGCCGCATTCGGAGCCGATCCGCTCGATCCCGCGACTCGTATCCCGGCACTTACCGAAGGGCGCCGACAGGGCACCGCATGTGTGGCCCGGTTGGCGCAGGTTTGGGCATGAGATCAACGAGTAGTAGTGACTCTGCGGAAATCCTGCGGCGGCTTCGTGAGGATCTTGGCTCGCTGCGCCGCATCATCGGGAGCCAGCGACTCGACCGACTCATCGCAGTTCGCTCAGGTGTCTCGATCGGCGTCGTGGCAGTCGCGGTATTGGGCAAGGTTATCGATGACGGACCCATGCGAATGACCGATCTTGCCGATGCAGTCAGAATGCATCCAGCTGCGCTCACTCGACAGGTTCAGGCGCTCGAGACGGAAGGGTACGTCGAACGCAGTGCCGATCCTCTCGACGGACGAGCCTCCGTCGTGACTGCGACAGCGATCGGTCGCGATGCACACCAACTGATCGAAGCGGCGAATGACGAGATCATGGCGGAACAACTCGCCGACTGGCCGTTTTCTGATCTTGTTGAGTTGGTCGACGGACTTGACCGTCTCGTTGCCGACCTAAGAGCGGTACCGGCCAAACGTCGCGGGAAGTCCGCGGAGTGAGTCCTCAATGAGCAACAATGAGGTCGAAATATTCAGGGCCGATCCCACCGATGCGGCCGCGTGGCGCGCCGCGGGATGGTGGGGCGATGACACCGTCGCTTCAATGGTTGCTCATTCCGCACGCACACAACCGCAGGCCGTCGCTTATGTGGCCGATGGGCGGCGCTACACCTGGGCTGAGTATGAGCGCGACTCGGATTCGATCGCTCGTGTATTGCTCGCCGGATCGCTGATCCCCGGCGAACGCGTCGCCGTGATGATGCCGGACGGTCCCGCTGTACACGCGGTATTCGTCGGAATTGAAAAGGCGGGTCTTGTTGCCGTCGGCATTGGTGCCCGTGCTGGTGATCGCGAGACGGCACACTTGCTTTCGCTTACGGGAGCACGCACTCTCGTAACGACACCGGATCAGCACAATCGCACTGCGGAAGTTCTCCGTTCCGATCTCGCGGCGCTTGGTGTAACCCTCGATCGCATGGTGCTTGTGGGTCGCGATGCACTAGTAGTCAATGCAGATCTCGCTGCGGGTGTTGTGATCGATGATTCGATCGGGTTGGGATCATCCGATCCCGATGCGTTGTTCCTCCTCAACTCGACATCGGGAACAACGGGGCTTCCAAAGTGCGTGATGCACACACAGAACCGCTGGTTCTACTTTCACCAACTTGCGGCTCGTGCCGGCCGGTTTGCCGATGACGAGGTGTTCTTTGGGGCCCTACCGGCACCATTCGGATTCGGGCTTTGGACCGCGCATTTCACACCAGCGATATTGGGATGTCCGACAGTCGTGATGGAGAAGTTCGACGCGCACGCGGCGCTCGACCTTATTGAGGCCGAACGCGTCACAGTGTTGTGCTGCGTGAGTACGCAATTCATCATGTTGCTTAATGCGCAGGCCGAGAAACCGCGTGACCTGAGTTCGCTGCGGTCGATGTTCACGGGAGGCGAGGCGGTTCCGTTCGAGCGGGCGGCGGCGTTCGAGGAAACCACTGGAGCGAAGGTCCTGCAGTTCTACGGATCCAACGAAACGGGCGCGCTCAGTTACACGACCCTCGACGATGACCGTGATCACCGCTTCGGAACTGCCGGCCGGGTGATCGACGAAATGAATGTTCGACTGCTCGATCCAGAAACGCATGCCGACGTGGCTCCGGGAATCGTTCGTGGACAACCGGCCTGCAAGGGGCCGGCCATGTGCCTTGGCTACTGGGGCGACGATGGGGCAAACCAGCAACTTTTCACCGATGACGGATGGATGCTCATGGGCGACATCGTCGAAATGGATGCCGACGGTTACGTGAGTGTTGTCGGGCGAACTTCGGACTTCATCATTCGGGGCGGCAAGAACATCAGCGCTCCAGCCGTTGAGGCTGAACTCGCCACGCATCCGGCGGTGGCGATGGCGGCCGCAGTCGCGTTTCCAGACCCGGTCTTCGGTGAGAGAGTCTGCGCCTATGTCGAGCTTCGTGGCGGAGCCGCTCTGACCCTTGAGGATCTGGTTGCCCATCTGGCGTCGCGCGGAGTCAGTCGCGAGTGGTATCCGGAACATCTGGTGATCGTCGACGAACTTCCTCGTTCGTCGGGCGGCAAGGTCGCTAAGGGTGAACTCAAGGATGATGCAAAGCGCCGCTCCGACGACCTGAACGGCTGACTAACCGCGAAAGCTCACGCTGGCGCGCAGGCCCGGCGGGGTGTGGCTGATTACCAGCGCTCGATGGTGGGGGCGTCGGTGGCTTGCAGGTCAAGGAGAATCAGGTCGACGGTGGCGTCGTCGGCGTCGAGTTGCGGGGGCCGCACTGATCCGCACGCAAGACCCAGCCGGTTCATCACGGCCTTCGTGGCGCGGATTCCGCCGTTGCCATAAAGCATCCTCGAAATTCGGACAACCTCGGTCGCCGTTTTCACGCTGGCGTCGGTGTCGCCCGCCTCGAAACTCGAGATCACCGACGCGCACATCCGGGGGATGAGGTTTGCCTCGGAACTGAGGAAACCCTGGGCCCCGAGGGTTAGCGCGGTCAATCCGTGAGTAGGTCCGCCGACGTGTATCTCGACGCGTCCATCCATGACGTCGAGCAACTCCTCGAGCGGAGCGATGTCGCCGCAACTGAGATTGACCCCGGTGAAGTGCGGATGGATGTCGACGAGAGAAGCGAGCAGCTTGGGTTCGAGGAGATACCCGACCGACTGGTGCGACGAGACCACGCAAGGGAGCGACGTGCTGTCGAGCACGGTCGCGAGATAGAGCTCGATCTCGCGTGGCGTCGGCCGGTGACCGTGCCCGGGATCGAGTGAGTAGACCTGAACCGCGTCGACACCGACATCGGCCGCCATGGTGATGTAGTCGATCATCTGCTGTGCAGTTCGGGGTTCGATGCCCATGGCCCGCAACGGAACCCGCCCGTCGATCTGGTCGACCCCGATCTCGAGTACTCGGCGGGCTTCGTCGGTCGTAAACGTGAATCCTTCCCCGCTTCCGCCGCCTCCCAAATACACACCGACACCGGCGTCAGCCATGCGATCAAGGTGATCGCGCAGAGCAAGCTCGTCAAGCTGTCCGTCGACATCGAACGGGGTGATGCTGATGACGAATGTCGATGCCTTCATGGGCGCGATCGTAGATGGGTCGTTAGTGCGCAGTGCCCCGAACTCAACGTGCCGTCCAGCCACCGTCGACCATGAGGATCGACCCCGTCATGAATGATCCTGCGTCGGAGGCAAGCAAAAGGAGCGCACCGTCGATCTCGTGAACTTCACCGGCCCGTTGCATCGGGGTGTTGGTCTCGATGTAATTGCTTCCGCTCCCGGTACCCAACATGTCGTCAGTCATCTCTGTGGCGAACCAGCCAGGGCAAATGGCGTTGACCCGCACACCCTTGCGAGACCATTGCAATCCGAGCTCCCGTGTGAGGTTGACTAGGCCGCCCTTCGCGGCTGGATAGCCGGTCTCCTTGACTGGCGTGGACCCGACCACGCCGAAGATCGAAGCGATGTTGATGATTGACCCTCGTCCGCTCTGAACCATTGAGACGCCGAAGAGTTTGCTGAGATGCCACGCCGCGATGAGATTCAATTCCAGCGACGCTTCGAAATCGGCGAGAGTCTCCTGCTCAATTGCCGCTGATCGAACAGCGCCGGCGTTGTTCACAAGAATGTCGAGCGGTCCCATGCGCGCCTCCACATCGGTCGCCAACTGCACACGCGCGTCTGCATCGGTTAGGTCGGCTGGAAACGCAATGATCGAGTCGTTCTGATCGGCAAGTGCTGCCAGGCGTTCGGCCCGACGGGCCGTCACGGCCACCGTCGCCCCGGCGGCGGCGAGCGTGTTCGCCATCCGCAGGCCAAGTCCGCTTGATGCGCCGGTTACAAGAGCGGTGCGTCCGCGGAGATCAAAGATCTGCGCGGGAGACTGGATGTCGGTGTTCACGGTGGTCCTCTGCTTGTCGCATGCCGATCGGCGGCGCGTTCGTCCCTAGACTGTCGTGGTGCGTCGGTCCGAGGGGGGATCGTCGCATCACAACAGGGGGAATTGCTATGGGGGAATCATCGCAGGCCGGTAACGGTGGGCGTCGCTATCAGTTGATCTCGGGTGACAGCCATGTCAACGAACCGCCTGATCTGTGGATTGACCGCGTTCCGGCGGCCATGCGCGATCGCGCCCCGCGGATCGAGCGCTTCGAGGAAGGTGACGCGTGGGTCCTCGAAGGCGTCGACGATCCGATCAACTTTGGGATGAACGCCTGTGCCGGACTCGCCCCGGAGGACATGAAGGGTTGGGTGCGTTTCGAGGACATCCGGCGCGGCGGTTACGATCCGGCCGCTCGCATCGCCGAGATGGACCAGGACGGTGTCGATGCCGAGGTGCTCTACCCGACGCCTCGACTCTCGTCGGCGATCACCGCGCACCGCGACGCCGATTATCACCATGCAATGGTCCGGGCCTACAACGATTGGATCTCTGAGTTCGTCGGCTATGCCCCCGACCGGTTCGGTGGCCTGATTTGGGTTCCGAACCGTGGGGTTGAGGAAGCGCTGGCCGAGATCGCCCGTGTCGCCGACCGGCCTGGTATGCGCGGCGCCCTGATGATCGCATGGCCCCATGGCGGACTTTCGCTGAAGCCCGAGGACGACAAGGTCTTTGCTGCATTGGTCGAGAGGGGTCTATCGCTCAACATCCACGTCGCCATGACGCAGTCGATGCCGGCGTCACACAAAGCCAAGCTGCCCGGATATGGGCGTTTCTTCGATGCCCCGAACCGCATGATCCAGATGATCTTTGACGGCGTCTTTGATCGTTTTCCCGAACTCGACGTGATGTTCGCCGAAACCGATTTCGGGTGGGTTCCCTACGTGAAGGAACAGATCGACAACAACTATCTGCGGCTCGACGCGGTGAGTGGGTTTGGACTCGAGATGCTTCCGAGCGAGTACATCGCCCGTCATTTCCACTTCGGCTATATGACCGACACGTTCGGTTTACGCAACATCGGCGACGTGGGTGTCGAACGCGTCCTGTGGTCGAATGACTATCCGCACATCAGCGCGGATTGGCCGCACTCATGGCGCGTGATTCAGGCCTCAACCTCGGGGATGAACCCTGCTGATCGTCACGCAGTTCTGGCCGGAAACGCGATGCGTCTCTACGGATTCGGGCGCTGATCGCAACTGGCCTAAACGATCCGAAGTTTCAGATCGAGGCGATCTGGTCGGCGTTCAGCATCGACATCGCCGAGGCGGTGATTCCGGCGGCATCGAGACCAAGTTCGGCCAGGATCGCTTCGGGTTTGCCATGCGCAATGTATTGAGCAGGTATTCCAAGCACCCGCACCCGCGGCTCGGCTTGACCGATCGTGAGTTCGGCGAGCTTGTCGCCGAGTGACATCCCGACTCCACCTTCGCGCAAGCCGTCCTCAATGGTGAGCACATGGGGATGACGGGCAGCATCGGCGAGCATGATCGGATCAAGTGGCTTCACGACTCGCGCATCCCAGAGCGATACAGAAACGCCTTCTGCGGCGAGCATGTCGGCGGCGGCCTCGGCAGCATCAAGCATCTTTCCAACACTCACGATGCAGAGATCGGTTCCAGCGCGAAGCTGGCGGGCATTGAGGCCGCTGCCGACCTCAGATTCGGGGACCTGGCGGGCGGCGGTCTTTGCCCAACGGATAGCAACGGGACCATCGGTGATCTCGAGAGCATCGTGAAGCATCTGCCCGATTTCCTGATACGAGGATGGGGCGAAAACCGTCATCCCCGGGACCTTCGTAAGTAGGACCATGTCGAGGATTCCGTGATGACTGGGGCCGTCGTCGCCGGTGATGCCGGCGCGGTCGAGGCAGAAGATGACGGGCTCGGAATGCAGGCCGGCATCGAGATTGACCTGGTCGAACGCACGGGTGAGGAAGGTCGAATAAACGGCGAAGACGGGCCGGAGTCCACCTCGAGCCATGCCGGCTGCAGCGGTCACCGCGTGCTGCTCGGCGATGCCGACATCGATCATGCGGTCCGGGAAGCGTTCGGCGAAGGGAAGCAGGCCGGTCGAGTCGGGCATGGCGGCGGTGATAGCAACGAGCTCGGGGCGAGTCTCGCCTTCTTTGAGGATCGCTTCGGTAAATGCCGCCGTGTACGAACCCGGCTTGGATTCGGAGGTGTCGTGGAGACGCTTGATGGGATCGTTCTCGGCGGGTCCGTACCCGCGTCCCTTCTGCGTGAGCACGTGGATGACCTGGGGGCCACCGCTCATTTCCTTGGCGTTGGCGAGTGCGCGCTCGATGGCGGCGACGTCGTGTCCGTCGAAGGGGCCGGCGTAACGAACACCAAGTGATTCGAAGAACGCTGTCGGCTCCCACATTTCGCGGATGGCGGCTTTCGTGGCGTCGAGACCGCGCTCAGCGAGGCCGCCGACGATCGGGATTTCCGCGAGAAGTTTCTCGAGTCGAGCCTGTCGGCGCATGTACACGGGATTGTTGCGAATCTTGACCAAGCTCTCGCCGAGGCGGGAGACCGTCGGCGCATACGAGCGACCGTTGTCGTTGAGGATGATGATGCAATCGAGCCCAGCGTGACCGAGGTTATTGAGGCCCTCGAACGCCATGCCGCCGGTCATTGCTCCGTCCCCGATGACAGCAATGACTCGCCGGTCGGAACCTTTGGCCTTCTCGGCAGTCACGAGTCCGTACGCCCAACTTAGGACGGTGGATGCGTGACTGTTCTCGATCCAGTCGTGCTGGGACTCCGATCGCGACGGGTACCCAGACATTCCGTCGGCTTGACGGAGTCGTGCGAATCCGCCCGTTCGACCGGTCACGATCTTGTGCGGGTAAGACTGATGTCCTGTGTCCCAAAGGATCATGTCGTCGGGAGATTCGAATACCCGGTGGAGAGCGAGTGTGAGTTCCACGACGCCGAGGTTGGAACCGAGATGTCCGCCATGTTCGGTCACCGAGTCGACAATGAGTTGTCGCATCTCGGTGGCGAGGATCTCGAGTTGGCGATAGTCAAGGGCCTTGAGGTCCGCCGGCGAGTTGATCTTCTCGATGATCATGGGGTCATTCCTTGCCCGAATGTTTCGGCCGGCCGGAAGGGAGGGCGAATCATTCGGGAAAATCCGAAGGGGAAGCCGTTCCTGCCGCAGTGGTTGGCAGGGGCTCCGATGGAACGGTATCTGCTCGGACTGGGTCCTTCTGCATCACAGCAGCCAGTTTCGAGCCGAGAAACCAACCGATTGCGATGACGAGCGCCCCACCGGCGGCATCAAGCCAGTAATGGTTCCCCGTGATCACGACCGTGACAAAGGTGAGAACAGGATAGGAAGCAGCCAGAACTTGAGCTGAACGGTGTCGAACTCGCGGAACAAGCACAAGGGCGCACCACAATGCCCATGCGAAGTGGAGACTGGGCATGGCGGCGTATTGGTTCGAAATTGACGCCATGGTCGAGGTGTTGAACGACCAGAGCCCTCCGTGCACCGCCAGCGTGTCCACGAACTCAGGAAGTCCCGTTGCCGCCGCGATCGGGCCGGCTCCGTAGGCGCAGTCGCATAACAGCCTTGGGGGCATGAGGGGGAAGAGGGCGAAACCGACGAGCGCGAGACCGGTTGCGATCATGATGGTGTTTCGCCATGTCGGATAGGCGCGGGGATGTCGCCATGCGAGCCAGATCAGGACCGCCGCGGTTAGGACAAAATGGAATGACCCATAGAAGATGTTGAGGGCACGAAGTACTAGTGGGACTCCGAGGAACCAGGACTGGATGATTGCCTCGTTGAAGATCCCGAGCGTCTTCTCGATGTCGATGATCCGGATCGCATTGTTGAACGCCTCGATCGAGTCGACGGTTGCGGATCCGAACCGATTTCGCACGAGGGTGTAGGCCAAATAGAAACTGAGGACGTAGACGGATTCCTTCCACCATCTCAGGCGCGGAGTCGAGGAGGTGTCGTCATCCCGAGTGGCACGGCTGCGGTTTAGCAACTTCATGGCGCAGTGTGACGGGCTCGCCCGCCGACGGCGAATGCAGGTGCACCGGCGAGACTCACAATGAGATTGAGTCCGTAGAGCACGAGGCCAAGAGCGACGGCCTGCTCGGCGGGAACACCCAATGGGGTGAGAAAGAGAACGAAGGCCCCTTCGCGGACGCCGAGACCGGCGATTCCGATTGGCAGTACCTGGATGATGAGCACTGCGGGATAGAAAGCGAGCAGTGCCGTAATGCCGAGCCAACCGAATCCGAGTCCTGCGGCGACCATCAGGGCCGAGACGCAGAGAGCAAGTTGGTACACGAGTCCGGCAACAATGATTCCGAGCGTTTCCCACGGATGGGTCCGAAGTTTGCTGACGCCCAGATGGACCGCACCGACAAATCGACGCCATCCCTCTTTCTGAGCGAAGCGGCCCCCGAGCCTGGCGTTGTCGGCGACCAGCAGGATGGCGATCAGGGCGAGAAGTGTGGCGATGCCGACGACAAGGGCGAGCACTGTTGCCTGGCCGAGATTCCGAAGCGGTGGATTAATGACGAGTCCGAAGAAGGTGATCACTGGCAACACCAGCCATCCGGTGAGGCGTTCGAGCACGACCGAGGTAAAGCTCGCCGCGGAATCGCCGTTCGATCGGGACAAACGTGAGACCCGCAGTACATCCCCGCCGATTGTGGTCGGAAGGACATTGGAAACGAACTGGCCCGCGAAATAGAGCGGTACGAGAAACCGCAGAGTCGACGGTATGTCCATGGCCCGCAGGACCTGTTGCCAGCGGATCGCCGAGAGAACGATGCCGGCTGCCATCATGAGTGCAGCGCCAAGCAGCCAGAAGATCGTCGCGGTACTCCATTCCGGCACTACTTCGGACCATTCGAAATCCGGGAATCTCGTATAGAGGATGCCGAGCATGAGGGCACTTGCTCCCAGTCGCAACGGCAGGGCCCAGCGATGGCGACGCTCGGGACGGTTGCCCGCTGTCTCGGCGGCGTCGATCAGGCCGGTGATCGAATCTGATGCCAGATGGGCAAGACCTGGTTCTGTCCCGGTCATGGAACTATCGAGGCGGGCGGCGCCATGGTCAGCTGGCGGAGCGGTGTCGCTCGCGTGCTCGGCTGACGGCGGCGGTTGAGACATCCGATCATTCTAGGAACCGAAGGAGTTTGCGGGTGATTGCCTCTGAAATCCGGTAGTGCTCTGGGGTCAAGCGGTGCCGGCGGCCTTTGCAAGGAATTGTTCGGTATCGACGATGACTCTCGTGATACGTCCGGCGGCAATGAGGCCGCGCTCATCATTGACCGACACGGTGAACATCACCCGCCGACCCGCAACCTTCTCCACGACCGCTTCAGCCACCACCCGGTTTCCGATCGCGGAAGGAGCGAGATGGTCGAGTTGGATCTTCATTCCGACGGTGGTCTGCCCAGGTTCGAGGGCGCCGGCAACGGCGGTGTAGGCGGCCTGCTCGCAGATTGCTGCCACTCGTGGAGTGGCGAGAACCGGGACTTCGCCGGTCTTCATCGCGATGGCGGTGTCTGACTCTCCGACGACAAGATCGACCTTTGCCCGCAGGCCGGGTTGGAGAAGCATCAGCGGTACGCTACGTCGCTGAGCGCCGGCCCGGCCAGCCCGATCTATTTCAGGGATGGACCACCCACATGGGCGGCGGAACGAAAGGACCGACTGTGATCGAGCAATCTGTACTCGAACGTGTTCTTGGCGAGGCGCTTCGCACTGGTGGTGAATTCGCCGAGATCTTTGCTGAGGATCGTCGCAATTCTTCCGCTCTTCTAGATGACGGTCGGGTGGAGGAGCTCACGTCGGGCCGCGATCGCGGCGCCGGAATCCGTGTCGTCGTCGGTGACACGACAGGATTCGCGCATACGGCCGATCTGACCGAAGCGGGATTGCGGGCTGCAGCAGAAGCGGCAGCCGCGGCTGCGCACGGTGGGGGTGGCGGGGTTCGTACCATCGCCCTGACCCGCCAGAGCGCGACGCGCGGATATGAAATCGAAGTACTGCCCGGGGATGTCCCGAAGGCTCGCAAGGTGGAGTTACTCACCCAGGCCAACGACACTGCCCGCGGAACCGATGGGGCGATCAGTCAAGTCTCCGTGAGCTATGGCGACACCCGCCGGCGCATTCTTGTGGCCAACTCGGACGGGCTCTTCGCGGAAGACGACACCGTTCGGACCTTCTTTTCGGTGAGCTGCGTGGCCAGCGGTGACACGGGAATGCAGACCGGGCGCGAGAGCATCGGCCACACAATCGGTTTCGAGCTTTTCGACCGATACGACATCGACGAACTGGCTCGCAACGCCGCGGGTCGCGCGATCACAAAGCTGGCAGCCCGGCCGGCCCCGAGCGGACAAATGCCGGTCGTGATCGGTAGCGGTGGTGGCGGTGTCCTGTTCCATGAGGCCTGTGGCCACGGCCTCGAAGCTGACCTTGTCTCCAAGGGAGCGTCGGTCTTCCGCGGTCGGGTGGGCCAGCGCGTTGCCAGCCCGGGCGTCACGGTGGTGGATGACGGAACCATGCAACGCGAGTGGGGCAACATCGCCATCGATGACGAGGGCAACCCAGCACAGCGCAACGTGCTCATTGAGGACGGCATCCTGACCGACTACATGTGGGATCACCTTCGGGCCCGCAAAGAAGGTCGGGCCAGTTCCGGCAACGGCCGCCGTCAGAGCTACCAGCATCTCCCGATGGTGCGCATGACCAACACCTATCTATTGGCCGGAACCGAAGACCCGGATTCGATCATCGCTTCCACCCAGAAGGGCGTGTACGTCAAGCACCTCGGTGGCGGTCAGGTCAACACCGCAACCGGTGATTTCGTGTTTGGTATGACTGAGGCCTATCTCATCGAGAATGGCGAGGTCACCGAACCTTTGCGCGAAGGAAACCTGATCGGCAACGGGCCGGAGGTGCTTCAGCGCATCGATGCGCTCGGCAACGATTTCGCCATGGGGCCTCCCGGCACCTGCGGAAAGGATGGCCAGGGTGTTCCGGTTGGTGATGGCGTCCCGACTCTTCGGGTTTCGTCGCTCACCATCGGCGGCACTGCCGCATGAGCGAGGATCTTCTCGCCCTCGGCGATCGCATCGTGGCAATGGCGCGTCCTGGCGAACAACTTGAGGCCGTTGTCGTACGCGGAACGGAAACAGAGATCCGCGTGTATGGCGGCGAGGTTGAATCACTCTCGTCGGCGCAATCGCAGGGCATGGGAATCCGGGTCATCGTGGATGGACGTCAGGGATTCGCCTACGCAGGGAGCCTTGATGAGTCGGTACTTGCCGAGACGTTGGCCGAGGCCCGCGACAACGCTGGTTTCGCAACATTCGACGAAAACGCCGGTCTGGCCGAACCCGATGGCGTAGCGGTTCCGGATCTCGATCTCTACCGTTCCGCACTCGAATCGTTCTCGCCCGACAAGAAGATCGCACTAGCCGTTGAACTTGAGCGAGCAGTACTCGCTGCCGATCGTCGGATCTCGGGTATCGAATCTGCGGAGTACGTGGATTCGATTGGCGAGGCTGCCGTCGTGAGTACCACCGGTGTTCGTTCGTTCGGGCGCGACACGAACTGCTACGTGGCCACGTACGCAATGGCGACGGTGGATGATGACACGCAGACCGGATTTGGATTCTCCGTCGGGCGCGAGCCATCTGAACTCGTTCCGCTGCGCGCGGCCACCGACGCCGCCGAGCGCGCCACGCGCATGCTCGGAGCGACACAGCCGTCAAGCGGGCGACTCACCGTCGTCCTCGACCCATGGGTCACGGCACAATTCCTTGGACTCATCGGATACACGCTCAATGGTGATGCCGCCCAAAAGGGCCGTTCGCTGTTTGCCGAGCGTCTTGGCGATGAGGTCGCATCACCTCTACTCACACTGATCGATGATCCGACTGATACCCGGGCGTTCACGGCCACCGACGCCGACGGCGAAGGTCTTGCGGCGCGGCGCAACGTTCTGATCGAGAACGGGGTTCTACAGAAGTTCGTCCACAACGCGTATTCAGCGCGTCGGGCTGGCACCGTCAGCACCGGTAATGCCGTGCGTGGATTCACAAGTACGCCGTCAGTGGGTTGCATGGCTGTATCTCTGGTTCCGGGTACCACCGATCCGGCGACACTCATTGCCGGAATCGCCGATGGTGTGCTTGTCCAGGAAGTTTCGGGCCTTCATTCCGGCGTGAATCCGGTGAGTGGCGATTTCTCGACTGGGGCGGAAGGTCTTCGTATACGCAACGGTGAGCTTGCCGAACCGGTGCGCGAATTCACCATTGCCTCGACACTCCAGAAGATGCTCCGCGATGTCCAAGCCGTTGGTTCTGATCTGCAGTTCCTTCCCATGAATGCGGCGGGGGTTTCGTTAGTTGTGGCCGACCTCACGATTTCCGGATCGTGAGGTCCTCGTCGTTCGATCCTCCTGGCGAGGAATGCGCCGAACTGCTTGCGACCGCGCAAGACGTGGCACGGCAGGCGACGGGCAATGAGCAACTCGAGGCGTTCGTCGGGCGTTCGTCCTACACGACGGTGCGGGTCCACGGAGCTGAAGTCGAGTCGTTCACAGCAGCATCAACAGCCGGAATCGGTATCCGCGTTGTACGCGATCACCGACAAGGTTTCGCGTGGGCCGGCAGCCTCGATCCCGATGTCATTGCTGATGCGCTCGCCGAAGCGCGCGACAACGCGACATTTGCCGAACCCGACGAATGGGTTGGCATGACCGAACCCGACGGGGTCGATCCGGTTCCGTTCGAGGCGTTCGACACGGCGATCGCCGCGCTGCCCGCCGAGCGCAAGATTGAGATGGCCCTTGAACTCGAGCGTCGAGTCCGGGCGGGTGACCCACGCATTACTGGAGTTCGCGTCGCGTCGTTCTCCGATTCGAGTGGAAGATTTGCGGTCGCCTCGAACATGGGCATAGCCGGCGCCGGGCGCGGCGCATGGTGCTCGATGAGCGCGCTTGCTTTGGCCGCCGATGGTGATGAGACCTACACGGGGGCCGGATCGACCTCGGGATTCCACATTGCGGAACTCGACCTGGACAAAGCCACCGACGATGCGGTGCTGCGAGCCACGCGGCTTTTCGGTGCTCGTCCGGTGCCATCGCAGCGTCTGGCAGTTGTGTTTGAGCCTCGTCTGGCAGCCACTCTCGTCGGGTTGCTCGGTTCGACTCTCACCGGCGACCGTGTCCTGCGGGGTCGGTCTCCGTTTGCTGATCGCGTCGGGGACGCAATAGCGGTCACCGGTCTCACTCTGGTTGACGATCCCACCGATCATCGTTCCTACGCCGCCGACATGTTCGATGGCGAAGGTCTGGCCTGTCGCCGCAACGTGCTGGTCGATGAGGGAGTGCTGCAAGGTTTTCTGTACGACAGCGCCACGGGTCGTCGGGCCGGTCGACCGAGTACGGGTTCAGCCGTACGCGGCATCTCATCGACACCGAGTGTGGGGTGTCAGGCCCTTTCGATCATGCCAGGAGCGGGATCGCATGATGAGTTGGTGGCAGGAGTCGGGACTGGGATCTACGTGCAGTCAATGACAGGCCTGCACTCCGGCGTGAATCTCGTGAGCGGCGACATCTCTGTCGGTGTTGAGGGTCTCATGATCCGCAATGGTCAATTGGCCGAACCGGTCCGAGAGGTCACCATCGCATCGACGCTGCAGCGCATGTTGCTGGATATCTCCGCGATCGGTGACGATCTCGAATGGTTACCCGGTGGCACCGGTTGCCCGACAATCGTCGTCGGTGAAGTTTCGTTGAGCGGCACCTAATCGACTTAATGCCCACAACCAACGCGGTCAGATGACGTTGGTTGCAATCAGGCCGATCGTGACGGCGGCAACCACAAGTCGTTCCCATCCAAACACGGCGAGACTCCGAGTCTGCAGCCAGGTAACCATCCAGCGCACGGCGGCGACGGCGAACACAAACGCAACGACGAGACCGACCAGCGGATCGACCCAACCGTACGCGTCAATCATGGTGGAACCGTTCTTCCCGGTTTCGTAAATCGTTGCGGCACCGAGGGTCATGAGGCCGAGCAGGAAACTGAATTCCACCGCCGCTACGAGTGTCATGCCAACGAAGAGTGCGGCGAGAATTGTGACGAGGCTGCGACTGGTTCCGGGCCACATCGCAAGAACTTGCGCGATGCCGATGATGACGGCCTGACGGGGGCCGATGTTGGTGATCGAGAGACCGGGACGATCGGGCTTGATGCGTGGCGCGAGTACGAGCAGCACGATGCCA
Organism: Acidimicrobiales bacterium; assembly: GCA_044239895.1. Classification (GTDB taxonomy): domain Bacteria; phylum Actinomycetota; class Acidimicrobiia; order Acidimicrobiales; family Acidimicrobilacustridaceae; genus Acidimicrobilacustris. The sequence continues at coordinate 346,336 of JBIIAM010000003.1, read as the reverse complement.
CCGACGATCCACGCCGCGATCACCGGACCGGCTCCGAGCAGGTTCTCCTTGATCGACTTCTCGAAGAGGACGCCGACGATGACAGCGGGGACGAACGCGATCACTAGTGACACGAGGAGTGTTTGGCCGTCAGCGTTGCGGCCGAACAGCCCTTGAAGGATGGTGAGAATGCGGCGACGGTAAAGAACCAGCACCGCGAGGATGGCTCCGAACTGGATGGCGATGGCGTAGCTGTCGGCGGCGTCTTTGGTGGCGGATGTATCGCCGATGCCCAAAATTCGTTGCGTGACGATGAGATGGCCGGTGGAACTTATGGGCAGATACTCGGTGATTCCCTCAACGGCGCCGAGAACGATGGCCTTCCATGTCGTCATCTGGCTGTCGGCTGCGCCTTGGTCCTCAACGCTGAGATCCGATGCGGCGGTGACTTCGGTATTTTCTGTTCCGGCGGACGCGGTCGACGTTTGGATGACGGACACCGCCATCGTCATGACGAGCACAACAGCAACGAGTGCGGCCGCGAATCGAAGCGATCGTCGACGCAGCAGGTGCGACCAGGCATCGACTGGCGACAAGACGTGGGATTCGGGCACGGAGTTGACGCTACTTCTCCGCTCCGATGTCAACGCGGTCTCAACCGGGAGCGACCAACACGAGGGCAATCGACGCGTCGAGGCTGGCTTGGGCGACGAACGGAGCTTCGAGCGCAGTTACGGCGATGGTGATCGAGTCTGGGCCGACGGCGATGACCCGGGCAGCTCGTGCGATCCGGCGTGCTGCGAATCGCGGTTCAGTGGGTGCTGAGGCTGCAGAGTTGGCGCGCGATGCGTCCGAGGGAGCGAACGCATCCACGCGGTCGCCCACACCAACCGTGGGTGATGCGGGCCCTGTGGGAACCGCAAGCGCCCGGCCCCCGGGGGGCATGAGGGCCTCGGGGCCCGAACCGTTGTCGCCCGATAGGCGCCGGTCGACGATGACCTCACCCTTTCCGATCCGCTCGGTTACCGTTCGCCCAGAGTCAGATGTGGCAGCTCCCTGCGGAAGCAAACCGATCGGCCAGTCGCGCATGTCGGTATTCGAGTCGTCAATCACGGTGCCCGGCGCAATGTCGGCGGTGGCCACAAGGACCGAGCGTTGTTCGCCATAGGCCGACCTGATTACGTCGGCGCGGTTGAGTGACGATCTGACAAACAGGCCGACGACGAGTGCGAGCACGACCGTGATGATCCAGAGGGTCCCTCGTTGGGGAAGTCGGCGAAGGCGCAGGCCCGCCTCGGAGACGCGGTCCGAGAAGCGGCCGGAGATTCGGTAGTTCCGCAGGTACCGCTCGGTTTGGTTCGCAGCGAAGCGCACGAATCCCTCCGCGAAAAGGTGGGCGGGGCGGGTCGCAGTCGGGGCGGGGCGGCGCGCGAGTGGTGAACGGCAACGCGACTCTAGGAACCTGCCATCGCACCCGGAAGGGCGCGATGGCTCAGCTTGCCGGGGTGGATTTGGCCGGGGTCGGCGCTGGCGCCGGCGCTGCAGGTTTTGCTGCCGAATCGCCCGAAGATGCGGGAGTAGCGGCCGGCGATGCGGCGGCGGAGGAACCCGAATCGGGCGAAGTCGCCGGCGTCGTCGACGACGCCGTGCCGCGACTGTCGTTCTTGTAGAACCCGCTGCCCTTGAACGAAATACCGACCGATCCGAACTTTTTCTTGAGCGCGCCTTTGCACGATGGGCATTCGGTCAGGGGTTCGTCAGTGAACGCCTGCGTGGTCTCAAATTCGTGGCCACAGTCTTTGCAGCGGTATTCGTAGATCGGCATTCGTCGTTTCCTCCGGGCAGTCCCGGGTGCTGGCACTCGTGTAATGAGACTGCCAGCATAGCGATCGGTCGCAGGCTCACCCCATGCGGTGAATCCGGACGAGGAATCACATCCCGCCATCTACGATGGACCCGTTGTCGATCGAGGGGAAATCGTGGCGAAGACCCGTGTGACCAAGGCAGTGATACCGGCAGCGGGTCTGGGCACCCGTTTTCTTCCGGCGACGAAAGCGCAGCCGAAGGAAATGTTGCCGATTGTGGACAAGCCGGCGATCCAGTACGTGGTTGAGGAAGCAGTTCGATCCGGCATCGACGACATCCTGATCATCACCGGCCGCGGCAAGCGGACCCTTGAGGATCATTTCGACCGAAACTTCGAACTCGAGTACTACCTGGCCGACCGGGGCAAGCACGACGATCTCGAAGGCGTGCGCGATCTCGCCGAACTGGCCGATATCCACTACGTGCGTCAGGGCGAACCGCTCGGGCTCGGCCATGCCGTGTCAGTTGCCCGTAAACATGTCGGCGACAATCCGTTCGTCGTGATGCTCGGCGACGACATCATGACCGATCACTCGACCGTGCTCTCCGACATGATCGACACACACATGGAAACCGACGCGTCGATCGTGGCGCTCATGGAAGTTCCGCTCGCCGAGATCTCTTCCTACGGCTGTGTCGATCCGGAATCCATTGACGGCAATCTGGTCAAGTTGCGCGGCATCGTCGAAAAGCCGGCGCCGGCCGATGCACCTTCGAACCTTGCGGTGATGGGTCGGTATGTGTTCACACCTGCGATCTTCGAGGTTCTCGATGACGTGAAGCCGGGAGTCGGCGGCGAGATTCAACTCACCGACGCGATTGCGTTGTTGCTGCGCACCGATCCGGTATTCGGATTCGTATTCGACGGTGGTCGCTTCGACATCGGGAACAAGAGCGATTACCTCCGAGCGACGGTCGAACTAGCAATCGAACGCGACGATCTCGGCCCGGATTTCCGGGCATTCCTGATCGACCTTGTCGACAAGCGCCTGAGGTGATCCCGCTCAGCGAGGCCAGACGATTTGTCTTGGAGGGCTGCGTTCGATCGCGTTCCGAATCGTTACCCCTGTACGCCGCGCTCGGTTGTGTCACAACGTCGACGGTTTCGGCCGAAGGTCCGGTGCCGCCCTTTGCCAACACGGCGATGGATGGCTTCGCGGTGCGTGCTTCCGACACGACTGATGCTCCGGTGGCACTGCGAATCACAGGCACGGTGCGCGCCGGTATGTCGGGGCTCGACAATCCGGTCGGCGCCGGCGAAGCGGTGCGAATCATGACGGGCGCACCGGTTCCTCCCGGTGCCGATGCCATCGTGATGGTCGAACTCACCGACGCAGGCGCCGACGGCGAAATGGTCACGGTCCTGCAGGCCGTGTCGGTCGGGAATCACATCCGTCCGGCTGGTGACGACGTTGTGTCGGGCGATGACGTACTGCTTCCCGGCATAGCGCTCACTCCCGGGCATCTCGGCCTGCTGGCCACTGTCGGAGCGACGCATGTTGATGTTGTGCGTCGACCCCGGGTCGGCGTGATCTCGACTGGTGACGAACTTGTCGACGACGGCTCGGCGCTCGAACCCGGTCAGATCCGGGATTCGAACCGGCTCACGATCCGATCGCTGGTGGCGGAGAGCGGGTTCGACGCGATCGACCTCGGCCTCGTGCGCGACGACGAGCAGGCGATCGCCGATGCGCTGCTTGCCGGCGTCGAAACCTGCGACGCGTTGGTCACAACCGGTGGCGTGAGCATGGGAGATTTCGACTTCGTCAAGGTGGTCCTCGACCGCATCGGCGATATGCGCTGGATGCAGATCGCCATCAAGCCGTCCAAACCGCTGGCGTTCGGAACAATCACCCGCCCGTCGGACGGCACGAAGGTGCCGGTGTTTGGCCTGCCGGGTAATCCGGTTTCGTCGATGGTGAGTTACGAGCTTTTCTGCCGTCCCGGACTCCGCAAGATGGCCGGGTTCGACGAAGTCGATCTCGATCGTCCGACGGTTCTGGCCATCGCCGAGGAACCGCTGATCCGCAAACCCGATGGCAAAATCCACTTCGCCCGGGTCGTGTGTCGGTATGACATGGAGTCCGGTACCTACCGAGTGCGATCAGCCGGAGCTCAGGGCTCGCACCACATGGCAGCAATGGCCGCGGCCGATGCTCTGGCGGAGCTGCCCGATGGCCCGACGATTGAAATCGGTCAGGCCGTGCGGGTACGCCTGCTCCGCCCCTAACCTCAGGCAATGGCATTGAAACCCTCGGACCTCGTCGACGGGTTCGGACGCGTGCATCGTGACTTGCGCATCTCTGTCACCGATCGATGCAACTTTCGTTGCAGTTACTGCATGCCGGCCGAGGGAATGGAATGGTTGCCGCGGGGCGATCTGCTCTCCTATGAAGAACTCGCCCGCATCGCCCGCATCTGCGTTGAGCGATTCGGCTTCGACGGCATTCGCTTGACAGGTGGCGAACCAACTGTCCGGGCGCACCTTCCCGTGCTGATCGAGAAGCTTGCGAAGCTCAACGTGGACCTGTCGTTAACCACCAACGGAACATCGCTGCCGCTGCTCGCCGCCGACCTTGTCACTGCCGGCCTTCAGCGCATCAACATCTCATGCGATTCGTTGCGCGCCGATCGTTTTGAACAGATCACTCGGCGCGACGAGTTGCCCAAGGTTCTCGCGGGCATCGATGCGGCGATCGCCGCCGGTCTTGGACCGGTCAAGTTGAACGTCGTCGTGATGCGGGGAGTGAACGACGACGAGATCGTCGATTTCGCAACGTTTGGTCGTGACAAGGGAATCAGTGTCCGCTTCATCGAGTTCATGCCGCTCGATGCACAAGGCGAATGGACCAACGAGCAAGTGGTCACCCAGGACGAGATCGTCGCGACGATCAATGCCGTCTATCCACTCGAGGTCGTCGCCGGCCGCGGATCGGCACCCGCTGAGCGCTGGCGGTATCTCGACAGCGAGGTGGGAAGTGTCGGGAGCGAGGTCGGCGTGATTGCGAGCGTCACTCATTCCTTCTGTGATTCATGTGATCGGGTCCGCCTCACTGCCGAGGGGATGCTGCGCCACTGTCTGTTCGCCACGCGCGAGCTCGACCTCCGGGCCATGCTCCGGGCCGACGCCACCGATGACGAGCTCGCGGCGGCGATCACGGCCGAGGTCGGCGCCAAATGGGCCGGCCATCAGATCAACCAGGTTCATTTCATTCGCCCAGCACGATCAATGAGCCAAATCGGCGGCTAGTCCATCCCCTTGTGGGACTTGGTTTGTCAGCGTGCGGGCGGAGCGAACCGGATGTCGAGCGAGCGCAGATAGGTGTGCAGCCCGGCGTCCTGGATCGGGATGATGAAAGCTGGAACGCCTGACTCGTTGTGATGCGCGTGCCAAAGGCCGGGCGGAGTCACGAATGCCGACGACGGCTCCCAGTCAACACGGATCGGGTCAATGATCTCGCCTCGCTCATCGATCGAGCGACCGACGAGTGTGTAGCAACCGGGCTCACATACGCCGACAAGATCGAGCGCAACCGACTGGTGTCGGTGCGGGCGCTGCACGGCGCCGACCGGCAACAAGCCGTACATCGCCCACAGCACGTGCGTGACTGTCTGCGTGAGATCGTTTGGTGCGGTGTTCAGCAAGACGGCCAGACGGTTTCGATCGGTCGCCCGTGGTGACGCTTCGATAGCGGCGAGTTCGGACTGCACTCGCGCCGCGGGGAAGTGGGTTGCCTCGAAGCGGGCGTGAGTGGGCGCGACGCCGAGATGGCGTAACAGCGGCTCGTCGGTGACCCAGTACATGGTGGTGTCGGTTTGAGCGCAGTGCTTTGTCGTGCTGTTTGCGGGAAGGACGAAGAAGTCGCCGGTGCTCCACGCCAGTCGTTTTCCGTTGATGATCGAAACGCCCGTTCCGGAGATCACGTAGTAGAGCTCCGACGTGGCAACCGGCGCCGTCTCTAGTTCGTCGCCGGGGGCGATGCGGATGAACGAGGCGAGCAATGCCGGCGAGGTGGCTGGTCCTGTCGTAATCGCAAGCCCTTGAGAGAGATCGAACGGAACAATGCCGGTACTGATCTCCTGATGGCGCTGCGCCGGAAACATCTCCATCGGCAACCGGGGGATGTGGCCAGACCCGACAGGGTTCGCGGCGAGGGAGTACTCGAAATAGCGGGCATCACCCGTCCAGTCCTCGTGCGCTTCACCTGCGAGCAGCGTGGGTTCCATGGCACCAGTGTGCCTTGATAGCGACGCGGGCTGCACGCTGTCTTTTCAAGGGGATGATCCGGTACACGAGCCCTACACTTCGTTGCATGACAGATCGCGGCCTGACTCATCTCGATCCACTCGGCCGAGCACGGATGGTCGACGTCACTCCGAAGGAGATCTCGCAGCGTCGAGCCATCGCCCGGGGCCGGATACACATGACGCCAGAAACCGCCACGCTCGTCGCCAACGGAGCTATTGCCAAAGGTGACGTGCTATCAGTGGCCCGAGTGGCGGGGATCATGGCGGCCAAGCGCACATCGGATCTCATTCCGTTGTGTCATCCGCTCATGATCGGAGCGGTTTCGGTCAACTTCCGACTTGATGTGGACTACATCGAGATCGAAGCCCAGGTGGACATCGTCGACCGCACCGGAGTCGAAATGGAAGCGCTCACCGCCTGCACGGTTGCGGCGCTCACGATCTACGACATGTGTAAGTCCAACGACCGAGCGATGGTGATCGGTGAAATCGCACTTTGGGAAAAGACCGGCGGCCGGTCGGGGGTTTATCGACGCGACGCCGATGAGGTGTTGGGTAGCGACGTGATCGAGGGCAATTTCACCGACGGTCTCGATTCGGGTGCAGAAACCAACGAATCGACGGATTTCTGAGTGTCTCTCGGCACACAGTGACATCGCTTGGCGCACAAGGGGTCGCGGCGAATCTGCCTGTGGACAAGTCCGAATAAAGGTCATTTCCGGACACGGCCCGCTGGACCCAAGATTTCATTTCGTAGTAGAACCGTAATGTTCCATTCCGGCCCGAACGGTCGAGATCTTTGGTATCCGCCAAGGGTTTCTTCCCTACAACTACGGTCCCCAACACTGAAGGTAGGCAACGGAGCGTGACATTCGTGGTTCTGTTTATCCTCGCTGTGGTGTGGGCTGTTTACCTCGTGTCGTGGTTCCGTTCACGCACGGTTCACACCGGTGGCAACTCCATCTCTACCTTCTCGAATCACCTCTCGATCCTTGAGCGCACGGCGCCGGGAGCGAACCCCTCGACCTATCGCAATCAGATGGTCAACCGGCCCCCGAAGCTCTCGGCGCAGAAGAAGCGTCGCCGTGACATCCTCGTCGGTCTGCTGGGAGCGACCGGAACGACGTTCCTCGGAACGATCGCCATCGGTGGCATGGTCACGAACCTCTTCCTGCTCTGCCTCGTCCTCACCGTTTCCTATGTCGGCCTTCTTGCCACGGCACAGAAGCAGGCCCTCGAGCGCCGGGCCAAGGTTCGCTATCTCGACGAAGCCGCACCGGTTGCCCGACGCATGACGTCGGCAGGCGAGTTTGTTGATGAAGAAGCCGAGGCCGATCCGGTCCGTCGCTTCTACGCTGTCAATAGCAACTGACCTACGTATCGGTAGGCAGTCATAGTCGTGCGACGGATTCCTCTGGCGTGCACGGCCTCGGGTACTGTTTCCAACCCTGCGGGGGTGTAGCTCAGTTGGCTAGAGCGCTACGTTCGCAACGTAGAGGTCGGGAGTTCGATTCTCCTCACCTCCACCGCAAAGCGTCGAAGGCCCCTCCGCGAGGAGGGGCCTTCGTGCATAGTTCTGCGTGCGTACTGCAGGAACAGATGGATCAGGCGAGACGCTCGATGATCATCGCCATTCCCTGACCGCCACCGATGCACATGGATTCCATGCCCACGGTCTTGCCGGTGTCCTCAAGGGCATTGAGCAGGGTGGCCATGATGCGGGCACCAGTCATACCGAAGGGATGGCCGAGGGCGATTGCCCCGCCGTTGATGTTGAGCTTGTCCCAGCTAATGCCAAGGTGCTTGGCCGACGGAACGACCTGAGCGGCGAACGCCTCATTGATCTCGACGAGGTCAATGTCGTCGATGGTCATTCCGGCGCGGGCCATGGCCTGACGGCAAGCGTCGATCGGGCCGAGACCCATGATCTCTGGGTTGACGCCGCTCACGCCGGAGCTGATGATGCGGGCGATTGGGGTGAGGCCGAGCTCGCGGGCACGGGTGTCGCTCATCACGATGACGGCGGCGGCACCGTCGTTGAGCGGACAGGCATTGCCGGCGGTGACGGTGCCGTCCGGGCGGAAGGCGGGCTTGAGCTCGGAAAGCTTCTCGAGTGTCGTGCCGGCGCGGATGCAATCGTCCTGCGTGATGGTTACGGGGTTGCCGTCGGCATCGACGGTTTCGATTCCGGTGATCTCACGTTCGAAGAAGCCACGAGCCTGGGCGGCACCGGCACGCTGCTGCGACATGGCGGCGAACTCGTCCTGCTCTTGGCGAGAGACACCCTCAAGCTGGGCGACGTTCTCAGCGGTCTGACCCATGCCGAGGTAGTAGTCGGCGACGCCGCCGGCGAACGGCGACCAAACGGGTGCGCCGCCTTTGACGCGCTCGGCAGTGCGAGCTTCGGCTGCTGCCATAAGCGGGTTATGCGTACCCGGAAGGCCATCGGACATGCCGAGCATGAACTGGCTCACGGTTTCGACACCGGCAGCGACGAAGGCGTCACCCTCGCCGGCCTTGATTGCGTGGGCTGCCATGCGGATGGTCTGCAGCGATGACGAGCAATAGCGGTTGACGGTGACGCCGGGGACGTTGCCCATGCCCGCGAGATCGGAAACGACGCGGGCGATGTTGTAGCCCTGAGTGCCGGCCGGCTGTGCGCAGCCGAGCATGAGATCGTCGATCGTGGTCGGATCAAGACCCGGCACCTTCGCGAGTGCGGCGGCCACAATGGTGGCGGCGAGATCGTCAGGGCGAACCTTGGTGAGTGAACCCTTGTTGGCTCGGCCGATCGGGCTGCGGGCGGTCGAGACGATGACTGCTTCGGTCATGAACTGACTCCTCTGAGAGACGTTCCGGCAGGAAGCCGGCACGCAAGGCCCACACGGGCCGGGACGGCCCCTTGTTTATCGCATGGGACCTACCGAGCGGTAACTGCCACGAAGAAAGGCGGGGCGGGTAGCGAAGGCCGTAACCTGACTTTCACGAATACCTAAGGCGGGCGATAACTCCCGCGTCTGAACTGCCGAGAAGGACGATGTCTCCATGGCCCTCGATCTGCGATCCCTGCTCGAACCGACCTCGACGGCGGTAGTCACCTCGGAATGCCAAAACGGTGTTCTGGGCCCGGACTCGGCGCTGCCGGATCTGGCTGCTGCAGCCCGCCCTTCGGCGATTCCCAATGGCGCCAGAGTCGTTCATGCGGCCAGGACCGCCGGTGTTCAGGTCGTCCACGCGGTGTTTTGGCGCCGCCCTGACAACCGCGGCGGAAACACCAATGGGCGTCTGTTCGCAGCGATGAACCGCACGTCACCGCCAATGGAGCCTGGCAGCGACGGCGCCATGCCCATTCCGGAATTCGGCCACTCTCCCGATGATTTAGTAATCGGTCGCTATCACGGCCTCGATCCGATCGGTGGAACCGATCTCGATCCTCTCCTGCGGAACCTTGGCGTGCGCACGGTTGTGATCATCGGCGTGTCGCTGAATGTTGCGCTGATGGGTCTGACGATCGGACTCGTCAATGCCGGTTATCAGGTTGTGATCCCGCGAGACGCAGTCGCCGGATTTCCAGCGGCGTACGCAGAGTCCCTGCTCGACAACACGTACTCGCTGATCTCGACAGTCATTACTTCCGATGACGTGGTTGCCGCGTGGCTCTGACGTTCGAGTGCCGATGACTGGCCCGGGCGATATCTCCACCGTCGACCGGTCGCTCGGTCGGCGAGGTCAGGTGACGCGACAGAAACTTCTCGATGCCGCGACTGGGTTGTTGGAGTCCTCCACCTATCGCGATCTAAAGGTCGTCGACATCGCCCGTGATGCCGGCACTTCGCCGGCGACCTTCTACCAATACTTTGCCGATGTCGAAGACGCGGTACTCGCTATTGCCGACGAGATGGCATCGACTGCGGGGCCGGATCTCGCCTCGCGGATTGTCGGCCGGACATGGTCAGGCGCAGATGCATGGCAGGCATCACTCGACATCGCCGACGGCTTCATAGAGTTATGGGACCGTGACCGACCGGTATTGCGAGTCATCGATCTCGCGACTGACGAGGGCGATATCCGATTCCGCAACGTAAGGACGCGTCTGCTGGGTGCGCCAGCCGAAGCGTTTGTCGAGGTGCTTCAGTCCCGCGACCCATCGGCCTCGCGGAGCAGGGCACTTTCCAATGCCGGTGTGCTTGTGTCGATGCTTGCGCACGTGGCTGCCCATCGTGATGGCCTTGAACAATGGGGTGCGACGGGAGCCGACCTTCGCAGCAGCATGGCTGGCGTGGTGTTCACCACGATGACTGGTCAGTCGGTGCCGGACTCATTCTGAGCATCATCGTGTAGTTGAGGGTTTTCATCGGAGCGTGCCCGATCAGCGATCGATCCGGCTCGGAACATTCCCCACAGGCAGATAGCAACAACGATTGCAATGCCGACAACCAGCGCGGGCCAGTTGGTGTTGGCAGCGATGAGCGCGGTGTTCGAAGTCACGTCAGTCACGCTATTGCCTGCCGGGTAGGTTGACGACCGCTATGGACCGCGAAACATCTCTGATCCGCGGTCACCGATGGTTTCCAGGGGTCTGGTTCCCCGTTTGCGTTTTCGCTATTTGGCGCATGGCTCATGCGGCGGTGACCTTCAGGTTCGGGGGCAACTCTGTCGATGTCGCGAGGTATTACGACGGAGCGCACTACCTACGAATTCTCTACCTCGGCTATGGAACCCCGCGGCGGATGATGCCGTCGCATGCGTTCTTCCCCGGTCTTTCGTGGGTGGCTTCGCCGGTGCAGTGGCTTACTGGTTCCGATACCTCAACGGTTTTGATCGTCACCACACTGGCGTCGCTGGCCGCGTTCGTAGCCCTGTGGGGTGTAGCCCGGGAATGGATCGGTGAGCGCTCGGCCCGCCTTGCCGTCGTTCTCTTCGCGCTCTTTCCCTCGTCGCTATTCCTTTGGACCTTCTACTCCGAATCGCTGTTCGTGGCATTGGGAGCGGGCGCGGTCTGGGCCGATCGTCGAGGTCGGCGCTGGATCGCACTCGCATGTTTTGCGGCGGTGAGTACGACACGTTCAATCGGAATCGTCGTTCCGATCGTGATAGTTCTCGTGCGGGTGGTGCGGGCGCGCGAAATCGACAAGTGGGCTGTTGGTTATCTCGCAGCCGGTATTGCGGGTTTGGGCGCCGTGCTGGTCACGATGCAGATCCAACTGGGTGACGCGTTTGCCTTCGTCGACGTGCAGGGGGACTGGGGTCGAACGTTTTCATGGCCATGGAAATCGGTCATACAAGGTGTTCACAATCTGAATCCGCGCGCCGGCACGGTGATGGTTCCGTCGTTGATCGCCCGCAATCTCGACCTCTGGTGTGTCGGCATCGTCATCATTGGTATCGGTTGGATGATCGTGTCGAAGCGACCGAAGTTTCCTGTCGAGGCATGGTTACTCGGCATCGCGTTGATCGCTCTTCCGCTCTGTTCGAGTGTTCTTGCCAGTTTCAACCGTTTCACCCTGGCTGACTGGGCGTTGTTCCCTGCCTATGCATCACTCATCAACCGTTTGCCGGGGCGGTGGCGGCAGATTTCGCTTGTAGCGGTGGTCGTTGTCTGTGTTCTGACTGGGTATGCCCTACTCGGCCGATTGACCGCGAAACGGTTCATCGGGTAGCGGACTTCCGACTAGGCGCCTCCGGCCGGTACCGTTCGTGAAGCAAATCAATTCGATCGTTCGGGGAGTCAGATGAAGATCTCGGTGGGGCTTCCCACACATCACGTGAATGCACCGGACGAATGGTGCACGGCCGAAGCGATCGCCGAGATGTCCCGTGCAACCGAACAAGCAGGCGCGTATGCGGTGTTCGTCACCGATCATCCGGCGCCGGACGCGAAGTTCATGGCGAAGGGTGGCCACCACGCGCTGGATCCCTTCGTGACGCTCACGGTTGCATCGACTGCGACATCGACCCTCAAGCTCCATACGAACCTCGCGATCCTCGCCTATCGGAATCCGTTCATTTCGGCGAAGGCGATCGCCACGCTCGATGTCGTGTCGGCGGGCCGAGTCATTATCGGCACAGGTGCCGGGTACCTCGCTCCCGAATTCGCTGCTCTCGGCTCAGACTTCGAGAAGCGGAACACCGTCACCGACGAAGCGATCCTCGCCATGCGTGCGGTTTGGTCGGGTGAACCAGTGACCATGGAAGGCTTGAACTTCTCCGCTGTCGACACGATTTCGCTGCCGCGGCCCGTTCAGCGTCCCGGTCCACCGATCTGGATCGGCGGGAACAGCGATCGAGCCATCCGACGGGCGGTCGAACTGGCCGACGGATGGAACCCGATGCCGAGTCCGGCCCGTGCGAGCCGGATGCTGCGCACGCCGCCTATCGAGAGTCTCGGTGATCTTGAGCGACGGATCGGCGACCTTAAAACCGCCAGCGACAAGGCCGGACGCGAAACGCCGCCCGAGGTGATCTTCACGCCGATTGGTTACGACATGTTCAGCGGTGATTTTCCCGACGCCTCGAAGTTCGTCGAGGACATCGCCGCTCATGCCGCAATCGGCGTGAGCGCACTGACCATCAACTTGCCGGGAGATACTCGCGCCGCGTGGGTCGAGAGTGTCCAGTGGCTCGGTGCCGAAGTCATCGCAAAGATCGGCTCCTGAGCGGATCTCCGCCAACCCGATGAATGACGATGACGCGACCGGCCGCAGTGCGGACGAAGCTCCTCGGGTCGTTGATGGGCCATCGGGAACAAGACTTGCAGTAGCAGCACTTCGTGCTGGCGACGTTGTCGCCATTCCCACCGAGACCGTCTACGGGCTCGCGGCGGATGCAACCAACGAACTCGCCATTGCGAAGATTTTCGCCGTCAAGGGACGACCGACGAATCATCCGTTGATCGTGCACATCGGTTCCGCCGATCAAATTGATGACTGGGCGGTCGACGTATCCGACCACGCACGCACGTTGGCGGATGCCTTCTGGCCTGGTCCAATGACGTTGCTCCTGCGGCGAAGTGTGAAGGCGATCGACGCGGTAACCGGCGGACGCGACACAGTTGGGTTGCGGGTGCCGGCCCATCCAGTAGCGCTTGAACTCCTGAACGAATTCGGAGGAGGGGTGGCGGCTCCGTCGGCCAATCGGTTCGGGCGAGTGAGTCCCACAACCGCTGCCCATGTCGTCGCTGATCTCGGATCCGATATTTCACTCGTGCTCGACGGCGGCCCGTGCACCGTTGGCGTCGAGTCCACGATCATTGACGTGAGTGGAGAGACCGCGGTGGTGCTTCGACCCGGGGGATTGAGTCTGGAGATGATCGCCGAGGTGCTTGGTTTCCATCCGGTCGTTGAGCAGCCTTCAGCTTCGGTCGGAGAATCGCGCGCCCCCGGAACTCTTGCGATGCATTACGCCCCGAAGGCGCGAGTTGTGATCGTGTCGGCGGAGACTCTTTCCGTCTCACTAGCGGATGCCTTGCACGCGGGTGGCGGAAAGGTAGGGCTGCTTTCACCCGCGTCCGTTCGCGATGTTCCGGAAGAGATTGTTGTTCTCGAACCGGCGGGCGGACCGGAGGAGTACGCCGAAGTCCTCTACGAGCGTCTTCGACAAGCTGACCGGCTGGGATTGACGGTTCTCGTCTGCGTCCCGCCGTCTGCGGACGGTAGAGGTCTAGCGGTTCTTGATCGATTGCAACGCGCCGCCGCGGCGGGAATGCCGGCGCAGGAGTGATCCGCTAAGCGGAAACCGTGATGCGGCGGGTGTGCCATCCGGTAGCACCGTCCGGTTGGACCGGCGCTTCTTCGCTCGTTTGCGTCTGACCGTCGTTGTCGGTGGCGCGTACACGGATCTTGTGTGCCCCGGCCCCTGCTTCCCACTGGTGGACCCATTGTCGCCAGGTTCCGTCACTCACCGCGGGTCCGAGTTCGGCAATGATCCACGGCCCGTCGTCGATCTGGACCTCGACACGCGCCACCCCGGCAGGAGCCCATGCGACGCCGGCGATCGGGATTATCCCGGCGCGCGGCGACCCGGAAGATTTCGGCACGTCGATCCGGGATTCGATCTTGACCGGCCCTTCCTTCGACCAGCCGAGCGGGATCCAGTAGCCGTTATACGTGTCCCACCCGGTGAGTTCGATGGTGCTCAACCATTTGGTCGCGGACACGTAGCCGTAGAGGCCTTCGATGACTAACCGTGCCGGAAATCCGTGATCGGGAGGTAACGGCTCGCCGTTCATGCCGAGGGCGAGAAGCGCGGTGCGACCATCGAAAACTGCCGCAGTCGGAAAACCGGCGGTGAAGCCATCAAGTGAACGTCCGACAATCTGATCGCCGGCTGGTTGGACGCCGCAGCGTTCGAGAAGTGAACCGAGCGGGACGCCCTGCCAAACGGCGGTGCCGATGAGATCGCCGCCGACTCCGTTGGAAACGCACGCGATGGTGAGCGGAACTTCGACTTGGGGGAGAGCAAGTAACTCGTCGTAGGAGAACTCGAGAGGGGTGTCGACCGAACCTTCGATCCTGAGGCGCCAGGTATCGAGATTCACATTCGGCGGGTAGAACGCGGTGTCGATGCGGAAGAACGAATCGTTGGGTGTGATGAACGGTGAAAGTCCGTCGACGCCGAGACCGGCCGGTTCGGTGAAGGTGACCGGCTTACCGGGAAGGGTTGCGGTCGGAGGGGGCAGAGTCACTGCGGGGGCGCTGATCTGGCTCGAAGGCTTCGATCGCAGAATGCCCGCGCCGGCAACAACGGCGATGCCTCCAGCGCCAGCCAAGCCAGCCCATTTGAAGAACGATCGGCGAGTTCCGGCCACTCGGGTTGGTTTTTGGGGGCGAGGCATCGCGTTCTCGGAAACGGATCCCTCGGCCGAGTCGCTCGACGGCGGCGGAGAGAGCGGTGGAACGTTCACGCGCCAACCTTTGCCCATGGCAGCGTGCCTTTGGGGATCGGGTCTGGAATTTCCCTGGATTCCAACAAAATCTGCCACCGCGACCCCCCTACCGACCGGTCGGTAGGTTACGGTTCCGCATCCGCCAGACGAGAAGAAAGCCAGTCGTGGATCATCAAAACCCAGTTCAAATGGCAGAAATCCTCGTCAATCAACTGTCAGCGTCAGGCCGTACTGCCCCTGAGCGTCATCGCTTCGAGCGTTCTGCCGATGAGCGAATCAACCGGGTTTCCTCCATCCCGTTCTTCCTCGTCCACGTGCTTGCCGTTGTCGGCACCGTGGCGTTCGGGATCACGCCGCGAGCCCTCGTGCTGTTCGCAGTGATGGTGTGGGGCCGCCAGTGGTTCATCACCGCCGGCTATCACCGTTACTTCGCCCACCGCTCCTTTCGGACGAGCCGCGGGTTCCAACTCTTCCTGGCTCTCGGTGGCGCAATGTGCGTGCAGAAGGGACCGCTCTGGTGGGCCGGGCATCATCGCGATCATCATCGCTACAGCGACACTGAGCTCGACGTCCACTCGCCGAAGCGCGGATTCCTCTGGAGTCACATGGGTTGGATCCTGTGCGACAAGAACTCTGAAATCCCGTTCGACCGAATCAAGGATTTCGCGAAGTATCCCGAGCTTCGGATGATCGATAAGTGGAACGGAGTGTTCCCCTGGGTCGGTGGGATCGGTTGCTATCTGATTGCCGGCTGGTCGGGACTGTTCTTCGGATTCTTCATGAGCACGGTGGTGCTCTGGCACAACACGTTCCTCGTCAACTCCTTGGCGCACGTGTGGGGCCGTCGTCGTTATGTCACGGGTGACACAAGTAGGAACTCGTTGTTCATTGCCATCACGACACTTGGTGAGGGATGGCACAACAACCATCACTATTACCAAGCATCGGCCCGCAACGGTTTCTTCTGGTGGGAACTTGACGTCACCTGGTACATCCTCAAGATCCTCAGTTGGGTCGGTCTTGTGCACGATCTCAAGGTTCCGAGCGCGCAGATACTTGCATCCAACCGGTTGAGTGATGTGAGCGAGCCAGAACTTGCGTTGATCGACGTCTGATAATCCCGTCGAACCGCCGACGGTTGTTCAGTCAGCACCGTTGTTCAATCAGCACGGTGACGGGCGTTCATGAATCGAACGGTTCCCGTCTTCGAGCGCATGACGAGCGACTGCGTCGTGATTATTCCGGCTGAGTGGTGAACGCCCTTGAGGAGTTCACCGTCGGTGATTCCTGTGGCGGCGAAGAAACAGTTCTTGCCGGCGACGAGATCATTGGTCCCGAGCGGGCGGGCAAGGTCGTAGCCGAGGGCAAGGGCTGCTTCGCGCTCATCATCGTTGCGGGGCCAGAGTCGGCCGAGGAGTTCGCCACCCATGCACTTCAGCGCCGCGGCGGCGATGACACCCTCGGGAGTTCCACCAATGCCGAGAAGGATGTCGGCACCGGAGTCCGGCCATGCCGTGGTGATAGCTCCGGCAACATCGCCGTCCGGGATCAGGCGGATACGGGCGCCGGCAGCACGTACTTCGGCGATTAGATCGTCGTGACGATCGCGCTCGAGGATGACGACGGTGACGTCGCTCACGTCGATGCGCTTGGCCTTAGCCACGGCCTTCAGGTTGTCGGTCGGGCTGGCATCGATACTGCAGACCCCGACGAGATCGGGGCCGACCGCGATCTTTTCCATATAGACGCATGGTCCCGGGTCGAACATCGATCCCTTTTCGGAGAGAGCGATCACGGCGAGGGCGTTACCTCGGCCCTTTGATGCCAGTGTCGTGCCATCAATGGGATCAACGGCGATGTCCACCGACGGGGGAGATCCGTCGCCGATGCGCTCGCCGTTGTAGAGCATCGGAGCTTCATCCTTCTCGCCCTCACCGATGATGACGGTTCCGTCCATCGGGACGGTTCCGAGTGCGAGACGCATGGCATCAACGGCGGCACCGTCGGCGCCTTCTTTGTCGCCACGACCCATCCAGCGGCTGGCGGCCATGGCGGCGGCTTCGGTGACCCGAACGAGATCGAGGGCCAAATTGCGGTCAAGAGGAGCTCCAGGCATCTGATGAGGATACTTCGGAGATCGTTCGCACTGAATTTTGCCTTGTGGGGAGCGGGATCCCGGACTTTCGAGGACCAGCGGAAACCCAGCCGCCGACGCTCCGGGTCGGAGCCGTCGGCAGTACTGTCGGCGCCGTGGTGGTCCTGTCTGAACTCGAGATCTTCTGTTCCCGACCCCATGCGCCAACCCGGCGCGTGGCGCTCGGAACCTCCGCGCTCCCTTGCGATCCACCTCCTGGCTTCGGGGGCATTCTCCTCGGCGGCATCGTCGCCAATTTCATTCCGGCGATCGATCCTGAAGTCGTTCCCGATTTGAAACGCCTCATGCGCAATCTCGAGGACGGTCGACCGGTATCCCAACCGATCCTGCGGCACCGACTCCAAGTCGACACGGTTGGACTCAACTCAGTCCGGCATCGACTTCTCGGCGAGGGTGAGCGATTGTCGTTCGACTTTGACGCCAGCGGTGTGGCCGAACAACAGGTGCTCGGCGCGGTGTACGCGGCAGCCGAACTCGACGGAGCCACGCGTCGGTCCGTGATGGGAACGATCAGAACCGCGATCGACTGGGCCGGTCCGGTAGGCGCAGATCTCATCGCCGCGTTGAGTGGAATCCGAACGGGAGGAATGCTCGGTCGGATGGCACTCGAGAATCCGACGGCGTGGGCGCTCGATCAACTCGGCTTCACGCGGCCCGATGAGGCCCCTTCGCTCAGGGCGGGTATCGCCCCGGATCAGCGAGATGTGCAACGCCGATATCGGGAGATGCTCCGCGAAGTGCATCCCGATCACGGGGCGGCCACCGAAGGTGCCGCGCAACGAATAGCAGAACTCGGCGAAGCGCGGCGCATTCTCACCGGTCGATGAGTTCTGTCGGAGCATTGCTGCTTGCTCCAGGGGCAGGAGCCGATCGCGACCATCACACGCTCGTTGCCGTGGAACAGGCGATGGCCCCAATGCCGACGGTGCGGATGGACTTTCCGTCCCGGAAAGCGGGCCGGCGATCACCCGATCGCGCTCCGGTTGCCGTCGCCGCGGTGGTCGAGGAAGCAGTCGAGCTGGTCAGCTCGACACGAATTCGCGCAAACCGACTCGCGCTCGGCGGTCGGTCGTTCGGAGGCCGAATGTGTTCGCTGGCCGTGGCGGACGGACTCCCTGCCGCCGGACTCGTCTTGTTGAGTTATCCGCTGCATCCGCCGGGCAAACCGGACAACTTGCGCATCGATCATTTCGAGTCGATCGATGTTCCCTGCCTATTCATCGGCGGTCGCAAGGATCCGTTTGGAACTCCGGATGAATTCGACGAGCACACCCGGCGCATCGCAGGTGCGGTGACGCAGGTGTGGTTGCCGGGCGGGCACGATCCGCGCAACTGCGACGAGGTGATTGCGAGCGAAGTGAAGAAGTGGCTCGCAACATTGCGCTGACGCGAACTCAGTTTCCGGCGTCGGTCTCGTGTCGGTCCGAGGGATTGAGATCCTCAAGTTCGCGACGAGCCGTCTCCGGATAAAACGCAAGAATCAGCCCTATGAGCACGGCGGGACCGATAGCGAGGATGGCGATAGCGGGACCGAGTCCACCGATACGGTCGGCGAGCCATCCGGCGAGAAGGAGCCCGGTGCTGCTGCCGGCCACGCTCACAACCTGCAGCCGGCCGTTGGCGGTACCGCGTTGATTCGTGGGAAAGAGCTCGGGGCCGTAGACGGCAAGCGCAGGAATCGCGATCGCTCCCACGATGGAGGCGACGATCGAGGCCAACCAAAGCGACCAACCCCACGAGAGATACGCAACGACGGTGAACCCAACTCCGCCCGCAATTCCGAGTGCACCGATGATCCGCCGGCCGTGGCGATCGGCGAGTTTGCCGCCGAGAACGATCCCAATCGCACCGGGGGTGTTGGTGGCGAGGACGAAAACAGCGATACCGATTCCAGAGAAACCGCGTTCGGTGCGGAGGAACTCGTTCAGGAATTGAGCGGCGGGAGCGAGAAAGAGCGACCACAGAAAGCCCGATGCGGCGAGTAGGACGAAGCGACCCCAATTCACGGATCGCGACGACTCCTCGTTCTGCTCGGCGAGTACTCCGCCTGTCGTGCGCCGCGCGAGTGCGACTGCAGCGTCGTTCAAATCCTTCTGTCGGGAGAACCGATGTGTCTCGGGCAGGCGCTTTCCGATTCGCCAACAGGGGATGATGAACAGCAGAGGAATCGCGTACGCGACGCGCCAAGCCCCGGCCGCGAGATCGACGTAAACGAGGTTGGACACACAAAGACCGGCACCGAGCGCGGCGGCCATGGTGAGAACCGAGACGGCGAACGCGCGCGCTCCGGCGGGCATCTCCTCAACGGCGATGATTGCGATGACGAGGGCGACGACGGTCGACAATGCTCGGGCGAACGTCTGGGTTGTGCCCAACCACCACATCCCCGGTGCGAGCGCCCCGATCGCGGTGAACGCGCATGCTCCGATGACTGACGCGATCAGAACAATCCTGCGGCCGCGGCGATCAGCGAACGCGACAACGACCATCGACATCAGGACACCGATCCTGACCGTTGCCAGAAGAGTTCCTTGATCTGCGGTGGAGGCGCCGAACTGTTCGGCGGCGTAGGTCAGGGTCTGGGAGATGAGCGTGCCGAGGTATCCGGCGAACGCGCCGAGCACACAGAGAAGCGACAGGATCGTGGCGGCTCGGGCGGTGAGAACCTCAGGTGGCGCCCACCATGGCGCCTTGCCTTCAGGTTTCGGTTTCTGCCGGAGATGGAATCGCAGCGCGAATCGGAAGATCCCGCCCCAAAAGGGAACGGCAAGTTGGTAGTCGATGCACTCGATGACGTCGACGATTGATTGGCCTGAACCGTCCTTGGTCGATGGACCGACGCTGATCGTGCGGTTCCACTCGATGAATGGTCCAGTGCTGGCGGTGAACGCAAGGTTCCCGTCGTCGTCGAGTTCGGGATCGGACTCGTGGACGATGTCCCGACGAGGTTGCGACCAGTTCTTGGCATCATCGGCTCCGACCCGATGATGATGGGTGAGCCGGGTCATATCGGCATCGTTGCGATCGCAGTTGCGGAGCAGGACTGAGTAACGATGAACGCCGACGACGAACTCAGGGTCTGGGTCCGAACTCGACGCCGTCTTTCCGGCCGCGCTTGAGCTCGAAGAAGTCTGGCAATTGCAATGCGCCGGACAAGATCTGCCAAAGTGCGTCGGCGTCTGGTCCAACGGGCGGCGGCGAGACAATCGGCCCGAAGAAGCCGCGCCCAAGGGCAGGTGCGGCGATGATCGGGGAACCCACATCTGGTCCGGCGAGTTCGAGGGCTTCGGTCACCGAGGTCGTGATGGCGGGGTCCCACTGGTCATCGTCGGCTGCGCGTATTGCTTGGGCAAGATCGAGTCCGACCGCGTTCACGCTTGCGGCCAGCACGCTGTCATCGGGTGATTCTTCGTCATGGTGGATACGCGCTCCGTAGTCGGCGAAGATCGCCGCAACCATGTCGTTTCTTCCGTCGGCACGTAGCGATTCGAGAACGCGGGCCAGGCGGCGACTGCACACAAGGCGCGGTCTGAAGTGCTCCGAAACTTCGCGGTCCTTGTTGAGTTCCGCCAGACTCAGTGTCCGCCACTCGATGTCGACGCCATGTCGTGCCGAGATATCGACAAGCCACCGACTGGTATTCCAGGTCCATGGGCAACACGGGTCTGCGAAGAATTGGACGCTGGTGATGGGGGTTGTCATGTCAATCTCCGGAGGTCGTCGTGGGTGCGTCGTCGCGCTCGGTCATCACTGCAGTCTCGGCACGCTGTCGCTGAACCGCCTTCGCTCGCTTGTTGGCGAGTGAGAGCAGAGCGACAAAGACCCCGACGGGAACGAGCACGAGGAGGGCCTCATCCCAGCCGCCCTGATGGGCGAGAAGAAGGGTTGACATGGCGAAAGTCTCGCACGCCTGTGCCGGGAAACCGATTGCCGCGCCTCAGACCGTGGAACTTCGGATTCCAGTACCTACAATGGCCTTGTGCGAGCCCAGGTTGAACAAGTCATCGAAGTCATCCGCCCGGCGATTCAGGCCGACAACGGCGATGTCGTGCTTCACGACGTCAACGAAGAAACCGGCCTCGTGACCGTTGAGCTCATCGGAGCCTGCGTTTCCTGTCCGGCGTCGACGGTCACCCTCAAGGCTGGTCTCGAACGGATCCTCATGGACCGGGTTCCCGGTGTCACCGAAGTCATCGATGCCGGTGCGGCCAAAGCTGAAATCGGCGAGACCCCCGTTTCGCTGTAAACAGCCGGTTCCCGCGGACACTGTCGTAGCGTGTGGGCGTGAGTACGGTCCGTTCATCTGATCCGGTTGCGCTTTTCTCAAGTGCGCGCGACGGCGACCGTTCTGCGTTGGCCCGACTTCTTTCGATGATCGAGCGGGGTGGCCCCGATGCCCGCGCGGTCAGTGCTCTGAGCCATCCCCTGAGCGGTAGTGCCGTAACGGTGGGAATCACGGGTGCGCCCGGTGCTGGCAAGTCGACACTCACGTCGGCACTTGTTGGTTGCATCCGAGCTGCGAATGAACCAGTTGCTGTACTCGCGATCGATCCGTCGTCGCCGTTCACCGGCGGAGCGATTCTTGGTGACCGGGTGCGCATGAGCGAACACTCGCTGGACACCGATGTGTTTATCCGGTCGATGGCGACGCGTGGTCACCTTGGCGGTCTGTCAGTTGCCGTTCCCGAGGCATCGCGTCTTCTCGACGCAGTGGGCATGCCGTGGGTTCTGATTGAAACTGTCGGAGTCGGCCAGGTCGAGGTCGAAATCGCTGGCGAAGCCGATACGACTGTCGTTGTCGTGAACCCGGGCTGGGGCGACGCAGTTCAGGCCAATAAGGCCGGACTCATGGAGATCGCCGACATCTTCGTTGTGAACAAGTCGGATCGTCCGGGCGTCCAAGACACGATCGGTGACATCGAACGGATGCTCTCGTTGCGTACCCGCGATGGATGGCGGCCTCCGATCATTACGACGGTCGCTACGACCGGAGATGGAGTCGACGGACTCTGGCAGGCGATGAGAGACCACGGTGAGTGGTCAGTGGAATCGGGCCAACGCGTTTCTCGTCGCGCAAAGCGTCTTGAAACGGAACTCCGACGAATGCTTGAGGTCAGGTTGCTTGAGCGGGTCACCGACCTTGCCTCGGGAGACCGGTGGATGACGGCACTCTCCGCTGCCGCTTCAGGGCAGTCCGATCCGTGGGATGTCATCGACGACCTTCTGAGCTGAGAGCGGTTCGAGCCGATCCGACCGGGTCGATCGGATCCTTCTAGCGCAAAGTCGCAGAGATTGCTCATGGTCGGTGCTCCCGTGCCGATTTCCCCTCAAGAGCGGCGCGTCGAGTCGCGCGCGGATCGGGGAGGAATTGATGGAGCTCGCGAGAGAACGAATGCGCGATCCGAACGTGCGGCTTGGTTCGAAGGCTGCAGTCAGCGCCGTACTGATAGCCGCCCTTCTGGTGGCTGGCTGTACGACGGTCCCCGGACAGGCCACAACCAATGATTCCGGGATCATGGCGTCCGACATCGCCATGTCATCTGTTCCGTCATCGGTCCCGATATCCGTCGTTGCTGGCGCACCGGTTGTGGATGTGGATCCGGAGACCGCTATCTCGAGGGCGGTAGATGAATTCTGGCTTGCCTATCTCGCCGCTCACGATCCCCCGAATCCCGATCATCCGTCGTTGATAGACGTCGCCGTCGGCGAGCAACTAACGCTCCTCAAGGAGCGAATATCGACGCGTCGAATGGTTGGTGAGTCGATCAGGCGGTCGGAACAGGATGCGTTCACGAGCACGGTGAGAATCCGGTCGCTCGCTGCGGAAAGTTCGGTCGTCGATGTCTGCGTGTTCGATGATTTGGTGGTTGTCGACATCCTGTCGGGGAGGATGGTGAATGACGAGGTTGGCACCTACCGATTCGAGATGTCGATGGTGAAACGGAACGGTGTCTGGCTCGTGGGTATGAATCGGATCGTCAGCTATCGGGCGGGAGCCGACGAATGCGAACGTTGAGGCAGACGGTTTCTATCCTCCTAATGCTTGCAGCGGTGATGGTGACGGTCTTCATTCCGGGTGATGCCGCCGACGCGGGAGGTAGCAATAGCTCGGGCTACGGAACGATCACCGATGGTTCTCCCGAGGCCGTTGTCATCGTCGATCAAGCGGGAACGTTCGCCTCATGGTCAGGAACCCGGCGTGGTGGGGCTCGCTGGACCTGCGGTTATTACAAGGTTGATGCGTTGCAGACTTCACCGCTTGATTTCGTTCTCGCCGTTCGCTGGTTCGACGGCCCGGTAGCGCCGGTCGCAGGGTTCCACTATGTCCTTGCCTGTGACGATGAAGCGGGCAACCGCGTGCGATCGACCTATCTCCAGTACAACCCCGTCGATCGTTTCGGCGGGGTAGCTGTAGTGGAACGTACGGTCGATGAAGCCCGTCGCAGGATCGCCCTCGAACCGCCGGTGTTGGCGATGAACCCGTCTCCTACACAGTTAGCGGGGATTCCCACCTGGTTCTGGATCTCTGAAGGGTGGAAGGATCGCTGGGCAACCGCATCAATCGGATCAGTATCGACAACGGTGCACGCGCGCCCAATCGGTGTTCTCTGGGATTTTGGTGATGGCACGAGGATTATCTGCGATCGCGGTGTTGCCTACGACGTGTGGCGCCATCCGCGTGATCAATCAAGTTCATGCACGCATGCCTACGAGAGAACGACAGTCGGCGAACCGTTCGGGGCCGTCGTGATCACGGCCACCTTGCACTGGGCGATTGACTGGTGGTCCTCAAACGGCGAGTCCGGAACGCTCGGCACGTTGTCACGGTCGTCGAATGCGGTGACGCGGGTGATCGAGGCGCAGGCGCTGGTTCGCTGAATCAGGACCTGATATTTCGAGAACCATCTTGGTGAGTGTCGGACAGTAGGGTCGGCGGCGTGACCGATGAACTTGTGACTCTCGAACGTGGTGAAGACGGCGTTGCACTTGTGCGACTGCGCAACGGCAAGGTCAATGCGCTTTCCTCGGGGACGCTGGTCGCCCTCAAGAAAATTGCGGAGGATCTGATCGAGTCTCCGGCTGGGGCAGTTGTCATTACCGGTAGCGACCGGATCTTCGCGGCTGGCGCCGAGATCGCCGAGTTCGACGGTCCGGACGAAGCGATGCGCATCGGGCGACTCTTTCTTGAGACTCTCGGTGCCGTAGCCGCCATTCCTTCTGTCGTCATTGCCGCAGTGAACGGACCGGCCCTCGGTGGCGGATGTGAACTGGCCCTTGCGTGCGATCTTCGGATCGCAGCCGACAACGCGAAGTTCGGCCAGCCAGAAATTCTCCTCGGGATTATTCCGGGTGGTGGGGGAACACAGCGTCTCGCTCGACTCGTGGGGCCTTCGCGCGCAAAGGATCTGATCCTGACCGGACGTCAGGTGCGGGCCGAGGAGGCGCTTGCGATGGGACTCGTAAACGAGGTCCATCCGGCAGCCGATGTTCTTGGTCGAGCCCTCGCTCTGGCAGCCCAACTCGCTGCCGGGCCGGCCGCCGCCCAACGACTCGCGAAGCAGGTCATCGATGCCGGACTCGAAACCACGCTTGATGCGGGGTTGGAACTTGAGCAGGACGCGTTCGTCGCTGTCTTCGCAACAGAGGATGCTCGTATCGGAGTCGCTTCGTTTCTTGAGTCCGGTCCGGGAAAAGCAATCTTCACCGGTCGCTGAACAAAGGTCTGACCCGGACATAGATAGGGTCGATTCGTGAATGCTCCTGTGACCACGTGTTACCGCCATTCGGATCGTCGGGCAGGTGTGACATGTCAGCGCTGTGATCGACCAATCTGCCCGAGTTGCATGGCGCAGGCATCGGTCGGGTTCCATTGTCCCGAATGCACCCGCAGTGCGGCTCGGACATCACCGGTCATGCGTATGCGCGATCTTCAATCGGGTCGCCCGATCGTGACGCAGGTTCTTATCGCGCTCAACGTTCTCGGAATGCTTGCCGCCGCTGCGACGGGCGGTTCATTATTCAACGGTGGCGGAACGGCAACGGAGAATGGCCTGCTCATCGGGTACTGGGAGACCACCGAACTGACGCGCTTCGGGTTTGTCACGACCCCGATCGGCGTGGCTAGCGGTGAGTGGTACCGGGTGTTCACCGGCGGTTTCCTGCATTCCGGTCTGCTCCACCTCGGTATGAACATGCTGCTTCTCTATTTGCTTGGCACTCAACTCGAACCACTGCTCGGCAAGGCGCGTTTCTTGGCGCTCTATGTTGCGTGTCTTGCGGGTGGATCGTTCGGCGTTCTGCTCATATCGCCCACTGCCGCGACGGTCGGAGCTTCGGGTGCAGTCTTTGGTCTGATGGGTGCGGCGGTGATCGCGCAACGCCGTGCTGGTATCGACATCTGGCGAAATGGCATCGGCGGCCTGGTGCTTATCAACCTGTTGATCACATTTGCAGTGCCGGGAATCTCTGTCGGCGGCCACGTCGGCGGCCTCGTGGCCGGTGTGTTGATCGGGGCGCTGGTGTTCGCCCTCGACAGCGCCGTGCGGGCTCCGATACTGGGCACCGCAGTTTGCGCGGTCCTTACCGTGGCGCTGGTTTTCGGTTGCATCTGGGCGGCCGGCCAATGGGCTGACCCAGTCCTCAACTTCTAAACGCAGCTACTGCGCGCACTCGTACGTAGTTGCTCAGGCGGCTTCGACGATCGATTTCAGAAGGCGCAGGTTCCGCTTCCAGATGAGCTTGAGCAATTGTCCGCCGACAAGTGCACCGATCGGTCCACCCATCCACCAGGGGAAGCGAAGGTCTTCGCGCCACGAGAACGTGGTTTGACCGGGGGCGGGAGAGTCGAGGGTGAATTCTCCGGTACCAGTCACCATGCCTACGTGACGGACGCCCATCGTCCGGGCGGGAACCCAAGTCGTGATCTCCATCTTGTCGGTGAGACGGAATGGCCCGACTTTGGTGTCACAGTCGAATGTCGTTCCCTCACCGGACGTGCTCGACGAGGTGAAACGGATGGCCACAGCATCGTGCATCCAGTCGACGTGGTTCTCGACATGGCGAACAACATCCCAAACCTGTTCGGGGGTTGCATCGATGACGGTACGAACATTGATCTCGGCCATAGGCCGAGGCTAGGTCCCGGAATCACCATTGGTCGGATCGTGGTTCGGGAATGGATGTCAGCGGCGCCGGTAAACCGAGACATGGCGCTGGCTCAGTTCGGTGAACGCAAGCCCCCGCCAGTCCTCGTGACGTGTCTCGAGTTCGAGTCCGGCGTTCGCAGCAAGTTCATCGAGTTGCGACGGGGAGAGGTAGCGGACCGACCATGGGCGAACGTGAACATGACCGTCAGCGAGTTTTTCAATGTGGCGACCTCGGATCGTCTGAGAATCCGCATCGTGTTGCGTCGATGTGATCACCTCGCGTTTGCTCTCGACGCGGGCCGCCGAGAACACCTGATCGGGAACCAAATCGGGATCGGTGGGAACAAATGCCTCAATGACGAGACGGCCTCCGGGGGAGAGAACCTCCGCCGTTTCGACGAGACACGCGGACTGCAGATCGTCGGAATCAAGATTGAAGAACGTGTTGAAGGCGCAGAACGCGAGTGGGTAGCCCTCGGTCGGAAGTCCCCGCGGATCGCATAGGAGAACGTCTCGGAACGCTGCCATGTCGGCAAGGACGCCGTTGACGGTGCCGCTGGGATCCTTGATCCGCAGGCGTTCGAGCATCGCGGCCGACGCGTCGATTCCGATCATCGTGATTCCGGACTCGGCGAGCGGGATGGCGAGTCGTCCGGTGCCTACGCCCAATTCCAGCACCGGTCCGGCGCCGCTCAGATTCGCCAATGCCTGGACTGCTCCGGGCGTGTCGAAGAAGTCGGCGTACCAGTCGTCGTACACATCGGCGAAGGCATCGCCATAACCGGCAGGATCGTGGACCACCCCCCGAGTCTGCCTCCTGTGGGCTGATCCTCGTAGCGCCGGTACCCTTCTCGTCCATGGACGCCTATCTCGATCACGCTGCAACGGGACCAATGCGTCCCGAAGCGATCGAGGCCATGCTTCCGTTTCTTGGGGATCGATTCGCGAATCCCTCGGGTGCCCATCGTCTGGCACGCGATGCGCGTCGGGCCATCGACGAAGCCCGAGACGAGCTTGCCGAACTGGTGGGGGCGTCGCCTGGTGAGATCATCTTCACTAGTGGCGGAACCGAATCGGACAATCTCGCAGTGTTCGGTGCGGGGCGGGCTGCTGCCGGTCCCGCGGTAACCGCAGGTCCGGCTGATGATGTGGCCCGGTTCGGACGGGCGGTGTGCAGCGCGATTGAACATCACGCGGTGCTCGACGCGATAACGGAACTCGATGGCGCCACGGTTCCTGTTGATGAATTCGGTCGCCTCGATCTGAGTGCACTCTCGGCGCTGTTGATCGAGGAAGCTCAAGACCTTGCCGATAGCGACGGGCGCGGTGTCCGTCTCGTATCGGTCATGGCGGTCAACAACGAAGTGGGCACGTTCCAACCCCTCGACGACGTGGCTCGGATCATGAAGCGTCACGCTCCGGGAGCGGTTCTTCACACCGATGCGGTGCAGGCTTTCTGCTGGACCGATGTTGCAGTGTCGTGCAAGAGCGCAGATTTGGTCAGCATGAGTGCACACAAGTTTGGAGGGCCGAAAGGCGTTGGCCTGCTTGTCGCTCGGGAAGGCGTGACTATCAACGCCCGTCAGGTTGGCGGGGGACAAGAGCGCGGTCGGCGGTCAGGAACACAGAACGTGGCCGGAATCGTTGCGATGGCCGTTGCAGCTCGGCTCACAGCAGCCCATCGCGACGAAGAGATCGCGCGCCTCGGAGCCTTACGCGATCGACTTCTTGATGGGTTGCTTCAACTTGTCCCTGATGCCATTGAAACCGCCGCGGCATCTACGACCGGTGTCCCTGACCGGACAGATCGGGCGGCGGGGATCGCGCACATTTGTTTCCCCCGGATCGAGAGCGAGGCCCTCTTGTTTCTCCTTGAGAGGGGCGAGATCTACGCGTCCGCCGCGTCATCTTGTGCGAGTGGGGCGATGGAAGAATCACATGTGCTCATGGCGATGGGCGTCGACCCGTCGACGGCCAAAGGGTCATTGCGCTTGTCGCTCGGATGGTCGAGCACCGAGAACGATGTTGACCAGGCCCTTGCTGTGATCCCGCCTGCCGTCGAGCGACTTCGCACGTTCGGGATATAGGAGTCGGTCATGCAGGTACTTGTCGGAATGTCCGGTGGTGTCGATTCGTCAGTTGCTGCCGCAATGCTGCGCGACGAAGGGCATGAGGTTGTTGGTGTCACACTGAAACTGTGGGGCGGCGACTCCGACTCAGGTTGTTGCTCGGTGAGCGATGTCGACGATGCCCGGAGGGTTGCCCAACAACTCGGCCTCGAACATCTCGTATTCAACTTCGGTGAGGATTTTGACGAGCACGTGGTGAATCCCTACGTGGCCGACCACGCAAAGGGCCTCACGCCTAATCCATGTATTGAATGCAACCGCCATCTCAAGTTCGACAGGTTGCTCACCCGGGCGCGGGCGCTTGGTTTTGACGCCGTGGCGACCGGTCACCATGCGCTAGTGCGCCCCGTCGGTCCCGCGGGATCTCTCCGCATTTGCCGTGGTGTCGATGATCAGAAAGATCAGAGCTATGTCTTGCACATGCTGACGGCACAACAACTGTCGCAGGTGTTGCTTCCGATCGGGTCACTCACCAAGGACGAGGTCCGGACTCGCGCTGTCGCACTCGGGCTGCGCACGGCCGGAAAGCCGGACAGCCAGGACGTCTGTTTCATCTCTCATGTCGGTGGCGGTCGACGTTCATTTCTTTCGGACCGCATTCCGCTCCATCCCGCTCGTGTCGTCGACAAGTCGGGAGTCGATGTGGGCGAGGTCGATGCCGTCGAACTCGTAACAGTGGGGCAGCGCCGAGGCCTTGGCGTTGTTATCGACGGCAGACCTCGCTACGCAATCAATGTTGATGTCGACGCGCGACTCGTCGTCGTCGGGGAACCCGAAGACCTCGACGTTACGGGTCAGTCGCTAAGCGGGTTCACCTGGGTTGATGAGGAGGCGCGTCTGCACGCTCTTTCGACAGCTTCCGTGACGGTGCAGACAAGCGCACACGGCGAACCGATTGCGGTGGCAACCCTTGGCTGCGAATCCGACAACAGCACTGTCGTGCAGATCGAATGGACTGAGCCCCGTCACCGTGTAGCGCGCGGGCAGAGCGCAGTTGTCTACGACGGCGATGTCGTTCTGGGCGGTGGAATCGTCAGCTGATGACGAGTCGGCGTCGCTTCGCTTCGTCGAGAACCCATCCCGGACGGCTCGGTGTGAACAGAACCGCACGCACTTCCACGGGCGTAATGATCGCTTTCCGATCGCGCCTTGGGGGCGCAGGAATGATGTCGTCTGGCTCGGTCAGTGTCAGTTGTAAGGCCAAACCGAGCGCACCCACGGTCAAGTCGGTGGCATCAGTTCCCTCGACAGCAGGTCCGACCGACGTGATTCGGTGACGCTGGGTGAGCATCCCATCAGTGAGTGCCATCTGGTCAACGAGAACCATCCCGGCGGGAACGAACACGACCCATCGCTTCGCCAACTGATGCAGGATCCTGATGCTCGCGGCGGCGGCGATGAACCCGACGGCGGTGAGTACGGCGCCAGCGATCCACACGTGGGCGCCGAGTAATAGCGGACCGGTGATTGCACCCGCAAACGCAACGACCCATGCGATTTGGATTGGACCGAGTGTGAGCACCCCGGGAGGGCGGAGCGGAAAGCGGCGCTCGTCGCCGTACGAGGAACCGTTGACGAAGCGATCACCGACAACGGCGGAGAGGGCCACGACAGCAGCCAACGATGTGATCGCAAGAGCGATGGACTCGGCGGTGTCCGCGCCGTCGGGTGCAACAACTGCAGCCCAACCTGCAACGAAGAGTGAGGCGGGGGCGAAGATTCGGATCAACGTAAGGGAAACGGTGCTCGGAACGAGGGCTGCCGCCAGTCCGATGGCCCAGAAAGCCCAGAGCCCGACTGATGCGACCCGTTGGACGTCGCCGCTCCGGGGGTCAAGGGCGTTCCCAAAGGACGGGCCGGCAATGAAGGGGAGGGTCACCCAAACGAGGGCGGGAGCCCAGCGACCGAAGGTGCGCGATTTAGAAGTCATTCCATGAGATTTGCCTATCGGGGACCATCCTCGCTACTAAGTGACCTGTGGCACAGCTTTGGACTCCCGATCGGAGAGTTCGCTGGAGCGGAAGGTGGTGGGTGTGTGGGACGTAATCCAACGCCAAGAGACCTTCCGCGCGCGCCGATCACGATCCTGCCTACTGGGTTAGCGACTGGCATCGGTCATCTGCCGCACTTCGATCCGAGCGATGCCGTGGAGTTCGTTCTTCGTCATTCACCGAAGTTGCCGTTTGCTCCCGCCCTTCCGGCCCGGTCACGTCGGGAGGGGATGGTCGCGCAGGCGGCGGCCGGAGTGCCGGGGCTTACCGTTCTCGAAAATGGATCCTTGGAGATCAACCGCGAAGCGATCGATCCCGAGGCTCCGCTCGACCACGATGTCTTCTCCGGCGACGCTTACGTCGGACTCCGGGCCTTCCTCACCGCTGTTGCCGACCGCGATGGTCCGATCAAAGTTTCGGTCACGGGTCCTGTGACCTTCGGAATGGCCCTCCATGCCGCCGGTCTTGATGCGGATCTCGCGTTTCGACTCGCCGGATCAGTTGTGCAGAAGCGCATAGCGGCGATCGTCGATCATGTTTTGCGCCGGGTGCCCCAGGCTCAGATCGTGGTGTTCGTTGATGAACCGGCGATGGGTTCGCTCGCCGAGGAAGGTTTCCCGATCGGCCCAACGGCCGGTGTCGATCTTGTCTCCGGAGCAATGGCGATTGTTGAACCAATAGCGATCACGGGATTGCATTGCTGCACGCCGGCCGATTACCGACTGCTTCTCGGGACGGGTCCGCGCATCCTGTCTGTTCCCCTGGACGGTGGAATCGAACGACACTCAGGGCTTCTCGGAGATTTCATTGACCGCGGAGGCTGGATTGCGTGGGGTGCTGTTCCGACTGACGGTCCAGTGGGCACCACCGTCGACCGGTTGTGGCGTCGGTTGTCGAAACTCTGGAGTGATCTTGCCGACGAAGGTTGCGACCCGGCGCTATTGCGGACGAACGCGCTGATCACGCCGGTGTGTGGACTTGCCCATCACGGAGTAACTCAAGCCGAGCACGTCATGGAACTCACGTCGCAATTGGCGCAGCGGCTCCAAGCCCAGGCCAACGGTGTGCGCAGCTCGGTCGGGGCCTAAAATCGCACCGAGCGCCTTTACCGCAACGAGTCCGTCAGCCAGCGCGGATGGAGTCGGTCCGGTCGGTAGTCTTCGCCCGTGAACGACATGGATCCTGCCGAGCGAGTTGAGGAACTCCGATCCATCATCCGTCATCACAACCGGCTTTATTACGAACAGACGACACCCGAGCTTCCGGATTCTGAGTTCGACCTGTTGATGCGCGAACTGATGGAACTCGAGGAGTCGTATCCCGAGTTGGTGACGGATGATTCCCCGTCGCGTGTGGTCGGTGGTTTCGCGTCGACAACCTTCGATCCCGTTGAGCACCGCGTCCCGATGATGAGTCTGGACAACGCGTTCTCAGCGGCGGAACTCGAAGCGTGGGGTGGTCGACTTGCCCGCCGGGTCGATGAGATCGGCGCGAGTGATCGCACGGTCGAGCTCGTCGCCGAATTGAAGATCGATGGTTTGGCAGTTTCGATCCGTTACGAAAATGGTCAACTCGTCCAGGCCGCGACGCGCGGTGATGGCCGTACCGGCGAAGATGTCACTGCCAACGTGCGCACGATTTCGGTCCTTCCTCACACCCTTCCCGCCGATGCCCCCGAGGTGATCGAAGTTCGCGGCGAGGTCTACATTTCGATCGAGAATTTCAACGCGCTGAACGAGACACAGGCGGAACTGGGAAAGCCGCTCTTTGTGAATCCCCGCAACACAGCGGCAGGTTCGCTGCGTCAGAAAGATCCGGTGATCACCGCATCTCGGAACCTCTCGTTCTGGAGCTATCAACTGGGCGAGGTCGTCGACGGGCCCGAACTAACGAATCACCACGACACATTCGAGTTTCTTGCATCGCTCGGATTCCCCGTCAACCCGGAAGTCACGGTCCTCGGTTCGCTCGACGATGCCTACGTGCATTGCAACAAATTG
This sequence comes from Acidimicrobiales bacterium, assembly GCA_044239895.1. Taxonomy (GTDB): domain Bacteria; phylum Actinomycetota; class Acidimicrobiia; order Acidimicrobiales; family Acidimicrobilacustridaceae; genus Acidimicrobilacustris. The sequence goes on along the minus strand of JBIIAM010000003.1, from coordinate 313,938 downwards.
GAACAGCGCCGACATGATCTGGCTTACGAGATCGACGGCGTGGTCATCAAGGTCAACGATCTGGTCCTGCAGCGCGAACTGGGGGCTACAGCCAAAGCACCGCGGTGGGCTATTGCGTACAAGTTCCCCCCCGAAGAACGCACGACCAAACTCCTAGACATCCAAGTTTCGATCGGACGCACGGGCAGGGCTACGCCGTTCGCATGTCTTGAGCCCGTGTTCGTCGGAGGATCGACCGTCGCACTTGCAACCCTGCACAATCAGGACCAGGTCGGCGTGAAGGATGTCCGCCCCGGCGACACAGTCATCGTCCGCAAGGCTGGAGACGTAATCCCAGAGGTCGTCGGCCCGGTCCTTTCCGAGCGACCCGAGGGTCTGAAATCGTGGGTATTCCCGACCGACTGCCCGGTGTGTGGGCGTCCACTCGTGCGGCCCGAAGCTGAATCGGTGCATCGGTGTCTGAATTTGGCGTGTCCGGCGCGTGTCGCCGGTGCCATCGAACATTTTGCTTCCCGTGGGGCCATGGACATCGAGGGTCTTGGCGAGCAGCGCGTCGAGTTGTTCTGCGAACTCGGATTTTTGCGCGACGTCGGTGACGTGTACTCGTTGGAATCGGACCGACTTCAGGAACTCGACAAGTTCCGTGACGTCTCGGTGAACAAACTCCTTGCCGCGATTGAGGCATCCAAATCGCGGCCCCTCGCGAATCTTCTCGTAGGCCTCAACATCCGTCATCTCGGCGGAGCTGGCAGCGTCGCGCTCGCCACCCACTTCGGACATCTCGATCGACTCGAGAACGCATCAGAAGAGGAACTCGCGGCGGTCGAAGGGGTTGGAGCTGTCATTGCCAGTTCTGTGCACGACTGGTTCGCCGGCGACTCGAATCGGGCCATCGTCGCGAAGTTGCGAACGGCCGGCGTGAATTTCGAGGGACCAGCAGTGTCAGATCTCCCACAGAATCTCGTTGGCCTCTCGGTCGTGGTCACTGGGTCACTCGAAGGCTTCACGAGGGATGAAGCAGAAGCGGCGGTGAAAGCTCGCGGCGGCAAATCTCCGGGAAGCGTTTCGAAGAAGACCACCGCCGTCGTCATCGGATCCGATCCAGGTGCTTCCAAAGTGACAAAGGCCGAGGAACTCGGAATTCCGATTCTCGACGAAGCCGGCTTTCTCCATGTGCTCGAGACGGGTACGTTGCCGGGCTGACAACTCGTGTCGAACAATCAGGGGGATCCGTGACCATCGAAGCCGTTGTGTTTGATTTTGGCGGGGTCTTCACCTCGTCGCCGTTCACGGGATTGCACGCATGGCACATCGAGCAGGGCAATGATCCTGCGTTGGGCCTTCGAGCGGTATTCGGCCCCTACGACCAAGACACTGATCATCCATGGCACCGTCTCGAACGCGGTGAGATCGCCCTCGAGGCAGCGGCCGAGCAAATCAAGGTGATCGCCGCCGAAGAAGGAATGGATCTTGACCTGCGCGAAATGTTTGGTGCCCTCGGTGGCGAGAACGGAGCACGCACCGATGTCGTCGAACTCGGACTCGATCTTCGTGCCCGCGGCTATCGAACCGCGTTGGTCACGAACAACATCAAGGAGTTCTCGGATGGTTGGCGGGCAATGATTCCTGTCGACGCACTGTTTGAGATCGTCATTGATTCATCAGCGGTTGGTATCCGCAAACCGAATCCGCTGATCTACACGATGGCGCTTGAGCAATTGGGTGTGGCCGCCGAGAACTCAGTGTTTCTTGATGACGCGGTCGGCAACATCGACGCGGCGCGGGCCGTCGGTATGCACGCGATCCTCGTCGAGGACGATCACACCAAGGCCTTCACCGAACTCGACCTGCTGTTGCGCAGCTGAGAATCCCGCGTAAGGGATCGCCAGATTCAGATGACCGTGAAGCACCAGGTTTGGCGGCTCGCCTGAGCGGGTCCCTTTGAGGACATCCAATAGGTTGCCGTCAGACAGTTCTCGCCGGGCGGAAGTGACTCGTAGATCTTGTCGGGGCCGGGCTTGTAGGTGATCTGGTTGAGCGGGGGGACGACGTTCACCTGGTCGAGGGGGAGAGGTTTGCCGTTGAGGGCGATCGTCCCTTCGTAGCCGGGCGCGAGGTCGATGCCAATGATGTCCTGCTGAAGGACCTTGGCTCCGGCGGTAGGGATGAGTCGTTCGATGGCGCTGTTGTTGAGCGTGCCTGATCCCTCGGATGCCTTTTGTACGAGTACGTAGACACACCCGATAACGATCACGAGTAGTAGCGCGTAGGCGAGGTGGCGGGGATGGAACCGTCTCCCTCGTTCACTCTGAGGTCGCGGGGACGGCGTTTCTCCCGATGGCGGCGTTTGTCCGGAAGTCGACGATGCAGAGGAGGCGGAAGTCACGATGACAGTTTGCCTCCCGCAGCGCGTGGACGGGCAGTCGGGGTCGGCAGCGATCGGTGCGGTTCAGGGTGGCCGAATCTTGAACAGCCAACAACTACCCTCGGGGAGTGTCCATGTCCCGCGCCGCAGACCGGGTTGGTCAGGTTCTCGGGGGCCGCTACCGGTTGCTCGCTCCCATCGGCACCGGGGCATCCGCCACCGTGTACCTCGCCGACGACGTGGTCCTGCGTCGTCGTGTCGCGGTCAAGGTTCTTCACGATGCGCTCGCCGGAGACTCCTCGTTCCTCAAGAGGTTCCGCGCGGAGGCTCAGGCCGCAGCAGCGCTAAATCATCCGAACGTCATGGCGGTGCATGACTGGGGCCAGGGTGACGTTCCTTATCTCGTAACCGAGATGCTGGCCGGCGGATCGCTCCGAGGGTTGCTTGACACTGGCGCCCGACTCGATCTTGCGCAGACTCGGCACATCGGAATCGAGGCGGCTAACGCCTTGGACTACGCGCAGCGCCGAGGGTTCGTTCATCGCGACATCAAGCCGGCGAACCTGCTTTTCGATGACGAGGCCCGTCTCCGCATCGCCGATTTTGGATTGGCACGTGCCCTAGCTGAGGCGGCATGGACGGAACCGGCCGGAGCCATCCTGGGTACGGCCCGCTATGCCTCGCCCGAGCAGGCACAGGGCGCGGTTCTCGACGGACGCAGCGACGTTTACTCGCTTGGACTTGTTCTAATCGAGGCCGTGACCGGGCAGGTTCCATTCGCGTCCGACACGACGCTTGGCACCCTCATGGGTCGCGTCGGCAAGAACGTGCCTGTTCCCGCCGCGCTGGGTGTGTTGGTTCCGGCACTGCAGGCGGTCGGAGTGCCGAATCCTGCTGATCGCCCGGACGCCGCCGAGTTCGCCACGATGCTGATGGCCGCCGGGGATCTCGGGCCCGTCGCGGTGCTTCCACTGGCCGGGACCGCGACCTTGCGGCCTGACGAGCTCGATCCGCGCGAGCCCACGACGATGTACGTGCCAGAGAGTGCTGTCCTCGCAGGAGCAACGTCTGATGCGGTCGACGCCACCGGTGTGGTCTTCGTCTCCGATGGCATCAATCAACCCGCTACCCGCGTCATTGAAAGACCAGCATTCGATCTTGATCTAGCCATCGATGATTTCGGCCCGGGCGCAAGACGGCCCGGTGGGGGATCCGTTCCACGGCGACGTCGTTCTCTTCGCAACCTGTTGGTCGCGTTGCTTGCGCTACTCGTTGTGGGAGGCGGGGCGGCCTTCATGCTGCTGCGCACGCCGACGCACGTACTCGGCGACTACGTCTCGATGACGGTTGAGGATGCACGAGATGATCTTTCCTCAAAGGGATTCACGATCGCCGAAACGGGTACGTACGACGAGAACGTTCCCTCCGGAATCGTCATTACCCAAGATCCGCTCTCTGGAGTTTCGTTGGCTGAGGGGAAGACGGTGACACTTACCGTTTCCCTCGGTTCACCGCCGGTGCCGGTTCCAACTGATCTCGTCGGCAAGACGGTTGATCAGGCGACGGTGGCCCTCGCCGCGGCCGGGTTGAGAACTGGAACGCTCATCGACGCATTCGACGAAAACGTTGCGAAGGGAATCGTCCTCTCGCTCGCCGAGGGAACCGGGGCCGAGGCCCCGAAGGGTTCCGCAGTGAATCTCGTTGTGAGCGTTGGCCCGAAACCGCGGACAGTACCCGCCGACCTTGTCGGAAAACCCGTCGATACGGTCACCGCCCAATTGACCGCACTCGGGCTCAAGGTGGCCCGCGACGACGCGTATTCAGAGACGGTGGCCGAAGGGATCGTTATCTCGGTGAATCCCGCGTCGGGAGCGACTGTTGCAAAAGCCGGCACGGTCACGGTAAGCGCGTCGAAGGGACGAAGGCCGGTGACGATTCCGCAGTCGATCATTGGGAAGACTGTGGCGGCGGCGGAGGCGGAACTCACAGCACTCGGTCTGGTTGTGAACGGTGTCTCCGGACCTCCGAGCGGCAGGGTGACCGGTTCCACGCCGGCCGTCGGCTCGCAGGTAAAACCGGGATCATCGTTGCAACTCACAACCCGATAGTTCCGGACAATCGGACGTCGGATCGCCGCCGGTACCCTTTGCCATCGTGACCACTTCGGCTGATTCCCCCGGCTCCGGCGACCCGAGAAATCGGCGTCCGGTCACGGATGTAGAAGTCGATGCAGATGCCGAGAGAGATGTCGACGTACTCGAGATCGGCATCGATCCGATTGGCGCTGAGGACGTCGTGCTTCTTCCATGGAGCCTGCTCTTACAGCGGCGGGTGGCCGGACGTCTCGAGCGCAGTCCACGCCGGGCATGGATCATCCTCGCCGCTTCACTCCTCGGCGTGTTCACGGCGAGCTTCACCATCACCGTGCTCACCGTTTCACTTGGTGAGATCGCCGGCGATCTGGGATCGACCAAGAGCATCCTGACGTGGGCAGTGACGGGCCCGAGCTTGGCGATGGCTGTCCTCGGTCCGATCGGAGGAAAACTCGCCGACAGGTACGGAGCCCGTCAGGTGTATCTGATCAGCATCACTGGTGTGGCTGTCTTTTCCGGAGCTGCGATCCTTGCCTGGAACGCGCCCTCCCTGATCGCCGCCCGCTTTCTCGGGGCCGCGTTGGGTGCGGCTGCAGGACCGGCCGCACTTGCGATGATCAACCGGAGCTTTGCGCCGGAGCGCCGCGCTCAGGCCCTTGGCTACTGGTCGTTGGTCGGCGCCGGTGCCCCCGTGATCGGGGTCGTCGTCGGAGGTCCGCTCGTCGATGCATTTGGATGGCGCTGGATCTTCATTCTTCAGACGCCGATAGCGGTCGCCTCCGTCGTCATCGGATTCCTCGTGCTCCCATTTTCGAAGCGGGGGGATCGTCATCCATTCGACATTGCCGGTTCGGTACTGCTTGCGTTCGGCGTGGGATCCCTACTCGTGGCCCTCAACCGCGGGCCGGAAATGGGATGGAGCCATCCGTTTGTGATCGCCTGTTTCATCGGCGGCCCCGCGCTTCTCACATGGTTCGTGCGAGTGGAGAATCGTCAGAGTCATCCGTTGCTTCCGATGCGCTATTTCCGCCTGCGCAACTTCACGTTCCCCATCACGAACCAGTTCTTCGCCAATTTCACCTATATGGGCGGGTTCATTCTGACGCCACTGCTTCTTCACGACGTACTGGGATACAGCACGACCAAGACCGGGCTCGTCTCGATAGCAAGGCCGTTGGCGTTCTCGATCGTGGGTCCGATCGCCGGTTATCTCGTCATCAAGTTTGGCGAGCGGACCATCGGCATGTTCGGATCGGCCGTTCTTGTTCTGTCAATGATCGGGCTTGCGATGGTGACGGCCACGACCGGGTTGATGTGGATCGAGGGAGCCCTCGTGTTGTCCGGGATCGGAATGGGAGCGTGCGCTCCGGCAATGATCGCCACCATCGCGAATGCCGTCGATCGGAGTGACCTCGGCGTCGCAAGCGCGGCATCACAGACAGTCAGCCAGATTGGCGTCGTCGCCGGCATGCAGTTACTTCTGACGGTGCAAACAGTCGTGGCCACAGGTGATGGCGGCACTGGTTCCTACTCGGCGGCCTATCTGTTGGGCGCCGTCGCAGCCGTCTGCGCGTTCATCGCATCGGTATTTGTGAGGCGAACAGCACACACCCCAGAGAACGCGGTTGCATGACGCTCAGTCGGCGGTGATGGCCCGCACCGCCTCGGCGATAGCGAGTGCCTGCGGATCAGGTTCGGCGCCGGGAGTCTGCATGGCCAGAAGTTTGGTGATGTCACCCTGAACCTGGATTTTGCCGGCCATGAACGACTGCATGGCGGCGGTGAAATCCAGATTGACGAAGATCGCCCGTGCAGTTTCGTATTCGATGGTGACCGTCAGGTCGGGACCCTCGAGATGGCCGTCCTCAATGAGGATCTCTCCGTCGGAGGTATCGATATGGCCCCGGACATCGGAATCGAATGGGGTCTCGGTGACATTGAGGTTCATCTTCATGAGCCCGACGGAGGGAACCTCGGGATGCGGCATGGTGTCGCGGATTTCCTTGGCGGCATCCATCCATGCCTGACTGAGGAATTGATAGGTCTCGGCCACCGGGCCTCCTGCGCGTGAGATGAAGAACTAGAGGAGACACTACCGGCCCCCGGGCGTGGGATGGCCGGTCGGCACCTACGATGGGTTCCTATGTCTGCACACCTCACGCGTGACGATGTCGCCAAAGTCGCCCTTCTGGCTCGCCTCGAACTCACCGATGACGAGCTCGACACCTACACCGGCCAGTTGGCCGCGGTGATCGATCACGCTGCGGATGTCGCTGCTCTCGATCTGGCCGACATCCCTCCGACGGCCCATCCTCTGCCGCTGGTGAATGTCTTGCGCGACGACGTGGTCCGTCCCGGCTCGAATCGCGATGAAGTTCTTTCGCAGGCTCCTTCGGTCGAGGACCGAAGGTTCCGGGTTCCTGCGATTCTCGGAGAGGAGCCCTGAGCATGGCGTCCATTCCGACAACTGCAATCGAGATCGCCGCGGCTGTGCGCTCCGGCGAACTCTCGGCCCGCGAGGTTCTGGAATCGCATCTTGATGCGATCGCGGCACGCGAACCTGAGATCCATGCGTTCAACCTCGTGTTGGCCGATGAAGCCCGCGCCGCGGCGACAATCATCGATGAACGCGTCGCCGCTGGCGAAGATCCTGGCGTTCTCGCCGGGGTGCCGCTGGCACTCAAGGACAATCTCTGCACGCATGGGATTCCCACGACCTGCTCGAGTCGCATCCTCGAGGGATGGCGTCCGCCATACGACGCAACGGTCGTACAGCGTGTCGCCGCTGCCGGCGCCATTGCGATCGGCAAGACCAACCTCGACGAATTCGCGATGGGTTCATCGACGGAGAACTCGGCGTTCGGGCCGACCCGTAATCCTCGCGACATCAGCAGGGTGCCCGGTGGCTCCTCGGGTGGCTCGGCTGCTGCTGTTGCCGCCGGCTTCGCTCCCATCTCGCTCGGATCGGATACAGGTGGTTCCATCCGCCAGCCCGCCGCGCTCTGTGGCGTTGTCGGGGTCAAGCCCACCTACGGAATGGTGAGCCGTTACGGGTTGGTGGCGTTTGCGTCGTCGCTTGATCAGATCGGTCCGTTCTCGACGACTGTTGCCGATTCGGCGCTTCTTCTCGAGGCGATCGCTGGTCACGACCCGCGCGATTCCACGTCGATCGACGCCGCGGCCCCGTCGCTTCTCGATGTTCTCGATCAGGGCGTCGCCGGACTGCGCATCGGTCTCGTGACCGAGCTCATGGGTGAAGGCATCGCCCCTGATGTTGCCGCTCGGGTGCGCGAGGCCGCCGAGGCTCTTGCTGCCGCCGGCGCCCAGATCGGCGAGGTTTCGATTCCGGCCCTCAGCTACGGCCTCTCGGCGTACTACCTCATTGCTCCGGCGGAAGCCTCGAGCAACCTCGCCCGTTACGACGGCGTTCGCTACGGAATGCGCGTCGATGCCGCAACGACTGCCGAAATGAACACGAAGACTCGCACCGCCGGTTTCGGCGACGAGGTGAAGCGACGCATCATGCTCGGAACCTACGCACTTTCGGCCGGGTACTACGACGCGTACTACGGCAAGGCCCTCAAGGTCCGCACGCTGATCGTGCGTGATTTCGAAACGGCCTACAGGGATTTCGACCTTCTCCTGACGCCCACATCGCCGACCACAGCGTTCCGCTTTGGCGAGAAGACGAGCGATCCGTTGTCGATGTACCTCAACGACATCTGCACTATTCCCACCAACCTCGCCGGGCATCCGGCGATGAGCGTTCCGTTCGGCGCCGGTTCCGACGGGATGCCGGTCGGCGTGCAATTGATGGCCCCGGCGTTAGGCGAACCGACAATGTTCCGGGCCGCGGCGGTTCTCGAAGATGCCGCGCCGCCGCTCGAGGAGGCATTCCAATGACGTTGAACCTCACGCACGAACCGATCGAAGGCGAACACTTCACGATCACGAGTGAGAACACAGGTGATATCTGGGAGATCGTCGTTGGTCTCGAAGTGCATTGTGAACTTGCGACCGTCACCAAGTTGTTCTGCGGCTGCCCAAACATGTTCGGTGACGAACCGAACACGAACGTATGCCCGGTCTGTCTCGGACTCCCGGGGTCGCTGCCGGTACTGAATCATCAGGTCGTTGAATTGGCGATGCGCCTTGGACGCGCGCTGCACTGCTCGGTCGAGCCGTCGGTGTTCGCCCGCAAGAACTACTTCTACCCGGACATGCCGAAGGATTATCAGGTCAGCCAGTTCGACCGGCCAATCAATGTCGACGGTTGGCTCGACCTTCCCGATGGCACTCGTGTCGGTATCGAACGCGCCCACATCGAAGAAGACACTGGCAAGAACACCCATGCGGGCGGTAGCGGTCGTATCCACGGTGCCGACTACTCGCTGGTGGACTACAACCGCGCTGGCGTGCCGCTTGTCGAGATCGTCGGACGCCCGCATATTCGTCATCCGGAGCAGGCGAAGATGTACATCGACGAACTGCGCGCCATCCTCCTCGCAACCGGCGCCTCCGACGCGAAGATGGAAGAGGGTTCACTTCGTGTCGACGCCAACGTTTCCGTTCGTCGTGTTGGCGATCCCGAACTTGGTAAGCGCTGTGAGATCAAGAACCTCAACTCGTTGCGATCGCTCGGACGAGCGATCGACTATGAAGCTCGCCGCCAAGTCGACCTTCTCGAAGAGGGGATCGCGATCCGTCAAGAGACTCGGCATTGGGATGAAGGGGCTGGACGCACACGTCCAGGTCGTTCGAAAGAAGAAGCCGAGGACTATCGCTATTTCCAGGAACCAGATCTCGTTCCTCTCGAACCCTCGGCCGAATGGATTGCAGCTATTGATGCGGCGCTTCCGGTTCTTCCTGCACAACGCAGGACGATCCTTGCCGAGGCCGCCGGAGTAGGCGCCACAGAGTCTGGCGTTGTCATGGCGGTCCAGCGCAGTCTTGACGGACTCGCACTTGCTGCGATCGCCCAAGGCGGCGAAGGGCGACGAGTCCTGACTCATGTTGAGCACAACCTCGCGGTGGACGGTGCAGAGTCGCTCGATCCAAACCATCTCGCAGAATTGGTCGGTCTGGAATTGGCGGGACAGTTGACCGCTACGCAGGCCAAAACGGTTCTCGCGGAAATGGTTTCGTCGGGATCATCGCCGGCCGCCATCGCCACCGAACTCGGATTTGAGGCCATGGATTCGTCGGAACTCGAAGCGATGATCGATGCGATCATCGCCGAAAGCCCCGACGAGTGGTCATCGTTCCGCGACTCCGACGAGAAACGCCACGCCAAGTTGCAGGGGTTCTTCGTTGGCAAAGTGATGAAGGTCTCGAAGGGGCAGGCCGACGGTAAGGCCGTCACTGCGATCCTCGAGTCCCGCCGCAACGCACCGGCCTGATCGACACTCAGCCCGCTTGCCATCGTTTCGGTTGCAGTCGGGTTAGAGAGGGGCGAATCGTTCTCATTGCCCTAGTGGGGACTCGGCGCGATCCCTAGGCTCCTGACTGTTCACCGCGTTCGTCACGGGTAGGCCCGAACAGAGAAGAGACCAGCATGAAATCGTTTCGACTTCGGATAGCGGCAGTCCTGTTGATCGGATTCATGGGCACGGCCGCGTCCTGTGGCGGGTCGTCGTCTGGCTCGGGAACGACGTCGACAACGCGATCATCCGGTAGCGACGCGGGGGATCTGAGCGGAGCACTTGATTCACTTACGGGAGATTGCGCCAAGGCTGGTGCCGCGTATTTCGCGCTGAGTCTCTCGGCTGCCGCCGCGGCCACGGGAGTATCCGACGCCGACAAGTCGCAGATCGAGGACGAACTGGCGAACCTCACCGCCGAGATTCCCGACGAGATTACGAACGATTTCGCCGTTTACGCCGAAGCGCTTCGTCAGTACGTCGACGCCATGGAGGGCATTTCGCTGGGCGATCTCATGAACTCCGAAGCCCAGGGCAAGGCCATGGATGCGGCGAAGCTCCTTGAAGCACCAAAGGTGATTGAGGCGCAGACCAACATCGAGAAGTACTTCGACACCCAGTGCCCGTAGCTCTCTGGAGGCAAGTGACTCCGGCGGGGACGCTCCTGGAGTCAGGCTGCGGTTGGAACGGCGGCGGGTGGTTGAGGCACGTGCCACCGGCGTAACCTCTGGTCCATGTCGAATCCGATGAAGCCTCACTCCTCCGATGTGACCGACGGCAAGAGTCGTGCCCCGGCCCGGGCCATGCTTCGCGCCGTCGGCATGACCGACGACGACTGGGACAAGTCCCAGATCGGGGTCTGCTCATCATGGAATGAGGTCACTCCGTGCAACCTCCCACTCGATCGCCTCGCGAAGCAGGCCAAGGAAGGTGTCCGCTCTGCGGGCGGCTTCCCGTTCGAGTTCGTCACCATAGCGGTGTCCGATGGCATCTCAATGGGTCATGAAGGTATGCGCGCTTCGCTCGTAAGCCGTGAAGTCATCGCCGATTCGGTAGAGACGGTCATGCACGCCGAACGTTTCGATGGACTTGTCACGTTCGCGGGTTGCGACAAGAGCCTGCCGGGAATGCTCATGGCGTCGGCTCGTATCAATCTCCCGTCCGTGTTCGTATACGGCGGATCGATCCTGCCCGGCAACTGTGACGGCAAAGTTCTCGACATCGTTTCGGTGTTCGAAGCTGTCGGTGCCGAAGCCACTGGTGCGATCACCGAGGCGGAACTCGATGCGATCGAACGCAACGCGTGTCCCACCGAAGGCAGCTGTGCCGGAATGTTCACCGCGAACACCATGGCGGCGGTCGGCGAAGCACTCGGCATGTCGCTTCCCGGATCGGCATCTCCCGCCGCGGTCGATCGTCGCCGGGATGATTTCGCCCGGGCTTCAGGTGTGGCTGTCATGAACTTGATGCGCCTGGGCATCCGGCCCCGTCAGATCATGACGAAGAAGGCATTCGAAAATGCGATCGCCGTCGTCATGGCGCTCGGCGGTTCGACCAACGCTGTTCTCCACCTTCTTGCGATCGCGGCCGAGGCCGAGGTCGACCTGGAACTGGCTGATTTCAATCGCATTGCTGCGAAGGTTCCGCATATCGCCGACACCAAGCCCCACGGCAAATATCACATGTTTGATCTCGATCGAGTCGGCGGAATTCCGATGGTGATGAAAGAACTCCTCGACGCCGGGCTCCTCCATGGTGACTGTCTGACCGTCACCGGACTCACCGTCGCAGAGAACCTCGCGGCGATGTCGCTGCCGGGGCCTGACGGCTTGGTCGTGCACCCCCTATCGGATCCGATTCATGCGGTCGGTGGTATCGCCGTGCTTACGGGTTCGCTCGCTCCTAAGGGATCAGTCGTCAAGGTCGCCGGAATCGACTTCGATCGTTTCGACGGCAACGCCCGCGTGTTCGATGGTGAGCAGGCAGCAATGGACGAGATCCTCGCCGGCAAGATCAAGGCAGGTGACGTCGTCGTCATTCGTTACGAAGGCCCCAAGGGTGGACCGGGTATGCGCGAGATGCTCGCCGTCACTGGCGCCATAAAGGGCGCCGGGCGCGGCGGAGACACAGCGCTCATCACCGACGGTCGGTTCTCCGGTGGAACGCATGGTTTCTGTATCGGGCATGTGGCGCCTGAAGCCGTCGACGGTGGACCGATCGCATTTGTCGCCGATGGCGACAGGATCGTGATCGATACCGTGAACCACACGATTGACCTCATGGTCGACGAATCGGTTCTCGCCGCCCGTCGCGCCGAATGGGTCCTGCCCGAACCGCGCTACACGCGTGGCGTGCTGGCGAAGTATGTCCGTCTGGCCCAGGGCGCTGACAAGGGTGCCATCACCCTCGCCTGAACCCCTGCCTATGCAGAGAGTTCAGGCGTGGGCGCAAGCCAACGTTCGAACGAACTGACTCGACTCAGCCGACCGCGCCGGGGACGAGGCGGATACACACTGGATAGCGGTACCACTCACCCTTGTTTGCGGCTACGGCGGCGAGGATCGGGAAGACGATCCCAAGCACGAACAGGACTGGAAGCAGCAGCAGCCCGATGAGGATTAATGAGAGCGCGATCGCCACGACGTATCCGATCAGCAGCGTGATCTGGAAGTTGAGGGCCTCGGCGGCGTGATGACGGACGAACGGATCTTTTTCGCCATTGACGAGGTAGATCACGAGCGGCGCAATGAATCCAGTGATGATTCCGAGTGCCTGAGCGAGAACAGCCATGGTCTTGGGATCGGCACTGGAACTGCTTGGAGCGAATGTTGCGGGTTCTCCCCATGCTTGTCCGTCCCACCAGCGGGAAACGCCCTGCGCGTCCGGGTAATAGCCCGGAGCAGGATTTGAGTTCGGCTCTTGAGTTGTCATGGGGAAAGGCTAAATCGGATCCTGGTCGAATGGGGAAAAAGATGGGTCGCAGGGCAGTTGGACGGTCGGATTGCAGGTAGGAGTTGCCCGCCGCCCCGTGGCGCTGACAGACTGAAAGCCTTATGAGCACCAAGGTTGTTCCCAACTCCACGCTCGTAGTACTCAACTAGCACGCGCCGGCTCAGCCTGCGTGTGCGTCTCCGACCTCCCAATGCGGGAGGTCGTTTGCGTTACCAGCGGCCGCAGTTCGCCACAGCGCCCTAGCCCACCCACCGTTTCGCACTTTCTCCGAGGATGACAATGAAGACAAATGGCGGTGCCGCACTCATCAAGGCCCTTGAACTCGAGGGCGTCGATGTCATGTTCGGTCTGCCCGGCGGAGCGATCCTGCCGGTTTACGACCCGATCATCGACTCGCCGATTAGGCACATCCTCGTCCGTCACGAACAAGGTGCCGGCCACATGGCCGAGGGTTATGCCCATGCGACCGGCCGTCCCGGCGTGGCCATGGTCACCAGCGGTCCGGCCGCAACCAACATCATCACTCCATTGGCCGATGCCTACATGGACTCGATTCCAATGGTCGTCATTACTGGTCAGGTTGGTACCGCTGGAATCGGTACCGATGCGTTCCAGGAAGTTGACACCGTCGGCATCACCCGGTCGATCACGAAGCACAACGAGCTTGTGACTCGCGCCCAGGACATCCCGCGCATCGTCCGCGAAGCGTTCCACATCGCCACCACCGGTCGGCCCGGTCCGGTATTGATCGACATCCCGAAGGATCTCGTTGATCCGACGAACCCGAATTCGGCTCTTGACTGGTACTGGCCCGACTCTGTCGACCTGCCCGGCTATAACCCCCGTCTCGACGGCGATCCTGAACTTATTGAAGCCGCGGCCCGCTTGATCCTCGCCGCCGAACGCCCAATTCTTTACGCCGGTGGCGGTATCCTTAAAGCACGAGCCGCCGAAGCGCTTCTCGCATTGGCTGAGATGTTGGACATTCCCGTCGTCACGACGCTGATGGCCCGCGGTGCGATGCCTGACGATCATCCGCTCTGTCTTGGCATGCCCGGCATGCACGGCAACTACACAGCTGTGACTGCAATGCAGGAGTCTGATCTTCTCATCGCACTCGGTTCGCGCTTCGACGACCGGGTCACCGGAAAACTCGATGGGTTCGCCGCCAACGCCAAGATCATTCACGTCGACATCGATCCCGCCGAACTCGGCAAGGTCCGTCGTCCCGATGTCGGGATCACCGGCGACTGCCGTCTCGTCATAACCGAAATGATCAACGCGCTCAAAATCCTTGGGGGAGCGGACAAGCAGCCTGATCGCTCGGCATGGAAGTCAACGATCAGCGGTTGGCAGGAGAAGTTCCCGCTTACCTACGTGCAATCCGAGCCGGGCGATCTCCTCAAGCCGCAGTTCGTGCTCGAACAACTTCGCGACAACACGCCGGATGATTGCATCGTGGCTTCCGGTGTCGGTCAGCATCAGATGTGGACCGCGCAGTACTGGAAGTTCAACCATCCCTACACCTGGATCAACTCCGGTGGTCTGGGAACAATGGGTTTCGCAGTTCCAGCGGCCATCGGCGCCAAGGTCGGTCGTCCGGATCGCATGGTCTGGGCTGTCGATGGTGACGGTTGCTTCCAGATGACGGCGCAGGAACTTGTGACTGCCGCCGCCGAGCGCATCCCCGTCAAGATCGCGATTCTCAACAACGCCTATCTCGGCATGGTTCGCCAATGGCAGGAGATGTTCTACGAGGAGCGCTACAGCGAGGTTTACCTCTCGCCGGATCTTCCCGATTACAAGATGTGGGCCGAGTCGATGGGCTGCGTCGGCATGAGGGTTGAATCGCCGGAAGATGTGCTGCCAGCCATCCAGCGTGCGAACGAAGTCGACGATCGTCCAGTCGTCATCGACTTCCGCACCGATGCACGCGAGAAGGTCTTCCCGATGGTTCCCTCAGGCAAGTCGAACTCCGACATCGTCGTCGGACCGGAGGACTACCGATGAACACGAGTGCGGGTGCTGTCCGTCATCACATCATCTCGGTACTCGTCGAGAACAAGCCCGGCGTTCTTGCCCGGGTATCGGGGCTGTTCGCCCGACGCGGGTACAACATCTTCTCGCTCGCCGTCGCCCCAACCGACGACGACCGGCGTAGTCGCATCACGATCGTGGTCGACGTCGAGTCCGCTCCTCTCGAACAAATTGTGAAGCAGCTCGACAAACTCATCAACGTTCTCGAAATCGATGAACTCGCCCCCGGCGATGCCGTCGAGCGCGAATTGCTGCTTGCCACGGTCGAGAGCCCTCAGGCCACCCGTCAGACCTTCGCTGTTCAGGTCGAAGTGGCCGGGGCCCACATCCTCGATGCTGGCGACGACACCGTCACGGTCTCTCTTGAGGGAACCCCCGACGAGCTCGACCAATTCGCCGTCCTTCTGGCCACCCACCCGGTTGTTGCCCTTCAGCGCACGGGCCGCGTGGCGTTGCCGAAGATCGGCTAGGTCCGGCAGTTTTCCGCAGCAGGGGGCCTACGCCCTAACCTCTGAACGTTCATGGGGGACACCGCCACGCCCGGCGGAAATCCCCAGAAGATTTCCAACCGACAGTTCGTTTCAACACCTCAGACAGGAGCACCCGTGGCCACCGTTTATTACGAAGCCGACGCAGACCGTTCATTCATCGCCGATCGCAAGATCGCCGTCATCGGTTATGGCTCGCAGGGCCACGCCCATGCGCTCAATCTCAAGGAATCCGGCGTCAATGTGGTCGTCGGTCTGCGCGAGGGTTCCTCGTCACAGGCTAAGGCTGAAGCGGAGGGCCTCACAGTGATGTCGATAGCCGACGCCACCAAGTGGGCTGACGCGATCATGATCCTCCTTCCTGACACCGAGCAGAAGTCGGTGTACGAGGCAGAGATTGCCCCGAACCTCGTTGACGGTGACGCGTTGTTCTTCGCCCACGGTTTCAACATTCGCTTCGATCGCATCGTGCCTCCCGCCGGCGTCGACGTCGTGATGGCCGCGCCCAAGGGCCCAGGCCATCTCGTCCGCCGCACCTACACCGAGGGCGGTGGCGTTCCGTGCCTCATCGCCGTCGAGCAGAACGCAACTGGTCACGCCCGCGAACTCGCACTGGCCTACGCCGATGCCATCGGCGGAACCCGCGCCGGCGTCATCGAGACCACCTTCACCGAAGAGACTGAAACCGATCTGTTCGGCGAGCAGGCCGTTCTCTGTGGTGGCGTCACCGCACTCGTCCAGGCCGGTTTCGAAACGCTCACCGAAGCCGGTTATCAGCCGGAGATGGCGTACTTCGAATGCCTGCATGAGGTGAAGCTCATCGTCGACCTGATGTACGAAGAAGGCATCGCCGGAATGCGCTATTCGATCTCCGACACCGCTGAGTACGGCGATGTCACCCGAGGCCCCCGTGTCATCACGCCAGCCACCAAGCTCGAGATGAAGAAGATTCTCGAGGAGATCGTGTCGGGTCAGTTCGCCGACGAGTGGATCGCCGAATCCGAGTCGGGTCGCTCGAACTTCAATGCGCTCCGCAAGGCCGGCGCCGATCACCCGATCGAGAAGACGGGCAAGGAACTGCGCTCGATGATGCCGTGGATCTCGGCCGGACGTAAGTCCGTCGCCGAAACCTCCGGTGGCGCTCAGGGCTGAACTTCCGGGCGTCGCTGAGCGACGCCCGGCTGCACTGGCCTAAATCCGACTTGATTGGTCGGGTTTAGGCTCCTAGTGTCACATCTCGTTGATTGAAAAAGCGCAGCGCACAAGGCGTTGGCTTGTTTCCGTCCCGACACGTGACCAAAGGGAGTTCAGATGAGCGAGCAGTGGGGTTTCGAAACCCGTCAGATCCATTCCGGCCAAGAGCCAGATCCGACCACCGGTGCGCGCGCCGTCCCGATTTACCAGACGACCTCGTACCAATTCCGCGACACGGCGCACGCTGCGAATCTCTTCGCTCTCGCGGAGATGGGCAACATCTACACCCGCATCATGAACCCGACGCAGGGTGTCTTCGAAGCGCGGATCGCCGCCCTCGAAGGTGCGACCTCAACGGCAGTCGGCATCCCCGGCGCTCTGGCTGTTGCTTCGGGCCAAGCCGCCGAAACTATGGCGATCATGAACCTCGCCGAGCAAGGAAGCCACATCGTGGCATCGGCCGCGCTTTATGGCGGCACGTACAACCTTCTCCACTACACGCTCCCGAAGTTCGGCATCGACGTCACCTTCATTGAGGATCCCGACGATCTCGATGCATGGCGTGCCGCAGTGCAGCCCAACACAAAGGCGTTCTACGGCGAAAGCATTGGCAACCCGCGCAATGACGTCCTCGACATCGAAGGCGTCTCGGGCGTTGCCCACGAGAACGGTGTTCCGCTCATTGTCGACAACACCGTGGCATCCCCGTGGCTGATCCGCCCCCTCCAGTGGGGCGCCGACATCGTCGTGCATTCGGCCACGAAGTTCATCGGTGGCCACGGCACCTCGATCGGTGGACTCATTGTCGACGGCGGAACCTTCGACTTCTCGGCAAACGACAAGTTCCCGATGTACACCACGCCTGACCCGAGCTATCACGGTCTCAACTACTGGCCGGCACTTGGCCCAGGCGCATACATCATCAAGGCTCGCGTGCAGATCCTGCGAGACATGGGAGCGTCGATCACACCGTTTAACTCGTTCCTCTTCCTCCAGGGTCTCGAGACATTGAGCCTCCGTATGGAACGTCACAACGCGAACGCTCAGGCCGTCGCCGAGTTCCTCGCTGCCCATCCGCAGGTCGAGTCGGTGCAGTACGCCGGTCTTGCCTCGTCTCGGTGGAACGCCCGTGCGGCGAAGTACGCCGAGGGTCGCGGCTTTGGCTCGGTGCCCGCATTCGTCATTAAGGGCGGCAAGGAAGCCGGCCAGAAGTTCGTCGAAGCGCTCGAACTGCACAGCCACGTTGCCAACATCGGCGATGTCCGCAGCCTTGCTATCCAGCCGGCAACCACGACGCATTCACAGCTCACCGAGCAGGAGCAGATCGCGACCGGCGTCGAGCCGGGGCTCGTGCGTCTCTCCGTCGGCCTCGAGACGATCGCCGACATCATCGCCGATCTCGAAAAGGGATTCGCCGCTGCGAAGTGATTCTGCTTCGCCGTTGCGAAGTGATTCTGCTTCGCCGTTGCGAAGTGATTCTGCTGCGCATCTGCTCTGATGCGTTCGGGACTACCAACGGTCCGCTCACCTCCAGGTGGGCGGACCGTTTCGCGTCTCGGCGGTGGCTCGCGTCGCCTCGGTGATCGTGGTGCGATGGACGGCTACGGTCTGCGATGAAGCGTTGGAAGAGCAAAGTGCTGGAAGGCCATCGAGGGGGACTCGTGCAGGCATCATTCGATTTCACGGACAAGGTTGTCATCGTCACCGGATCAACCAAGGGTCTCGGCCGGGCGATGGCATCGGGATTCGCCGCATCGGGCGCCAAGCTTGTTGTGAGTAGCCGTAAACAGGACCTCTGCGACTCGGTCGCCACCGAACTCCGTTCTGCAACCGGCGCCGATGTTCTTCCGCTGGCGTGTCATGTTGGCGACTGGGACGCGATTCCCGATTTTGTCGAGGCAGTCGTCGAACGGTTCGGCCGCATCGATGTTCTCGTGAACAACGCCGGCATTAATCCGTCGGGAGCGTCGCTTTCCGACACCGAGCTCTCGCTATGGCGCAAGGTTTTTGCCGTGAACCTCGAAGGACCGCTGCGCATGTCCACCTGCGTGGCACCGATCATGCGCAACGGCGGTGGCGGAAGCATCGTGAACATCGCCACCATCGGTGCGTACAGCGGTGGTCCCGGTGTCGGTGCCTACGGCGCGTCTAAGGCCGGTCTCATCAACCTGACTCGAACCATGTCGAAGGAATTCGCTCCCTGGAACATTCGGGTCAACGCGATCAGCCCTGGGCCGATCCGCAGTGAACTCACCGATGGGGCGGAGGCGATGGCCCCTGGTTTCTTCGACCGGGCGGCATCAGCAACGTCGATGAAGCGGATTGCCGAGACCGAGGAAATCATTGGCCCGGTGTTGTACCTCGCCAGTGATGCGTCGTCATTCGTGACTGGCGAGGATCATGTCGTCGCCGGAGGCATGCTTCGCGGCTGAATGGGGTTAGCGGCGGCAGGGGCGAGTCAGGAAAGTTGTGCGACCACGTGGTCGACGCACTTCGTGAGCGCAGCGACGTCTTCAGGGTCGATGGCGGGGAACAGCGCAACGCGGATCTGGTTGCGTCCAAGTTTGCGATAGCTATCCGTGTCAACGACACCATTGGCCCGAAGCACAGCGCTGACGGTGTTGGCGTCAATCGACTCATCGAGATCGATGGTGGCCACGACGTGACTGCGCTTGGCTTCGTCAGTGACGAACGGAGTTGCGTAGGAGCTGGCCTCGGCCCATGAGTAGATGATCTCGGCGGAACGATCGCAACGCGACGCCGCCCAGTGGAGGCCCCCGTTGTCGGTGAACCACTCGACTTGCTGCACAGCGAGGAAGACTGTGGCGAGTGCAGGCGTGTTGTAGGTCTGATCCTTGCGCGAGTTGTCGAGCGCAGTGACGAGGCTGAGCGATTCAGGTATCCAACGACCGGATGCGCCGATGCGCTGGATGCGCTCGATGGCCGCAGGTGAAACCGCAGCAAGCCACAAGCCGCCGTCAGAGGCGAAGCATTTCTGCGGAGCGAAGTAGTACACGTCGGTCTGCGCAGCATCGAAACGGAGGCCGCCGGCGGCGGAGGTGGCATCGACGAGAACGAGGGACTCATCGGCGCTGGTGCCGGCGGGGCGTACGAGCGGCATCGCAACGCCAGTTGACGTTTCGTTATGCGTGAACGCGTAAGCGTCAATCGCCGAATCTGGGATGGCTTCGGGATGCGTGCCTGGCTCACTCTTGATCACAACCGGATCGTCGAGGAATGGGGTAGCGGCGGCAGCCTGGGCGAACTTGGAGGAGAACTCACCGAAGGTGAGATGTTGACTGCGGCGATCGATGAGTCCGAAGGTGGCGATATCCCAAAAGACGGTGGACCCACCGTTACCGAGCATGATTTCGTAACCATCGGGGAGGGCGAAGAGCTCGGCGAGCCCGTTGCGAAGGCGGCTCACCATGAGTTTGACCGGCTCTTGACGATGGCTGGTGCCGAGATAGTCGAGGCCAGCGGATGCGAGCGCGGCGACGGCTTCAGGGCGAACCTTCGACGGGCCGCAACCGAAGCGGCCGTCAACGGGGAGTAGGTCGGCGGGGATGGTGATCTTCGGAATTGATGTAGTCACCTGCCCATGATCCCATCCGCGGGGTGTCCGGAGGAAATGAGCCACAGATCACGGCGAACCGGCTTCGAACTTCAGGCCCCCAGCCGGTAGCGTCGGCAACGCAACCTGTCCGTCAAACCGAGGATCACGTCAGCAAATGGCTTTGGAACGCTTGTCCCGCCGAGTCGGCGCAATTACAGAATCGGCCACGCTTGCCGTCGACGCCCGGGCCAAGGCCTTGAAGGCAGCCGGCGAGCCCGTCATCGGCTTCGGAGCCGGTGAACCCGACTTCCCCACGCCACAGCACGTGGTCGACGCCGCGATCGCGGCCTGTAGCGATCCGAAGAACCATCGCTACACGCCGGCCGCCGGACTTCCGGAGTTGAAGGAGGCCATTGCGGCCAAGACTCTTCGCGATTCCGGCGTCAAGGTTCTGCCGAGTCAGGTCCTTGTTACGAACGGCGGAAAGCATGCGGTTTACAACACGTTCGAGGCGCTACTGAACCCTGGCGACGAAGTGCTGCTTCCCGCGCCCTACTGGACCACCTATCCGGAGCCGATCGCGTTGGCCGGCGGAATCTCCGTTGTTCTTCCTACCGACGTGTCATCGGGATTCCGGGTAACGGTTGAGCAACTCGAAGCCGCCCGCACGCCGAACACCAAGGCGTTGGTCTTTGTATCGCCGTCGAACCCGACTGGAGCGGTGTATCCAGCCGACGAAGTAAAGGCCATCGGCGAATGGGCGCTCGCTCATGGGATCTGGGTCATCACCGACGAGATCTACGAGCACCTGACGTTCGGTGACAACGAGTTCACGTCGATCCTGGCCCTCGTGCCCGGCCTCGCAGATACGTGCGTCATTCTGAACGGTGTCGCAAAGACTTACGCGATGACCGGTTGGCGCGTCGGATGGATGATCGGTCCTGCCGACCTGATCAAGTCGGCCACCAATCTGCAGTCACATTCCACATCGAATGTCGCCAACGTCTCACAGCGCGCTGCCATCGCAGCACTCGAAGGTGGCCTCGGGTGCGTCGATGAGATGCGCACCGCATTCGCTCGTCGTGCCGAACTGATTCACGGTCTTCTCAACGCGATCCCCGGCGTCACCTGCATGGTGCCGCAGGGTGCGTTCTATGCGTTCCCCTCGTTTGAGGGGCTCCTCGGTCGCAACTTCGAAGGCGTCGTGCCAACCACGACTGCCGAACTGTGCGAGGTCATTCTGGATCAGGCAAAGGTCGCGCTGGTTCCGGGCGAGGCGTTCGCGGCCCCGGGCTATGTGCGCATCTCGTTTGCCGTGAGCGATGCCGACATCACCGAAGGCATCGGTCGCATCGCCGACCTCGTAGCGAACGCAAGCTGAGCATCTCGTGACCACCGCACCGTTCGGATCGTGGTCGTCGCCGATCACGGCTGATCTGATCGTTTCCAAGTCGGTCTCGATCGGCGACGTGCACGTGGGTGGCTCCGATGTGTGGTGGTCCGAAGCCCGTCCTGAAGAAGGCGGCCGCATCCAACTCGTTCGTCATCGTCCCGGCCGCGATGCGGTTGACGTGCTTCCCGAAGGGTTCGGTGCGCGCACCCGCGTACACGAGTACGGAGGCGGGGCATGGTGGCTCCATGGCGACGATGTCGTGTTCGTCAACTGGGCAGACCAGCGGCTCTATCGGCTTGCTGGTGGCACGGATCACCCGGTGGCTCTTACCCCCGAGCCGGCGGCACATCACGCTGACCGGTATGCCGATGGGCGCTTTACTGCCGATGGTCGTTGGATCGTGTGTGTGCGCGAGCGCCACGCCGAAGGTGCAGAGCAGGCGATCAACGAAATTGTGGCGGTTCGGGTTCATCATGATGGGGCACCGGGCGAACCCGTCGTGCTGGTCAGCGGCTCCGATTTCGTAGCGTCGCCGCGAGTCAACGCCGACGGCAATGTTCTGGCGTGGTTCCGTTGGGATCATCCCGACATGCCGTGGGATGGCACCGAACTCTGCGTGGCGTCGATGTATGACGATCAGGCCGACGGGGGCGAAATCGTTGTCGGCGATACACGCGTCGTCGCCGGTGGGCGCGACGAATCCATTTCGCAGCCCGAGTGGATGCCCGACGGTTCGCTGTTCTTCATCTCCGACCGGACTGATTGGTGGAACCTTTACCGCGTCGATGCTGCCGATGTTCGTGCGCTCGTCACTTCGGGTTCAGTTCCTGAGCCAGCCCCGATCGCGCCGATCGATGCTGAGATCGGAATCCCTCACTGGGTGTTCGATGCATCCCGCTACGCGGTGCTAGCCGATGGACGCATCCTCGTCGCCTGGTTTCGGCATGGGATCGATCATCTTGGTGTGATTCCAACTGGAGGGGGAGCGATGGTTCCCCTCGACTCACCGTTCACTGCACTTTCGTCGCTTCGGGCGTTCGGGTACGGCGCGGTGCTGATCGGAGCGTCGCCCACGACCGAAGCGGTTGTAGCCGTCATCGATATTCCGGCCTCGCCCGACATCGACGGATCGTCGGCGGTGCTCATCAACCCGATCAGCGATCCCCGCGATCTCGGGCTCGGCGCTGAATGGTTCTCCGTTCCCGAATCCATCACTTTCGCCACCTCGGGTGATCGTTTCGCTCATGGTCTGTTCTATCCGCCAACCAATCCTGGGTTCGACGCTCCGGAGCGTGAACGCGCCCCACTCATCGTTCTCAGTCATGGCGGACCGACATCAGCGGCGCGTCCGCAACTCAATCTCGGCGTGCAGTACTGGACATCACGCGGTTTTGGTGTGGTCGACGTCAATTACGGCGGCTCGACTGGTTACGGACGGTCCTATCGCCGACGTCTGATCGGGGAATGGGGAATCGTCGATGTGGATGATTCGGTTGCGGCCACACGCTTTCTCATTGACCGCGGCGATGCCGATCGAGACCGACTGATCATTCGGGGTGGAAGTGCTGGTGGGTACACCACCTTGTGTGCGCTCACTTTCCGTGAAGTGTTCGCCGCCGGCTGCAGCCTCTACGGCGTTGCCGATCTTGAGGCCTTGGCCCGCGACACCCACAAGTTCGAGGCCCGCTATCTCGATTCGCTGGTCGGCCCATGGCCGGCCCGCAGCGACATCTACACCGCTCGCTCGCCGATCCATCACGTCGAGGATCTCGAATGCCCGCTCATTGTTCTCCAGGGCATGGATGACGAGATCGTGCCTCCCAACCAAGCCGAGATGATGGTTGAGGCCCTCGAGGCCAACGGCGTCCCGTGGGCGTATCTCGCCTTCGAGGGTGAGGGCCACGGATTTCGTCAGGCGGCGACGATCAAGCGAGCACTCGAAGCTGAGGCCTACTTCTACAGTCGCATTCTGGGCTTCGAACTAGCCGACGAGGTCGAACCGATCGTCATCGCCAATCTCTGAGTCCGATGACCATGGATCCCGGTTGGCGGATAGGTGGTTGGCCCGTAAGGATGGAAGCACTATGGCTCGCATCCTTGTAACTGAAACCATCGCGGATGGCGGCCTCGACCGTCTCCGCGCTGCCGGGCACACTGTCGATGTCCAGGAGGGCTTGAGTCCCGAAGAACTGCTTTCGGCGATCGTCGGCGCTCATGCGCTCATCATTCGGTCGGCGACTGACGTCACCGCTGAGGTTCTCGCTGCTGGAACTGATCTCGTGGTCGTCGGTCGGGCCGGAATCGGACTCGACAATGTCGACACAGATGCCGCGACTGAGCGCGGCGTGATGGTTGTGAACGCGCCGCAGTCGAACGTCCTTTCCGCCGCCGAGCACACGATGGCGCTCCTGCTTGCTCTCGCCCGCAATGTTCCGCAAGCCCACGCGGCGCTGGTGTCGGGTCGCTGGGAGCGGAGCCGTTGGACTGGCGTTGAGCTTGCCGACAAGACCCTTGGTGTCGTTGGTCTCGGTCGCATCGGGAAACTCGTCGCGCAGCGCGCGATGGCTTTCGGTATGCGTCTGATCGCCTATGACCCCTTCGTCTCGCCTGAGATGGGTCGCAAGATGAACATCGAACTCGTCGACCTCGACACGCTGTTGGCTACATCCGACTTCGTGACTCTTCATGTTGCCAAGACGCCTGAGACCATCGGTCTCATCAATGCGTCGACGTTGGCGAAGGCCAAGAAGGGTATTCGCATCATCAACGTTGCCCGCGGCGGAATCATCGTCGAGAGCGATCTTGCCGACGCGATCAAGTCCGGACATGTCGGTGGTGCCGCACTTGATGTCTTCGACAAGGAGCCCACGACAGAGTCACCCCTGTTCGGGCTTCCCGAAGTTGTTGTGACCCCGCATCTTGGTGCGAGCACTCACGAAGCTCAGGACAAGGCCGGTGACACGATTGCCGAGATGGTGGGACTCGCCCTCGCTGGCGAGTTCGTGCCGTTTGCCGTCAACGTCAACGCGGCTGAGGCCAGTGAAACTGTCCGCCCGTTTCTCTCCTTGGCTGAACGACTCGGCTCGCTCTTCGCCGGCCTCGGCGGTTCAGTCGACTCTCTCGAAATCGCCTACGAGGGGGAGATCGGCGGTTACGACACGCGCATTCTCACGCTGTCGTTGCTCAAGGGATTCTTTGCTCGCACGAGTGACGAGCCCGTTTCGTTCGTGAACGCTCCGAAGTTCGCCGAAGCGCGGGGAATCACCGTGACCGAGTCGAGTTCCACCACGGCAAACCATTACGTGAATCTCGTCACCGTCCGCGGCAGCGGCCACAACATCGCAGGCACCCTCGTCGGCATGGAGGGCGAGGCCCGCTTGGTGATGGTTGACGATCACCGCGTGGATGTACCGCCGGCAAACAACATGCTCGTTGTGCGCAACGACGATCGCCCGGGGATGATCGGCATAGTCGGAACCATCGTCGGTGAAGCAGGAGTGAACATCGCAGACATGGACGTCGGTCAGGCCGCCAGTGGCGCCTCGGCGATGATGGTTCTCGCCACAGCTGCGCCGGTACCGGCTGAGGTCTGTGAGAAATTGCGCGCGGTCGAGGGAATCGTCTCGGTCGATGCTCTCTGATCAGTTTGTTTCTTGCTGCCCGGGGTCCAAGATCCCGGGGGTGGTTGCAATCGTCCCGAGTCTCCGGCAGACTCAACCCATGCGTTCCACTGACTTCATCTCGGAGCTACTCCTTCGATAAGGCGAGTGCCACCTTTGGTGCTCGTCAGCCTCTCGTGCCTCAGGGTTCGGGAGGTTTCTTCGTTTTGCGGTCAAATCAGTTCAGCAGCAGTGAATCCAGTAGCAATCAACCAGAAGTGAAAGGCAGCCTTCCATGGCCTCCACCCCCGATTCTGCAACTCCCAAAACCGACGCCGATCGCGTCATCATCTTCGACACGACGCTGCGTGACGGCGAGCAGTCGCCGGGCATCTCGCTGGACGAGGGGGAAAAGCTCGAGATAGCGGAGCAACTGGCGAGGCTCGGGGTCGACGTGATCGAGGCCGGCTTCCCGATCGCGAGCCAGGGCGACTTTGAATCCGTGCAGGCCATTGCCCGAAGCGTTTCGGGCCCGATCATCTGTGGCCTGTCGCGCACGGCGTTGGGCGATATCGATCGTTGTTGGGAGGCGATCGAACCGGCCGCTCGACGGCGCATCCATGTGTTCATCGCAACCAGCGAGACGCACATGACCCACAAGCTGCGCATGACTCGCGATCAGGTGAAGGCCGAAGCGGCCTCGGGTGTGGCTCGGGCGCGCGAGTACACCGAGGACGTCGAGTTCTCTCCGGAAGACGCGTCGCGTTCGGACTTCGATTTCATGTGCGAGGTTCTGCAGATCGCTGTCGACAACGGAGCGACGACATTGAACATCCCGGACACGGTTGGTTTTGCGGTGCCGGACGAATACGCGCAGAGGCTCGCCAATGTGCGCAAGGTGGTCAAAGGTGACTATGTCGTTTCGACGCATTGTCACAATGATCTGGGTCTGGCCGTGGCCAATTCGCTCGCCGCTGTGCAATTGGGTGCACGTCAGATCGAATGTGCGGTCAACGGTTTGGGCGAGAGGGCTGGTAATGCGGCGCTTGAGGAGATCGTCATGGCTCTGCGCACGCGTGCTGATTTCTTCGGCGGCATCGACACCGGCATCAAGTCTGAAGAACTGGCCCGCACGAGCCGTTTGGTCAGTCGCCTGACCGGCTACCCAGTGCAGTACAACAAGGCTGTCGTCGGGCGTAATGCGTTTGCCCACGAGTCGGGCATCCATCAGCACGGTGTGCTGAATGAGCGCACCACCTACGAGATCATGGATCCAGCTGCCGTGGGTCAGGGTGAGTCGAAGATCGTTCTGGGTAAGCACTCTGGCCGGCATGCGTTTGCCGACACGCTCAAGAAGATGGGATACGACCTGAGTGGTGATGCGCTGAATCAGGTGTTCACCAGGTTCAAGGAACTGGCCGATCGCAAGGTGGAACTGAGCGATGCCGATCTTGAGGCGCTGGTTGCCGAAGAGGTTGGGGACACAGTTCGCTACGCGTTCTCGCTTGTCGCGATCGAATGCAGCGGCGGAACCAACTCCACGCCGACGGCTTCGATCGTGCTGGACCATGACGGCGAGAAGCTCGAAGCTTCAGCTGAGGGCGATGGCATGGTCGATGCCGCTTGCAAGGCGATCCGTATAGCGACAGGCATCGACGGCAACCTCACCGACTACGCAGTGACATCCGTGACCGGTGGTGTGGATGCGCTCGCAGATGTTGCTCTGCGTTTCGATGTCGATGGTGTATCGATGCCCGGTCGGGGGCTCTCGACTGATGTCGTTGAAGCCTCGGCCCGTGCATTCCTGAACGCAATCAACCGGATCGTCCGGGTGCGCGATTCTGGAGAGAATCCGAACTCGGTTTCGCGACCTGGTTCACTCACGCCCTGATCGAACCGAGATCACTCTCGGCCGTCCGACAATTACTTCGACGTGGACGGCATCCAGCTCGGACGGGTCTTTTCGAATTCGGTGATGGCGGCTTCGTGCTGGAGTGTGATGCCGATGTCGTCGAGTCCATTCAGGAAGCGGTCCTGGGTGGCGTCATCAAGGGGGAACTCGATATCGATCCCGAGCGACGGGGCGATCACTCGACGGGTGGCGATGTCGATCGTGATCTCGGTGGTGGGATCGGCTTCGACGGCCCGGAGCAGTTGCTCGGCGATCTCGGGTGAGACGACTACGGGGACAAGACCGTTCTTGGTCGAGTTGTTCCGGAAGATGTCACCAAAGCGCTGGGTGATGACGGCCTTGAATCCGTAATCCATGATCGACCAAACGGCGTGCTCACGTGAAGAACCGACGCCGAAGTTGGGGCCGGCTATCAGGATGGATGCGCCGCCGAACTGGGGCAGGTTCATGACGAACTCGGGATCCTCGCGCCATTCGGAGAACAGCCCGGCTCCGAAGCCCGTGCGCTCGACGCGCTTGAGCCAGTCGCTGGGGATGATCTGATCGGTGTCGACGTCCGAGCGGTCGAGTGGTACGGCAGTGCCGGTGATGGTGATGACTGGTTCCATGATGTGCTCAGTCCCTCTTGTTCAGGCCAGATCGCGGGGATCGGCGAAAGTTCCGGAGATGGCGGTGGCGGCAGCAACAGCGGGGGAGACGAGGTGTGTCCGTCCGCCCTTGCCTTGACGGCCTTCGAAGTTGCGATTGGAGGTGGATGCCGAACGCTCGCCGGGAGCGAGCTTGTCGGGGTTCATGGCGAGACACATCGAGCAGCCCGGTTCGCGCCAGTCGAATCCGGCTGCGATGAAGATCTTGTCGAGACCCTCGGCCTCGGCCTGACCCTTCACGGCAAACGAACCCGGAACCACCATGGCTCGGATACCCGCAGCAACCTGACGGCCTTCGGCGACGGAGGCCGCAGCGCGGAGGTCCTCGATGCGGCTGTTGGTGCAGGAGCCGATGAACACGGTCTGTACGGGGATGTTGCGCACCGGCGTGCCGGCGGTGATGCCCATGTACTCGAGGGCGCGACGAGCGGCGTCGCGCTCGCCGGAATCGGCGAAGGAATCGGGATCGGGGATGAGGCCATCGAGTTCAATGACTTGGCCGGGGTTGGTTCCCCACGAGACGAACGGCCGCAGCTTTGTGGCGTCGATCGTGACAGTCTTGTCGTAGGTCGCACCTTCGTCAGTGGGCAGTGTGCGCCAGTACTCGACAGCAGCATCCCAGTCGGCCCCGGTGGGGGCATGCAACCGACCCTTGAGGTACTCGAAGGTCGTGTCATCGGGAGCGATGAGCCCTGCCTTTGCGCCCGCTTCGATCGACATGTTGCAGACGGTCATGCGACCTTCCATAGACAGACTGCGGATAGCCGAGCCCCGGTATTCGATGACTGAGCCGATGCCACCGCCGGTGCCGATGCGACCGATGATGGCGAGGATGAGGTCCTTGGCGGTGACGCCATCGGGAAGTTCGCCTTCGACCTCAATGGCCATCGTGCCCGGCTTGTTCTGAGGCAGCGTTTGGGTGGCGAGAACATGCTCAACCTCGCTGGTTCCAATGCCGAAGGCAAGCGCACCAAATGCGCCATGCGTTGCAGTGTGACTATCACCGCACACGATGGTCATGCCCGGCATAGTGAGACCCTGCTCTGGGCCGATCACATGCACGATGCCTTGACCGGGTGTTCCCATCGCGTGCTCGACGATGTCGAACTCGGCGGTGTTGGCCCGCAGCACATCGACTTGCTTGCGCGAGATCGGATCGGCGATGGGCTGATCAATGTCGGCGGTGGGGACGTTGTGATCTTCGGTGGCGACGGTCAGTTCGGCGCGACGAACGCCGCGGTTGCCGAGGCGAAGCCCGTCGAACGCTTGCGGCGAGGTGACCTCGTGCACGAGGTGCAGATCGATGTAGAGCAGATCGGGTTCACCATCAGCCTGGCGGACCAGGTGATCGTCCCAGATTTTCTCGGAGAGCGTGCGGGCTTTGGCCATGGGTGCCTTCCCTCGTGTCAACCAACTGGCGTTGGTGCGGATTCAGATCGATTGTTGATGCCGCGGATTCTGCCTGCGCAGTTTCTCGGGCGGAGGTGCTTGTAGCTCGGGTGCTTGTGTCTCACATAGTGAGACGATAATCTTGCCCTGTGGGAAACAGTGTAGGTGGTGTGGGAGTCCTCGACAAGGCGGTGGAGGTCCTTTCCGCTCTTGAGGAACGTCCCATGGCGTTGGCCGAGTTGGTCGAGGTGACTGGCTTGCCCCGCGCTACGGCGCACCGTCTTGCCAAAGCCCTTGAGACACACGGACTGGTGCGTCGAGAGGCTGACGGACGCTTCGCTTTGGGCACCCGCTTGATTGCGCTGGGTCGCGTCGCCGCCGATGGGCTGCCGCTCGCCCAGGCCGCTAGTGAAGCCCTGTTGGTCCTGCGGGATTCGACCGGTGAGAGCGTGCAGCTGTTCATTCGGGAAGGCGATCGGCGTGTGTGTATCGCCGCGCTTCAGTCTCTCCATGGCTTGCGCACGATCGTTCCGCTCGGAGCAAGCCTCCCGCTCGATGCCGGTTCGGCCGGCAAAGTTCTTTCCGTGGTCCCCAAAGGGGGGTCGGAGGATTGGGTGGAGAGCATTGGCGAACGCGAGGCCGGTGTCGCTTCGGTCTCTGCTCCGATACGCGATTCAAATGGCGTGGTTGTGGCTGCGGTGAGCGTCTCGGGACCAATCGAACGGACAACGCGTCGACCGGGGCGGCAGTACGGTTCAATGGTGGCCACCGCAGCTCGACAAATCGAAGTCGACGCCGGATTGCGGCGTGAACCGTGATCAGGACTTTTCCGAACGGTACGTTCACCCGATGACCGAACGTCCGATTGCCGCGATTGATATCGGAACCAATTCGTTTCATATGGTTGTAGCCCGCGTCGGCGCACTGGCCGATGACAATGAATCACTCCACGGTCCGTCCTTCGACGTGATTGCCCGCGAAAAGGAAATTGTCCGTCTCGGTTTCAGCTCCGGCGACATGAAGCGACTCGATCCTGATGCCATCGACCGGGGGGTGGCCGCACTCGTCCGTCTGGGTCGACTGGCATCGGTCAACGACGCCGAGGTCTTCGCGGTGGCAACCAGCGCAGTCCGCGAAGCTGAGAATGCCGACGAATTCATCGACAGGGTTCGAGTCGAGGCCGGCATCGTGATTGACGTTGTCTCAGGTATCGAGGAGGCCCGGCTCATTCATCTCGGCGTCCTCCAGGCGGTTCCGGTATATGACCGGCGACTCCTACTGATCGACATCGGCGGGGGAAGTACGGAGATCCTTGTCGGCGAGCGAGGCGAGACGATCGTCGCCGGCAGCCTGAAACTGGGGGCAATCCGCCTGACTCGTCGATTCTTCGGCGGGGATCGATTGCATCCAGGGGCGGTCGAGGCTTGTCGCCGGCACATCCGCTCAGCGCTGGTGCCGATGGTCCGTGAGGCGGGGCGGGCCGGATTCGAGGTGGCCATCGCTTCGTCAGGAACAGCTGAGACGATTGCGTCGCTCGTGAATTCTCAGAGAGGCAGTTCGACTCCTCGAACGTTCAATAACTTCACAATGAGTCGCGATGAAATTAAAGCAGCTGTGCGGGTGCTCATCGCCGCAAGTTCTGTTGAGGAGCGCAGAGCGATCTCTGGGATGGACCCCAGCCGGGCTGACATCATCCTGGCGGGAGCGATCATCCTCGAGCAGGCCGTTGAGGAACTCGGTATCGATGAAATCGTGATCTCGGATAACGCGCTGAGGGAAGGCGTGCTTCTTGATGCACTTTCGAGACGCCGAGGCGCGACATTGCATCACTTGAGAGATTTGCGTCGACGAAGCGTTTTGCACCTAGCTGAATCAATGGACGATGACGTTGCCCACTCGATGTGTGCGGCTGGCTTCGCTCTCGATCTCTTCGATGCAACGGCATCGCTGCATGGCCTCGGAGACGATTCACGTGAATTGCTTGAGGCGGGTGCTCTGCTTGCAAATGTGGGTCTGTCGATCTCGCACTCTGAACATCACAAGCACAGCTATTACGTGATCCGCCATTCTGATTGTTTGGCCGGGTTCACTGACCGCGAGATCGAAATGATCGCGCAAATAGCCCGCTATCACCGGAAGAGCGCCCCAAAGGTGAAGCACGTGGAGTTTGCGCGCTTGCGTTTGGAAGACCAGGACCGAGTGCGAATTCTCGCAGGGCTTCTTCGTGTCGCAATTGCACTTGACCGTTCACATAAAGGGCGCGTGGCGCAGATCCTGGTATCTGTAGGCGATGAATCGGAGCCAGTTTCAATTCTTGTCAAGCATCTCGATGATGTCGATGTTGATCTCGAAGTTCAGACAGCTGAAGATCGCAAAGGCCTCCTTGAAGATGTTCTGCAGCGTCGTGTGAAAATCGAAGCTTCATAGTTCTGGCGTGACGGATGACCCGTTTCGAGGCGGGATCCCCCGAAACGGTAAGTAGCCTCCGCGTGTTATTTTTTGGGGTGTGTTGTGCGGTGCGACACTTTTGCGGAGGAGTGGCGGAAAAATAATGAGAGGCAATATCCGGATTTTCCGGGGAGCAGTCGTCTTTCTCGCCTTGACGGTTCTGCTTCCAAGTTGTCTGGTGAACCAGCTAAATATTTCGCCCAAAGACAAGCTTTCGCCGAGCACTCCCACGACACGACTAGTGAGTGCGCCGAACGTTTCTTATGGAACGGACCCGCTTCAGAAGTTGGATCTCTATCTTCCTGCTGCCGCTCCAATTGGGATCATCATTTTCTTTCACTCAGGTGGTTGGTGTTGCGGGGATAAGTCAGAAATTGATCCTCTCGTTCTTTCTCAAATTGATCGAGGGTATGCAGTTGCGTCGGTGAATTACCGATTGATTTCTGGAACGACGGAAGAGGGTCAATTCGCCGATGGCGTAAGGCGCTGGGAGGCGCCGTCGAGCGGCACGGGAGTGACCGCAGAGATGCAGTTGGCTGATGGCGATCAAGCGGTGAGATTCGTCAAGGCGTTCTGGGCCTGGGGTTATGGGCGCGGGAAGGTAATCGTTTCGGGAAGGTCGTCTGGGGGGCACATTGCGCTGTTGCTCGCGGCGGCGCCTGGGGTTTTCTCAGGGCCTGAGCTTGGCGCCCTTGCTGGCATTGACCCACGTATTGACGGTGTGTTCTCCAATGTTGGGCCTTCCGATCTCCGTCCATATATCGACGGGTCGGTTCCCGGTTGGGGTCGGGAGATAGCCGAAGCATATTTGGGTTGTTCGAACCTCGGATCGGTTTGGCCGACCACCACTACGACCACCACTACGACCACCACGACGACTACTGGGGTGCCGTCGAGTTCGTCGGCTTCATCGTCAACAACAACAACGTTGTTGGCATCGCCAGTTCCAATGCCTCGCTGTGATCCCAATCGAGTTCTGAGATTGAGCCCGATGTTTTGGGCAGCTCTCACTGTGTTCCTTGGCTTTAGTGGCCACCTTCCGCCGGCATATCTCGCCTATGGCGATCAAGACACGCTTGTGCCACCGGCATCTCAGGGAAACGCCCTACATGAGCTGTGGGCTTCAGGGGGAAATTTTTACGCGACGTACTACGACAATCCAACTCAGATAGGCCACAGCCTGAGCTATGAGATCAACGCAACGTTGTTTAATCACTGGTTGAATCTCTACGCCGCTCAATGAGTGTGCGCGATGTGTGCGCATGACTGTCACCAGCAATGGAGGAATTAGTTCAACTGATTCGGCCGGCGACATCGAAACAAGCGGCCGTGAGGGCCGGGACGAAGAGCTCTGGCTGCGTGGCACAGACGTCGTGACGACCATTGACGAGAAACGTGACCGTGCCATCGATTGCATCGGCGAGGGCCCGTTGTCGGATCGGCAGGACGGTCTTGTCGCGTTCGGTAATGACGACGGCAGTAGGCACGTCAACGAGTCCGATCCAGTCGCGTGAATCGAAGGCGCCTACGGCATGACCCGCCTCGACCATTGTCCTTAGGTCGTTAAGGCGGGCTTGCTCCCTGGCCCAGCATCCGAGGGGCGTGTCTTGATACTTCGAAACGAGAAACTTCTCGGCAAGACGTCGGTCAATCCAAGGCGGCGTGGCGCGGATGATGGCGGCGACACCGGTAGCGAGTCCTTGCAGGACGCGTTCGCCACGGCGTTCTCGAAAACGGGCAGCAGTAGAACAAAGGACGAGTCCGGCAACACGATCGCGATGGCGGCGCCAAAGCAGTTGTGCGATTGGCCCACCCATCGAATACCCAACCGCGATGGCGCGTTCAACCCCGAGGACATCGAGGAGGGCGGCAGCGTCATCGGCGCAATCGTCGAGTCGGAACTGGCGGGAATTCCTGATGCCGTTTCCGTGACCACGATGATCGAGGGCAATGACTCGGAAGTGACCAGCGAGTGGTTGGTACGCGGCAAACCAGTTGAGCGCAGAGTTGGCCGTCCAGCCGTGCAAAAGCAAGAGAGTGGGAGCGCCCGGAGGCCCGGGGAGTTCACGCACGAATGTTGTGCCACGTCGGGGCAGTTCGAGAAAGCGCCCTTCGGGCAATCCGGGTGTCGGGAAGGGAGACTCAGAAATGGTCATGGCGTGCGGAGGATGGTGAGCGTCGCCATGGGGTCGGTGGTCAGGACTCGATGTTTACGATCTCGACTTTGAGAACTCCGCCGGGAGCCTCGAAGTCGCAGATATCGCCAATCCGTTTACCCATGAGTGATTCACCGAGCGGGGAGCCGGGGGTAAGGACCTCGTGATCGCCGCCGCGCTCCTCAATCGATCCGATGAGGAAGGTCTCGGCTTCGTCGTCACCCTCGTAACGAATTGAGACCGTGACGCCGGGAACAACCGTGTCGGAGGCAACCGATTCGACGATCTCAGCATCAAGGAGCGTGCCCTGAATCTGGCGGATGCGGGCTTCCATCTTGCCCTGCTCCTCCCGAGCCGCGTGATAGTCGCCGTTCTCCGAAAGATCGCCCATCTCACGGGCGGTTTGGATTTTCCGGGCGATCTCGACACGACCGTGAGTCGTGAGTTGCTCGAGCTCGGCACTGAGTCGATCGTGGGTTGCTTGGGAGAGATGTTGGACGACAGCCATGGCGGAATGTTAGCGGCCGGGTCGGAAAATCCCGATATGGCCCTATGGATGGGCCGGGCTAAGGTGTTCTCTATGTCGAGCAGGTGTTTTTCGGTCGTAATTATTCCTTAGCGCACGTCGTTTTTGACGTGCGCCCCTCGGCCGTCCACTCACGTGGGCGGCCTTGTTGTTGTATGCGCCTGTTATGTGCGGTAGTTGTAATCGCCGCCCCGAGATCTTTTCCCCTGGAGCAAGAATGAGCCACAGAATCGGTGTCATCCCCGGCGACGGAATCGGCCATGAGGTCATTCCCGAAGCATTGAAGGTCATCCGGGCCGCCGGAGTTGAACTCGACTGTGTCGATTACGACCTCGGTGGAGCCCGCTACTTGCGCGACGGCGTGGTGCTTACCGACGAGACCATCAACGAATGGCGCGGACTCGATGCACTGCTACTCGGCGCGGTCGGTACCCCGGATGTTCCGCCGGGTCTCATCGAACGAGGCCTGCTGCTCAAAATGCGTTTCGATCTCGACCTCTACATCAATCAGCGCCCCTTCATCGCCCCCGACGGATCGCACAACTTCATCGTGATTCGCGAGAACACCGAAGGCACCTACGCCGGCGAGGGTGGATTCCTCCGCAAAGGAACCCCGTTTGAGATCGCAACTCAGGGATCGGTGAACACCCGTCACGGTGTCGAGCGTTGCGTCCGGTACGCATTCGGACTCGCCCAGAGCCGGGAGCGCAAACACCTCACGCTCGTGCACAAGACGAACGTGCTGACGTTTGCTGGCGATCTGTGGGAGCGCACCTTCAACGAGGTCGCTCTCGACTTTCCGGACGTCACGACGGCCTACAACCATGTCGATGCCGCCTGCATCTACTTCGTCGAAAACCCGCAGCGTTACGACGTGATCGTCACCGACAATCTGTTCGGTGACATCCTCACCGATCTTGGTGGTGCCGTTTCGGGTGGGATCGGATTCGCGTCATCGGGCAATCTCAATCCCGACCGAACCAGTCCATCGATGTTCGAGCCTGTTCACGGTTCGGCACCGGACATTGCTGGTCAAGGGCGAGCAAATCCGATCGCTGCGATTCTTTCGGCCGCGATGATGCTCGACTTCCTCGGCGAGACCGACGCCGCTGCCCGCATCCAAGCCGCATGCTCCGACAGCGAACTGCTCACCGGATCCACTTCTGAGATCGGCGACCTTGTCGCCGCTCGCCTGTAACCCAAGGGGAAACAATGCCTATTACACCCACTGCAAAAATCTGGATGAACGGTTCGCTTGTCGACTGGGCTGACGCTCAGATCCACATTCTGACGCACACGCTCCATTACGGAATGGGCGTTTTTGAAGGCGTGCGTGCCTACGAAACCTCGAACGGTCCGGCCGTGTTCCGACTCACCGAACACATGGAGCGACTCCACAATTCCGCAAAGATCATGGGCATGGACATGCCCTACTCGGTCGACGAGTTGGTAGAGGCGACGAAAGCCGTTGTTCGCGCGTCGGGCCTTCCTTCGGCATATATCCGTCCGATCGCGTACTACGGCTACGGCGAGATGGGCCTCAATACGCTTCCGTGCTCAGTCGATGTCGCCATCGCTTGCTGGCCGTGGGGTGCCTACCTTGGCGAGGACGCGCTCTCCAAGGGAGTCCGCATGAAGATCTCGTCGTGGACTCGCCATGATCACAACACGATGCCTCCCGCGTCGAAGACCACGGGCAACTACGTGAACTCGTCCTTGGCGAAGGTCGAAGCGCTCAAGGCCGGCTATGACGAAGCAATCATGTTGAACCCGCAGGGATTCGTCAGCGAGTGCACCGGTGAGAACATCTTCGTTGCCCGCGATGGCGTACTTATTACACCACCGATCGCTGCAGGAGCGCTCGAAGGCATCACCCAAGACACCGTTGCTGCGATTGCCGACGAAATGGGCTTCGAAGTTCGGGTCGACTATCTCACTCGCAGCGATCTCTACGTCTGCGAAGAGATGTTTGTGTGCGGCACTGCGGCTGAGATTTCAGCCGTCAACTCCGTTGACGATCGCACGATTCCGTGCCCCGGCCCGATGACGACAGCAATCGCCGAGGAATACGGGCGTGTCGTGCGCGGTCAAGTTGATCGCTACAAAGACTGGTTGGAGCATGTCAACTGATCCTCGTGCGGAAACGCCGATGCTTCCTGCATCGGTCGAGATCTTCGACACCACGTTGCGCGACGGCGCCCAGTTTGAGGGCATCTCGCTGACGGTCGAGGACAAACTCCGCGTCGCCGAACAACTCGATTACCTCGGGGTTCACTGGATCGAAGGTGGCTATCCGCAGGCCAATCCGAAGGATGAAGAGTTCTTCCGGCGTGCCCCGCTAGATCTCAAACTGAACACCGCGCAACTGGTGGCGTTCGGTTCGACCCGGCGCCCAGCCGGCAAGGTCGATGTCGACCCAACACTGGCGGCTCTTGTGGGCGCAGGTACTTCGACGGTGTGCATCGTGGGTAAGAGCTGGGATTTTCATGTCACTGAAGCGCTGCGCACGACCCTCGATGAGGGTGTGGCGATGGTCGGCGAATCAGTTGCTTTCCTGAAGGCGGAGGGACTGCGCGTGTTCTTCGACGCGGAGCATTTCTTCGACGGCTACAAAGCCAACCCGGAGTTCGCTCTGCGGGTGCTTGAAGCGGCAATGGTGAATGGTGCTGATTGTTTGGTGCTGTGTGACACAAATGGTGGCTCCCTGCCTCACGAAGTGCAGCGCATCACGTCGGACATTGTTGCGTTCGTTGGATCGAGCGCTGGCGTTGGCATTCACACCCAGAACGATTCCGGTTGCGCCGTCGCCAACACAATCGCGGCTGTGGTTGGCGGCGCTACCCAGGTTCAAGGAACCGTCAATGGCTATGGCGAGCGCACCGGAAACGCGAATCTCATGACCGTGGTTCCGGATCTCACGCTCAAACTCGGCGTGGCAACGCTGCCCGACGGTCATCTCGAGCGACTCACTGTTGTCAGTCACCGAATTGCAGAACTGGTGAACCTCCCACCTCACTCTGCCGATCCGTTCGTCGGGTCCTCCGCATTCGCTCATAAGGGCGGACTCCATACGTCGGCACTGGGTCGAGCCGGTGGCGCAACGTATGAGCACATCGATCCCGCGATCGTGGGTAATCACACACGAGTGCTCGTGTCCGATCTCGGAGGACGTGCAGGGATGTCGATGAAGGCGGCCGAGTTCGGACTCGAACTCGATGACCGCGCCGCAGGAGCGTTGTCTGAGGAACTGAAGCAACTTGAGTCCGAAGGCTGGTTGTTCGAGTCGGCCGACGCGTCGCTCGAGTTGCGAATGCGTCGGGCAGCTGGCTGGGAGCATGAATCGTTCGAACTCGAGGAATACCGAGTAGCAAGTGTGCATCGGGCCTCGTCGGCTGGTGATACGGGTGCTGCACTCGTCACGACAGAGGCATCGGTTTCGCTCCGAGTCGGCGGCGAGGTTCTCTCGTCCGTCGGTGAGGGTAACGGGCCGGTCAATGCGCTCGATGATGCTGTGCGTCGAGCGCTCGACGGTCGGTTCCCCTCGCTGGCTCGGATTCATCTGACTGATTTCAAGGTGCGTGTTGTCGATAGTGGAGCCGCCACCGGTGCAGTTGTCCGGGTACTCATCGATTCCACCGATGGCGAACGGGTCTGGACAACGGTTGGGGTAGACAGCAATGTCATCGAGGCGTCGTGGCAGGCGCTGATCGACTCGCTGCAGTTCGGCCTGCTCCACGCTGGCAGCTAGATTCGACTCGTGGCCGCTCCCGATTACGTTCCCAAGCCGACCGATGACTCCGCTCGCGTGTACTCATCGCCGCCGCGTCGACCCGAATCATGGGTGGCCGATCGCCCGGCGGAACTCTCGGGCCGCCAGCCGCTGGGTGCCCGTCTCGGTGCCCCTGGTCCGGATCAGGGATTCGCGATGAAGCTCGCCCGCCAGTTTTCCGGGAAACTGGTGCTCATCCCGTCCGAATCCGAAGCCGATGCACTTTCGGGTTGTCTAGCCATAGCGATGCGCCGTTCCGCCATTTACGGACGTGCGCCCGTGATTCACGATCTGAGCCTTGCGCTCACGCTCTGGGGTTTTCTCGCCGAGGCGCCAGCCGATCTTGTGGCTGTTCGTTCGCAGGTATTCGCATCTGTCGCCAGCCCGCATCATTACGTCGAACGGCGCGCGATCGTTGATGGCGTAAACGAGGAGATCCTGCGGTTGAGCGTCGCCGATGTCGCGTCACTGGCTCGCGATGAACCCCGTCGAGTCCTCGCCATGGCCCAGGACGTGCTCGCCGCCCAGCACTCGGCGGCCGCGACCTCTCACTGAGGTGGCAACGAACTCATCCCTGTGCAGGGGTGAGTTCTAGGAACCCTGGATGATGTCGATCGGCGTGCCGGCCGGCAGCGCGTCGGCCAACTTCGAGACAACCTCGTTCGTCATGCGGACGCAACCGTTCGAAGCTTTCGTGCCGACAAGTTCAGGCTGGTTTGTCCCATGGAATGCAATCACGGGGAGGCCATCGTTGAACGTGTCGAGCGACTCGCTGTACCCGTTGGTTGCCAGTACCCATGAACCGTAAATGCCGGTGTCATTGGACTGCTTGACCTTCTCGGTCATGTAGAAGCGGCCGACTGGGGTCCGGGTCGAGTCCTTGCCGATCACGACGTCAGTCTCAACGAAGACCTCGTTGCCCTTGTAAACGGTGAGTTGGAACTTCGAGAGGTTCAGGACCATGCGATAGGACACCGTCTCCAGAGTGACATCGGAAGCCTTGATCCAACCTTCAGTCTGATTCGGGCGGGCGGGGATGAGAACCTTGAGCCAGTCGCCGCTCTTTTCAAGAACCTCAAATACGAGTGGGTTCTTGAAGTAGGTCGGATTGGTGAACTCGAATCCGCCAACTGTCTTCTTCACGCCCGCCGAGTTAAGGCCGTTGCGGGGGATGGCGGGGAGTGCGTTCTGGGCGAGCGTGGTGGGTGTCGCCGGAGTCGATGTCGTGACGCCTGAGGGGGCAGCGCTCATGACGGAGATGGTCTTGCCCTTGACCGTCGCAGCCTCAACGGTGGTGGACGCGCCGGAAATGGATTCGGTTGTGGTGTCGTCGGGGACGGCTTTGTCGTTGCTGGAACAGGCCCCGGCACCGGCTGCAAGGGCAACGGTGATTCCGAGAGCGCCGATGAGGCGGAAAATTCGGTTCGGTGAGGTGGGGGTCATTGCGTACTCCGGTGGGACGTTGGGGAAGCAGGGGGGGGATTTGTAGGTGCTCCGGTATCAACCGAAAGGCGGTGTCTATGGCACCAACCGCATCGGGGGCTGGTCCGGGTTATCGGCAAGGCGACGGTACCATCGAACTTGTGACTTCTTCCCCCGTCCGCGTCCGTTTCGCCCCGTCTCCCACGGGTTACCTGCATATCGGAGGTGCGCGAACCGCCCTCTTCAATTGGCTCTTCGCCCGCCAATGTGGCGGTGAGTTCATGCTCCGCATCGAAGACACTGATTCCGAACGCTCAAGGCCAGAACTGATCGACGTCATCTTCCGATCACTTGAATGGCTCGGTCTCGACTGGGATGGAACGCCTGTCCACCAGTCCGAACGGGGCCATCTCCACCAAGCCGCAGTCGACAAACTTCTCGGCACCGGTGCCGCCTACTGGTGCGACTGCACGCCTGACGCCGTGAAGGCCCGGGCTGAGGCCCGTGGAGGCACCCCGGGCTACGACGGATTCTGCGCCGAACGCAATCTCGAGAACGGCGATGGCCGTGTCGTCCGCTTTCGGGTGCCGTCCGAAGGGTCCACCGCGTTCGAGGATCTCATCCGTGGTCGCGTGAGTTTCGAGAACGAGAATCTCGAGGACTTCGTGATCCTCCGATCCAACGGAACCCCGATGTTCCATCTGGCCAATGCCGTCGACGATGCCGACCAGGGGATCACCCACGTTGTGCGCGGCGAGGATCTCATCAACGTGACCCCGAAGGTGATCCTCATCCGCGAGGCGCTTGCCATCGAGGGCGATCTCACCTTCGCCCATCTCCCTCTCATCGTGAATGAGAAGCGGCAGAAACTTTCGAAGCGACGCGACGACGTCTCAGTCGGGGACTACATCGACCGCGGCTATCTGGCCGAAGCGATGGTGAACTACCTCGCCACGCTCGGCTGGGGCCCGCCCGATGACATCGAGATTCGTCCGTTGGCCGAGATCGTCTCGCTTTTCCGTCTCGAAGACGTGAACAAGAGCGGCGCCTTTTTCGACGTGAAGAAACTCCAGCATTTCAACGGCGAATACATCCGCAATCTTTCGACGACGCAATTCGTGAACAGTTCGACGCGCTGGCTTTTCGAAGATGCCCCGTGGCCAGCCGAACGGTTTGACATTGCGACCTTCGAGGTGCTCGCACCGCTTGTGCAAGAGCGAGTCAAGCTGCTTTCCGAAGTTCCCGGTTACGTCGACTTCGTGTTCAATGCCGATCCGATCATCGACGACGATTCATGGCAGAAAGTCATGGTGAAGGGCGCGGAACTTGCCGCCGCTGTACTCGATCACGCACTCGCCGGTTTCGCCGATTGTGACTGGACGGCGGCCGGTCTCGAGGCGTCGCTGTTCTCCTACGCCGAGCAGAACGAGATTTCAAAGGGGAAGGTGCAGGCCCCGGTGCGAGTTTCCGTCACCGGCCGTTCAGTCGGCCCGCCCCTTTTCGAATCGCTCGAGGTTCTAGGTCGGGACGAAACACTTCGTCGTCTGAACGCTGCGAAAGAGCGCCTGTAAGGCGTTTCGATGATTCTTGCGCGCTTGGCGATCCGCATCGTCTTCGGTTTGATCGCCATCGTGGTCCTGTACTTCGGGATCACCTTTGCGCAGGTCTGGTGGGCATCGCGCGGCAATGACACATCGCCGGCGTCGGCGATCATCGTGATGGGAGCAGCGCAATGGAACGGGGTTCCGTCTCCGGTGTTGAAGGGGCGGCTTGATCACGCAGTCGACCTCTACCAGCGTGGGGTGGCTCCGGTAATCGTTGTGACTGGCGGCAAGCAATCAGGCGATTCGGTCACCCAGGGTCTGAGCGGTTTTTCCTATCTTCGCGATCAGGGGGTGCCGGAGACCGCCATCAAGATCGAGGTAGACGGGACAAATAGTTTCGAGGAGCTCTCTTCGTCGGCTGCGATACTCCGCAAAGCTGGTATCGAAGGCTCGGTGGTCATCGTGTCCGATTCGTATCACGCGTTCCGGGTCGAGGAGATAGCCCGCGAGGTTGGGTTAAAGCCGCACGTCTCGCCGACGGATTCCTCGTCGTCGCTGCGCCCGATGCTGCGCGAAACGGTCGCAGTCGCGATCGGTCGCCTCATCGGTTTTCGTCGCCTGGCGTCACTACGCTGATGCAGTTGGTATCGGAGTGGTTTCAGCCGGTATCCTTCGGGAGCCCTTCGGGGGTGGTGTAATTGGTAACACGAGTGGTTCTGGTCCATTTGTTGGGGGTTCGAGTCCTCCCCCCCGAGCTTCATGACAGGCGTCGGCCCGGCCGGCGCCTGTTGCGCGTACCGACCCGAGGGTCTTTAGGCTGGGGTTGATGACAGATATGAAAGCCACCCCCATCCGCTCGCTCTGCGTGTATTGCGGTTCGTCTGTCGGCATCGATCCGATCCATCGAGCGTCGGCTGCTGCTCTTGGCCGCGTGATGGCTGCCGAAGGTGTGCGCCTTGTCTATGGGGGCGGGGCGGTCGGTCTGATGGGTGTGGTGGCCGACTCGGTTATGGAAGCGGGAGGCGAGGTTTTCGGTGTCATTCCGAAAGGCCTGTTCAAATCGGAAACTGGGCACCAAGGGATCACCGAACTCGTCGAAGTCGATTCGATGCACGAACGGAAACTCCTGATGGCCGTCGAATCCGACGCTTTTGTTGCTCTCCCGGGAGGGTTGGGGACACTCGAGGAACTGGCCGAAATCACGACCTGGGCCCAGATCGGTATCCACGACAAGCCCGTTGGAGTTCTCGACATCGATGGTTTCTGGTCACCGCTATTCGAGTTTCTCGACCAGACCGTGACTGCTGGTTTCCTTCGTCCGGCCAACCGAGAGCTCATCGTACGGATCGATGATGTCAATGATGTCCTGCCCATGCTGCGCCAGCACCGACAAGCGAACCGCGAGCAGTTACTTACGCTCGACGAGAGCTGACCGAGCAGGTATTCGCGAAGGAGATGTCCCCCGATGTGGGATTTCCGCCGTCGACGGGGGAGAATCTGAACATGACAACTGTCGACCTCGCGGTGATCGGAGCCGGCCCTGCCGGTTCGGCAGCGGCAACATGGGCGGCCCGAGGCGGAGCTTCGGTGGCGTTGTTCGAAAAGGCGACACAAGGTCGGGACAA
This sequence comes from Acidimicrobiales bacterium, assembly GCA_044239895.1. Taxonomy (GTDB): domain Bacteria; phylum Actinomycetota; class Acidimicrobiia; order Acidimicrobiales; family Acidimicrobilacustridaceae; genus Acidimicrobilacustris. The sequence goes on along the minus strand of JBIIAM010000003.1, from coordinate 271,403 downwards.
GTCCTGCGGTGACGGTCTTACGCCTCGTGCTGTTGTCGAACTGCAGCGTCTCGGTGTCGACATCTCGGACTTCCATCGAATTGACGGCCTGCGGGTCCAGGCCGGTCGCGCCGAGCGCGAAGTTCTCTGGCCTGACGGCGCCTTTCCTCCGGTCGGCGCAGTAGCGCCTCGAGCGCAGTTCGATGCACGCGTTATGCAGTGCGCGATTGATGCCGGAGTGGCAATCCACGATCGCGCAACTGCCGAACCGATTCTCGAGGGTGACCGCGTTGTCGGAGTCCGTGCTGGCGATGTCGAGGTTCGAGCGAAGTTTGTGATCATCGCGTCAGGGGCAGGATCGGCTCCCGCCAAGCTTCTCGGTGCCGTCCGCATTCCCGAATCACCGTTCGGTCTCGCAATCCGGGGCTATGTGACGTCGACCAAGGCCGACGACCGGTACATGGAAGCGTGTCTCACGGTGAAGGGCCCGGATGGCTCGCTGATCCCCGGATACGGCTGGGTGTTCCCCGCCGGAAACGGCATTGTGAATATCGGCGTCGGTGCCCTGTCCACCATGCGCAACTTCTCTGATCTCAATCTCAACACGATGCTCGAGGCATACACCGAGCAGGTGCGCGATTCGTGGGGACTCGGAGAGTTCACCGCCCGACCACGAGCATGGCGCCTGCCGATGCATGTTGAGCATCGCGGTGGGCCGGGATGGGTTGTTGTCGGCGACGCGGCTGGCCTCGTGAATCCGTTCAACGGCGAGGGGATCGACTACGCACTCGAATCGGGCCGTCTCGCCGCCGAGTCATTTCTGGCTGATGCTTCGACGGCATCGGTTACCTACCAAGCCGTTCTCGCGACCGAGTACGACCCGTTCTTTGCGACCGCCCGTCGGTTCGCCTGGGTCATCGGTCATCCCCGGCTCCTTCGGGTGCTGTTGGGAATTGCCTTGTCCACGAAGTTCACGATGAAACTCGTCCTCGACATCATGGCGAATCTTGTCGACCACGAACATCCGGGTCTTGCCGGGCGGGCACTCACTATTGGCGGCAAGGTTCTGTCGTGGTTCGATCCGTTGCTCAACCGGCAGAAGAAGTCGGGCTCCGCGAAAAACTGACCCTGCGAATCGTTGACTAGGGTTCGACGATCAGGAGGGGGAACATGAGCGAGTCACCAGTAGCGATTGTCACGGGCGCGAGTCGAGGAATCGGACGCGAAGGGGCGTTGGCCTTGGCCGAGGCGGGCTTCGATGTCGTCATCAGTGCACGCACGGTGCACGAGGGCGACGGCAAGGCCGAGCCGAACTCGGTGCGCGAGGACGTAACTCTTGCCGTGCCGGGAAGCCTCGAACGTACGGCACAGGAGATCGAAGACCGTGGGCAGCGCGCGCTCATCCTCCCGCTCGATCTGATCGACCGCGATGCTGTCGCGTCGTTGCCAGCCCAGGTGCTTGACGCTTGGGGCCGGATCGACGTGCTCTACAACAACGCGATCTATCGGGGCGTGGGAACACTCGACCGCATCGAAGATCTCACGATGGAATCAATGACGGCCCTGATGGTCGGCAACTTCATGCACCAGGTGCTCCTCATCCAGCAGGTACTTCCACACATGGTGGAGCGAGGCAGCGGCTCGATCATCAACATGGTGTCTGGTTCGGCTCGCCTCGATCCTCCCGGGCCTCCGGGCGAGGGCGGATGGGGAATTCTCTACTCCGCGTCGAAGGCGGCCTTTGCTCGCGTAGCTGGTGGCATTAACGCCGAGTACCGCTCGAAGGGCCTCAAGGCGTTCAACGTCGATCCCGGCAACGTTGTGACTGAGGCTCGTAAAGCAGCCAAGCCCGACGACGAATACTCGGGCGGGTTCGGCAGCGAACCGGCCGAAGCAACCGGCAAGGTCGTGGCCTGGCTGGCGACCGATCCGGGGGCCGACAAGTTCATGGGCAAGTGGATCTTTGCCCCAAAGCTCTGTTCCGACCTCGGCCTGCTTCCGGGATGGACATTCCAGGCCCCGCAATGACAGACACCCAATTGACCGACGCCGAGATTGCCGAAGTGCGGGATCGTCTTGAGATCCGCGCTCTTGTCGATTCCTACGCGTTCTGTGTCGACAGCCGCGAGCCTGAACGTACGGCAGGGTTGTTCACCCCGGACGGAGTACTGCGCATCTTCGAACGCAACAACCCCGTTGCAGTGCGTGAACGCTTTGGCAGGGCTGAGATCACGACTGCCATGGAAGGGCTTACGCGTTACGAGTTCACGATCCATTTCGTGGGTAACCATCGCTCAGAGATCGATGGCGACGAGGCAACTGGCGAGACGTACTGCGTGGCGAATCATGTCCGAAACGTCGATGAAGGCGGCGGTCCTGACGGCCGCGCCAACTACGTGATGCACGTCCGGTATCTGGATCGATATACGCGCACAAATGAAGGTTGGAAGATCAACCAGCGGCACTTGATGCTCGAGTTCACCGAAGACAGGCCAGTTACTGGTCCGTAGCCTTGCGTCAGTCCGTGTATCAGAGGCCTCGAAGTGGTGGGACTGATGACGCGTCCGCAAGTTCGAGTGAAAGGTCGGCGAGGGCAGCCACGGTCGCGGCGATAGGAGCCGTGTCCTCATCGGGTCGGGTGGCGCGGATGCGGGCGTGGGCACCCTCGGTGATGACCGCGAGTTTGAATACGGCAAGTACCCGATAGACATCGATGTCTCGTAGCGATCGGCCACTGGTCGCCTCGTAGCGGGCGAGCAGGTGGTCGACGCTGGGAAAGCCGGGATTTACACGATGGGGCTGGGGTGACCGGTTGCGCCACATGAGTTCGCCGGCCGCTTCCCAGTACACACTGACCATCCCGAGATCGGTGAGCGGATCGCCAAGTGTCGACATTTCCCAGTCGAGGACCGCCACCATCATCGAGGGGTCAGTGCGACTCCACATCGTGTTGTTGAACGAATAGTCACCATGAACGATCGCGGAGTCGGTGTGTGCAGGAATGGAACGGTTGAGGCGGCGTGCAACCTCGTCGATCGCCGGAAGCTCCTGTTGCTTCGACTTCTCCCATTGCGTGCACCAGCGGTTGACCTGACGATCCAAGAATCCGATCGGTTTGCCGAGTTGGCCAAGTCCGGCGGCCTCGAAATCGACGGAATGTAGACGGGCGAGAACATCGATGAGCTCATCGGTGGCGGCGAGGGCCTGCTGCGGATCAAGATGAGCGACCGCATCGGCATCGGAGTACACGATTCCGTCAACAAACTCCATGAGATAAAAGGATGCTCCGATGATGTCGGGATCGTCACAAAGAGCGACTGTCTGAGCGACGGGAACCTCTGAACGGGCAAGACCCTGTTGCACGCGGAATTCGCGGCCCATGTCGTTGGCTGTGGCGAGGAACGCACCGAGGGGCGGTCGACGCAGCACCCAATCGTTGGAATCGTCGCGGACGCGAAACGTGAGGTTCGACGAACCTCCGGAAAGGTGTGAGATGGCGATGGGGCCTTGTGCGTCGGAAACGTTTGCGGAGATCCAGTTGCTCAGGGCGTCAATCGGAACGGCCGCGGCAACCTGTTCGGGGTTCAACGAACCGGGCCGGAGGTGACGATGGGGTTAGGGAAGTCGACGACGCATCGACTACCGCTCCAAATCGACACCATGCACTTATTGCAATGGATGCAGTTGCCTTCGGTCTGCGTACCTTCTTGCATCCTGTTGATGAGATCCGGTTCGCGCAGCACGGCGCGGCCCATCGCTACGAAGTCGAAGCCGTCGGACATCGCCTGCTGAACGGTGGCGAGGTTGTTGATGCCACCAAGAAAGATCAAGGGCATCTCGAGCTCGGCGCGCACATCAAGCGCCATCGGGCGGAAGTACGCCTCCTCGAATGGGTAGGAGGGCATGAACTTCTTGCCGAACAGTTTGAAGCCGAAGCCCATGACCTTTGGGAGAGCTTTGGCGAATTCTTCTCTCGGAGCATCGCCCTTGAACAGGTAGATGGGATTAGCGAGTGAGGAGCCGCCGGTCATCTCGAGTGCGTCGAGGTGGCCATCGTCCTGAAGCAATTTTGCGAACGCTGTGCTTTCAGGCGGTTTGAATCCACCGGGCACGCCGTCGTTGAGACTGATCTTTGCGGTGACGGCGACGTTGGAGGGGGCCGCGTCGCGGACGGCAGCTACGACCTGTCGGGCAAAGCGAGCGCGGTTTTCGAGCGAGCCGTTCCATTCGTCCTTGCGCTTGTTGAACTTTGGGCTCAGAAACGAGGAAAGCAGGTAGTTGTGGGCGAGATGGATTTCGATCGAATCGAATCCGGCTTCGACCATGAGGCGTGCGCCGTTGGCGTAATCGTCGGTGACTCGTTCAATGTCAGTCGGTGTGATTGCCTTCGAGAATTTGCCAGAAACAGGGCTAAACAACTTGCCCGGCGCAAGAGAAGGAACGCCGTTCTTTTTGGCATTGGCGACAGGACCGGCGTGTCCGATCTGACCGGCGACGAGAGCCCCTTCGGCGTGGATCGTGTCAACGAACTTCTTGAGGCCGGGGAGTGCGACCGGACGCAACCACATGCAGCCGTCATCAGTGCGGCCCTCGGGGGCGACGGCAAGATAGGCGAGTGTTGTCATGGCAACGCCGCCGCGGACCGGTCGCAGATGGAAGTCGATGAGCTCCTGGGTGACGAGTCCATCCGGTGTAACGCCCTCAAAGGTGGCCGCTTTGATGAACCGGTTCTTGAGTGAGAGTGGGCCGAGGGTCGCAGGAGCGAACGGATCCGGAGGTGTGACGTTGTTCGCCGTCGGAGTCACCAGAGTTCGTTGACGTAGGCGTCGGTTCCGACGATCGTGCGGAAGAACGGGGCAACGAGGTGGACATCGGCCAACCCTGCGGCTGCGACACCGTCGGTGTATGCCTTCATGCGATCGAGTTCGTCGGTAACGTCTCCTCGCACAAAAATAAGTTGGACGAGTCGTTCCGGTCCGCCGGCCGGAGTTCCGAGGTCCATCGGCTGGTCGGCTGCCGGATTGGCCACTGGTTGCCATGACGAAACGATCTCGATGTTCGAACCGGTCATGAGCTCCGCGTAGGCGCCCTTCTGGAGTTCGGCATGGACGCTCTTTGCGGTGTGGCCATCGCGGGCATCGAACCAGACAGCAAAGATGCCGTCATAGGAGCTGTCGAGGGCGAGATCGACGGGAACGCCGTCCGCATCGCGGTTTGCCGCTCCGATGCGATCGAAGAGGTTCGTGTGCGTGTGCTTGCGTTCAGGGAAGCCGCGTCCGTTGCCGTAAAGCCAGGTGACGGTGTCCTCGCCCCACTTCGTCCATTCCTCGTGATGGCCTTCCTGAACCCAGTAGATCGCCACGTAGGAGCCAGAGTCCGTCGGATTGGCGACAGCAGTGTCGCCGACCGGCCAGCGGAGATCCTTGAGGGAGCGAGGTGCCACCCATCGCGAGCCCGACATCTGCCACGGCCCGACCATGCACCCTGCGAAGTAGTGATCTCGCTCGTACCAGCGGTTGAACGCCGACTCGAATCCCTTGTTGGGATCGACCATCGTCAGCAGCATGCTGCCGACTTTGACCGGATAATCGTCTAGTCCGCCCGCTTCGAGTGGGTATGTCATCAGATGCTCTCCCGTGGTGGCTTCATGCATGATTTTCCATGCCTGACCGGAGACCCCCCGGCTCCAGCAAAACTAGTCGGGTGGATGCGGTTGTGACGGGGGAGATGTCGGGCGAGTCAGATGTTGCTGTACGAACCGATATTGACACGTTCCGGCACCGCTCATAGGTTCGACGGGCTGCGTCGATCGACCGGCGCCAACGTTTCTGTAGGGGAAGATTGCAATGGCTGATCTGTTCAATTACAAGGGCAAGCGTGTTGTGATCACCGGAGGCGCCACCGGTATCGGTGCCGCTCTTGTTGATCTTCTTCGGACACTTGATGTCGAGCACATCACGGTGCTCGACATCAAGAAGCCGGCTGGCAATGTCGATGTCTTCATCGAGACAAACCTCTCCGACAAAGGCTCGATCGATTCGGCTATGGCGCAACTTGATGGGCGCATCGATGTTCTGTTCTCAAATGCCGGCGTTGCTGCCAACGCCGGCGTCCGCACGTGTATGGCCGTCAACGTCGCCGCCTCGCGCCGACTCGTCGACGGGCTTCTCGGTCGGATCGCCGAGGGTGGAACCGTAGTGTTCACCGCATCGATGGCCGGTAACGGTTGGCCTGCTCAGGTTGCGGAGATCAACGCGTTGCTCGACATCGCTGATTGGGATGAATTCCTTGACTGGTGTGACGCTCATCCCGAGGTCGTAAACGACGTGTACGGATTCTCGAAGATGTGCATGCAGGTGTATGTCATGCGTAAGTCGCACGAATCGATTCGTCGTGGTGTTCGCATTAACAGCATCTGCCCGGCCCCGGTTGACACGCCTCTGATGAAGGACTTCCGCGAAACGATGGGTGACAAGGTCATCGACTGGAGCGTCACGGTGCAGGGCAACGGTCGGATGGCTGTCGCTGCCGACATTGCCCCGCCGCTCGCTTTCATGGGAAGCGATGCTGCCAGCTTCATCAATGGCGTGAACCTTCTCGTCGATTCGGGCTTTACCGCAGCGATGACGACCGGCCAGGTCGACTTCAGCGGCCTCGCGTAGTCGGTCAACGGAGTTCTCCCGTGACCGCCATGCATCCTGACGACGAGTTTCATCAGCCAACCTCCGACGATCCGGAATGGACCGAGACGTCCTGGTTCACGTTCGCCGTTCCTGAGCGCGGTTTGTCCGGGCAGTTGTATCCGTACTTCAAACCGAATCAAGGAGTTGCCGCCGGCGGCGCCTTCTTTTGGGATGGTCGCGCTGATCGTCCCGAGACCTGCATTTATGCGAAGCAGTTCTGGCATCTCCCGTTGCCGGATCAGCCTCTGACTGATCTCACGCTTGCCAACGGCATTCGGTACAAGTGCATCGAACCGCAACGCAAATGGGCTATCGGCTACGACGATCCTGACGGCGGTGACGAGATTCATGTGGACCTCACGTTCACCGGCATCGTTGCTCCCAACATGCTGGGTGCGTCCCATGTCGATCAACCCGGGCGCTACGAGGGGACGATCGTTCTGCACGGTGAGACGATCGCCGTCGACTCCTTTGGGTTCCGTGATCGGTCGTGGGGACCACGCCCGCAGTTCGGTCCAGGAATCCATGGTGGTGTCAGCACGAATGGTGGTTACAGCTATGCAACCGCGTCAGAGCTTGACGCGTTCCACGTAATCACGATGGATTTCGGAACGGGATGCATCGCCATCCACGGTTCGCTCTTGCGTGATGGAGAGTGGTCGAAGATGGCGAGCGGCGAGAGACGAGTTCTTGAGCGTGATGCCGACGGATTCCCGCTGCGGGTGATGTTCGATGGCATCGACGAACTGGGTCGTTCAATCCATGCCGAGGGAGCGACTCGCAACTCGATGGGGTTCCTCATCAACCCAAATCTCTATTCCATCAACTGCCTCACCGAGTGGTCGTTCGACGGTGTCACCGCATGGGGTGAAGACCACGACAACTACAGCTTTCCTGGGGCACGGAAACTGCTGCGAGAGGCCAGAGGACAACAAACGTGGTGACTCAACGCCGGACGGCGCTCGTAACGGGCGCAAGCAGAGGGATCGGCCGGGCCACGGCGCTAGCGCTCGCCGATAGTGGCTTCGACGTTGCGATAACTGCTCGAACGGTGAACGACGGTGACCCATCCGCGCTCACCAGTGACGGACAGATTCTTCCCGGGAGTCTTGCGGCCACTGCCGCCGATATCGAAGCCCGCGGCGGTCGTGCAGTTCAGATTCAACTCGATCTGCTTGAGCGCTCCGCGCTCGTTCCCGCTGTCGAAAAGGCAATCCTCGAACTCGGACATCTTGATGTCGTTGTGAACAACGCGATAGTCGTGGCAGGTGGAGGTCCGAAATCGTTCCTCGACATGGACCCCGACGATCTCGTCAACCAGATGTGGGGCGATCTCACAGCGCAACTACTTCTGTTGCAGCCGCAGGTCGCGCACATGGTCGCCCGCGGTGGCGGCGTGATTATCAACATTGGTTCTGGATCGGGCAAGTGGAAGCTGAAGTTCCCGATCGGCAAAGGCGGACCGCAACTCGCCTACTGCGCCGCAAAAGCAGGATTCCACCGGGCCGCCGACCGGATCGCTTTTGAGTACGGCGATGCTGGCGTCACGGCATTCACCGTCGATCCTGGATTCGTTGCGACGGAACGAACCCGCATGGTCACCGAGCTAGGGGAGATCGCGTCCCGCGGCGTTGTACCATCGGTCATTGGTGCCGCTATCGCATGGCTGGCCACGTCCGGAGCCTCAACCTTTGAGAACGGCAGCTATCACGAGGCGCAAGCGATCGCCCGCGAGCTAGGCCTTCTCGAACCACTACCGACCTCTGACTGACTGCGGCCCCGGTTTTTGGGGGCGGCCCGCTCAGAGGCTGGGGCGAACTTGGGTGCAGACGAGTTCGATGTGACGCTCGACGAGGTCGGCGGGCATTCCGGCCACGCTCGCCCACAAATACACATGCTCAACCGGTGAACCTTCGGTCGCGTCGCGAATAGCAGCAACAGCGTAATCGGGAGTGAGAACTCTAAGCCCGGGGATCTGCCCGTTGTTTGTGATGCCAGTCCGAAGCTTCTCGACGGTGATCTCCCGGGGAGCGTCGCGACCTGTTCCCGCCGCGGCGGCAGCCCTATAGGTATTCAGTTGGTGTGCGTAGTGGGGGAGGATGCGCTCAAACGCGCTTTGCGGATCGTCGGCAACGATGATGTCCATCATTCCGCCGGTTCGGGCTAGCGCAGCGTCGTGGCCGCCCTCAGCCAAACCTTCGCGGTAGGGCTCGAGCAGTGCGCGATCGAGACTCAGAAGGCCGACACCGAGACGACCGGCGCGACGCGCGCCCTGAGGCCCTTGATAGCCGAGCCAGATCGGAAACGGGTTCTGGGCCGCCGGGGGAGTGACGATGCCGTCATCGAGAAGGCGACGGATCTCGGCGACAGCGGCATCGGTGAGTCCATAACGCTTGGTGATGTCGGTCGCATAGATCTCGTATTCCGGGATGCTGTAGCCCGCTCCGATGCCGAGTTCAAGGCGACCGCCGGAAATCTGGTCGACGACGGCAACTTCTTCGGCCACGAGCACGGCCGGCCGGAGTGCGGCGATGAGCACGGCGGTTCCGATGCGGATCCGCGAAGTACGTGCCGCAGTCGCAGCCGCGAAGGTGAGCGGTTGCGGGAGATAACCGTCGGCAAAGAGGTGATGCTCGGAGAACCAGACCGAGTCGATTCCAAGTTCCTCGGCGCGGACGATCTGATCAAGGGCGTCGCCGTAAACGGTCGTCCACGGTGATGCCCATGGCTCCGGATTTCGGAGATCGAAATACAGACCCAGCTTCATGCCCGGGGATTTAGAATTTCGATCAACCGCCGACGGGCGCTTTGGCGACGAGAGCGTCGTGACCGATTGCGGGTTCGATGAACGAACGGAAATCGGGGCCGCGGCGCAGGTGATGGCCACCGTCGCAGTTGATGGCGGTGCCAGTGATCCAACGGGCTTCGTCGCTCACGAGGAAGCGGACAAGATTGGCGACGTCTTCGGGTTCACCGACGTCATTTAGCGGAGTGTTCTCGATGTAGCTGTCGTAGACGGCCGATTCGCGCGGAATGCCTTCCATGATCTCGGTCGAGATGAAACCGGGACGAACCGAGTTGAAGCGCACCTTGACCTCGCCGAACTCGTCGGCCGCGTTCTTCATCATCTCTTCGATGCCGGCCTTAGCGACGCAATAGGCGCCGAACATCACGTGGGTCTTGTGCCCGGCCAGCGACGACATGCCGACGAATGAACCGCCACCTGCCGCAACGAGATGGGGAACGGAATACTTCACCGAAAGCATCGTGCCCATGACGTTGAGATGGAGCACTCGGATGAATTCTTCGGTGTCGAGCAGATGGTACGGACCCATGCCGCCACCGCCACCGGCGTTGGCTACGAATCCGTCAAGACGTCCGAAGGCATCGACATGACCGGCGACAAGTGCGGCGACATCGTCTTCGACAGTGACGTCGGTGACCTGATGACGGATAGCGCCGGTTGCGCCAGATGCCTTGATCCGATCGACAACGTCAACGAGGCGGCTTTCGGTGCGCCCGCAGATCGTGACGTTCATTCCGTCATTGGCGAGGCGGGTGGCACACGCAGCGCCGATTCCGGTTCCGCCTCCGGTGACGATCGCGGTGCGACCAGCGAGAGACGCGTTGGTTGATGAAGTCATGTCGATACCTCGGATGGTGTTGGTGAGCCGACGCGGATGCCGGCGGGAAGAGTGGGGATCAGCGAGTGCCGCGGACGAGACGTCCGGGACGAGCACCAGTGTCGGTGTCGTTGCGGCGGGTGACGACACCATTCACGATGGTGTGCGTGTACCCAGTAGCTCCCTGCAGAAGGCGCTTACCTCCGGCGGGAAGGTCGTAGGCCATGGACGGACGGCCAATGGCGAGAGTGTCCATGTCAATGATGTTGATGTCGGCTCGCTTGCCTTCGGCGAGGAGACCTCGGTCGGTCAGACCGAACAACTGGGCCGTGTCGTAGGACTGCTTCTTGACGACAAACTCAAGCGGAAGGCCCGGTCCGCGGGTTCGACCCTTGGCCCAGAACGAAAGCAGATATGTCGGGTACGACGCGTCGCAGATCATGCCGCAATGCGCTCCGCCATCGGACAGACCGGCGACTCCGGCCGGATGAAGGAGCATCTCGCGCACGGCGTCCTGATTGCCATGGGAGTAGTTGAAGAACGGAACCATTGTCATGGCCGTGCCGTCGAACTCGCTGTAGGCGTCATAGAGAACTTCGAGCGGGTCACGGCCCTGTGCGGCAGCGATCGCGGCGATTGTCTGGTCGGTAGTCGGCTCGTAGTCGACATTGGCGCCGAGGTTGAAGGTGTTGCCAACCATTCCTTGGGCGAGTCCGTTCATGCCGTCGAACAACACGTTCGGATTGGCGGGAAGGTCGGTCTCGGAAAGGATTGCCGCCTTAACCGAAGGCTTGATCAATTCGAGCGCAAGCTCCTGAGGCGACATGCGACCGGCAAGTTCGATGTAGGTCGGACGCTTGGAGAATGCGTGGTGTCCGGCGAAACCGAGAAGCATTCCGAACGGGCGGGCCGCGACCTGCGGGAAAATCGGCGAGCCGGCGTCATGGGCTGCCATCGATTCGGTCATGATTTCGCGCCAAAGTTCCGGAGCGGCATCGACCTGAATGAGAGCAAATGAAACCGGACGATCAATCTCTGCTGCGAGACGACGCATCCATTCGACTTCGGTCTTGGGGGCGATGATGTCCTCGCCGGCAGCACCCATCGGAGCGAGCTCGAAAACCGCATTGCCGCCACGGGCCATGGCCCGACCGAGACCGAAGAGTTCGTCCTCAGCGGCAAATGTGCCGGGGACGGGCTCGCCGTTCATAGCCCGATGGCCGAGCGTCCGCGATGTCGAGAACCCGAGGGCCCCAGCTTCGACGGCTTCCTGCACATGCTTGGCCATGAGATCGATGTCTTCGGTTGACGCGGCTTCGTTGCGTGAGCCGCGATCGCCCATGACGTAGGTGCGCACCGCGCTGTGCGCGATCTGCACGCCGTAATCCACGGCGAGTTCACGCTCGTCGAGCTTGTCGAGATAACCGGGGAAGCTTTCCCAGCCCCAAGTCATGCCCTCGGTGAGGGCCGTGCCCGGGATGTCCTCGACGCCCTCCATGAGCGAAATGAGATCGGCTTCGCTGCCGTGATGAACGGGGGCGAAGCCGACGCCACAGTTGCCGCTGACGACAGTGGTAACACCGTGCGTGCTCGAAGGCTCGAGCTGTGCATCCCAGGTGACCTGCCCGTCGTAGTGGGTGTGAATGTCGACGAAACCAGGCGTGACGATCTTGCCGGTGGCATCGATCGTCTCGGCGGCATCGCCCTCGAGGCCGCCACCGCGCTTGATGGCGACGATTTTCCCGTCTTTGACGGCGATGTCGCCGACGAATCGGTCGTTTCCGGAACCATCAACAATGGTTCCACCGGTGATCTTCAGGTCGTACATGGCGAAATCTCCCCTCGAGTTCTTGCGGTCACGGTACTACGCGGCCGGGGTACCGGCCCAAGGGAGAACGGGGTTCAGGTACGGTGCTGCGACGGTCTGCAAAGCGCTGGACCGCAAGGGGGCAAGGGGTAGACATGGGTCGATTCTCAGGACGACGGGCGCTTGTGACCGGTTCGAGCCGGGGAATCGGTGCGGCCACCGCGGAACGACTCGCGGCCGAAGGCGCCGATGTCATGCTCACCGCCCGCACGGTCGACAGACACGACCATCTCGCCGGCAGCCTCAATGAGACCCTCGAGCGCTGCCGCAGGTTCGGCACCAATGTCCAGGTGGTTGCGGCAGACCTCACTGATCCTGAAGATCGCCTCCGGATTGTGCCGGCTGCCGTAGAGGCTCTCGGTGGCCCCATCGACATTTTGGTCAACAACGCCGCGGCGGCGATTTACGGATCGTTGCTTGACTATCCGCAGAAGCGACGTCGGATCATGTTCGAAGTCAACGTGTTCGCTCCGCTTGATCTCATGCAGCAGGTGGTGCCGTCGATGATCGAACGCGGCGAAGGGTGGATCGTAAATGTTTCGAGCGCGACTGGCCGCATGATCGAAGGTCCCCCGTACGCGTCGGCAGGAGTTGCGGGGACGACAGGCTTCTACGGAGCATCCAAGGCTGCGCTCAACCGCATGACGAACGCGATGGCGCTCGAGATCGCGGTGCACGGCGTACGGGTCAACACTGTCGAGCCGCGCGCTGCAGTGATGAGTGAGGGAGCACAGGCGCTCGTCGGCGACATCGTTCGCGATGATCAAATCGAATCGATGGAAGCAATGGTCGAATCGATCATTGCTCTTTGCGACTGTTCTGCGGAACGCAGTGGCCACGTCCATGTGAGCCTGGATCTTCTCGACGAGCTCGGACTGACGGTCATGGATCTCGATGGGCGCGCTCCCTATCCGGGTGGTCAACGAGTTCACCATGGTTGAGGTCGAAGCATCGGGAACCGGACCGGCCAAATCAGGTCTCGTCCTCGTGTCGCTGATTCTCGTGGCAACCGTCGCCAATCTGAACCTTGCGGTCGCGAACGTGGCTCTGCCGGACATCGCGGAGCATTTCGACGCGTCGCAGGTGGGCCTGAACCTTGTCGCAGTGGGTTACTCGCTGGGTCTTGCCTGTTCGGTTCTATGGCTCGGGGCACTCGGTGATCGACACGGTCGAAAGCGGATGCTCCTTCTTGGGACGGCACTGGCCATTCCCGCGTCGGTTCTCGCCGCGTGGTCCCCATCGATGGTTTCGTTGGCATTAGCTCGACTCGCTGGCGGTCTCGCGGCCGGAATGGCCTACCCAACGACTCTTGCCTTGATAGCGGCGTTATGGTCCGGACACGCACGCACGCGTTCAATAGCGCTTTGGTCCGCGATCGGCGGTGCTTCGGCTGCGCTCGGCCCACTCGCCGCCGGTGCGGTTCTTGTCCATTTCTGGTGGGGCTCGGTTTTTCTCATTACCGTTCCGCTCGCCATTGTTGCGTTGATCGGGGCAGCACGGTTCGTCCCGGCACATGTCAACGAGACCACCGAACGCGTCGACAATCTCGGCGGGATCCTTTCGGTGGTCATGGTCGGAGCGATCGTGCTGAGCATCAACTTCGCTCCCCAGTCGGAGATGCTGACCCAGACGTTGGTACTCGGCGCCGTCGGCGTTGTCGCGGCTTGTGCATTTGTCATCAGACAAAAGCGCTGTGCCGAACCCCTCTATGACCTTGGATACGCCGGGCGCCGAACCTTTTGGGTTGCGGCGGTGGCAGGCATGCTTGTCTTCGGCGCCCTGATGGGAGCGATCTTCGTCGGCCAGCAGTACCTGCAGAATGTGCTCGGGTACTCGACATGGACGGCGGGATTGAGCGTGGTGCCGGCGGCACTAGCAATGGTCCTTATTGCCCCACGGTCGGCGTCTCTCATCCAGCGCTACGGCTCGAGGATCACGCTCCTCATCGGGTACGCCTTCTGCGGCGCCGGCTTCGTTGTCATGTGGCTGTTGTGGAGTTCGGGCACATCCTTCGTCGTGATCGCCCTCGGCTACGTGTTCCTCGGCATCGGGGTAGCGATTGCCGGCACGCCGGCATCACGTGCGCTCACCAGTTCGGTGCCGGTGCACAAGGCGGGCATGGCCTCGGGAACCGCTGATCTCCAACGCGACCTCGGCGGCGCAATCATGCAATCAATCCTGGGGGCCCTGCTCACGATTGGTTACGCGACGTCATTCAACAAGGCGATCGCTGACGCGCCACAAGCCGAACAGGTCACTGGCGAGGTAACGGCTCAACTCACGAAGTCCTTCGCCGGCGCCGAGTCTGTTGCCGCGAATTATCCGGGCTACTCAGAGCAGATCATCGCTGCTGCCAATGAATCGTTCGTTGCTGGTCAGCGGTGGGCGTTCTTCGTCGGACTGATCGCTATGTGTTTGGGTGTTGCTGTGGTTTGGTTCGCATTTCCGGCCAAAGACGATGAAACGGCGATGTTGGCGGGATACGAAAAGGCGGACGCGCTTATTGATGGCTGAACGCGAACGTGCGGCCCCGCTCCGAAGAGCTAGGACCGCACGTTTGTAGTCGTCAGTCGGGATGAACCGACAGTTTCAAATTTAGGAAAGCGGTTCCGGGTTACGACGCACGCCGGGGCTGAACTGGACCGGCATGTGCTTGACGCCACCAATGAAGTTCGAACGAAGCATCTCGACGTCACCAGCAAGTTTCATGTCCGGAATGCGGGACATGATTTCGCGGAAGATGAGCTTGAGCTCCATGCGGGCCAGGTTGGCACCGAGGCAGAAGTGCTGGCCGCCGCCACCGAATGCGATGTGCTCGTTGGGCCAGCGGTCGATGTCGAACTGGTAGGGGTTCTCGAAGACGGTTTCGTCGCGGTTGGCTGAGATGTGCCAGATGACGACCTTGTCGTCCTTCTTGATCTCTTGACCGTGAAGCACTGTGTCAGCGGTAGCCGTGCGACGGAAGTGATACACCGGCGTTGCCCAGCGGAGGATCTCCTCGATGGCATGATCGAGCTTGCCGTCGATGTCTCCGGCCAGCATTTTGTATTGGTCGGGGTTCTGCATGAGCGCCCACATGCCCCACGACGTCGTGTTGCGGGTGGTCTCATTGCCGGCGACGGTGAGGAGCATCATGAACATGTCGAACTCGAACTCAGTGAGGCGATCGCCTTCGATTTCGGAGTTGATGAGCTTTGTGACGATGTCATCACGCGGATCGGCCTGACGCTTCTGGGCAAGATCGTTCACGTACATGAACAGTTCGGCGGAAGCGGTTGCACCGTCTTGATCCGCGAATTCGGGATCGTCGAGGCCGATCATTCGGTTCGACCAGTCGAACAGCATCATGCGGTCTTCCTGCGGAACGCCCATGATCTCGGCGATGGCCTGGAGCGGAAGTTCCGACGCAAGATCGACGACGAAGTCGCATGAGCCGCGCTCGATGATGTTGTCGACGATGAGAACCGCACGGTGCTCGAGGTACTTCTCGATAAGACCGATCATGCGCGGCGTGAAGCCCTTGTTCACGAGCAGGCGATAGCGCGTGTGCTTCGGGGGATCCATGTAGAGCATCATCAGGCCGCGTGGGTCCTGGCCGTTGCCCTCGCCCGGGAACTCATCAGGCGTCAGAATCGAGATGCCGCCAGTTTCTGACGAGTACAGACCGGTGTCTCGGTTGACCTGGACAAGATCCTGATGCTGCACGACGTTCCAGAAGCCCTTGGCATTCGGGTAGTCGTGCCAGCTCACCGGAGCTTCGGCGCGCAGACGGTCGAACATTTCGTAGTGCTCGAGGCGCTGGAAGCGGTCGAGATCGAGAAGGTCAATTCCTTCGAGAGCCATGGTTCCCCTTGATCGGGATGTCCTGCCCCGGGCAGGACATCGGGACCGTGACAATAACTGACGACGGAGTCCTCGGGTAAGTCGCGTCCGGGAGATCGGGTGCCCCGGCCCGGTTTGACCGGCACCAAATGGCACCCCCAACGGGATTTGAACCCGTGCGTCCACCTTGAGAGGGTGGTGTCCTAGGCCGCTAGACGATGGGGGCCGGTGTTGGCGCTGCTCCCGGAGGGTTCTAGATCCTCACAGGGCAGCGGGGAAAGCATAGCGGTCAGACCCGATTGGCCACCAACGAGAATCGAGCGCGGCGGTTCTGGCGAATCCGGCGGTGGTTCGGATGTGCTGAACTTCTCAACGATGAAAAGGTCTCGAAGTGTGGCCGTCGTCGGCGCAGCAGGAGCGAGCGGACGTCAGCTCGTGACTCAGTTGCTCAATCGTTCGACGGTAAAAGCTGATGCGCGGCTCCAACTCGTCGGTCATAGAGGGGGCGCGAGTGAACATGAGCTGCGGGGGCTCAGGGCAGATCTGCGTGACGCTTTCGCCGACGACGCCCCGACGATCGAGATTGCCTTGGACGCCGACGACGTGAACGCCGATGTTGTTGTCATGCTTGCCGGAGCGACGGTGGCTCGGGACTTGTCGGTTGCGCCGGATAGAGCGGCTCTGGCTGCCATAAATCGGGTGATGTTCGAGGAATTTGCCGATGCTCTGGCGGGTCGTTCTGGTGAACCGCCGATTGTCATTGTGCAGTCGAATCCAGTCGAACTTGGAGTTCAAGTGTTCAGCGAACGACTGGGGCGCGGTCGCGTCGTCGGTGCCGGTGCATGGTCTGACACACTTCGGTTTCGTCGGGAAATCGCCGATTCCCTCAACGTTCGTCGGGGTGCCGTAGACGCCATGGTTCTTGGTCAACATGGCGACAACATGGTCCCGCTTTGGAGCCGGGTGTCAGTCAGCGGTATCGATGACGACGTTTTGAGCGCGTGGATCGATTCGCAACGCACCGGCCGCGATCCGTTGGCGCTGGCAACGGAGATTCAGGACAGCAAGAGCCGTCTTCTGAAAATGGTGGTCGAAGGTTCTACTGAGCAGGCCTTCTCCGAATGCGCGTTGCTGCCGGCGGATCTTCGTGCTGCCGTCAAGCCATTCCTGATTCACTTCACCTCTGGGCACACAACCGAAATCGTCACTGCGCATGCGGTGGTGGAGGTCCTGGAAATCGTTCTGTCTGGGGAATCGCAGTTGATGCCGTTGCAGGTGGCTCTCGCTGGCGAGGTCCACGGTATGAATGGGGTTTGTGCTGTCCCGGTCGTCCTCGGCTTCAACGGGTGGACCGATGCTGCAATGCCCGGGTGCACGGATCAGGAGCTTGGAATGTTGTTGAGCGCGTTCGCTGCGATCAACGGTCGCTGAGCCGAGCTCTCAGAGTTCTGAGTCGCGGTTTGGCTCGGGCGGAAACTGCACATCGGGTGCGACACGCAATGCGCAAACGCCTTCGATCGCTCCGACACCGCGCACAGCTACGACGCGAGGCGATCCGGTCTGGACCCAGTCGGGCACACCGTCAAGCGATGAGGGGTGAGCGAGCAGTTCGCCGGGGCCAGCTTCGTCACACAACCTCGCGGCAAGGTTGACGGGTCGTCCGATGTAATCGTCGCCATCAAATAGGAGAGCGACACCGCTACACACGCCGGCGCGCAGATCGATCGCGAATGATTCGAAGCGGCCGGTCAGTTCAGCAACGGTGGCAACGACGGGGCCTGGCTTGGTCCCGACTAGAAGGACTCCGTCACCGAGCCACTTCGCGACGCGCGCACCACGCCGGCCGGCGACTTCCTTGACCGCGGTTCGGAAGACCTCGAGGGCGCGAACTGCGCGGCGAGGGCCGTGGCGTTCGGTGAGCGCGGTGAATCCACAGATGTCGATGAATGCGAATGTTCGCTCAAGTTCGATGGGTCCGCCGGTGGGCGGGAGGAACTCGGGGCGTTCGGTTCCCATGCCCGAGGCCGGAGCATGGGTATCGGGTTGTTGACGATCGGCGTCATCGTGACGATCGGAATTAGTGGTATCGGTCGAAAGTGCGTCAGCCATAACCCCCCGACGTTCCCACATCCGGGGACGTTTCCGCGTGATGGATTAGGTCGCAGCACCACAATTTTGCCCAATGGCCATCGGGGGACGTGCGATCAGACCCTGCAGGCCATGATCGAGACGGCAGTAAGACTGTTGGGCGAGCGCAGTTTTGACGGGCTTTCCGTGCGCGACTGGATCGATCGGAGTTAACGGCGGCGCCGGGCCAACGCTTCCTGGGCGGCGCTGGCGACATGAGTTCCGGATGAATCGAAGATCCTCGCAATCGAGAGTCCACGCGCATCGGCCATGCCGTGTCCGGCGAGATCAAAACACAGCCAGTCGTCGACGCGCAGCGGGCGGTGGAACCAAAGAGCGTGATCGAGACTTGCGGTCATCAGGTTGTCCCAGTCGCCGATGAGGCTATGACCGGTCAATGCGGCACCGAGCAGGTGCTCGTCGGAGAGGTATGCGAGCGCGCATGCGTGCAGCACCGGATCATTATTGAGTGATTCACGCGTGCGCATCCACGCCAGTTTCGCCATCCCGAATTCATCGCGCACAGCGCGGGTCTGGAAGAAGAGTGGCGTTTCTTCATCGATCAGATCATCGGGGGACGGAGCGTTATCGGGAATGAACGTGGCGAGAATCTCCTCTGATTCCTCCGGCTCGTGGAAGCTCGCGATCAGCGTCAGGATCACGCCACCTTGTTGCGATGCGACTACCTGACGTGTCGAGAACGATCGACCATCGCGGATCCTTTGCACTTCGTAAAGCACCGGTGCGGGTTCTTCGCCCTGGCGCACGTAATACGCGTGCAGGGAGTGGGGAAGTTGTTCTGGGCTCACGGTGAGTGACGCAGCTCGTAGTGCTTGGGCGATGACCTGACCGCCATAGAGCCGTCCCCAGCCGGTGAATCCGCTGGGAGCGAGAAATGCATCAGGACTGACAGCGTCGAGCGTTAGTAGCGAGGCGAGATCAGTGGCGGTGGGGAGTTCGAGTGTCACCCTGCCACCTTGTCACGACCAGATCGGTGGGCGGGAAACCACCCCTGGGTCAAACGGAAATTGTTCGAGTATCCACCGGTCTCCGACGGGGGACATTTACGGTTTTTGCGTCGTCAACGTTGGCGGCAAGAACCGACAACGGGGAGAAACCATGCAGCAGGGTAGAAAACTCGCGGCTGAAGCGATCGGCACCTTCTGGCTTGTGCTCGGTGGCTGTGGAAGCGCAGTCATCGCAGCCAAGCTTCTCAACGGGCCCGATGGCATCCAGCTGGGCATCGGACTAGTGGGCGTCTCGCTCGCCTTCGGTCTCACCGTCCTGACGATGGCCTATGCCGTCGGTCATATCTCGGGTGGTCATTTCAATCCGGCCGTCACGATTGGCCTGTGGGTCTCGAAACGTTTCCCGACACGGGACGTACTTCCCTACGTCATCGTTCAGGTGATTGGAGCAATTCTTGCCGCTCTGGTCATTTGGGCGATCGCTTCTGGGCGAGCCGGATTCGATCTCAAGACCGACGGTCTCGCTGCGAACGGCTACGGGGAGCATTCCCCTGATGGCTTCAACCTCGCGGCGGGTCTGATTGCTGAGGTTGTGATGACCGCGGGATTCTTGTTCGTCATCCTTGGCGCGACTGCCAAGAAGGCTGTAGGCGCGGCCGCTCCTGTTGCCATCGGCCTCGCTCTCACACTGATCCATCTGATCAGCATCCCGGTCACGAACACGTCGGTGAACCCGGCCCGCTCGACCGGTCCGGCTGTTGTCCAAGGTGGATCGGCACTGGGTCAGTTGTGGATGTTCTGGGTCGCGCCGATCGTCGGTGCAGTGATCGCAGGACTGGCATGGCGCTTCATGAGTCCGTCCGACAGCGTGATCGACGACGAAGCCGCTGAGGCAAAGGTCGCCTAGCAAAACGCAACGGCGCTGACCGTCCGGGGATCCGCAGTATTTAGGCGCGGATGCCCGGGCGGCGCTCGTCCCAGGGATTTGCGGCCTCGAGCTCGCAGGCCAGTCTGATCAGTAGATCCTCACGACCAACCGGGGCCACGAACTGCACGCCGATGGGAAGTCCGGCATCGTTCCACCACAGCGGTAGCGAGATGGCGGGCTGGCCGGTGACATTGAATTGCGCGGTGTACTGCATGAGATCGGTGACCCGTCCGAGACCCTCGATCGGATCCGACAGCCATCCGATGCGTGGCGGCGGACCATTGAGGACCGGGCAGCACAGCAGATCGAAACCGTTTGGGTCGATGGAGTTGCGCCACCACGACGCCATGCGTCGCGACCACTCTTGTTGCCAGCGAACCGCTTCGAGATACTGCGGTGCGGTGATGGACCGGCCAATAGCGGCGAACATCCAGTTTCGTTCTTCGACATCGTCGGCATCGATGTCGCGACCGATCAACCGCCCCCACGTGTCGAGATCGTGGGCCACGCTGGCGGCGACAACAGTGGTGAACGTGTCAGTGAAATGTGCATCGGACATTGCCGCGGGATATTCGGCGCTCACGAGATGCCCGAGTTGTTCGAGAACTGCGGCGGCATGGTGAACCGCGGCGGTGGCATCGCCATCTGCAGCGACGCCGGGCAGTAATGGCCGATCAAGAACGCCGATGCGCAGACGACCTGGATCGCGTCCGAGTTCGGCGGTGAGCAGACCAGGAAGGGCCGGAGCGGCATAGGGATCGCCGGGCATTGGTCCCGCGATCGTGTCAAGCAATGCAGCGGCGTCGCGCACCGATCGGGTGAGGACCCCGTGAGTGGTGGAGCCAGCCCACGACTCGCCGATGTCTGGTCCGAGCGGCACTCGGGCGCGCGTGGGTTTGAGGCCGACAAGACCGCATTCGCTTGCTGGAATCCTGATCGATCCTCCGCCATCGCTGGCATGGGCGGCTGGGACCATCGCAGAAGCGACGGCGGCAGCTGAACCACCCGATGAACCGCCGGTTGAATGGTCGGTGTTCCATGGATTGCGAGCGGGTCCGTGCGATTCAGGTTCGGTCGTGATTGTGGTGCCGAATTCTGGCGTGTTCGTACGTCCGAGGATGACGAGTCCGGCGGCACGGAATCGGGTGGTGATGTGATCGTCGCTCTCGGCGGTCCAGTTGATCCGTTTGAGGAACGCGGCTCCTGCGTGCTGCGGATCGCCGGCACTGAGCGCGGCAAGATCCTTCAGCAGGAACGGGACGCCGCGGAATGGTCCGTCGGGGAGAGGAGCCTCGCTTTCGGCACGGGCCCGATCGAATCGCTCGTGCACGACCGCGTTGAGGACGGGATTTAGACGTTCAATGCGGTTGATTGCCGCCTCGACGAGTTCCTTTGGCGAGGCCTGACCGGTGTGGACGAGTTCGGCCTGAGCGCACGCGTCGAGATCGGCGAATGGATCGTTGTCTGCCATGTGGGGAACGCTAGAGCGTCGCGAAAATCCTTGCTGTGAGCGCGGGGTCTCGTCGGAACGGGCGGCCGATTCAGCGAGCGATCGGAGTCCGCAATGCCAGGAAGATCGAGGCCTGAACTCCGTACCACTCGATGTCGGCGCCTTCGCTGAGGGTGTTCTGAAGCACCCAAATCCCGTAGGTCATTGAGGTGAGCCACCACGCAAGCACTTCAGGATCGAGATCGTCGCGCATTGTCCCGGCGGTCTGAGAGTCGCGGAAGATCGTTGCCACTTGGGCCAGAAGATGATCCTGCATCGGAGCGAGGAGCGCAGCGATCTGTGCTTCGGATCGAGCCGCGTCGCGAGCGACGAGGCGAAGAGAGAGGTCGCGGATTCCCTCGGGCGATCGGCCCCGATCGGAGAGGATGGCGAGGAGCATGGCGCTCTGTTCGACCGATTCGGAGGTGGCCAGCGCCGTGGAGAGGTCGAGGCTGTCTTTGAGATCGGAGATGGCGATCCCATTGAGCAGGATTTCGTTGAAGAGCCCGGCCTTGCCGTCGAACCGGTTGTAAATGGCACCGGTTGTCAATCCGGCCGCTCGGGAGATGCGGGCGACGGTGGTGTCGTGGTATCCCTCGGTCGCGAATATGGCGGCTCCGGCATCGATGAGTGAACGTCCGATTGCGTCGGGGGCACTTCGTTCGGGGATGGACGGCCCCGGGTCAAGTCGCACGGGCACACGGGCTTCGGGACTCGCAATCGTGTCGAACGGAATGTCGCGTACGGCGAGGCGGATCAGATGGTCGATGGTGGAGGAACCGCCCTTCGGAGGTTTGCTCACGAGACCGAGGAGATGTGATCCGATCCGGCCGGCATGAATGAGCATGCATTGCGCGCGCGGGTCTTGATCGGACCGGATGTGACCGGAGCTTGCGGCGACTTCCCGAGCAGCTAGGGCGGTGGCCAGATGGCGATCGGCGAATGGTTGAACGAGGAGCCGAGCCGCGGGGTTGTGGCACGACGCCAGTTCGAGTTCGTGAAGAGTGGCCAGCAGGTTCGGGTCAACGACGGCGTCGGTTGTTTTGGTCATCTCCGTCGTGGTGTCCTCGCTCCAGAGGCCGGCATCGAGTTTGTCGACGGCGGGGCCGAGGTCGGACTCAAGTCGTTCCGATACGAGGGTCTCGAGAAGGATTTCCTTCGTGGGGAAACGGTTGTAGATAGCACTGGTAGCGAAGTTGCAGTTGGCCGCAATGGCAGTAAGCGCCGTGCCGTCGTAGCCGCCCTTTCGGACCTCGGCTGCCGCAGCCTCGAGAATCTCGATTCGTAGAGCTGCGGATCGTGCTCGGCTGACCTTGACCATTCGCCGGACCATAGTGGCGCCGCTACTGATTTAGTGAATCCAAACGAGAATTATTCGGCCATGTGGGGTGTCACATGTACGGAGTCTGACCAACTGACCGATGAGTCCTCGGAACGGGCTCAGACAGGCTTTCCCTTGATGGCTTGACCGGCCCGGACGTCCTTGATGACGCCGGTCGGATCCTTCGCTACCCGCCCCATGACCATCACATACTGAACGCCGGCTGACATCTGGGCGGGCTTCTCGACCGTGGATGTGTCGGCGATCGTCGCTGGGTCGAACAGGGTGATGTCAGCGTCGGCACCCATCTGCATGCGGCCCTTTCGCCCGAGCATCGGGACGCGTGCATCAAGTCGCTTAGCGGGGAGGATCGTGCACTTCGCGAGAGCATCCATCAACGAGATAACACCGAGATCGCGCACGTACGGGCCGAGGAGGCGTGAGAAACAACCCGACCCGCGCGGATGGTTGTTGTTCGATGATTCGGGAATGGCATCGGAACCGACCATCGACCATGGGGCTTTCACGGCCGCGATTACATCGTCTTGCGGGATCGCGTAAGCGACAACGAGCTTATTTTGAGCTTGGTACTTCTTGAAGCTCTCGGCCGTGAGGCGTTCGTTGCTGCCGGCCAGTTGGAGATCGCCGTACGTGATGCGGAAGCGCGATTGCCAGTTGCCAGTGAAGCGGGCCGAACCAAGATAGGTGCCCCAGAATGTGTAGGGATAGAAACAGCCGGTGACGTCGAGTCCTTCTGATCGCGCGGCATTGATCTTTGCGATCGCCTCCGGCATGACGTGTGTGGCCATTGACGGAATGTGATCAATGTGGAGCGAAACGCCGGTTTCGCGAGCGACGCGCAGGACCTCGTCGATGGCGTCGAGAGAACCCTTTCCGGCCGGTCCTGGCGATGAGTAACGGATGTGTGTGAACAGGGGCATGCCGGCGGCCTGCGCGACGGTCCCAAGAGCGAGGTACTCGTTGGTGTCGATGTAGGGCGCGTACTCGGGATCGATCGAGAGTCCGATCCATCCGTCGTTGATGCCCTTGTCGAGATCGTTGCCGAGCCGTGAAAGCTGCGCAGGTGACGCCGTGTTCTTGATGCCGATGGAATCCCGGTACCACTGATCCGAGAATGCTCCACCGAAATGTACGGGCGGTGTGTTCTTGCCGGAGTTCGCCGCAAAGAAACCGGAAGCATCGACGGGAGTCTTGATTCCGTGCATGCCGAGGTTTGTCGTGACGCCGTCGCCGAGCTTGTACCAGACGCCATATGAATTGGGCTCGTAAGAAAGGATGTCGATGAATCCCGGAGCGACCACAAGATTTGCGGCATCGATGGTCTTCTTGCCGGTCAACGTTGATTCGCTGATCAGGGCGATGGTGGAACCGAGAAGACCGACGTTGGCGATCTGATCGAAGCCGGTGTCGGGATCCATGACGCGGCCGCCGACGATCACGACATCGAACACCGTGTCGTCGGGAGGCGGAGATGGCGAACCGGCAAGTTGGGGCGGAAGGATGCGATCGGGCTCACGAACCGCAACCGTTGACGATCCCGAACATCCGGCCGCTACAGCGGCAACGGTCGCGAGGCCTGCTCCACCAAGAACCAGAAATTTCCGCCTATCGACGGAAATCCCGGAGTCGTCGGCGGCGTTCGTCACGGATGCAACCTACCCGGGTGCGGATCTCGGAACGTGTCGCCCGGCGTCAGCGGGCGATTGATGAGCCGAGATGGATCGGCAGTCCGGGGGCGATGCCGAGTTGGGTGGACGCAGCGGGTGACATCCGCCCGACCGGTGTCGCAGCATCGGCCGTTCGCGGGAGACACGCGTTCCAGTCTCGGTTGGGATCGATGATGGGGAGGAGCTCGGAGCACCAACGCGATGTATCCGAGCGATCGAGAACTGCTGTCCCGGTCGCGTCATGGATACTGACGGCCGATTTCGCGCCGAGTTGTTCCGCTATCCACCCGGTGGGGATAGTGAACGATTCGGCGCGATCCCATGTGGACGGTTCGGTCCGGTGAACGAACGACAGCAGCGCCGCGGTTGAACCTGCGCCGGGGAGAACGCCCGTTGCGGCGAGCCAGGCATCGGCGCCGCCGTCGACGCGGGAGACAAGCCACTCGGCATCGGACGCGGAGGCTTCGTGTGATCCGAGCAGTGCCGGGCCGACAGCGTTTCCGGAGCTGTCGAGTATGACGATCCCCCCGGGAGCGGGAGCAACATCGAGCATCACGGTGCGGATCTCGGCATCGGTGATTCCCATTGCTGCGGCACCGTCCACTGCGTGGCGCGTTGCGTCGACAAGGGCACTCCACCAGTGGGTGGGATCGGTCTGGTGATTGACGGGTTCGGGATGTGCGCTGCGACCTTCACCGACGTCGGTCTGGGTTGCCGTGTCGAAAACGGAAACCTTTGTGGACTCAATCGACCACTGGATCTCGAGAACGAGTGTCATCGCCCAAGCGTGCCACGGGCACTGGGCGAATTGGGTGTCGTGCGGCGTGTTCGTGTTTTGATTCAATCCGCCGGCGCAAGCAGCCCCAGCGTCGCCCAGACGCGATCACTCGCTCCGGGTTGGAGCACAGCATCGAGCACATCGAGCACAAGTTCGCGGGGAGGAAGTTCGCCGTGGACCCAGCGGGCGAACATGCCGGCATCCATCCACGCGGCAGCATCAGCCGAGAGGTTTGGACATGGCGTAAACCGACTTGAAATGCAGGCGCTGTGAAAGCGTTCCCAACCGAGTGACACGCCGAGTCGTTCAGTGGCGGCCGCGACGTCGGCCGGAGTCGGCGCCTCCGCGTCGGTCTCGGACAGGACGTATCCGTTCGGTGGCGGCACGAGGGATGACATCTCGGCAGCCGAGGCAGGATGGAGCGAGACGACTTCCGACCATGTGAGGCCGGGTGAGAGCGTCGCCGTCTTTGCACACACTGCAAGCCACGAGTCGACGACGAACGATGTCATCGAGGTCGGAGGTGGCGCTGTAGGAAGTCCGAGCAGCCGTCGACATGCGTCAGGGACGCGTCCGTCGCGGATCTCCATGTCGGGGCCGAGAACAAGGCGGTCGACAGAAGGAAAGGACAGGACGGTGACGGCCGTTCCATCACGGTGGACGATGTGTACGACGTTTCCCGATTGAGCAGTTGCCGGATCGTCACCGCGCCTGGCGTGTGCACCCGCCCGCAGTCCGACCGCTCTCCAGCTCGAAGGAATGGCGCGGCCTATGAGTCCCAGGACGGGATCGTCACCACCGAGTTCGACTAACTCAAGTCGACTCAATGGCGGTGTTGATGGTTCGAAGGCACGAAATGGGATGCCGATCAACATCGGAGCGAGGGCTTCGGGATGTTGGATGTCGTCGAGGGCGAGGGCAATTCCGAGTAGTCGGTCGTCGCGTTCGCGGTCCGAATCGGCGCGCTCGTCGTTGTCGGTACGGATGGGAATTGGAGGGATCATCGCGGGTGCCTTCAGTCCGTCGGATGGCGACGGCGATGCGGCTGGCCGATGGCCGCCCATCGCGAGAGCACGACAAGATTCCGGGACGTTGTCCCGGTTGGAGTGTTACCGAATGCATCGTCCGAGACATGAGTCGGGGTGTTCTTTTGCCGACTGCTGCCGGCCGCCTGCGGGTGTCTGGGCGATGCTGCGGATCAGACGAGGCGAAGGCGTTGGCGGGGCCACGGGAACGGTCCCCGGGGAATCGTCTGCAGAAGGATCCGCAGCATCTCCGCCGTTACCAATGCGTCGCCAAGCGCCCGGTGTGCATCGGGATGGGGAATTTCGAGTTCCTCGGCGCACGTGGCCAGTGAATATTTGCGCCGTCCTGGCCGAGCGGCGCGAACGAGTTCGAGGGTGCAGAGACCGAAGCCGTCAAGCGGAGGTGCGCCGGCCTCGGCGAATTCGCGAGCAACGAACGCAGCATCAAACGCGAGGTTGTGGGCCGTGAAGATCGTGCCGTCGAGTTGTCGGCGCAACTCGGGGGCGATCTCGAAAAATTTCGGAGCGTCGGCTAGAGCCTGCGCGGTTATGCCGTGGATGTGGGTGGGGCCGGGATCGCGATCGGGATTGACGAGCGATGACCATTCGGAGATCTTCTGGCCCGACGGCGAGCACCGGACAACGGCGATCTCGATGATGCGATCCGCGGCGGTGTTGAGTCCGGTGGTCTCGACATCGAGCACTGCGAACGGTCGACGGGGAGCTCGTCGGCCGTGGCTCTGGAGCCGCATTAGGCGGAGGCCCGAGGAAGAATCGGGTCGGGGATTGGTGCGTCGGCCTGATGAAGTCACGGCCCAACCGTAGGTTGCCGGTGCGACAGGGGTGGGCGTCAGGTTTCGAGAGGGCCGTCGAGGAGCTCGGTAACCACGGCGGCGATTTCGCTCCGCTCGGATCTGGTGAGCGTGACATGCCCGAAGATTGGGTGCCCGCGCAGTGCTTCGATAACCGACACGATGCCGTCATGGCGGCCGACTCGGAGGTTGTCCCGCTGAGCAACATCGTGGGTGAGCACAACCCGGCTGCCCGCTCCGAGACGACTCAGGGCCGTCAACAACACGGGTCGTTCGAGGTTTTGCGCTTCATCGATAATCACGAAACTGTCGTTGAGGCTCCGGCCGCGAATGTGGGTGAGCGGAAGTACTTCGAGCAGGCCGCGATGAACTACCTCGTCGATGATCTCGGGTCCGGTGATGGACTCGAGGCCATCAAGAACCGCGGCGGTCCATGGGCTCATTTTCTCGAATTCGGAACCGGGCAGAAAGCCAAGATCCTGTCCGCCTACCGCGAAGAGGGGACGGAAGACCAACACCCGCTTATGTGACCGTTGTTCGAGCACCGACTCAAGTCCGGCAGCGAGTGCGAGAACGCTCTTGCCGGTGCCGGCGGGTCCGCCGAGCGACACGATGCCGATATCCGGATCGGACAGAAGGTCGATCGCGATCCGCTGTTCGGCGGAACGACCGCGGACATCGAACAGGTGGCCATCGCCACGGACGAGGTGAAGCGACTTGTCGGATCGAACCCGGGCGATTGCCGATTGTGAACCGGCATGAAGAATGACGCCGGTGTTGCACGGAAGATCTCGGGCCTGATCGTCGTCGGCGGAGCCGTGGTCGAACAGTTCGTCGATGAGTGAACCGTCGACGTCGAGGTCAACGAGTCCATTCCAACTGGTGTCGTTCGCGAGTTCGTTGCGGTATTCGTCGGCCTGGAGTCCCACGATCGAAGCCTTGAGTCGGAGGGGAAGATCTTTGGTCACCACAGTTACGTGGTTGCCCTCTGTCGACAATGCGTGTGCAACCGCCAAGATGCGATTGTCGTTTGTATCGCCGGAGAGTGATGGGGGCAGCGCGGCAGGATTGTGATTGTTGATCTCGACGCGCAGGGTGCCCCCCAGATCGTTCACAGGAAAAGGCTCAGTCAATGTTCCGTGTTCAACGCGGTAGGACTCGAGTTGTCGCAATGCCTGTCGTGCCGACCAGCCGAGTTCGGGATGATTCCTCTTCGACTCAAGTTCGAGGATGACGACAACCGGCACAACCACCGAATGTTCGTCGAACCGGAGCATCGCCTTCGGATCGGACAGAAGAACCGACGTGTCGAGAACGTAAACACGTTGAGGCGGGATGGTTGGGCGCATGTCGGTCACTGAGCTCCCAGAGGGTCGAGTGCGGATGGTGCGATCTGCTTTATGGAACACCCTCCGTGCGGCTGACGCGCGGATGGAGAGCGAGATGTCATGTCCCGTTCACGAACAGGAGAGATTCAGATGGCGACCCGCATGGGGCGACCGAGGCTGTCGAACGAACCGTCACCGAGCACGATTGCGTCGCCCGTCAGCCAGCGACGTGCCGTCCATGCGATAGCCGCAGCGTCAAGGATGTCATCGGGTGCCGCTCCGGGAAGTCGGCCGATCAGAAGTTCTTCGCTGTCCGGGAAGACCGGATTGAGAAGGGCTTGGCGTTCGAGACGGCCAGCGACCAGTCGCTTCTTCGTCAGCAACGGCGATCCAGCGAGTGTGGCAAAGACTGATTCCGGATGGGCTTCGACGATTCTGTCGGCGAGGTCGGGATCAAAACAGCGGTCGACCTGCTCGATCTTGGCGAGGATGTTGAACGCCTGAATGGTGACACCGCGTCCATCGATAGCGCGGCTGCGCCTGACTGCTTCGGGGTGATCGGCACTACCCAGGACTGCACGCACTGGTGCGGGGAAAACGGACGATCCCTTCCGTCCGAGACGTGAACGGGTCGCGACGTCACACGCGCGGGTCCCCGAATCGGGAAGTCCGATGGGCATGTCGATGGCGACAGCCGCGAATTCTCCGGATCGAACCCGATCGACGATCTCGTCAATTGCCGTGACGATCTCAACGCGGATGAGGGGAGTGTTGGGTTGTGAGCCAGCGACGGCAACTACCCATCCGATGCGACAGCCGTCGATGCCGGCCACAAGCCCGGCCTGCTTTGATTGGGGAGTTGATGATCGCGTCACGGAAGGGATCGGATCGGGAGCCATGATTCCGGCGGTAGTTACAGCTCGGTCATGAGCTTGAAGATCTCGCCAGCACCGACGCCGGTTCGCGAGCCGACGACACGAGCGTGATCATTCATGCGATCACCGAAACGAATCGCTCCGCTTCCGTCGTCATCGTCAGCGATGCCGTGTGTCGTGACGTACTGGCTGCGATGGGCAAGCAGGGCGGTGATCTTCGTGTCAACGAATCCGGTGATGTCCTCAACATGATCGGGCTCATCCGCTTCGAAAAGAAGGAGTGAGTCGGGTCGATGCGGATCGGCATCGTGATGACGGAAGTAATGGGGATCGCGTGCGGCGACGATGCCATCGATGGCCAACCAACCGGCGTTGCGATGATCGGGATGAAGTCGGTAACGCTTCCAGGGATCGTGGGCGAGAACAACATCCGGTTTGAGCGCCCGGATCCAGTACGCAACCTGATCGCGAACGTGGAGCGTGGGCTGGAGTTCGCCGTCGGTATGGCCGAGCATGACGACTTTGCCAGTGGACCCAAGTAGCCGGGCCGCTTCCATCTGTTCGTCGCGGCGCTTCTCGACGAGTGCATCCGAACTTGCGTCGGCATCCCATGTTCCTTTTGAGCCATCGGTCAGAACCAGATGGTTGATG
Organism: Acidimicrobiales bacterium; assembly: GCA_044239895.1. Taxonomy (GTDB): domain Bacteria; phylum Actinomycetota; class Acidimicrobiia; order Acidimicrobiales; family Acidimicrobilacustridaceae; genus Acidimicrobilacustris. The sequence continues at coordinate 241,439 of JBIIAM010000003.1, read as the reverse complement.
ACGCATCCGGCGGCAGCCCATTTGGCGAGCGTGCCGCCACATTGGAACTCGCAATCATCGGGATGGGCCACGATGGCGAGTGCTCTCGCCGGTGTCGCGAGATTCCGGGTTGCGATCGCATTACTTGGGATGTCACCGACGGGCAGAGGCGATGACGAAGGTTCGATGGTCATTGACTGGTGCTCCAATCGGGTGGCGACAGATCATCTGGGCGATCCACGTCCCATCCAAGACGTTGATCACGCACGACGCTGACGTCGAGGCCGAGCCGATCCGCTTCCTGAAGATGACGTTTGAACGAACTGGGTCCGTACGAAAACACGAAACCGCTTTGCGCGGGTACGACCGCCACGTTTGTTCCGTCGTTGTGACGATCGGGAACGAGGATGACGCCAGATTCGCCCGCGATGATCCTCAGATCGAGGGCGTGCGGAAGATCGGCGTGAGCGACGACGACGCGCTCTATGCCGCGCTCGGCGAGATCAGCGACGCCTTCGTTGACGGCGCCGTTGAGACCGCGATCAGGTTTCCAAAGGACCTCGGCGCCGACTGACAGCGCCCAGTCGCGTACTGCATCGTCGTCACACACGACCCAGACGGGAATCGACTTCGCGGCCAGAACAACAGTGGTCGCCATCGAGCGGGCGAGTTCGGAACGTTCGGCGGGATTAAGCGCCTCAGCGAGGCGGGCTTTCGCGTCGGCGAAGGCCTTCACGGGAATCAGGACTGCAGTTTTGATTCCGGGGCTGGACACGATTTGGAGTGTAGGGGTGCGTCTGAGGAAGGACCCCATGTACTCATGAGGTAGCCATCGTCGACCGGATGCGCAGGGCGGTAGCGTCGTCGCCAATGTCTCTTCACGATGATCGACTTTTTCCCTGGTGGCTTGAGCGACAACTGGACCCCTCGTCACCTGACGTGATCCCCGGTCCGGGCGGATTCCAGAACTCGACCCATCGCAATTGGGCCCTGCTCGGAACTGTGGGTGGGCCGGAACGGGCGGCAATCGATCAGCGCGGACTGATCACGCCGGTCTTCGGAGGATGGTCGCTCGACTGGTGGGTCGGTGCCGACGATGCCTGGCACCTCCCGTCCCGAACTCACGGGATGCGGCAGTCCCTTGTCGAGAACTCTCCTGTTGTTGAAACGACGATGCGCATCCCGAGCGGTGAACTCGTTCACCGGGCATGGGCGGTCGCAGCCGGTGGTGGTGTGCCGAGCGGTGGAGCCGTCATTGTTGAGTTGACGAATTCGTCGCCGGTTCCCGTCGCACTCGCGTTGGCTGTCCGACCATTTGGTCCGACGGGGATCGTTCCGATTTCGACGATCGATCTCGACGGCACCAAGGTGATTGTCGACGGGAGAGTCGCGATGATCCTTCCGAAGTTGCCCTCGCGTCACGCGATCGGATCGGAACGCACCGGCGACGCACTGCGCCCAACGCTCGACGGAACCGCCACGAACGCATGGCCCGTCGGTGGCATCACCTGCGAATCGGGCTCCGCATCGGCAACCGTGATCTTTCCGCTTCCCCACACCGCAACATTGCGCGTGATGCTTCCGCTCGTTCCGGAAATAGTTCCGTCGGGAAAGACGACAGTTACATCAACAGTCGAACCGGCCGTCGCTCCAGAGTCGGCGCGTGTGATCTCGGGATGGGAAGCACAGTCGAGGCGCGCGCCGCGTCTCGAATTCCCCGATCGGAAATTCTCGCCGGCCCTCGTCTCGTCGCAACGATTCGCTCTTCTTCACGCTGCGGGCGACGACGCCGGTTCATGGCCACCGGCTCCCGTCGGCGGCTTGGACACCACCGAACTCTGCGTCGCACTCGACCAGCACGGTTTCCACATCGAGGCCGAGCGGATTTTGCTTGGATTCGCTGATCGACAGCGACTTGATGGGATGTTCGAAGGGGAGGCCGATCGCACAGACTCGCTCGGGGCGTGGTTGCACGCCGTGGCCGAACACATCCGTTTGAGTGGCGACCCATCGATCGCCGAGGTGCTTGTCGGTCCTGTCGCAAAGGCTGCACACGCGCTCCGCCGTCGCCAAACCGGGCGGCGATTCGCCCGTAGATCCCGTGGCGGTCTCTTCCCAACAGGAACCGGCCCTTCATGGGCGGCGGTGGGAGAGGATCGGCGCGCGCACGACATCGAATGGGCGCTGCGTGGATACCTCGACGCGGCTTTCGTCCTGGAGATCGCCGGCCAGAACGACGCGGCAGACGAGATTGCCGACTTCGCTGCTGATCTCGCTGACGCTCTTGTGCTTTTTCCGCCCGTGATCGCGATCGAGCCTGTGCTTGTGAAGGGTGGGGTTTGGCACGAGTCGGGAAACGCGGGGCTGAGTCCGCGGCGCACAGCCATGCTTGGCATGCAACGTCTTGATGTCGGAGACGTCGATGCGTTCGATCAACTCTCTTGGCTTCTCGACAGCGGCACTCCTCTGGCGACCTGGCCCGAGTTTGTGCATCCGCGCACCGGCGGCGGTTGTGGAGGTGACGGCCATCACGGACCATCAACGGCGGCTTTCCTGCGATTGGCTCGCACGCTCGCAGTGATCGAACGTCCAGATGGTCTGCATGTGCTGCCCGTTGTCCCCGACAGTTGGTTCGGGCAGAGCATCGAGATACACGATCTGCCGACGCAGCATGGGCGACTGTCTCTGGCGGTGCGCTGGCACGGTGAACGGCCCGCGGTTTTGTGGGACGTCGAACCCCACAACAACGATCGACTTGCCGACCTTGTGGCTGGGCAGGTCCCGTTCCGCCTGTCGGTCCCTGGTCTTGATCCGGCATGGTCGACCAGCGAGCGTCGGGGCGAAGCCCTACTGGCCGCGCCGATCGCCCGTGAATCATCGAGAGTTACCGATTCGGGGGAGTCACCCGAATCGGAAGAGTCGCCGGAACCGGTGGGTGAAGGCCCTTCCACCCAGGGGACTGATGAAGGAAGCTCCTTCTCCTGAGCGACGGCGGAGTTTCGCCCCCGGGGGTGATTCTGGCGTCCAGGGTGGTGCATGTGTCCCCAGTCACGCCTAAGCTGCGTGGCAGCGGGTTGCCGAGGGGCCTCCCGACAATCAACCCGTCGGCGTAGGCCGAAGGAGGCGCACAGATGGCATCGCGAGCAGGTACCCGTCGTTGGGTACAACTCACCGGAGTGGTGATGGTTCTTGGACTTGTTCTGGCCGCATGCGGTTCGGACTCCAGTGGCTCAAACAACTCTGGGAAAACCACCGACGTGACAATCAAGGCTTCGGGTCCGCCCAAGTCCGGTGGATCTCTTACTTTCGCCCTTGAGGCGGAAAGCGATGGGTTCAACCCCACCACAAACCGTTGGGCCATTTCCGGCAACATGGTCGGAAACGCAGTATTCGACCCATTGGCGGCCTACGACATCGATGGCAAGCCCCAGCCGTATTTGGCCAAGGCTTTCACCCCGAGCGCCGATTTCAAGACCTGGACCATCGAACTTCGTTCAGGCGTGAACTTCAGCAACGGAACGCCTGTTGACGCTGCTGCGGTCAAGAACGATCTCGAAGCTGTCCGCAAGTCGGCTCTCGTTGGCGCAACATTGGCCAACGTTGCCTCGATCGAACTCGTTGCGGCCAACCCGCTTTCACTCACCGTGAAGATGACTGATCCGTGGGCATCGTTCCCGGCGCAGCTCACAACTCAGGTGGGCTACATCGCCGCCCCGGCCCAGCTCGCAGCCGCCGGCGCTGACTCATCGCGTCTGCCAATTGGTTCCGGTCCGTTCGTCCAGAAGGAATGGGTTCCGGACAACCGTTGGTCAGGTACCAAGAACCCCAACTACTGGCGTTCAGATGACAAGGGCAACAAGCTTCCTTATCTGGATTCGATCGAGTTTCGTCCGATCGTCGATCCCCAGAACCGTGTGAACGCATTGATCAGCGGCGATGTGCAGATGGTGCACACCACCGACTGGCCCGCGATCGCCAAGCTTCAGTCCGAAGCGGCAGCTGGAACGATCCAGTTCGTGGCTGACCCGACGGAGACCGAAGAGAGTTTCCTGATGTTCAACACGACGAAGGCCCCGGTAGACGATGTTCGGGTCCGCAAGGCGCTCGCACTTTGCACCAATCCCTTGGCTGCAGTCCTTGTGAGCGATACGCCGGAGGCACGCCTGGCCGATAGCCAGTTCACGCCGGATTCGCCGTGGTACTCGAACACGAACTTCCCGAAAAACGATGTTGCCGCCGGCAAGGCGCTCATCGATCAGGTGACGAAGGAGAAGGGTCCTGTCGTAGTGCAACTCACCACGACGCCGGTTCCGTCAAACGTCGCCACCAATGAACTTCTCGCCGAACAGTGGAAGCTCTGTGGTGTCACTACGAACCTCACGACTTCCGCTCAGAGCAAGTTCGTCTCGGATGCCGTGACCGGTCAGTACATGATCGATCTGTGGCGTCAGTTCGCCCACGCTGATCCTGACGGTGACTACGTGTGGTGGACCGGCAAGAACGCCACCGGTCCGTTGACGCTCAACATTGCCCGTCTGCAAGACGCGCAAATTGACGCCGCACTGAACAAGGCTCGTGCGTCCAACGATCCGGCGGTTCGTAAGCAGGCGTACGCTGACCTGCAGGCCCGTCAGACGGAACTCGTTCCGTACATCTGGCTCTCCCACTCCCAGTGGGCGATCGGTGCCGCGAAGAACGTGCGCAACCTCACCAACGTGACGTTGCCTGACGGCGCAACTTCCGCTCCGTTCCAGGCTGGCAACATGCGTCTCGTGCAGACGTGGATCGATAACTAGATCCCGGTCATTACAGCTGTGAAAGGGACCCGGCGCTTCGGCGCCGGGTCCCTTTGCTTTACTGTCGAGCTGCGTTACGGTCGAGCAATGGAACCGGATGTATCCCGTTGAGGGCGGCATTGCGGGCGAAGGCCCCGACGTTGGCTCGGGAGAAGGAACTGTGGGGGAGCGGTCACCAGATCGTCGTCGGTATCGATGAGGTGGGGCGCGGTTCGTGGGCGGGACCTCTGGTGGTGGGTGCGTGCGTTGCGCCGCACGATCGGCGGCTGAACAAAATCAGGGATTCGAAGATGCTGAACGAATCCGAACGCGAGGCGATGTTCGACCGCGTTGCCGGGTGGAGTCGTCTGTGGGCGCTTGGCATCGTGACGCATGACGAATGTGACGAACTTGGCATGTCGGCGGCTTTGCGTCTTGCCGCCCGTCGAGCGATCGATGGGCTCGGAGTGGCGCCGGACCGGGTTCTGCTTGACGGTTCGTGGGACTTCGTCGGAGGTGGAATCACCGAGACGATCGTGAAGGGCGACACCACGTGCGTGTCGATCGCGGCAGCGTCGATCCTTGCCAAGGTCAGCCGCGATCGGATGATGCGGGCCGAGGCCGAGAACTTCCCAGCGTTCGAGTTCCAGGCGAACAAGGGCTATCCGTGTCCCAGACACAAGATGGCACTCGCCGCCCACGGTCCGACGACGATCCACCGTCGATCATGGTCGTTCATGGACGACCTTCCGTGGGCCGGCATCGCGAGGCTCCCGCCGGTGGGTACCCTCGGCGCATGACCATCACCGTCCATTCCACCAACACGTCCATGACCACCCGGCAACGTGTGGTTCTTTCCGTGTTTGCCGCGTGGACGGCCTACGTCTGGGTCAGTCGAATTGTCAACGCTCTCGGTAGCGACAGCGAATCGACTGGCGAAAAGCTCTTCTCGGTCATCCTGTCGCTCGTGTTGCTAGCGCTGACCGCCGGGGTCGTCAGTGTGTTGGTCCGCTCATGGAAAGCACCGCTCACTGCCGGTGGAGCAAAGGTTTTGGCCGCCGCAGCCGGGGTCACGACCGTCGTATGGCTCATCCGTGTGCCCCAGATCCTGATGACCGATCACGGCCCCGAGGTCAACGGGACCGCCTTCAACATTGTCCACACGTTGCTCGGAGTGGTTTCGATCGTGCTGGCCGCGCTTGTGTGGCAGATCGCCCGACCCGTGTTGCGGGCCAAGGGTGAGGGTCGAGGCTGACGTCCGACTAGCATCGTCTTCGTTATGGGACAGCCAGTTACCGTTATCGAAAAGCCGTCAGTTCACGCAGGTGTCGTTCGTTTCGAGACCAATCGTGCCCTCACGGGAATGGGCCACGAGGCGTATCGCTCCGTCGCCGACGTCAAGGGTGATCGTCCGAGCGATCAGATCGCCCGTGCCGTCTTTGCGCATGGTGACGTTGATGCCGTTCATGTCAATGCCAACGTGATCACGGTGCACCTTTCGGCGGGCAGCAGTGGTTCCGGCCTCAAAGAGGTCATCGAGAACATCTTCCTCTTTTACCGCGAGGGTCTCGCCGCCGACTAGAAGTTTCGGAGTCCGTTGCGGATCCACCCGGTATCGTCACTTTCGTTCGTTAACGATCAAAGGTGGCCCCCGTGGCAAGTTTCAACGTCGGTATCCAGCTCCAACCGCAGCACACCACGATGGCGGATCTGCGCGAGGCCTGGTGCGAGGCGGACTCAATGGGCGTGGATTCGATCTGGACGTGGGATCACTTCTATCCGCTCTACGGGGCACCGGATGGAGCGCACTTTGAGGGCTGGGTGACTCTTGCCGCGATGGCGGCCGACACCAGCAACGCGCAGGTCGGCATGATGGTCACGGGCAATAGCTATCGCAATCCAGAACTGCTGGCGGATATGGCCCGCACGCTTGACCATGTGAGTAACGGACGCGCCTATCTTGGTCTCGGCGCCGGTTGGTTCGAACGCGATTACGACGAGTACGGCTACGAATTCGGAACGGCGGGCTCGCGTCTTCGTGCTCTTGAAGAATCGCTGGTTCGTATCCGGGCGCGTCTCGCGGTTTTGAATCCGGCACCTGTCGGCGCACTGCCTATCCTCATTGGCGGAGGTGGCGAGAAGGTCACACTCCGGATCACGGCGAAGTATGCCGACGCGTGGAACACCTTCGGCCCGCCGGAGAACTTCGCCCACAAGAGCGCAGTCCTCGATAAGTGGTGTGACGAACTGGGCCGTGATTCTTCCGAGATCGAGCGAACGGTGGCGATCAACGCCGATGATGTCGATGCCGTTGAGGCGTATCTCGAGGCCGGCGCCACCCACATGATCCTCATGCAGGGAACGGAAGGGCCGTTCGACCTCAGCGCTCTGCAGCGCCTGATCGAAATCAGGGGCTAGCCGGTTGCCAGTATCGAACAGATGTTCGATACTGGAGGGATGGTCGTCCCCGCCGCACTCCGAGAACTTCATGATCGGACTCGGCCGGTCACCTTGGCGCGGGAACACACGCTTCCGGTGGTCGACGCGCTGGGGTCATTGTTCGTCGATGGAGCACTGACGCGAGGTAGCGCCGTGGGCGTCTCCGGTGTCGGTGCAACGTCACTGAGTTTGGCGCTGGCGGTCGGAGCATCCCGCGCCGGTTCGTGGGTGGCAATCGTGGGGTTGGCTGATCTCGGTCTCGCCGCCGCGTTCGAAGCCGGAATCTCTCTCGAACGTCTGGCTCTGGTCGAGGCGCCATCCCCGGGCCGGTGGGCTGAGGTGATTGCGGCACTCGTGGATGGCATCGACGTGGTGATCGTGGACGGTCGCGCCCCGTTGACTGCGTCGGAGGGGCGACGGTTGGCGACGCGTGTACGCGAACGCGGTTCGGTCCTGATTCCTGTGACACAGGGTTCGCAACCAACACGGCGCCACCCTGGCGCATGGTCGGTGGATCTCACACTCGAGGTCCGTTCTGGTCAGTGGGAGGGGCTGGGCCAAGGGCATGGTCATCTGCGAGGTCGGGCCGTCCATGCGGAATCTGGTGGTCGAGGCAGAGCGTCGCGGATGCGTTCGTGTGACTTGTGGTTGCCCTCCGCCGATGGCAGTACGACGGTGCGCGTCGAACCAGAGCGAGATGCGACCGTCGTGCTGTTGCGGCCCGACAGGGGTTCTCCATCTGATGGCGCCTGAACGCGTCGTACGCACCTTGGTGGTGCTGACCCCCGATTGGCCTCTGATCGCCGCCAGTGTATTGCCGACCGATGTCGCAGTGGTTGTACACGCAAACCGGATTGTGGCAACGTCGCCGCGGGCGCGCAGCGAAGGTATTGAGGTGGGTCAGCGTCGGCGCGAAGCGCAACGTCGATCTCCTGATTTGTTGTTGAGTGAGTCTGATCCGAACCGCGATGCCCGAGCGTTTGCACCAGTTGCCGCCGCGCTCGAACAGTTCACTCCTCGCATCGAACTTTCGCGACCTGGCGTTGCGGCATTTCCCACAATCGGTCCATCGCGCTACTTCGGAGGTGACGAGGCGCTGGCGACGATGGTCTCGGCGGCCATCGATGCCGAACTCGACGCGCTCGGATGGGCAGGATCTGCAGGTATCGGCATCGCCGACGGACCATTCGCCGCAGAACAGGCGGCGCGAAGCGGAGGGATCACCGTTGTCCCCGCCGGTGGCTCACCTGCGTTCCTTGCCCCGCTCGGCGTGAAGGTCCTCGATCGCCCGGAGTTGGCCGATGTCCTGTCGCGGTTGGGCCTTCACACTCTTGGGTCGTTCGCGGCGCTTGCGGCAGGTGATGTCGTCGGCCGATTCGGAGTTGATGGTCATGTTGCCCATCGGCTGGCCTCTGGGCTGGATGAACGGCCGCCGGCCACGTCACCTCCGCCGCGCGATCTCCACTTCGTTGTCGAACTCGAGTCGCCGGCCGATCGGGTCGACATAGCGACATTCGCCGCCAGGGGAGTCGCCGAGGCACTTCACGAGCGTCTCGCCGGCGAAGGGTTTGCCTGCACCCGGGTGTGCATTTCCGCGGAGACCGAACATGGCGAGTGCATCGAACGGGTCTGGCGTCACGAGACGGCATTGACGCCGGCGGCGCTGGTCGATCGGGTGCGTTGGCAACTCGATGGCTGGCTCAACGGTCCGGCGGCAGTGCGACCGACAAGCGGCATCACTCGAATCACGCTTGCCCCCGATGAGCTGATTGCCGCAAGCGGCCGACAACTCGGCTTCTGGGGTGGTGAAACTGCCGTCGACGAACGTGCGACTCGAGCGTTGGCCCGCGTGCAGGGACTACTCGGAGTGAACGCCGTGAGTGTTCCCGATGTCCGCGGTGGGCGCGGACCATCTGAACAGATCGCGCTCATCTCGGCTGCGGCCGTTGATCTCGGTGCCGGACACTCGACGAGCGCATCTCGGCAGATGCGCGCTGCGCCATGGCCAGGCCGCGTTCCGGCACCATCGCCGGCGCTCGTTCCCACTACACCCATCAGCGCCGAGATTTTTGATGCCACTGGAGCGGCAGTGAAGGTCAACGGCCGAGGCGATATCAGTGCGGCTCCGGCGTTGATTCGTTTCGCCGATGACGCTGGCATCGGCGTGGAGGCTTGGGCGGGTCCGTGGCCACTCGATGAACGATGGTGGGATCCGACGCAGCATCGACGTCGGGCCCGTCTGCAGGTGGTCCTGGCCGACGACCGGGCCCTTCTCCTCCATGTCGAACACGGTGAGTGGCGCATCGAGGGCTTCTACGACTGATCCGCCGCTTGTAGAAAATCCAAAGTGTCCCGATCTCAGAGGTGCGTGCACTGGCCGATGACATGCGCGGGTCGCTTGCCAGTATCTTTAAAAGATGAACACGCAACGACTGCGGGGGGTGGCAACGGTCGGCGTTTTCGTCGTCGTGGCCCTTGTGGTTAGTCTCGTATGGTTTCCGCAGTCCACTACAACGGGTACATCATCGGAAGTAGCGGAGTCGGCGATTCCGGGTTCCAGTTCAACTCTCCTTCAGTCATTGTCAGATTCAGCTTTTCCCGATGTGACACAAAATCAATCGGCGCCATCTCGGGCGAATCCGGATCCGGCCTTCATCGCTCCCAAGGTGGAAGCCGAGATCGCTGCCGAAGGTTCGACCACCGTCATCGTGCGTCTCGACACGACGCTTTTGGGAGATGATGCGGAACGCAGGGAGAGCGCAAAGCTCGCAGCCAGTGAACTGCTCGACACCCTTCCGGAGGGGAGCTGGTCGCAGGTCAAACCGACTGGCACTGTCCCCGTTGTCACGTTCACCGTGAATGCAGCGGGACTCGACGTATTGCGTCAATCGGAACTTGTCGATTCTGTGGCCGCGAACGAGCGCAAGTTTTTGACATCGGAGAATTCGTCAACATTCGTCGGAGCACGCGCAGCATGGGGATCGGGATGGACCGGTGCTGGCTCGACCATCGCCGTGCTCGACAGCGGGGTACAAACGAATCATCCGTACCTGATGACAAATGGCATGCCAAAAACCATTGCTGAAGCCTGTTTTTCGACGCCTGGCTATGGGTACGTCTCGGCGTGTCCATCGCCGAATAGCAACTGGCAACAATTCGGTACCGGGGCCGCAACGCCTTGTTCGCAAGCGTCGAAATGCAGCCACGGCACCCATGTCGCCGGTATTGCCGTTGGCGGCAACGCTGGTGCAAGCAATCCGCAGGGAGTAGCTCCGGGGGCATCGCTCATTGCCGTGCAAGTCTTCGCTAAGTCAAGCACTGGCCTAACCATCGGGGCCTCCGATAGCGATATCAACGATGCCTTGCAATGGCTTTACGACAACCGAGGTAGCTACCCCGGTTTGGCGGCGGTGAATCTGAGTCTCGGTGGCACGACGAAGCACACGTCGTACTGCAACTACGACCCGCTTCGACTGCTCATTCAGGAATTGCTGTCGGTCGGCATTGCAACAGTCGTGGCATCAGGAAACGACGGATGGCGAGATGGGGTTGCGTCGCCAGGATGCATCCAAGAGGCAGTGACCGTCGGATGGCAGAACGATGCCGGTGCGGCCATCGGTACTGCGGTCAACGTTGCGACGGATTCGAACATCGGACTGCAGGTGGATTTTCTCGCTCCCGGGTCATCGATCAGATCGTCGGTCCCAGGATCCGCTTATGCGCTCATGAGCGGCACTTCGATGGCGACGCCCGCCGTAGCTGGTGCATTCGCACTCATGAAACAGGCCTCTGTGGCCAACACGATTTCCCAGTTGCGCGATGGAACGGACTACACCTCGATCGCGTCGTTGTCATTACCGGGCTTGCGCCTCGACAAAGCAATTCTCGGTAAACCCGGACCGCCATTGTCAATCTCCTCCTCTCGGGGCGCGTCAACGGTTCAGGTTGCCTGGCAGGCGCCGTCCTATCCGGGATCGAGTGCAGTGATCGCATACGAAGTCACCGCTTTCCCAGGTGGAGCGACGTGCACCACAAGTGGAGCACTCACCTGCACCCTTGCGAATCCTGCACCGGGTTATGTGCACACGTACACGGTCCGGGCGCGCAATGCTGTCGGTTTCGGTGCTGGGGCGACAGCGCTCGACGGGGGAACACAGTTCACGCCGGTATCACCCAAGAGAGTGCTCGATACCCGCAGTGATGGAATAACTGACGACGGTCTCTACCGGGGAGGGGGCGCGATCGGGCCGCAAGTAACCCGCACGACACCCATCTCGGGTCGAGCGAGTATCCCGGCTGACGCGGTGGCTGTGGTGCTGAATGTGACTGTCGATCAGCCGACGGCATGGTCGAATCTGCGGGCGTTCCCGGCGGGTACGCCGCTTCCCGAGACATCGAATTTGAACTACTCGGCGGGTCAGACGGTGCCGAATCTGGTCGTCGTAAAACTTGGTGAGGGAGGGGCGATTTCTCTGTACAACGTTGTCGGTTCCACGCATGTCGCCGCTGACGTGATGGGCTACTACCGGGATGCGGTCGGATCGAAGTTCACCGCGATGGAACCGGCGCGTTTTCTCGACACCCGTGGCCCCCCTGCTGGCGAAGGGACTATCGACGGGCAGTCCAGCGCGATCGGCCGCATCGGTACCAATGACACGAAGGACGTACAGATCGCCGGGCGCGGCGGGGTTCCTGCGGATGCGACAGCGGTGGTTGTAAACGTCACGGCGATCGACCCGACGGTATGGTCGAATCTGCGTATATTTCCGGCCGGTACGCCAGTTCCCGAGACATCGAATTTGAACTACTCGGCGGGTCAGACGGTGCCGAATCTGGTCGTCGTGAAGCTTGGTGTGGGTGGGATTGGAGTCGGAGGCGCAATCTCGCTCTACAACAAAGTGGGTACGACCGATGTGATCGCCGATGTCATGGGTTATTTCCGGGCCAGTTCGGGCACCATGTTCACGCCGCTTATGCCGGCGCGTCTTCTCGACTCGCAGATGGGAGGTCTTACCTTCGACGGCGCGTTCAGTGGGATCGGCCGGATTGGTCCCAATGGTACGAAGAACGTGCAGATCGCGGGTCGTGGTGGTGTGCCATCGGACGCGACTTCCGTTGTGCTCAACCTCACTGCCGTCAACCCGAGTGCGTGGTCGAATCTCCTCGCCTATCCGACCGGCGCGGTTATGCCGCTTGCGTCGAATCTCAACTACCGCGCCGGTCAGACCGTTCCGAATCTCGTCATCGTGAAGATTGGGTCGAGCGGAAATATTTCACTGTTCAATAAAGTCGGTACGACCGATGTCGTCGCTGACGTGATGGGCTACTACCGCTGAGCGAACTGAAACCACAGAGAGGTGCCTGGGGGTGGGCAGCAGTAGTGGGCGTCAGAGGTAATAGCCATTGATGTCGATGAAGAAGTCGGTTGCACCGTTGCCGCAGATCACGGTTATCTGGCGGTTGGCATTGAGCGTGAGGTTGACGCAGTTGGCGAGGTAGAGGCCACTGGCCGACCAGTTGATGGTCGACGCGGTCACGGCAAGGGTTCCGCCGGGATTGATGGCGAGCCAACCATTTCCGGCGGTCTCGATAACCGTGATGTTGGCCGAGACGGCAGTTGCCCCGGCGGGCACAAAGTTCGGAACAGTCACGATGCCAGTTTCGAGATTGCGTTGGTCGGCAACAGACAGCGTGCGCGTCATCCCGATGGAGATGCGGCCGGGTGAGGGTTGAGCGCAGCGGCTGTCGTAAATGCGCCCGGGAGTGACGGCATGGAATGAGCCGGCGGAACCCGGCCCAGTGATCTGACGCCAGGTGCCCGGGGTGCCGGATCCGATGCAGAACCACAGATTTCCGTTCGCATCGACATCAAGATCGCCGCGATTGAAACTAACCGATGTGCGCGTTGGTGGCGCGGCGTTGGTGTTGTCGAATGTCGCGGCGACGCGTCCGCCGTACGCGCGTAGACCGATCGCGGTTCCGTGCAGATAGCCACCGGTGTCTCCGGAGAAATCGCCGCCGACACCATTGGTCGAGGAACCGTTCACGCCGTCGGCGTTGTAACTGGTGCCGGCCACACCGGCGCCATTGGTAGAACTTCCGTAGACGCCGGCGTTGCTGTCGGACGCGCCCGAAACGCCGCGCCCAGTGGTTGAGATGCCGGCCACGCCGGTGCCGCCGATCGCATCGCCACCGACGCCGGTGCCGCTGGTGGAACTTCCACGTACGCCGATGCTCGAATTGTCGGTAGCACTAGAGCCGTAGACACCGTACGCGGTAGAAGCCCCTGTGGCCACGGCGTACACGCCGTGATGTCCGGGTGCGGCGGCACTGGCGCGGATGGCATCGGTAGCTGTTTCTGCGCCCGCATCGGCGGTTACCGCGGGAACACCGTTCGTTGCATCGAAGGTGGCGGGAGCGGCTGCCGCGGCGGGATCGGCGGTGGCGGCGAGTGCGAATCCTCCGGCGAGTGCGCCAGCGGCGACGGTACCGACAGCGCGCAGTGCATGACGGCGCGACACCGGTTCGACCGCGGCATCGTGGGTCGGTGGGGTGGGAGAGTCCGGAGTGATCGGCGACTTCTCAGGCATGGCATCGACTCGTGCTTTGAGCCTCGCCACTTCGACAGTTAACTCGTCGATGTGTCGAATCAGTTCGGATCGTTCAAGTTCAGACATGAAGGCACCTCCGCCATGTTCGGGGCCTTGCCCCCGGTTTTTCCGGCGATCATAGAATCGGCAGTGCAGTCGATGACGGGTTTCTGAAGGCTCTTGGACAGTCGAACACCTGTTCGATACTGTCGAGTTATGGAGCAGAGCCCCGGGCATAAATTTTCCCTGAAAGCGTCGGGTTCGAAACGTTCCCGTACAGTCGGGGCGCGGCCATATGCCGAGCTTCATTGCCATTCCAACTTCAGTTTTCTCGACGGGGCCTGCTCGCCCGAGGCGCTCGCCCGCGAAGCGGCCCGACTCGAACTCGATGCACTGGCGCTCACCGATCACAACGGCTTCTACGGCATCGTTCGGTTCGCGGAGGCGGCCCGCGAAGTCGGCATCCCCACCATCTTCGGAGCGGAGATCACGCTGAACCGCACCCGGGTGCCCACTGGCGATCCCGATCCCGGGGTCGACGCCGGAGAATCACATCTTGTGGTGCTGGCCCGCAATCCACGTGGCTACGCGCTGCTGGCTCGGGCGCTGAGTGAAGCGCAATTGCGCGGCGAAAAGGGCGCACCTCGCGCGTCACTCGATCAACTCGCTGCTGTGGCCGGAAGCGCGGCGCCCGCCGCCGATCGAGGGAACTGGGCCGTGCTCACCGGTTGTCGCAAAGGCGCGGTTCCTGCGGCGCTCGAACGAGAGGGTCCCTCGGCGGCGGCAAATGAACTCGCCCGTCTTGTCGATGCATTCGGTCGCGACAACCTTTCGGTCGAACTGTGGGATCACGGCCATCCACTCGATTCGGTTCGCAACGACGCGTTGGCCGCGCTTGCGGTGCGGGCCGGCGTCGAACCCGTTGCCACGACCAACGCCCATTACGCCACCCCTGCCGATCGTCCGTTAGCTACCGCCCTCGCGGCCGTGCGATCGCGTCGCAGTCTCGATGAACTCGATGGATGGCTACCGGCCGGAGCCGGAGCGCACCTCCGATCAGGGTTCGAGCAGGCCCGTCGCTTCGCCCGCTATCCCGGGGTTGTCGAGCGCGCCGCCGAAATCGGTCGGGCGAGCGCGTTTGATCTCGCGCTCGTGGCTCCCGAGCTTCCGCCGTATCCGTGTCCCGACGGTCTCGACGAGATGGCGTATCTGCGACGTCTCACTGAACAGGGTGCCGAGCGTCGGTACGGGCCGCGTCATGCTGAACACACTCCGGGGGCGTGGGCCCAGATCGATCACGAACTCACCGTGATCGAAAAACTCAACTTTCCCGGCTATTTCCTCATCGTGTGGGATCTCGTCGAGTTCTGCCGTCGACAGGACATCTACTGCCAAGGTCGCGGTTCCGCCGCGAATTCGGCCGTGTGTTTCGCTCTCGGTGTCACCAAGGCCGATGCGGTTGCTCTCGGGTTGTTGTTCGAGCGCTTTCTGTCGAGCGAACGCGATGGTCCTCCCGACATCGATGTCGACATCGAATCGGGTCGTCGCGAGGAGGTCATTCAATACGCCTACGAGCGTTATGGCCGGCATTACGCAGCGCAGGTCGCCAACGTCATCACGTACCGGGCGCGTTCTGCGGTGCGCGACATGGCCGGTGCACTCGGTTACGCGCAGGGTCAGGCCGATGCGTGGGCCAAGCAGGTCGACCGCTGGGGCTCGATACGCGCTCAGATCGCCGAAACGGAAGCATCGGTCACGCCCACGCCGATCGGCGACCGCATCCCCGACGCGGTGATCCGTCTCGCGTCACAGGTCGAGCACGCTCCCCGACATCTCGGTATCCATTCGGGGGGCATGGTGCTGTGTGATCGTCCGATCATCGAGGTGTGCCCGGTCGAATGGGCGCGCCGCGAAGGTCGCACGGTGCTGCAGTGGGACAAGGAGGATTGCGCCGCGTCCGGTCTGGTCAAGTTCGATCTGCTGGGTCTGGGCATGCTCACGGCGCTGCACAACACCGTCGACGCGGTGGAGAAGGCCCACGGTTTCCGGATGGACCTCGCCGAACTGCCGCAGGACGACGCGGTCTACGACATGTTGTGCGTCGCCGATTCCATCGGTGTGTTCCAGGTCGAGAGTCGGGCACAGATGGCGACGCTGCCGCGGCTCAAGCCCCGACATTTCTACGATCTCGTCGTCGAGGTGGCTCTTATCCGTCCCGGTCCGATCCAGGGCGGTTCGGTGCATCCGTACATTCGGCGCCGCAACGGGAAGGAGGAAGTCACCTATCTGCATCCGTTACTCGAGCCGGCACTGGCCAAGACACTCGGCATCCCACTGTTCCAGGAGCAACTCATGCAGATGGCGATCGATGTCGCCGGCTTCAGTGCGGGCGAGGCCGACCAATTGCGCCAGGCCATGGGTTCGAAACGCAGTGCCGAGCGCATGGAACGGCTGCGCTTGCGCTTCTACGACGGAATGGCCGAGCGCGGGATCGAAGGCGAGGTGGCCGACAACATCTACGACAAGCTCGCGGCATTCGCGAACTTCGGCTTTCCCGAGAGCCACTCGGTCTCGTTCGCCTATCTCGTCTATTCGAGTGCGTATCTCAAACGGTATTTTCCGGCGGCGTTCTGCGCCGGTCTGCTCGATGCGCAACCGATGGGTTTTTATTCGCCGCACACGCTCGTCGCCGATGCCCGCCGTCATGGGGTGACGGTGCGCACACCGGACATCAACGCGTCGGGAGCGGGAGCAACCCTGGAATGGTCGCCGGGCACGCCGGCGAGCACATCGGATGCGCCGGAGTTGCTGGATGCGTTTCCGGTCGCGGGTGCGCCGGTGGCACAACCGGCGTTGCGACTCGGACTGGGATCGGTGCGCACGGTGGGCCCGGAACTCGCCGACGCCATCGTGGCCGAACGCGTCGACAGTGGTGCGTATCAATCGATGGAGGATCTTGCCCGCAGGGTGTCGTTGAAGCGGCAGACACTCGAGGCCTTGGCCACGGCGGGCGTGTTCGCGGAAACAACCGGGTCCGATGGTCGTCCGCTCGACCGCCGACGCGCGCTGTGGGTGGCCGGAGCGGTGGCGCAGACCGGGTCGGATCGTCTGGCCGGCATCGTGACCGGAGGTGAGGCCCCGGCCCTGCCCGGTCTCTCCGAGCAGGAACTGGCCACCGCCGATCTCTGGGCAACCGGTGTGGCTCCCGATCGCCATCCCACCCTGTTCGTACGCGGGCATCTCGACGGGCTCGGGGTGCTCACCGCAAAGGCCCTCGGCGCGGCCGAGCACGGCACCCGGGTTCTGGTGGGCGGGGTCGTCACCCATCGACAGCGCCCATCGACCGCCGCCGGAATCACGTTTCTCAATCTGGAGGACGAAACCGGTCTGATCAACGTGATCTGTTCAAAGGGGCTGTGGCAGCGCTATCGCAAAGTGGCCCGTTCAGCCCCGGCGCTGCTGGTCAGGGGTCGGCTCGAACGGGTCGAGGGCGTCACCAACGTGATCGCCGACAAACTCGAGCTTCTTCCGATGGCGGTTCCCTCCCGTTCGCGCGACTTCCGTTGAAGTCCACCGTCACTCCCATGTCAGGCCTTACCATCACGAAGTCATTCAACCCTCAAGAGGAGACCCCGTGATCACCACAACTGCGGCAGCCGCAAGTTCATCCCAAGACTTCTGGGATGTGAACGGGCTGAATCTCGGCCTTCTGATCATCCGCGTCGTGATCGGTCTGACGCTCGCATCCCATGGTCTCAACAAGATCTTCGGTGGCGGAAAGATCGCCGGGACCACCGGTTGGTTCGCATCGATGGGTATGAAGTTCCCGTTCATCAACGCATGGATGGCAGCGCTCACCGAGATCGGTGCCGGCTTCCTGCTCGCCATCGGCCTCGTCACGCCGCTGGCCGCCGCCGGACTGGTCGCGATCATGGTCGTTGCCGGCATCACCACCCATCGCAAGAACGGTTGGTTCATCTTCAACGCCGGTGGTGGCATCGAATATGTCGTCGTGCTCGCCGCTGTCGGCTTCGGCCTCGGCTGCACCGGTGCGGGCGAATGGTCCGTGGACAATGCCGTGAACATCAACTGGGCCGGAACCACGGGCCTGATCATCGTTGCCGTCGCTGGTGTCGGTGGAGCACTCCTGCAGTTGCTCACCTTCTGGCGCCCCGCCAAAACCGCCTGATCGCCTAGGGGACGAGCACCGCTCGTCCCTGCAGCGTGCCGCCCACCATCTGGCGGTAGACGTCTTTGGCCTCTGCGAGCGGGTACTGCTGGGCATGAATCCGGAACCCGCCCGTATGGGCCAGGGCGAACAACTCTTCGAGTTCCGTGATGCCGCCCCAGTACGTGCTGGCCACAGAGCATTCGTAGGGCATCGTGAAGAAACTGAACGGCAGCGTCCCGCCGCCCACACCGACAACGGTGATGTGGCCAAGGTTCGCGGCGACGGCGCTGGCAAGAGCCAGCGTGTCGTCGTAGCCGCAGATGTCGAGCACCAACTCGGCGCCGCGGCCGCCGGTGATCGCCCGGATCTCCGCCGCGGCGTTGGGGCCAGCAACCACCGTGTGATCGGCTCCGAGTTCTGCGGTGATCGCGAGGGCCGATTCGCGCTGGTCGACGGAGATGACGGTGGCCGGCGAAAGGACCTTCAGGAACTGCACGGCAAGATGTCCGAGGCCGCCGGCCCCGATCACCACGACATGTGATCCTGGGACGAGCAGGTGCAGGGACCGCTTGATTGCGTGGTACGGCGTAAGACCCGCGTCGACGAGGGGAGCGGCTTCCGCGGGTGTCATCTCGGTGAGGGGAACCAGATAGCGGGCAGCGGGAACGAGCAGATACTCAGCCATGCCGCCGTCGACGCTGAGGCCGGGGCCGCTGGCGCTCACGTTAAGGCAGTAGTTCTCCATGCCTTTTCGGCAGTTAGAACACTGGCCACATCCCCAGGCGCCGTAGACCGCGACAGGCGAACCAATCTCAAGTCCGGCAGTGGGGAGAGTTCCAGGCCCGAACGCTTCGATCCAACCAGCATTCTCGTGACCGAGTGTCATCGGAACATCGCGCGCTGCCCCGGCCGAGAACTCCATGAGGCTGACATCGCTATGGCAGACGCCGGCACCGCCGATCCGGACAAGCACCTGACCGGGGCCGGGATCGGGTTGGGCAACATCGTTGAGCGAGGTGGTGATGTCGACATCGGCCGAACCTCCGACGAGCTGGAATGCCTTCATGGTGAAACCCCCGGGATTGATACGGCTGGACGAGTTCGTGTTGACCACGGTTCTAGCGCAAACCGGCGGCCCATCAATCCAACAATCGGCGTAGAGTCGTTCCGTGCGTGGAGCAACTGGATGATCGCTGCCCGTGTGGTCGGGTTTCTGGCGGGACTATTCCTGTTGCAGGCGACCCTTCGTTCGGCGCTGCGCACAGTCGTGGTTCCCCAAGGGGAGAATGTCAGACTGACCCGTCTGCTCTTCCTGTTTCTCGAGGGCATCTACGAACCGTTGGCCCGAAGGCACGGGGATGAATCCCGACGTCATGCAGTCCGGTCCCGGTTCGCTCCGATAGCGACCGTGCTTCTTGCGTTCGTTTGGGCCGCGTGCGTGATCATCGCATTCGGTCCGATCTATTGGTCGCTGGGCGGGGTGACTGTCGCCGATGCCTTTCGATTGTCGGGTTCGTCCTTCACGACTCTGGGATTTGCTCCCGCACCCAACGCGGTTTCGATGACTCTTGTGGTGATCGAAGCGCTCCTCGGACTTGGCGTGGTCGCACTGCTCATCGCCTACCTGCCGTCGATCTACGGAAATTTCGCTCGACGAGAAGAGATGGTGACGCAGTTCGAAGTCCGGGCCGGAAGTCCGCCTGTGCCGGCCATCTATCTCAAACGGATGCACCTCATCGGGTGGACGGACCGTCTCGGATCCGATTGGGAGGCCTGGGAGAAGTGGTTCGAGCAGATCGAGGAGAGCCACACCTCGCAACCCTCGCTGGCGCTGTTTCGGTCCCAGCGTTCGACGAACTCGTGGATCACGACAGCGGGAGCGGTCCTCGATACCGCGGCGATCTCCGAAACAGCTCTCGACCTTCCGCGCGAACCCCAGTTGGCGCTGACCTTGCGAGCGGGATTCCTGTGCCTTCGGTCGATTGCCCTCTTCTACCGCGTTCCTCTTGATGTCGATCCGGAGGCTGACAGTCCGATCTCGGTCCTGCGGGCGGAGTTCGACGAGACGCTCGACGAATTGGCCGCCGCCGGCATTCCCGTCAAGGCCGATCGGGAACAGGCCTGGCGTGATTTTGCCGGATGGCGAGTGAACTACGACGAGGCACTGCTCGCGCTCAGCGAGCTGTGCGCGGCGCCCTCGGCTCGATGGTCCGCCGATCGCTCGTCGCGGTTTCGTCGTCCGACGCTGTTTCATCCGACGAAATGGCGAATTCTTCCGCTCGATTCCCCCCGTTCGTGGTGACGAACCTCCGCCCGTGTCGCGGCGTCTACCGTCGGGGGAATGACCCGTTTCGATCTCGCCACGCAGTCGGAAGCTATCGATGCCAACACCTACCGGGTACGCATCGACGATGGATGGTGGGTGGGTACCGGGCCCAACGGTGGCTATCTGGCGGCGATGATGGTGCGGACATTTGAAGCCGCGGTCAATGATTCGACGCGGACCTGTCGGTCCTTCACCGCCCACTATCTGTCCCGGCCCGAACCGGGCGACGCCGTGGTTGAAGTGACGGTCGAACGTTCGGGTCGATCCATGACGTCGTTGTCGGCGCGGATGACGCAGAACGGTCGCGTGCTTCTGACGGCATTAGCGGCCTTCTCGTCGTCTCGATCGGGCCCCGCATTCAGCGATCTCGTTATGCCCGAGGTTGCAATGCCCGAAGATCTCTCTGATCCTGTGTTCGACGACCGCTTGCCGGAAAGGGCCATCCCAGAAATGGCCAATCGGTATCAGCAACGGTGGGCAATCGGGTCACGCCCCTTTAGTGATGGGACCCGTGCGCTGGTTGGCGGCTGGATCCGCCTAGCCGAACCGCAACAGGTTGATGCTGCGGTGCTCGCTGCATTTGCCGATTCTTGGATGCCGGCGATGTTCAGTCGGGTTTCTGGTCCGTGGGGGATCACGACTGTCGATCTCACCGTGCACGTGCGATCCGCTCCGCCCGCTGGTTACGACGACTGGTATCTCGTGCAGTTTGAGTCGGTGGAGAGCAGCGACGGATTCTGCGAGGAGGATGGAGCGATCTGGACTCGCGACGGCCAGCTGCTGGCCCAATCGCGACAACTTGCCGCGATTTTGGATATGGGTCAGTGATCAGCCCCGCTTGTATGTGCCAGTGATTACCGAGACGCTCCGAGGATTAGCAACGGCGGTCTCGATCTGGGCCTTTGTCGATGACGCGGTGAGCCCCGATGGCTGCGTAAGCCCATAAAGGGTGAAGTCGTAGGTGTGCGTCCCGCTTTCGGGACACGGACCCGACCACAGGGCGGAACCCGAACCGTTCGGGATCTGGATGGCACCGGTCGGTGCGCCACCCTGCGGGATTGCCGCGGTGGCAGGACCGATCTTCGAGACCACCCAGTTGGTTTTCCCGCCCAGGTTCTGATCGGAGACGATCAGAACGAGTTCGACAACGTCGCTGGAGGCGCCAGAGATGAGTAACGGCGGCGACGTGTTTGCTCCGTCACATCCGTAGGCCTTGGGAATCGCCTCGCCGGCGGGCCATGCAGTGGTTTTGATCGACAGCCCAGAACCGACGATGACCGCTCCACCTGCGGTGGTGGATGTTGCCCCCGTGGTTGCCGTGCTCTTGCGCGCCGGTGCAACTTTGCCGGGTTCGGGATCGCGCAGAGTGCGTCCGCTCGATCCGCAGGCGGTGATCGCAACGCCAAGAGCAAGCGTTACCAGAAGAATCGATGTTGCCTTCGACATGACCTTCCGGTGACGGCGGAAGTAATTGGTGAACATGGGAGTGGAGGATAGGTCGCTCCTGTCGCCGTGTGGTGCCGGTCGGGGTCGGGGCCGATAGCGTTTGGCGATGGCCGAACTTTGCCTTCTCTCCGTTCATGCCCATCCCGATGATGAGGCGTCTAAAGGAGCCCCGACCGTTGCCCGGTACAAGACTGAGGGCATTCGATCAGTACTTGTCACCTGCACGGGTGGCGAGGAAGGCGACATCCTGAATCCGGCAATGGATCGGCCCGAGATCCGCGGGAACCTCGCTGAGGTTCGCCTGGCGGAACTAATTGCCGCTGCGGACGTCATCGGATATGACGTCGTCGAACTTCTTGGTTACCGCGACTCAGGAATGCCCGATTCTGAGGCCAACGCCCGTCCCGATGCTTTCGCCAACGCCGAACTCGACGAAGCCGTTGGGCGACTTGTCGCGATCATTCGCCGGGAACGGCCGCAGGTGATCCTCACCTACGGTGACGATCAGCAGGGATATCCGCATCCGGATCATCTCCGGGTCCACGACATCTCGCTCCCGGCGTTTGATCTCGCTGGTGACCCGACGTATCGCCCGGAACTTGGCGAACCATTCGAACCTTCGAAGCTCTACTACTCGGTGTGGGCGCGTGCGCGGGTGCAGGCGACTCACGAGAAGTTCCTTGAACTCGGACTCGAGTCGCCGTTCACCGAAGAATGGTTCCAGCGACCGAGTGATGATCACCGGATCACGACCTCAATCGATATCGGGGACCATTTCGACGTGCGACTGGATGCGCTCCTCGCACATGCCACGCAGGTGGACCCGGAATCGACGTTCTGGTTCGGACTGCCGCGTGACGTCGCCCGCACTGTTCATCCGTTCGAGGACTTCATACTCGCGCGCTCACGCGTCCAATCGGACCTGCCGGAGATTGATTTGTTTGCGGGACTACGGTGATCGGTCGTGACAACTCCGACTGACGCGAATCCTCAGAAGACAGATTCGGGTCGCAGGGGGAAGTTAGCCATCGCCCTCTTCGTGCTCGCTGGTTTGTGCGCGTCGTTCTCGGTTGCATCGTTCTGGTCGCTCAACGAACTTCTCGACGAGGACACGTGGGCATCGACGAGCAAGACGCTCGTCGACAACCCAACCGTGCAGCAGGACGTCGCCCGAACGATTGCCGAACAGATCGTGTCGGCCGCCGATGTGCAAAATCGGATCGAGGATGCACTGCCGATAAAGATAAGCGGCCTGTCGACATCGCTCACCGAGACGGCGACCGATCTCATTACGCAAGCGACGCTGCGAGCAGTGAGAACCGATGCGTTCGTCGCCGTATGGGATGCCGCAACCCGCGCCACACATGATGAGTTCATTCGTGCCGTCGATGGCAAACAGCGATTCACTGTGATCGGCTCGGACGGCCTCTATCTCGATCTTGGGTCATCGCTCAGCGAGGTTCGTCGCTATCTCGACGACCAGGGGATCACGTATCTCGACGGTATAGATCTCAGTTCGATCGACGTGAAGGTCTTACTGCTTGATGCACCCGGCCTTGACCTCGTCCGGCGCTTGGTCGAAATGATGCGCGTACTCGTGATCATCCTTCCGACTCTTGCTGTGATCTCGCTCGGACTCGGGTTGCTTCTGTCGTTCAGACCGCGTCGCGCTTTGGTGTCAATCGGATTTGGAGTAATCGCAGGTTCGGTGGTGATCATCGTCATCGAACAGATGTCGAAGAGCTCGATCGTTGATGAATTGACCGGCGGTGTTCTTGGTCGCGCGAGTGCCGAGTTGATCGTTGATCACGTGAGCTCAAGTCTCGATCGGATGTTGCTGCTCGTTGCGGGTGGAGGAGTGGCGCTGATCGCCATGGGTCTCCTCGCGAAGAACGTTCGGTTCTGGCGGGATCCCAAATCCCCGTCGGACACAGTGGTCACATGAGTGACCCTTCCTCCTTGGCGATCGTGCCGTGGACGGCAGAGCGACTGGAGGAACTCGTTGCACTGGTTGCCTCGAGCGCGGCGTTCGAGGATCTCACGGGTGACGAACTACTCACTGCATGTTGGGAACGTCCGGGGGTTGTCCTAGGTGACGAGTCGGGTCTCGCCGCGGTGGCAGTCGGAGTGGGCCGCGCTGGGGGCGATGGAATCGTCGGCGTCATTCGCTTGATTGCGGTTCATCCAGATCAGCAGCGTCTGGGATGGGGATCAGCGCTTGTCGAACAAGCGGCGGATTGGGCCCGCGATCGCGGGGCTACTCGTCTCGAGCTCGGAGGCGTTCTCCCGTTTCCGTTGTGGCCAGGGGTCGACGTCGACAGCGGACTCAGAGAACTGGCCGACACTCTCGGCTTCGATTCTGAATCTGCGGGACAGTCGCTGGTGGTTCCGGTCACGTTCCGGAGCGATGATCCTTCGGACGTGGCCGTTCGGCGCGTCGTACGCGACGACGATGTCATCGCCGTCACCCTTGCGACCGCACAGGCCTGGCCGCAATTGTCCGATGAAGTGGCCCGTGCTCTCGAGCACGGGACCTGTCACGGCGCCTTCGGGCCGGACCAGGACGGCAATGACACTGTCCTCGGTGTCGGTTGTCATTCGGTTACTAGGGCGACATGGATCGGGCCATTCGTCGTCGTTCCGGCTCATCGCCGACGCGGAATTGGTCACGCACTACTCGGTCAGATCTGTCGCGATCTGATGATCGCGGAGTTCCAGTTCGCTGAAGCGCCCGGTGTTGTTGATGACGGGTTCAGCGAGTTCCTTCTGGCCGCAGGAGCGACGGGATCACGACGCTTCACTCGGCACGTGAAGCACTTCTGAGCAGCACATCCGAGAAGCCCGAGTGGTCAGTACCTCAGGATCCGGAACGCTGGAGCTCGCGTAGTTCCCGGTAACCAATGAGCACAATGCCGGACCGATCTATCATCGCCCGCAAGCGCGAATCGTGGCATACGAGGTGAAGATCATCGACGCGCGCCGGCCAGTCGGTCCCGATCGCCCGCAACTCAGGGGTGTCAGTCGCAGGGTGCACGTACATCTCGGTTACCCCGACAGGAAGGTCGAACAGTGCTTTCTCGATCGCACGCCGACTACCCACGCCGCCGACGTAGACGAAATGATCAGGAGAGACGATTCCCTCCTCGGCGGCGAGGCGACGGAACGGAAAGCCGATCGTGCGCTCGGTGGATGCGCCGGAGAGGCGCAGGGGAAGACCAAAGTCGACGGCTAGATCGAGATAGATATCGAAGAACTCGGGACGCAATTGCAGGGCGCCCATGTGCGAGTCGAGATGACTGACATCGAATCCCCACAGGATCGCCCGCTCAATCTGCGCTCGACATTCGCGGCGTACCTCGTCGAGATCGGCGTGATCCCAAAGGTCGCTCACCGTGCGAGGGAATCCGCCGTCGCCGTCAAGAAGTGACGGGGCGTAAGTGATCGGCCCCCAGCGGTATTCCTCGTACTCGGCGTTGAGGGTGAGATGGACGCCGATGTCCTCGCCCCGATAATCGGAGGCCGCTTGGCGGGCCCACGGGCATGGAACCATGAGGGTGGCGCTGGTGGCGAGGCCCTGTCGGAGTGACTCGTAGATGCCTGTGTTCGCGGCGTGACAGAGCCCGAGATCGTCGCTGTTGATGATGACCAGTCGGGTGTCGGCGGCGTATCCGAGTCGTTCGGCGAGCGTTGTCACGTCTGGAACGGTACCGCTCAGAGGATCCTGATGGATCAACGTTGGGCTCCGGCTGGCCCAGCACAGGCTTTCCACAGGCCGATCTGCTGTTTCTGTGCCCTAGCGGCGGCTTCGGCGAATGCCGCCGCATGAGCGGTGTTCGGTGCGATTCGCAAGGTGTCGGCGAGTCCCTCGGCCACGAGCGAGAGGTTGACGAAAAGCCCGTCGGAGGCTCGGTAGACGTAGGCGAGGGTCCGGTCGTAAACGTCGGTCTCCTCGGCATCGCGTTCGAGTCGGACTTCAGTTCCCGGTGGGAGAAGGGCCGCAGTCCGGGCGCTGGCCTCCTTGCCGAAGCACTGAACTGGTTTGCGCGGATCTTTGGTCTCCGGAGTATCGATTCCGATGAGCCGGATCCGGCGAGTTTGCCGACCGATGCGAACATCGATGGTGTCTCCGTCGATCACCTTTGTCACCGTGGGAACAGCCGCGAACGGGGCGGTGCCAGATGCGGTGATCCACGGCATCGCAATGCGAAGAATGACGAACGAAGCCGCAACGAGTGCGATCAGCGCAAGAACGACTGATCGCTTCGAGAACGGACGTTTCGTTGGAGGACGATCTGGACTCACCTGCATGGTCGGAACTCCCGAATGACTGGAAGGGAGGCCGCCGAGGCAGCGAGAGGTGTATCTAGAGACGTTCGATGAGCGTGCCGGTACCTAGACCGCCACCGCAACACATCGTCACGATCGCACGCTTGCCACCGGAGCGTTGCAGTTCGTGCACCGCCTTGGTGATCAGCAGGGTACCGGTGCCGCCGAGCGGATGACCGGTGGCAATGGCCCCACCATTGGGGTTCACCTTGTCGAGATCTCCACCGAGCTCGCGTTGCCAGGCGAGAACAACTGACGCAAACGCCTCATTGATCTCGAACAGGTCAATGTCGTCGAGCGTGAGCCCGCTGCGATCAAGCAGGCGCCGGGTGGCGTCGATCGGGCCGGTGAGCATGAGCACCGGATCGACGCCAACAAGGCAGGTATCGACGATGCGGGCAAGCGGCTGCAGGCCGAGTTCGGCAGCTTTCTCGGCGGTCATGAGTAGCACCGCCGATGCGCCGTCGGAGATCTGCGAGGACGATCCAGCGGTGTGGACTCCGTCGTCACCCATGATGGGTTTCAGGCCACCAAGAACATCGAGGGATGTTTCGCGCAAGCCTTCGTCGCGCGAAACGCGATGGGTGGTTCCGGTGGGCTTGCCGTCTTCACCGAGATCAGGTGCGTCGACTTCGGCGATCTGAGTCGCGAAGCGATCCTCGGTCCAGGCCTGAGCGCCACGCTGTTGCGATTGCAAACCGAACGCATCGGTGTCGGCACGAGTGATACCCCACTTGGTGGCGATCCGCTCGGCCCCTTCGAACTGGCTGGTGTACTCGTAGCGGGCGAAGTAACTCTTGGGGACAGGGAGTCCCATGTCGAGTGAACGCGCTGCATTGGAACCGATCGGGACCTTGCTCATGACCTCGACACCACCGGCGACGGCAACATCGACGACACCGGACGCGACCAGTGCGTACGCCATGTCGGCAGCCTGCTGGCTTGACCCGCACTGAGCGTCAACGGTCGTTGCCGCTACTTCGAGGGGAAGGCCGGCCGCCAGCCATGCGGTGCGGGCGACGTTGAAGCCCTGCATTCCGATCTGGCTCACGCAACCGCCGATCACCTGCCCGACGATGGCTGGGTCAACGCCGGTCCGATCGAAGAGTGCCTTAAACGGCACGCCGAGCAAATCAGCAGAATGCATGGTGGACAGGCCACCGTTGCGGCGCCCGACAGGCGTCCGAACGGCATCGACAATCACGACTTCGCGCATGGTGTGATGATACGGGTTTCGGTGACGGTTCGTTGCGGGTTGAGCTGGTTAGGCCGCGGCGGAGTGTTGGGCTTCGGTCCGGGAGACGCCCAGACGTGTCTCGCCGGCGCGGGCCAGTGCCTCGCGTGCTTTAGAGATACCGGCCCTTCCGCGCTCGCAGGTGCGCTCGTCGAGACGCCACTGCGGGTTGGAGTTGTTGAGGAGTCGCAGTTGTTCTTTCATGGGATTAGTTTCACGGATGGGTGTGACAGTGCTCTGAACTGGTAGTTCATCGGAACCGAGGCGCATCATCACGATTGGCTTCGGGGGAGGGAAGCGGACTCTGGCGCATACGGGTCCTCTCCCTGCGGTTTACGATCGTCCATGTGGATGCCCCCCAATGGCTCGGACTTCAGCCCACCCATAACCCGATGCGCTGGTATCTCCCGGTTACCCCGGGGATCTGCAGCGGGCTCGGCACCCTGTTTGGCGGTTGTGGCCTTGGAGCAGCGATCGAGGCGCTCGAGCAAGTCACCGAACGGCCGCTCGTATGGGCCTGCGCCCAGTACCTGAACTTCACCAAGCCGCCATCGGTGGTGGACCTCGACATCTACATCGATGCCCATGGACACACCACAACGCAGGCTCGCGTGACAGGACGTGTCGGGGATACGGGCATCTTCACGGTCAACGCGTCGCTCGGGAGCCGCGAAATGGCCGAGGAGGGGCAGTGGATCACGGCCCCCGAAGTACCTAAGCCCGCGGACTGTCCGCTCCGTGAGTTCCGTTTCGATCCGGCCAGCACCATCGCGAGCCGTCTTGAACAACGCATGGCGATCGAAGCCCCGGGCACCGGACGCACCGCGTTTTGGATTCGTATGCCCGAGCTGCTGGAGATGTCGGCGGCTTCGCTGGCTGTGCTCGGCGATTTTGTTCCGATGGGTCTGGGACAGGCTGTGACCTCGGAGATCAATTCGAACAGTCTCGACAACACGCTGCGGGTCGTGAATGTCGTCCCGACGGAATGGGTGCTTGTCGATGTGCGCATCGAGGCGGTTGCACGCGGTTTCGGCCACGGCCATCTCTACCTCTGGGCGGAAGATGGAACGCTCATGGGAACGGCAAGTCAGTCGGCGATGATTCGACCCTGGAAGTGGGACAAATGAGTGTTGTGCGCGGCTACGGCCTGACGATTCCACTCGACCACGCACCGCTGCATGCGCAAAGCGAGTGGATGGGAGAACTTAGCGATCTCGGATACACCGATGTTTGGTCGGCGGAGACCGACGGAGTCGACGCGTTCACGCCGCTCGCGCTCGCGTCCGTTTGGGCCCCGACTCTTCGACTCGGCACCGCGATCGTTCCGGTATTCACGCGTGGGCCCGCGTTAATCGCGCAGAGTGCCGCTGCGATGGCTCAGGCCGCACCGGGACGATTCATCTTGGGGCTGGGCACGTCGTCGGATGTCATCGTGACGCGCTGGAACGGCATCCCGTTCGAGGAGCCCTACAAGAAGACGCGCGACATGGTGCGGTTTCTTCGAGCGGCGTTGAGCGGCGAGAAGATCACCGAGAGCTACGACACGTTCGCTATTCGTGGCTTCCGACTGGGCGCTGTTCCGGAGCAACCGGTACCGATCCTCATTGCCGCGTTGCGTGAAGGAATGCTCAACCTGGCCGGCCGCGAGGGCGACGGAGCGATCATCAACTGGCTCTCGGCCGACGATGTCGCCCGGGTCGCTCCGATTGTGCGGGCCCATGGAGACGACAAGGAGATTGTCGCTCGAATTTTCGTCGTTCCGTCCGAGGACACCGACACCGTGCGAGCGCAGGCCCGATACGCGATCGCTGCGTACCTGAACGTCCCTGTTTACGCCGCGTTTCATGAATGGCTTGGCCGCGGTCCGCTACTGGAGGGGATGTGGTCGGCATGGAAGGCAGGGGATCGCGCGGCCGCGCTCGAAGCCATTCCCGACGAAGTCGTTGATGCCCTCATCGTGCACGGCTCGCCCGCGGAGTGCCGCGATCACATCCAGCGCTATGTCGATAACGGTGTGACCACGCCGGTGCTCTCGGTATTAGGAATGGCCGGCGTCGATGTGCGATCGGCGCTGCGTGAACTCGCTCCTAATTCGTGACTCGCCCGACGCGTAGCGGGTGACGTTCTAGAGCAAACGCAGTTGTTCGGACCGTGCCGCGCGCTCGGTAAGCAAGTCCCAGACCACGCCACCCCTTGGGCCTCTTGTCCAGACCTCAATCGCTTCGAGAGGCAGGGCCCTAATGGCACCTTTCGCGTCGCATAGGCCGAGGCTGCCGTCGGATTCGCGGCCAAGGACCGTTGCGTTCTTCCAGCGTTCGGTATCGCGACGTCGGAATCGGACCTTGTCGCCCACTGCCAGTCCGAGTTCGGCGAGTCCCGTCGCGGGATAGGGACCGGGGTCCGGTGTCTTGCGGCCGGGTTGTTTGCGGGCCGGGGGCATCAGAGGATTCCTGCGGCAGCTTCAAGCGTGTCGCGTACGACGCCCATGCGGTCGGGACCCCATGGCATCGGCATGATGACCGGGACATCGACTCCGGCGTCGGCGTAGGCCTTGACCGAATCGTGAACGTGTTGGCGGGTGCCGAGGATGTCGATGGCGTCGACCATGCGATCGGAAACTGCGGCAAGGGCCGCCTCGCGGTTGCCGGCGGCGTGACATTCGCGGACAGCAGCGACCTCGTCGGCGAACCCAGCGCGGGCGAAGTTAGCGGCATAGGAATCGACGACGATGTACGAGAATAAATCGCGCCGGGCCAGATCGCGATGGGGTTCCGGATCGGTGACGCCGACATGCACGTAGGCATAGACCGTGGCGTCGCCGCCGGCCCGCACCTGTTCGACGGACCATGGCACGTGGGTGGCCGGCAGGTAGTTGAGCAACACCCCGTCAGCGAGTTCGCCGGCCATGCGGAGCATCTTGGGATTGAGGGCGGCAAGGATGATCTTGGGGCGACGTTCCTCGAGACGGACTCCGAGTCGGAAGCCCTTGACCGAGTAAAAGTCGCCGGCGAAGTCGACTTTTTCGCCGCTCAGGCACTGCCGCAGGAGTGTGAGGTACTCACGCATCTGGGCCATGGGGCGGTCGCCGTACTCGGCGCCATGCCAGCGGGAGACGACGGCCGGAGACGAGATGCCGATTCCGAGGAGGATCTCACGATCGGGTTCGAGCGCCTGGAGGGTCGCTGCACCCATCGCCGCAATGCCTGGCGTTCGTAATTGGATGGCAAGAACGCCGGTGCCGAGGGCAAGCGAAGGCTGGGCTGCGCCGATGGCGGCGAGATTGGCAAAGGCCTCGGGGCCGGTGGTTTCGGCGACCCAGAACGAGGAAAAGCCCAGTTCGGCTGCCCAATTTGCTCCGGTGAAGCCCGATTGCATGCCGAGCGCCGCGAAACTCGCGTAGGTGATGCCCATGTGGGGCGCGGCTGGTGTCATGGAAAGGGACGCTACAGCGGCGGGGTGACAGTGCGAAACGCAAGGTTCATGGAAGAAATCGGTTTATTGACCCACGGATTGCACGCTCCTACCCCTACGATGCGTTCAGCAGTAAAGCAGCCGCGCTTGACCTACTTGGCGCAACCAGAATGACAGCGAAACTCACAACGAGACTGACACCGCCGGTTCGCCGGCCACGACAGGAGACACGATGACTGAGACTCACGAACTGGACACGATCACCGAAGCACTGACGATTATTGATCAGGCGCTTGGCGAAATGCTTCATCGCGAACTCGTGAGCACCAACGAGGTCTCCGACCTGTTGCTCGATGTCCGTTCGATCCTGTCGCACGACGCGGGTGTGCTCGTTAAGAACTGATTGTTCCGCTTCCGGTCCGAGTATCCGGCCGAGCGTGAAACGAAAAAAGGCGCATGGCTCAATGAGTCGTGCGCCTTTTTGTTTGCGTGGCGCACCGCAGATCGCAGCAGATTCTCGGTTGCGGAGAATCAGCGATCGAGGCTTGTGTGCTTGAACTCGTTGAGCGATGACCAGCCGGTGAGCATGTCGACGATTTGCTCAACGTTTCGTCGTGCGTCGGTGCCGTCCACCGGGAGGTCCATGAGCCGCACGAATGCGGCCTTACCCTCGGCCATGAACGTCGGGACACCCCAGACATCGAGATCGTTGGCGGCGGCGGTGTGCTCGATGCGGATCGTTTCGAGTGGTCGGCCGGTGGCGACTTCGGCAAAGACGGAATCGACATCAATGGCGTGGGTTCCGAGGATCGTGCGCAGCACTGACTCATCGCGGAGTTGGGCACCTTCGGCATGTCGGGCTTCGAACAACGATCGGTGAACGGCCGGGAAGAGTTCGGGAGCGGTGTCTCGAACAACGACGGCGGCCTGCAGCGCTAGTAAACCCGTGTCGTCCTGCGGGCGCTCCCAAATGGGAGCTTCGCCTTCCTCAACATGGATCTGTCCGAGGGAAAACGGGACGAAGGTGACATCCCAGTCGGCTCCGTCGAGCAGACCTTCAACAACGTGGTTGTGCACGATGCGGGCGAATGGGCAGCGGTAGT
Source organism: Acidimicrobiales bacterium (assembly GCA_044239895.1). GTDB lineage: Bacteria > Actinomycetota > Acidimicrobiia > Acidimicrobiales > Acidimicrobilacustridaceae > Acidimicrobilacustris. The sequence goes on along the minus strand of JBIIAM010000003.1, from coordinate 209,639 downwards.
CCCACGTGACTGCGAACGAGATGGTCATGTCGAGGTGAACCTGTCTGACTGGGGGAGTATTCCGTGAGGTGCTGTTTGGGGGATGAAGTCTGAGCCCGTAAACCCGGCAGCGGTCAGGAATTGCGTCGATAGAGCGGCCACAGTGCCCGGGCGACGGCGCCGAGTCCGATGCCGATCGCGAGACCGCCGGCGACATCCGAAGCGTGATGGATTTTCACGTGCACACGGCTGAGAGCGACGAGGCCACCGAGGCCGAAGATCGCCGTCTTGAGGGGGCGACCGGATTTCTGGGTGAGGAGGATGCCGGCGACCATGGCCGTACTTGAGTGTCCACTCGGGAAACTGGTGGTGAGCGGGATGCGCATCTTGTGGGGGCGTGGCTCCTGGACAACGGGCCGTTCGCGTTTGAACTGGCTCTTGACTACCCCGTTGATGATCACTGACTCGACGCCGAGGGCTGCGGCGAGGCGCCATGCGGCACGCGCATCTTCCTCGGACCGGAGACCACGGGCGAAGGCCAGCAGCACCCAGATCAGTCCGAAGTCGCCGAGCTCGGTGAGGGCGTACATAATCCGATCGGTTGGCTCGGTGCCGCGAATCTTGTCGAACCAGCCGTCGACAAGATCATCGAAGCGAGCGATGGGGCCGAGAACGGGGGATGGCTCGGGCAGTTCTGTGGGATTCACGGGACCGATGCTAGGGGAGCGCTACTGCTGCCCCGTCCGTGAGGGCCGCGGTGGCCGCCTTGGCCTGTTCCCGCAAGGCCTCGGACTCGGCCCGGGCTTTGGAAGGATCGCCCCCGAACTCGGGACACCACTTCTGGTAATCGCACCACGAGCAGAGCTTGGATGGCTTGGGTCGGAAGTCCTCGCGCTCACAACCAGTCTCTATAGCGGACCAGACCGCCCGCAGTTTGTTCTCGAGTTGTCGCGTCGACTGATCGGTCGGGACGGTGTCGATGACAACCGGTTGGCCGAGGAAGAGGAGTTGGACTCTCGCGGGGCGACGACCGAGAACGCGTTCGCACAGCAGCGAGTAGAAGTGCACGCCGCCGAGACGGGCCTTTTGGAAGGCGGGAGCGGGAGCCCGACCGGTTTTGTAATCGGTGATGATGAGCTCGCCGGCTGCGTTCTCCTCGAGCCGATCGATGATGCCGCGCAGGAAGATGCCATCAAGATCGAATTCGAGCTGCAGTTCGAGGCCGACTGGTGTGATCGTCGATGGGTCTTCGAGTTGGAAGTACTTGTCGACGAGCGATGCAGCCTCGGCCATGAATTTCGGTTCGAGCTGATCGTCAAGCGCGAGTTCGATCCATTCGGGATCAGCTTCGATGGCGACCCGCGCCTCGGCCAAACACACCTGCGCGTTCGGAAGGTTCCGTTCGGCCGGATCGAGGGCGAACAGCCGCTCGAGCGCAGAGTGAACGAGTGTGCCCTTGACCATCGCCGCTGTGGGCGCCTGCGGGATGCGATCGATCGAAGCAAACCGGAAGGCGAGGGCACAGTCGGTGAACGACGAGACCTTGGATGGTGAGAGCGATGTGGGGAGTTCGAGGGCCATGAACTGAGGCTACGCATCCGCTGCGACAGCCCGCGGCCCAAAAGGTCGCTCAGCCGAGGGCGAAGGCCGCCAGTATCGATGCGGCGACGGTCGGAGGATTCTCGAGCGGCCCGAAATGGCCAAGTTCAGGATGTGACTCAATACGACCGTCCGGTAGTGCGGCGGCGATAGAGCGGCCGAAGATGGCCGGCACCGTGTCTTCCACTCCCACCGCGATGGTGACGGAGCAACGCACGAGAGCGAGGGATCGGAAGGCCTGATGAGCAGTCCCGTGGGCATACACCTCGGCTTCGTTCTCGGGCAGACACTTGAGCGTCACCGTTCCGTCGTCGGTAATGGCGAAACCGTGATCGACGTAGGCGCGTAACGCCGCGGCGTCGAGCCCGCTGAACGGCGGTTTCAACGCGTAGTTCTCGAAAGCCTCGTCGTGGCTTGCGAACGTAGGACGTCGACGTCGGGCGCCGTTCGAAAGTGGATTATCCGGCTGGTAACCGATGGCAATCTCGGGAGGCATGACAACCGGCTCCCAGCAGTACAGCGAACGAAATGTACCCGGTCGGCGCTGTTCGGCGAGAAGCAGTGCCGCTCCACCTTTGGAATGGCCAACGGCAAACGGGCTTTCCAATCCGAGAGCGTCGACAACGGCCAGAACGTCGTCGGCGAAACCATCCCACTCGAGGGAGCGTCTGAGCGGTGCCGTGGAATCTCCGTGCGCGCGCATGTCGATCGAAAAGCGTCGGTATCCGGTGAGATGTGATGCAAGTGGTTCCCACACGAGTCCGTGGAATCCGGTCGCGTGTGCGAGCAGCAACGGAGGACCGTCACCCCCGAGATCGTGGACCTCGAGTTCCACGCCGTCGGTCGAGTCGACCCTCATTCATCCACCTGTCTGTCATCGTCGACCAATCGGGGGTCGGTCGGGTGGGAACTCAGTTGGCGTCGCCCATGACTGTCTTCACGATCTTGCTGATCTCGCCGCTCGAATCCTCGGGAACGATGTACCCGGTCTCGTCGCGGATGATGCTCAGGTGCTCGGCAACATCTTCGGCGGTGAGATTGGGGTTGTAATAACCCGGTGTCAGGCCAATGAAGAAACGGGAGATGATGCCACCGGCGGCGGAGAAGATCTCACCGGTGGGTTCGCACGCATCTGACGACAGGTACGCAACCAGCGGGCTGACAAGGGCTGGATCGAGCGCCTCGCCGGCCGCACCGAACATCTCTTCGGTCATGCGGGTGAGGGCGACAGGCGCGATTGCATTTGCCTTGATGTTGTTCTTGCGACCTTCGATGGCCAGCACGCGTGTGAGACCGACAAGGCCCATCTTCGCGGCGCCGTAGTTTGCCTGACCGAAGTTGCCGAGGATGCCAGAGTTCGACGAGGTGGACACGATGCGCCCGTAGCTCTTTTCCCGCATGATCTGGAACGCCGGTTGTGTCACATTGAATGCGCCGAGCAGGTGGACTTGGATGACCGATTCGATCATTGCCTGGTCGAGATTGTGGAACGACTTATCGCGAAGGATTCCGGCGTTGTTGACGAGAATGTCGACGGTGCCGAACGCGTCGACGGCGGTCTGCACGATGGCCTTGCCGCCTTCGGCGGTGGCGACGGAGTTGCCGTCGGCGACGGCTTCACCGCCGAGATCGAGAATCTCCTGGACGACGCGCTGCGCCGGACCGGCATCTCCGCCTTCACCGGAAAGCGAACCGCCGAGATCGTTGATGACGAGCCTGGCGCCGCGGCTGGCCAGTTCAAGGGCGTGATGGCGGCCGAGGCCGCCTCCGGCGCCGGTGATGATGGCGACCTTGCCGTCGAATCCGATGTCAGCCATGAAAATGCTCCTCCTGGCGCTGATGCGCGGGAACGATTGTTGGACGGGGGTCAGCGTAGTCAGCGGGATTGGGGGTGCACCGAATCCGTCCCGGGCCGCTCCATTGGATAGCGTGAGGTTTATGGGAACGACGATCAGTACAGAGAAGGTCTTCCGCCGCCGCCAGAAGGTGGTCGCTGCCGTCGACATGCCGGGCGTTCCGGCCGGCACATTCGGCAAAGTTTGGTTCGTTTCCGGAATCACGTGGATCCGCTATCACGTCGCCTTCGAAAACGGCGAGGAAATCGCCAACGTCGATGCAGCCCAACTCGCTGATCGCAAGGTATGGACCGCCGATCACGCGAAGCTCGAACTCGCGGAACGCCAAGCGGCGCAGGCTGTTGAGCGCGACGAGCGTCGGGCTGAACTGTTGGCGAATCTCGCCGACGGCCCCACCGGACATTGAGTATCACGCAGTAAGACATTCGCTCGGTAAGACATTCGGCGGACTCGCCTCCCGCGAGGATCGACGCGAACCAGATGGAGAACACGATGAAGCTGGGCATGCAGATCGATTACTCGGGGGGCTTCAAGGAGTCGGCGAAGCGAGTTGCCGATTACGAGAAGGCCGGTCTTGATATCGCATGGGTCGCCGAGGCTTACGGCTTCGATGCTGCGACGTTCATGGGATACCTCGCAGCAACGACGGAGTCGATCACGATCGCTTCGGGGATCCTGCCGATCTACACCCGTACGCCCACGCTGATTGCAATGACTGCCGCGGGCATGGACGCACTGACTGACGGACGTTTCATCCTTGGTCTCGGTGCGTCCGGTCCGCAGGTGATCGAGGGATTCCATGGCGTGCGTTACGACGCTCCTTTGGGTCGCACTCGCGAGATCATCGACATCTGTCGTCAGGTCTGGAAGCGCGAACGAGTCGAATACGACGGTCGCTATTACACGCTGCCGTTGCCGGCTGACCGCGGAACCGGTTTAGGCAAGCCGCTGAAGATCATCGCCAAGCCGGTTCGCGAGGAGATCCCGATCTGGATCGCGTCACTTGGCCCGAAGAACGTCGAGATGACGGCCGAAGTCGCCAACGGCTGGCTGCCGATCTTCTTCATGCCCGAGCGTGCCAATGACGTATGGGGTGCTGATCTCGCCGCCGGGCGGGCCAAGCGGTCCCCAGAACTCGGCCCCCTTGAGATCGCGGCCGGTGGCCTTGTGGCGATCGGTGACGACGCCGCCGGAATCGCGGAACTGTCGCGACCGATGGTTGCGCTCTACGTCGGAGGTATGGGAGCTAAGGGTCGAAACTTCTACAACGACCTCATGTGTCGGTACGGCTATGAGGCCGAAGCGGCAAAGATCCAAGATCTCTACCTCGAGGGCAAGAAGGACGAGGCTGCGGCGATCGTCCCGAAGGAGTTCCTCGAACTCACGAACCTGTGTGGGCCCGAGGGCTTCGTACGCGACCGTCTCGAGGCGTTCAAAGAAGCCGGTGTCAGCGTGCTCAACATCATTCCTGTTGGTGACAACCCAACGGCGATGATCGAGAAACTCAAAACCTGGGTTTCGTAGTCACTGGGTCAGCGCTTGGCGCTGACCCTCTCGAACACCGCTTCGGCTTCGGCCACGAACTGACGCACGAGATCTCCTGCGGGGATCAGTTCATCAATGGCGCCGACGCCCTGTCCGGCCGGCCAAAACTCGCGCTCCGGATCGACCTCCGTATCGGGACCGGCGCCGAGGTGGTTCGCTCCGTCTTCCATGGACGCGAGGAGTTGGGCGGGGAATGGCTTGAGTTCCTCGGGGTGATCTTCGAAGTGTTGTGTGTAGGCGTTTCGCACGACACGGCAGGTCTTACCGCTGAACGCCTTGCTCACGACGGTGTCGTCCTCAGCCATGTCGATCAGGCGTTGCTTGTAGCCCGGGGTGCCCCATGCTTCGGGCGTCGCGATGAAACGCGTGCCGATCCAAACGCCTTCGGCACCGAGAGCGAGCGACGCGGCAAGACCTCGCCCGTCGAACAAGCCTCCCGCTGCGACGACCGGAACGCGTCCGTCGACGGCATCAACGACCTGCGGGATGAGAGCCATCGTTGCGATGGTTCCGGTGTGGCCGCCCGCTTCAGTTCCTTGAGCGATGACGAGATCGCAACCAGCCGCGACAGCCGCGACGGCGTGGCGAACCTTTCCGCACATGGATGCAACGAGAACGTTGTTGTCATGGCAGAGGTTCACGACTTCGCGTGGCACTCCGAGACCGGCGACGAATACGCGGCCACCGTGTTCGATGATGGCCCGGACTTGCTCGGGCATGTCGCCGGGAAGTGCGGTGAGGAGATCGACGCCCCACGGCTTCGTCGTGGCGCCAGCCACGAGATCCATCTCGGTGATCATGCGATCGAGGCCCATCGTCGAAGCGCCCATACAGCCAAAGCCGCCGGCTTCACTCACGGCGGTCACCAGTTCGTGATAGCTCACACCGCCCATTCCGGCGAGCATGACCGGGTGTTCAATTTCGAGAAGTTCAGTCAGTCGTGTCTGCACGAGCACCACGGTAGGCGCCCGGCCCGCTCAGCATCTTGCGATGCCAGCGTTTTGGTGTGAGAAGCACCGCCCGCGGGTAATCCTCAAACAGCCAGCGGGCGAAATTCCGACGGGTCCAGTCAGTGAGACCGGCGATGCGTACCGCTCCGCGTGCGCCAAGTGGACTGCGAAGAATAGCGGTCAAACGTTCGGCGAAACGGTGATCGACAGCGAGTTCGTTGTGCACCGTCTGCTCGTAAAGGGCGGTGGCTGAAGCGGGGTCATTGCGATGGGCGATGATCGCCTCGGCCGCCCAACGGCCCGTGAGAAGGGCCTGTCCGATTCCCTCGCCGGTCATCGGGTCGGTTGCGGCGGCGGCATCGCCGACGAACAACGCCCGTCCGCTGGTGAGTTGTGTTGAGTCGACGCGCGCCGGGATAGGCCACGCGCGATGCGTGCCCTCCGGTGTGGCGTCGACGCCGAGGAAAGATCGAATGTGTGGACGGGTCAAGAGATCTCGCCAGACGGCAGCCATGTCACCGACCTTGTAGCTGCTTCCGCGCAAGATGCCGAAGCCCACGTTGGCGACGCCGTCGGCGATGGGAAACGACCACGCGTATCCGGGAAGCAGATCCGGTTCGAACCAGATTGCCAGTTCGCTCGCTGCTTCGGGGGATACGTCGGTGAAGTACTGGCGGAACGCGTGCCATTCGCCTCGGTATGTCGGATCGTTGACCCCCAACGCTTTACGCAACGGAGACCACATTCCGTCGGCGCCGATCACCCACGAGGCATCGATGGTTCCGACGCCGTCAACATCAAGACGGAATCCGTCAGACGATGCGGCTGCAGCAACAAGCGCGGCGTTCTCGTGAATAGTGACTCCGGATCGGCGGGCCAGCGCAACGAGCTGCGCGTCGAGATCCTTCCGACGACAGACAGCGGCGAATCGGCCGTCGCCCCGCGGCAACGGAAACGTGACTTGGCGGCCACTTGGGGAGCGCACGAGAACATCGTCGACGTCGATCCATGAATCGACGAGTGAGGGATCGAGGCCAAGAGAGTCGAGTTCTCGGAGCGCTGACGTCGTGAGTCCGTCGCCGCAGATTTTGTCGCGGGGAAACGTGGCCTTGTCGATCACCAGCACGTCGATGCCGGCGCGCACTAAGGCAATTGCCGCGGCAGTTCCTGCTGGTCCGGCGCCGATGATGGCGACCTCGGTTGTCAATGAACCTGAGGGTTGGGCGGCGGAGTTGGTCTGCATCGAAGGAGAAGAATACGACCCCGACTACTGAGGGCCGTAGCCGGGGCGGACTTCACCTGTCTCGAGGGGCCGCATGAGCAGATCGAGCGCGAGCCAGATCGTCTTCGAGAACGGAAGGAAGGCGAGAGGCATGATGCCTGCGATGGCGAGCGCCAACACGACGATCAAGACGATCGGTGGTGTCGGCCAGAACGCGAGAAACCCGACCATCAGCACGATCATGAGTGCACCGAAACTCACGATGGTGTTTACCCCGATGTCGCCGGAGAAATGTCCCTCGATGCGTTCGAACCGGAGGTTGCAGCGTGGGCAACGATCGCGTATGCGGAACCAGGTTTCGAAGAGGTGTCCTTGTCCGCATACGGGACAGCGTTTGGTGCAACCCCGAAAAAAGACGCGCCAAGGATGTTCCTTGATTGACAATGCGCCGGGGGGCTCGTGCGAATCGCCTCGGTTCACCACGTGATGTCGGGATCTATGTGAGTGATGTCGATTGGCGAATCTGGAACGATGCCGCTGGCAAGATCCGGCAAGAACTCCCGGAGACGCCGCGGGAGGACCGCGTCGTCCGACGCAAGGAGATTGTCAACGCTCCACCAGTCGTGACCCTTGAATGCCATCACCTCGAATGCTTCGAGCCCACCAGGAGTGAGGGTGGCGAGATCGATGCGGTCCATCCATGCGACGTGGACGTGTTCGTGCTGATCGAACTTCCAACCGGCAAAGGTGAACCGGGCATGTTGCGTCCAGACGCAGGGGCCGATCTCCGCGTCGCGGATCCCTGTTTCTTCGAACAGCTCGCGGCGGGCGGCGTCGGCACTTGATTCGCCGTCGTCGATGCCGCCGCCGGGGATCTCCCACCAATGGCCCTTTGACGCGTCGGCGGGATCGCGGGCCTGAAGCAGCAGTACGTGTCCGTACTGGTCGAGTACGACGACGCGGGCGGCAGTTCGCCGCAGAACCCAATCAGCCATGTCCGTCGATCCAATGCATCCATCGTCCATGGGGATGGACGAACGCCAGTACTCGGGATTCACATATGCCGCCGCTCCAGCGACGGATAGCGAGAACAGTGGAGGTCCCATCGGCCGCAACGATGCCCTCGGGGAGATCTCCTACTTCTGGGTCCCATGGAGTGAACCGCGGTTCTTCGAGGGTGATGAGTGCCAGATCGCGCCGGGCGCCGAGGTCGTCGAGGTCCCGAAGAATCTGCGCTCTGCCGTCGGTGGGGATGTAGGCAAGCGCCCATGTCGCGATGATGATCGGCACGATCTCTTCCGAAACTGCGGCCATGGCGCGGGGGAGTTCGGCGACCGCGTCGCCGCGGTGAATCGTTGGCGGAGCGGCTCCGACGAGTTCGATCGCGGCGGCGAGTCGCTCGGGTCGGTCAGGAATGCCTGGCCATAAGCAGGCCCGGAGCCATCGCGCCTGTTCCGGATCGGTGATGTCGATCGGCGCCGCGTCGATACCGACGCGCACGGCGATGGCGACGTCGGGCGCGAGAAGTGGGACGTCAAGATCACCGCGCAGTTCGCACGAAAGGCGCACGGGAGAATTTGCCGGTCCGGTGGAACTCGCAATGTCTGCACCTCGCGTGTACTCGACCCGAAAGGAATCAAAGGCGAGATTGAGGCCCGCACTCGGGCCGATCTCAATCAGTCCGATAGGTCGTGAGTCGTCGGCAGTGCAGAGAGCGATTGCGGTTGCGATCGCAGCACTGCGTCCGACCTCGTTCGTCTGCACAGCGCGGGTACGCATGCGCTCAGTGATTGCGTCTCGATCGTTGGCGATGAGTGCGAAGAACGGAGCGACTGGGTCGGCATCGACCTCGCCCCGGTAGATCGCGGCGATCAGACTTGTCGGGCGGGAAAGGATGACGTCGTGTGTGGCGGCGAAGAACAGCACCGGTAGGCGACCGCGCCGCGCCGTCGGTGCCGCCGAGTCGAGCACGAAGGCGAGAACGTCGTGATCCTCGGCCACGGCCAACGCGAGCTTCTCGTAGATCGGGCTGTAACCAGCGAAATCGGTGTGGGCCAACGATCTGAAGAGCCCGGCCAGCTCGATGATCAGATCTTTGTCGTCCACTTCACTAACGATACCCGGCCACCACTCGTCGTAATCGAGGAGTTGGCTGCACAATGGTGGAATGTCGCCTCCCGCCACCACCATGTTGCGGAGGGGCTGCGCCCGACGCTGTGCGGTCTGTGGCGGAGGAAACCTCTTTGTGCATTGGGTGCGGATGGAGCCCGAGTGCCCCGGGTGTGGGTTCGTGTTCACCCGCGCGCCCGGTCAGTGGCTTGGCTCGTGGTTCCTCAACGTGTGTCTGGCTCAGACTGTGGTGTTCGCGGTCCTCGCCATCGGCGTCGGATTCACCTGGCCTGATCCGCCCATCAAGGCGATCGCGGTACTTGCGGTCGTTGCCGCCATCACTCTTCCACTCGCATTCTTTCCGTACTCTCGGACGCTGTGGGTCGCCATTGATCTGGTGATGACTCCACTTGCGTTCGACGATGGCGTTCTGCCGGGGTTCATGCTCGAAGAGGATTACGAGGCATTCCGTCGGGAGAAGGAACCCCCGGGTCCGGATCGCTAGAACTCGTCAGGGAAGCGGAACGGGAACAGCGGTTGCCGACGGCGTCGTGTCGGGAACGATCGTCACGATGAAGGTTGTAGTCATGGCGGAATTCTGACTGGCGGATCCGATGCGGCTGTAGTGGAACCGCAGGGTTGTCGAACCGAGTCCGCGCGCCGCGAACGAAATCACCTGTACCAGCGGAGCCGGCATGGCGGGGATAACGACAGAGGTAGTGCTGGGACCTCTCGCCAACGTGGACACCGTCGTTGTTGACTGCGGCGGGATCGATGCGAGAAGTTCGGGATCGTCGCGAAATTCTGATCCAAGTGGGGCCAGCAGAACTTGATTGACAGGCTCGCTGGTCCAGTGCCAACCGGATTCCGGATCCGACGGAAGTACGACGGCAAATCTGCGGCTCAACCCGATACTGATCGGCACACGGGGATCGGAGTAGAGGCGATAGTCAAGACCGGGAACCGCAACGACACTTGTTGTCGTGGTCTCGGTCCCGGCTGACTGGTCGGACTCGCCGCCGCAGCCGACCGCAACGACTGCGAGTACCACTGCCAATGCCACGCTGCTCATTATCGTTCTTGGTGTCCGAGTGAAACTCATCGTCCTGAGACTACGGGGCGACCGGGCGGACCCGACTGCACCGGCGGTCCGGGATCCGATGGCGGGTTCTCCCGGTGGGGTTCGTCCCATCTAAAGTCACTGTTTGTGAACTTTGACGAGAGCCCAGAAGAAGCCGCCCTCAGGACCGAGATTCGATCGTTCCTTGAGGCGAATGCCACGCTCAAGACCGGAACGGATGCCGACTGGTCCCGCGGTCCGGTCGACGATTCCGAAGAGGCCGCCGTCGCCTATCTCGATCGTTGTCACGCATGGCAAAAGGTGCTCTACGACAACGGATGGGCCGGGATTACCTGGCCGAAGGAATTCGGCGGCCGTGGCGATTCGGCATCGGTGGCGATCATCTTCGGGCAGGAGGCATCGAAGTTCGACGCAACGGCGGGCTTCGGCGGTGCCGCACAGTCGTTGGTCGGTCCGCCGATCATGCGTCACGGAAACGCCGAACAGCAGAAGCGATTTCTTCCCAAACTCCTGAGTGGTGAGGAGAAGTGGTGCCAGCTCTTCAGTGAACCGGGTGCCGGTTCGGATCTGGCCGCCCTCGGAACGCGCGCGGTGCGCGACGGTGACAGTTTCATCGTGAACGGTCAGAAGGTCTGGAATTCCGAAGCACAGCACGCCGACTGGGGCATCCTCATCGCGCGCACCGATCCCGATGCTCCCAAGCATCGTGGCGTCACGTTCTTCTTGGTCGATATGAGCACGGCGGGTATCGAGGTGCGACCGTTGCGCCAGTCCACCGGACAATCACATTTCAACGAGGTGTTCTTCAACGATGTCGTGATTCCGGTTGAGAACGTCGTCGGTGAGATAAACGGTGGTTGGTCGGTCACCCGCACGGTGCTCACGAGCGAAGCCGGGATGATCGGTTCCGGGCAGGGAGGAGCGTCATCATTCGATGCGCTTCTTGCAACTGCCCGCGAGTTCGGCCGAACCGACGAGACCGTTATCCGCGAACGTCTGGCCGACATTTATGCGCGCGAACGCATGCTCCAGCTGATGGGATTGCGCATGCAGTCGTTCATTCTGAACGGACGCGGCAATCCTCCGGATCCGTCAGTCATGAAGAACTTCATGGTGCAGTCGGCGGAACGCAAATATGACCTCGCCATGGAGATCGAAGGCGCGGCCGGAATGCTTGATCGTGCTGATGCTCCCGAGTCCGGTTTCTGGCAACAGGCGATCATGGGCCAGTTCGGTTCCCGCATTGGTGGGGGCACAAGCGAAGTCCACAAAAACATGATTGCGGAGCGCGCTCTGGGTCTGCCCCGCGACGCGTCACCCGACAAGGATCTTCCTTGGAAGGAAATCCTGAAGGGCTGAAACGCCGATCTCTAGAGCCCGAGGACCCGCTTCGCGTTTTCGCGAAGGAACTTCGGCCACACCTCGTCCTTGAACGGGACTTGCTGCAGTTCGTCGAAGATCCGGTCGTAACTGAGTCCGGCGGGGAAGTAGCCGGCGTACATGATCTTGTCGGAGCCACGCGAGTTCGCGTAGTCGATGATGTTTTTCGGGTAGTGCTTCGGGGCGAATGCCGACGTTGAGTAGTAGAGGTTCGGCCACTTCAGCATGAGCTTCATCGCCAGTTCGGTCCACGGTTCTGCACCATGACGCATGACGAAGGTCAGTTCGGGGAAGTCGTACATGACCTCGTCGATGAGCTCGACATGTTGAGGTGCGAACGGAACGCGTGGGCCTGGGATACCAACACAGACGAAGATCGGAAGGCCAAGCTCAACGCACAGTGCGTAGAACGGATACATCTTCTTGTCATTGAGGGGCACGCGATATCCGGCCGGGAATGTGCTCACGGCCTTGAGTCCAATTTCGGAATGGATCCTGCGAATGCGGTTGATCGCAACCATCACGTCGTTCGGATCGAATTCGAGGCAGGTGATGAAACGATCGGGATGTTCGGTTAGCGCGCGCAGGCAATCAGGATTGTCCGGGTTGTAACCGAGCATTGCCGTCTCGATGTTGTGGCGGTCGAGGTTGTCGACAAGAAGGGCGACGGGGTCGACGCCCTCATCAGTGTCGGGCGGAACGTCTTTGAACATGTACTGGGCCGGGAAGCGGAAGCCCTTGGACTCGTCGTCGCGAAGGTGGGGGGCGAGGAACTTGTAGACCTCTTTGCGATTCCGGCTCGGCATGCCGACAAACGTCTCGATGACCTTGATGTCACTCGGAAATCCCATGACCTTGATGCCCCTTTGTCTTGTTCGCTTTCGAGAAGCGAATCTAGGACATGGATCAGCCCCCGGTTGCCACGGTGGCGTAAGCGGTGCCGTAGCGGTGTCGGAACAGGAGGTGGGCGACAAGCCCGGCGGGCAGGGGGAGCCAGTAGGAAACGACCCGGTACGCGAGCGTTGCAAGGAGAGCGTCATCACCGGGAACGCCCGCGATGACGAGCATCGCCGTGAGTCCGGCTTCGACGAAACCAATGCCACCTGGCGTGAGCGGAATCATTCCGAGGAGAGCGGCGGCACCGTACGCAAGGAGGACGAGGCTCAATCTCGGGCGGACACCCACCGCCATGAGGGCGGCAACGAGTGCGAAATAGTCGAGGAGCCAGTTCCCTACCGAAGCGGCGAGGGCCCGTTTCCAACGCGCACCGAGGCCGCCGACCATCTCGTCTCGCTGGTGCATGATGCTGGCCGCGGTCGGGGGATTGGCCCGATGAATCCGGTGGTAGATCGCCCCGACCACGCGCTCGATGAATCGTCCGAAGATGCGGATCGGTCGGTCGTAACGCACGAGAGCGAAACCGAATCCGAACAACAAGGTGAACAGGATCGCGCCACCCCACGCAACGCGGTCAAGACCATTGGGTACAGGGGCTCCGACGATTGAAAGAAGAAGTGCGAGTATCGGGAGGCAAAAGAGAACGCCGTTGGAGATGATGGCGTTGGCCGTCAACGCGGCGCCTGCTGATCCCTTCTCGACACCCGAGACCGAGAGCATTCGGAATCCGGTTGCTGCGCCGATTGCCGCTCCGCCAGGGACGGTTTTCGAGACAGCGTTCGATACCAGTTGCGATGTGCCGGCTACGAACCAAGAAACCTGCGGGAGGGCAACTCGGGTTAGCGCCCATGTGCAGGTGTAGGAGCCAGCCTCGAGGACAAGCATGACCCCAAACCAGAACACGCTCACGCTACGCAAGCGCGGCGCGGCATCCCACATGTCGAGTAGCTGTGGGGCGAGGCCGTAGAGGGCGAATGCTACGACGGCCAAGAACAGCAGCCTTCCCACGATGCGCAGCGGCGAGATTCGTCGCGGTACAAACGCGTCGGGAGTTTCGTAGGCCGATGGCGGCCCTAGATCGCCGGCGGGATTCAGCCGAGGACGCCCTTCTCGCGCAGTGCAGCGATGCGGGCGCTGTCGTATCCGAGAAGCTCACCGAGGATCTGGTCGCTGTGTTGACCAGGAGTCGGGGCCATACCCGGATCGGCGAGTTCCCGGTTGACGATCTTCACGGGGATCGGAAGCATGTCGGCCCCATGGGTTTCTTTGGGCAGCCACGGCATGCGATCACGGAACTGCGGATCATTCGCAAGCGTCTCTGGCGTGTTGACCGGTGCAAGCGGAGTATTGAACTCGCCGCCGAACGCCATCCACTCGACTGACGTTTTCGTCTTGAAGATGACAGTCAGTTCGTCAAGCAGCTCGCGATTCCCGCGGGCGTGGCTCGCGTACTTGGTCCCCGGGAACTTCTCGAAGAGGTCGGCGCGGTCGATGCCGTTGCAGAAGTTCTTCCAGAACTCCTGCTCGGAGGCCATGAACAGAATGTGGCCATCGGAGGTCTCGTACATTTGGTAGCGAACGCCCTCCTTCATGCCGGCCGTCCCGGGAAGTCGACGCTCGAAATCGTCGGCCGCGTTTCCGGTGACTTCAGATTCAGGACGCTCATAAGCGCGGTAGGTCTCGCTGCGGAGCCAGTCGACGGCGGCAGCGGCGTCGGACTGAGCAACTTCCATCTGGCAACCTTCGCCGGTGGCACGGGCGTGGAGAATGCCGGCGAGGATGCCGACGGCGCCAAAGAGAGGTCCGGCGTTGATGCCGACCGAGACGTGCTCGGGGATGTAGCAGTAGCCCTCGTCGTCGTATGCGGGGGGCACGATGCCGGCCCACGTGTCGTAGGCGATTCCGTGGCTGGGGAGATCGCGGTACGGCCCGGTCATTCCGTATCCACTGATCGTCATGAAAACGATCTTCGGGTTGATCTTGCGGAGATCTTCGAATCCGAGTCCACGGCGAGCGAGTGCTCCGGGCCGCATTGCCTCGACGACACAGTCGGCGTCGGCGACAAGTTCCTTAAAGGCTTCGACGCCCTCGTCGGTCCGGAGGTCCAGCACGATGCTCCGCTTGCCTCGGTTGGCATGGAGAAACAGCAGGGACGTTTCCTCGACGATGGGCCAGGTCATCTGACGGCCGTAGTCGCCGCCGGGCGGTTCGACCTTGATGACATCGGCGCCGAGATCGACGAGATTGGTGGTGATGGCAGCGGGTCCGAGCATCGAGGCTTCGATGATTCGGACCCCAGCGAGGGGAGCGATCAGAGTCATGTCACTAATCTGCCACGCGGCTGCCCCTGCCGTCATCCCGCGCCGGTCTCGCTGCGGTCCGCACGGTGGTCGGGAATGGGGCATGATTGTCCCCTTAGGGCCAGCGGCCGAACCGAGAAGGGGACCGATATGCGAGTAGTTGTCGACTTCGACTTGTGTGAAAGCAATGCCGTCTGCATGGGCATCGCACCGGAGATCTTCGAGGTGCGCGACGACGATTTCCTCTATGTGCTCGACGAGAACCCAGCGGAGTCAATGCGGGCGAAGCTCGAAGAGTCGGTGCAGCGTTGCCCGAAGCAGGCGATCTCCATCGTCGAGGACTGAGAGCCCCACTCCGGGCCTCAGCTGTCTGCATTATCTATGAGTAATTCAGTCGTCGTCGTTGGTGCATCCCTCGCGGGTATGCACGCGGCCCGGACACTCCGCCTTGAGGGCCATGACGGGCCAATTGTCGTCCTCGACGGAGATTCGAATCGTCCGTACGACCGTCCGCCCCTGTCGAAGCAGATCCTTTCGGGTGAATGGGATCCAGAGCGGATAGTCCTCGCCGCCGCCAACGAAGATCTCGGTCTCGACATGCGACTTGGTGCCCGGGCCACTGGGCTTTCGCTTGCGGGTCGCACTGTGGAAACGCTTTCCTCCGACGGCGCTACCTCCACGATTGGGTTCGACGGCCTCGTAATCGCCTCTGGCGCAGCGGCTCGTCGACTTCCTGGTTCCGAGGGTGTCGCTGGGGTCCATGTCGTACGCACCCTTGACGATTCGATGGCTCTTCGGTCCGATCTTGAAGCAGGTCCAGGACGGGTCGTCGTGATCGGTGCAGGTTTCATCGGATCGGAAGTGGCGTCCGCGTGTCGCAAACGTGGGCTTGAGGTCACGCTGGTCGAAGCCATGCCCGTCCCCCTCGAGAGGATCCTCGGGGCGGAAATGGGTGCCGTGTGCGGGCGTGTCCACATCGAAAACGGCGTCGATCTTCGGCTCGGAACCGGCGTTGATCATCTCGAAACGGTCACGGGACCAGATGGGTCACCGCGCGTAGTTGGCGTGGCACTCACCGACGGGACAATGGTTGCGGCCGAGGTGGTTGTAATCGGCATCGGAGTTTCCGTTAACACCGAGTGGCTTGATGGATCGGGTCTGAATCTTGAAAACGGGGTCGTGTGCGACAACACGCTCCTCGCCGCTCCCGGCGTTGCCGCGGCCGGCGACATCGCTCGGTATCCGAGCGAACGTTTCGGCGAGATGTTGCGAGTCGAACACTGGGAACACGCGATCCAAGGCGGAGAGGCGGCTGCTCGCCGACTCCTCGCCGAAATGCGTGGTGAACCTGGAGCGGTCTTCGATCCAGTGCCGTGGTTCTGGAGCGATCAATACGATCGCAAAATCCAGTTGGCTGGTCGTCCGGCACCGACAGACGACTTCGCTGTTGTCCACGGGAGCACGGAAGAATTTCGGTTCGTGACGCTCTACGGTCGACAAGGGCGTCTTGTCGGCGTGCTCGGAATGAACCGACCTCGTCACGTGATCCAGTTGCGGGGACTCCTTGAAACGGGAGCAACCTTTGACGATGCTTGTGCAAAGGCTGCTGAACTCTGATGGCTGGCGATCGGGAACAATCTGAGTCGGTCGATCTTCTTGACGACTATGGAAATGTTGTCGGTGTGACAACGCGGGCGGAGATGCGTGATTCAAATCTTTTGCACCGCTCGGTCTTCATCGCAGTAGTCAATGACGCTGATGAGTTGCTGGTTCACCTTCGTGCGGACTGGAAGGACCTCTGGCCGAGCTCATGGGACATCGCGGTCGGTGGCGTTGTTGGAGCCGGCGAGGCATGGGAGACAGCAGCAGCACGCGAGTTGGCTGAAGAGATCGGGATCACGACCGAACTTGGCTATCTCGGCGAAGGCACGTACGAAGATGATCACGTTCGCGAGATCTCCCGCATTTATCACGCCCGTTCTGAAGGCCCATTCACCTACGATGACGGCGAAGTTGTCGAGGCGGCGTGGGTCCCCATCGCGTCATTACGCGACTGGCTCGAGGGTCGTCCTGTCTGCCCAGACAGCATTGCGCTCGTCCTGCCACGCCTTGATGCTCCCTGAGTCACCAACGTCTGACCGAAGCGAGATGACTAATGACTGGTAGCGCGTTCTTGTTGCTGGCGTTGACTGCCGTTGTGGCAGTAGCCGACTGGTTGGCTGCGTCGGCTAATCGTCGCGGAGCTGAATACATCCTGAAGCCGCTCACGATGGTCGGATTGATCGCAGTGGCGCTCACTCTCGATCCCTCAGACGATGTCGCCCGTTGGTTGGTGGTGATTGCACTGCTGTTCTCACTCGCCGGTGACACATTTCTGATGCTTCCGGGTGACCTGTTCGTGCAGGGCCTCGGGTCATTCCTCATCGCGCATGTCGTCTACGTGGCCGCATTGGTGGCTCTCGGCGTGAGTGTCGAAGGACTCCTCATCGGAATTCTGATCGTTGCTCTCGCCGGCGTATTCGTCGGAAGGCGCGTGGTCCTGGGTGCTGCCGCGGCTGATCGTGCACTAGCCGTACCGGTTACGGCGTACATGGTTGTGATCTCGTTCATGGTCATGACGGCGTTTGCTACGGGTCTGTTCTTTGCTATCGCAGGAGCGCTGCTGTTCTTCGTTAGCGACGCCGTTCTCGGATGGTCGCGTTTCGTGAAGGAACTTCCGAAGGGTCATACGGTCGTGATGGTGACGTATCACCTCGGGCAGGCCGGTCTGGTGCTTGCGCTCATCTGACCGGGCTAACGCGGTGTGGTGTGCTGCTGCGCCGCCTAGTGTCATCTAGATGACGTGGTGGGTCATCCTCGGAGTGCTGTTGGTTGTGATCGGCGCGACCGTCGTCCACGACCTCGTTCAACGCAAGCACGCGATCCTCCGGAATTTCCCTTTGATCGGGCATCTTCGATTCCTTCTCGAGGCGGTCGGCCCGGAACTTCGCCAATACATCGTCACGGATAACGACGAGGAACGACCGTTTAGTCGTGATCAGCGCCGCTGGGTCTACGCGACGTCGAAAGTCGAGAACTCCTATTTCGGATTCGGAACCGACAACGATCTCGATCGGTCCGCGAACTACATCATCGTGAAACAGTCGGGATTTCCATTGCCGGATGATGAAGCGCGACAGCATCCCGATCCGTTGCGAACGTTGCCGTGCGCAAAAATCCTCGGCGAGGCCCGTGGTCGGGAGCGCGCTTTTCGCCCCGATTCAATCGTGAATGTTTCGGCCATGAGTTTCGGGTCGTTGAGTGGGTCGGCGGTTGAAGCGTTGAACCGCGGGTGTGCTCTTAGTGGAAGCATGCAGACAACAGGCGAGGGTGGAATCTCTGACCATCACAGGAATGGCGGCGACCTCGTCTGGCAAATCGGGACCGGGTATTTCGGCTGTCGGAATCCGGATGGGACGTTCAACATGGAACGTCTTGTCGAAACGGTTGCTAACGCTCCGGTTCGAGCGATCGAGATCAAGTTGAGTCAGGGAGCCAAACCGGGTCTCGGGGGTGTGCTCCCGGCGTCGAAGGTCACCCCTGAGATAGCGGCGATCCGCGGCGTTCCTGTCGGCGTGACCTGCAAGAGCCCTTCACGACATTCGGCCTTCGACAACGTGGAACAGTTGCTGGAGTTCGTCGAGTCGATTGCCGGCGCCACGGGTCTGCCCGTCGGGATCAAGTCGGCGGTCGGAGGGAATGATTTTTGGAGTGGGCTGGCCGAAGCGATTCAGCGGACAGGCACCGGTCCTGATTTCGTGACCATCGATGGGGGTGAGGGCGGCACTGGTGCCGCGCCACTCGCCTACAGCGATCACGTATCCCTCCCGTTCCATCAGGGCTTCACACGTGTCTACCGAGAGTTCGTGGAACGAGACCTCGCCAACTCGACCGTCTTCATCGGGTCAGGGAAGCTTGGAATGCCGGAAAGAGCGCTGACAGCCATGGCGCTCGGCTGCGACCTCGTCAACGTCGGGCGAACAGCGATGTTCTCGATCGGCTGCATCCAAGCACAGCGATGCCACACCGATCGCTGTCCGACAGGGGTTGCGACACAGAACCCACGGTTGACTCGGGGCCTCGTTCCGGATCTGAAGTCCGTGCGCTGTGCCAACTATCTCGCCGGACTCCGTTTTGAACTTGAACGACTGGCGCGTACATGCGGTGTCTCGCATCCTGCCTTGGTCAAGACCAATCAGATCGAGATTCTCCAGGATCAATGGAAATCATCGACGCTGAAGGAGACGTTCGGCTACGAGAGCAGTTGGGGTCTGCCCACGTTGGATCAGATGGAAGCTCTTTCGGCAGTAATGGGTACTCGAACGCACTGAACGACGGGCAACCTCTGGGGCCTACCCGTCCGCTGATGACCGCGCAGGTAGCCTGAAGGTGTGGCAATCACGTACCAGCGCGCACGGGCAGCCGTGGTCGCCTCGCCAAAACTGCGACGATGGTCGATCAAGGCCCGGCGAATTGTCTACGGCGATCCGACGCCTCACGAGATTTCGTTCCACGATCGTCCGAAGGCGCCCTCAGCTGAACCGGAATCTCGACGCCTCTGGCAGACGGGCCTTGCGGCGCTTTCCGGATTGCTCGGAAGTCTGATCATTGCGGCATCGGCGCCGTCGTGGCGGTGGGCGATGCCTTCATGGCGTCTCTCGATCCCCGGGATTCCGCAACCGGGAACCACGTCCCAATCCACAACCTTCTTCCTGATCGGACTGATACTTCTTGCGGCTGGTTGGCTCGGGTTGATCTATCGCGCAGGACGCCCGGGTGATCCCCGGCGGATGCTCGTCATTGTCGGACTCGTCATCGCGGTCTGGGCAATACCGGTGTCGCTAGGGCCTCCGCTGTTGTCGAACGATGTGTACAGCTATGTCGCTCAGGGCGAGATGGCGAGTCGCGGAATCGATCCGAGTTCGGTAGGCCCAGTAGCGCTAGGGCGCGGAGATTTTACAACTGCGGCCGATCCTGTGTGGCGGCCAGCGCCGGCCCCGTATGGTCCGGTCGCGGTGGCGACGAGTCGCGCCGTGGTTGAACTGTCAGGGCACAACGCGTCAACGTCAGTTTGGATTTATCGGCTTGTAGTTCTCCTCGGCGTGGCCATGGCTGCAGTCGGCGTTTCACTAATCGCCTCGCGTAACGGACTCGCCCCGGCCGTGGCAGTAGCGATAGGAATCGGCAATCCGATTGTGATTCTGCATTTGATCGGTGGAATTCACAACGATGCTCTGATGTTTGGATTGCTAGCGCTCGGCCTTGCCGCGGTCCAGCGCGATCGGCGCGTGTTGGGTGTGGCACTTCTCGCAGCGGCCACGGCGGTCAAGATTCCCGCAGTGGTTTCGCTGGTCTATGTCGGCTGGTGCTGGCGGGGATCAATCGCCACCGTGCGAGAACGCATCACCACCACGGTTTATGTGCTGTTTGCGTCCATCGCCGCAATAGTCGCAGCCTGTCTGGTAGTCGGCCTCAGCCCGGGATGGATCACGGCCCTCAAGAGCACAGGCAAAGTAAACGACACGTATTCGCCGACGACGAAGATCGGGTTCAGTATCGCCGAGATCCTCAATGCTGTCGGGCTTGATGTTGATGGGTCGATGTTGGCGGCGGGTGTGCGAGCGCTTGGTTTGCTCGCGACGGTGGTTGTAGCCCTGGTGATGCTGCTACGGAGTCCGCGCATCGGCTACATCAAGGCGACCGGTGTGGTGCTCGTCGCCTATGTCATTCTCGGTCCGGTCATCTGGCCCTGGTATCTGCCGGCCGGTTTCGCCCTGTTGGCCGCATGTGGTCTCGGCCGTTATCGACCGTCGTATCTCGTGGTTTGTATCGCCGCGAGTTGGTTTGTGTGGCCCACATCGGTCATGTCGATTCAAGGTTTTGGTGGGGGATATCAGCACCTACGGGGCCTCGGCGTGGTCCTCCTCGTGATGGGACTCGCGTACGGAGCGCAACGCCTTGCCAGCAGGTGGGAAGCAGATCATCGGGGATCGCAGTTGCCTGAGGACTCGGCAGTCTCAATGAACGAGACCGTGAACGCCTAATGACCACTGCGACGATCTTCCTTGCGGATTCCTCGGTCGAAACGGACGATTTCGTCGAGATCACTAGCGCACTTGCTGATCCTGACTCGCTCGTTTGGATCGATATCTGTGGTCCGGAGGAGGGGCAGCTCGAACCGCTGGTGGATGTTCTCGGTCTGCACGAATTGGCGGTGGAAGATGTCAACAAGCACGGGCAGCGGGCGAAACTCGACCGTTTCCCCTCACATGCTTTTCTTGTCGCCTACGCACGAACTGACGATGGCGATATGGCGGAGGTCGATTTCTTCGTCGGCACAAACTGGTTGCTCACGGTGCGCGAACTCAACGATCACGGTGAAGCGTTCCCGATCGACGGGCCTCGGGCGCGCTACGAGCGCACCCGCCAGGTCGATCGCAAGGTGGGCTATCTCCTCTACACGCTCATGGACTCGCTTGTCGACGGTTACTTCTCGGCGGCGGACCAAGTCGAGGACCGACTCGAACTGATTGAGGAGGACCTTTTCGAACACGGACCCCCGGTCGATGGATCGCTTCAGCAGGAATTGTTGACGCTGCGACGGGAACTCATCGGGTTTCGTCGTCGCGTCGTGCCGCTTCGCGATGTGGTGCTTTCGCTTCTCCGACGGGAGATCCCGTGGATCGAGGAAGAGGCGATCCTGTATTTCGAGGACGTCCTCGACCATCTGCTGAGAGTTACCGATCAGATCGACACGCAACGGGAACTGATGGGCAACGTCGTCGATGCGAGTCTCGCCCTTTCGTCCAATCGCATGAACGAGGTCATGAAGAAAATGACCTCGTGGGGTGCGATCCTGATCGTCGCGACTCTTGTGGCCGGAATCTACGGAATGAATTTTCAGAACATGCCCGAACTTCGCTGGAAGTACGGATACTTCATGGCACTCGGCACGATGGTGGCGACGACGGGAACGCTGTATCTGTATTTCAGACGGAAGAAGTGGCTGTAATTCGCTGAAGGTTCAGTCGTGCAGGAGGCGAGCCGAGAGCCGCTTCGATTCGCGGGAGCGGAGCGCGACGTTCACCTCGAGTCGTTCGAGATGTTGGGCCACGATCTTGTCGCCTTGCGGAACCGTGTGGGTCTCAAAAAATACGAGAACCTCGGCCGCTGTCGACGGACGTGAGAGGGAGCGGATTCCCTCGAGCAGGCGCGAGATCGAGTTGGATGGGAAACGCTCATTGATCGTCGCCCATTCGCTCGCGATGAAGAACCAGGCCAGTTCGCCGCATTCGCGGTTGTTGAGAGCCCGCCGCAGGAGCAATGGGGCGTTCTGCGTGCGGATGTCATCGGTGATGCTCATCGCGAGGATCCGACGGAACAGTTCGGGATCGGTGAAATCCGCGAGGGCGCCAAGGAATCGTTGCTCCTCTTGCGGCGTGGGGGCCGCGGCCATCTTTCCAACGAACTCGTCGAACTCGGCAGGAGTTCCCGAGGTGGCGACAATGTTGACCGCGGCTGCGGTGAGGGCCGGGTCAGGTTCGATCAGGCCGGAATCGAGAAGAACTCGGGCCCGTGCATGTGCGTCCGGATCATGTCCGAGAGTCCCGCGCGCTTCGAACAACACGCCGCGCAACGCACGGTCGCGATCGCTCTCGGCGGGGGAGGGATCATCCCCGAGTCGGGCGACGGCAGGGGCGAGAAGAGATCTGATGCGCTTACGCAGTGCGTCGCGGGCGTCACCATCGACAATGCGGTCGAGGGCCCCCAAGCCGCCGATGATGCGTTGCCATACCGAGAGGTCGGTCTCGTCCACAAAGGCTTCGGCCGCCTCGATGAAGTCGATTGCCTCAAGGTCGCCGGCAAGTACGCCGGACCAGATGTCGTCGATGAGCCCGTAACGCTCGATCGGCGAGAGATCGTTCTGGGCGTGGGCAACGAGGGCCGCGCGCAGATCAGGTGAATAGCGGGCCCGATAGAAACCGGTTCCCTCTGTGTTGATCAGGATCCATTCGACGGGTTCGATCAGGGCGATGTCCATGCTCGGCTGATCAAGCAGGACGCGTTCGAAGGTGATGACCCCGTCGGTCATGGAGCGCTGCGAGAAGATCAATGGCACCGCCCACATCGAGGTGTCGTCATCGGCAGGCAGAACGTGCTCGCCATCTCCGAGATCACCGGCGTAGCCGAAACGGTGCTGGGTGAGTCTGAGCGTGCTGCCGTCATTCACGAGATCAGCAGAAATCGCAGGGAATCCTCCTTGGAAGATCCACGTGTCCATGATGCGACGAACGGGCTCGCCGGTGGCTTCCTCGATCGCGTCCCAGAGATCCGTTGTCTCTGTTGTCCCGTAGGCATGGCGCTGAAGATAAAGGCGGATGCCGGAACGGAACGCTTCCTCGCCGAGGAACTGTTCGAGCATGCGAACGACGGCGGCACCCTTTTCGTAGGTGAGTATGTCGAACATTCCCTCAGCGTCAGCGGGGGAAACGACGGGATACTCGATGGGCCTGGTAGTGGTGAGGGCATCGGTGTCGAACGCCGCTGATCGCGAAAGGCCGAAGGTGACCCATCGTTCCCATTCGGGACGGAATGCGTCAGTGGCAAGCATCTCCGCAAAGGTCGCGAATGCCTCGTTGAGCCAGATCCCGTTCCACCACTTCATTGTCACGAGATCGCCGAACCACATGTGGGCGAGTTCGTGATTGATGACGTCGGTGACGTTCAGAAGTTCGGCTTGCGTAGTGGTGGCGGGGTCGACCAAGAGGAGAACTTCGCGGAACGTGACGCAGCCAAGATTCTCCATGGCGCCGAATGCGAAATCGGGAACGGCAACGAGATCGAGCTTGTCGCCGGGGTACGCGATCCCGTAGTACTCGGTGAAATATCGGAGGCAGAACGCACCGACCTCGAGTGCATACGACGTCAGGTGCGCCTTCCCCTTGGGAAAGATGACTCGTAATGGTGTTCCGTCGACATCGACGGCATCGGTGGCCTCGAGTGGCCCGACGATGAACGCAACGAGGTACGTGGACATCTTCATGGTGTCGGCGAAACTGACGACGTGCTTGTCGGGGCGATCGGGATGCGGACTTCTGGCGATCTCGGCCGCATTGGACACGGCGAAGAGATCGGCGTCGACAATTAGCGTGATGCCGTAAGTGGCTTTGTGGGCGGGCTCGTCCCAGCACGGAAATGCCCGCCGTGCATCAGTGGCCTCAAATTGAGTGGTGGCGATCGTCTGCTCGACCCCGTCAATGTCGTTGAAGGTCGAACGGTAGAACCCGCGCAGTTTGTCGTTGAGCGTGCCAGCAAATTCGATGGCAAGGATGACTTCACCGGGTGCAATCTCCTGGCCGAAGGTGAAAGTAACCCGCTCGGCATCGTCGTCGAGTTCGATCGTCACAGCGTGATATCCGACGCCGTCGGCGGTTACCACCGACGCCGACGCGAATGAGAGATCGACCGCGTTGCAGCAGATACTCGATGTTGCCGCCACGACATTCAGATCAATCTCGCAATGGCCGACGAAGCGAGCCTCATGAAGATCGGGTTCGATGGTCAACCGGTAATGGATCGGCTCGACTCCGGCCGGGAGCCGGTATGGATCGACCGCCGTCGGATCGTCGAAATCGGGTTCATCGGTGGGGAGTTCTCGTTCGGTCACGCTCTCAGCGTAGGGTCGCTCAGGTGAGCACGCTTCAACCCCTTTCCGGCCGGACATACGACGTGGTCTGCGTGGGCAACGCCATCGTCGATGTTCTGGCCCACACCGACGACACGTTCCTCGATCGCCATTCGATGGTGAAGGGTTCGATGCAGCTGATCGAGCCATCGTTGGCCCGCTCTATCTACGACGAGATGCCTCCGGCGATCGAGATATCCGGGGGATCGGCGGCCAACACTGCAGCAGGGATAGCTGCGTTAGGCGCAAGGGCTGCATTCGTCGGCAAAGTCGCCGACGATGAACTCGGGCGGGTCTTCACGCATGACATCAATGCCGCCGGAGTCTCCTTCACCCCCGCACACGCGACCGGCGAACAACTTGCGGCCGGCACGGCGCGTTGCCTGATTCTCGTGACGCCTGATGCGCAGCGGACAATGAATACCTCGCTCGGTGTGGCTGGATTTCTCGAGCCCGGCGACATCGACGAAGAACTACTTTCACAGGCGAGTGTTGTGTATTGCGAGGGCTACCTCTGGGACGAACCAGGCGCGAAGGCAGCCATCCGCAAAGCGATGGATGTCGCCCGAAACGTGGGTGCTGCTGTGGCGTTCACGCTTTCCGATGGCTTTTGCGTTGATCGCAATCGCGCCGAATTCCTAGATCTCGTGGAAAAGCGGATCGACATCCTCTTTGCGAATGAGGCCGAGATCTGCTCGCTTTACGAGGTCGAGACTATTGAAGAAGCAGCCGATCTCGTGGCAGGCCATTGTGCGATCGCGTGTCTTACGCAATCGGAGAAGGGCTCCCTCATCCTCAGTCGAGACGGAACTCGCCTTCGGATTCCTGCGGTACCGACGAACCTTGTCGACACCACCGGGGCCGGCGATCTCTTCGCCGCAGGCTTCCTTGCCAGTTGGTCGCGCGGAGCAGACCTCGCGGAGTCGGGTCGGATTGCGTCGATCGCCGCCGGCGAAGTGATCTCCCATCTCGGAGCGCGGCCTCAGCAGGACCTCATGGCACTTGTCGCCGCGGCAGACTGAAGCTTGCGAGCAAAACGGAGGGTATGACGGAATGATTCGGGAATCTGACTCGGGGTGTTTCACTGTCGAGGTTTCGGGCAAGGTCGCCCATCTGCGACTTGCCCGTCCCGAAAAGTTGAACTCGATGATTCGGGAGTTCTGGACAGAACTTCCGCAGATCGTTCGGGAACTCGACAGCGGTGGTGATGTCCGAGCCTTGGTGATTTCGTCGACCGGCAAACACTTCTGTGCCGGTATGGACCTTGGCGTCTTCACCTCAGGAGAAACGTCGCTCAGTTCCGACGGTTCTGAAGAGACCGGCCGGGTGCGGGCACGATTGCGCCAGACGGCGCTCATGCTGCAGGACAGCTTCACGTCGTTCGAGCAGGCGCGCATGCCCGTTCTTGTTGCGATCCAAGGGGGCTGTATCGGGGGAGCGGTCGACATGGTCTGTGCGGCAGACATGCGTTACGCAACGGAAGATGCGTTCTTCGTCATCCAAGAGATCAATATCGGTATGACGGCAGATGTCGGAACGCTGCAACGACTGCCGAAGTTGATTCCCGACGGAATCGTTCGAGAACTCGCCTATACCGGGGAACGCATGTCGGCCCGAAGGGCTGCCGAGCTCGGACTCGTCAACCACGTCTACGCCGATCACGACGAAATGGTCGAAGCTGTGCTGGAAATTGCGGCCACGATCGCTTCCAAGAGTCCGCTTGCCATTTGGGGGACGAAGGAGATGCTTACCTACGCCCGAGACCATTCGGTAACCGACAGTCTGAACCATGTCGCCACATGGCAGACCGGCATGTTCCAGCCCGCCGACATGCTCGAAGCGCTCACGGCGAAGGCCGAGGGTCGCGACACCGACTTTCCGGATCTTCTCCCGACCCCGGAAGCGTTCTGAGCGGAGTCAGTTGCTCGGTCAGTCGGCCGGGAGAAAATCCCAGGCGAGATCGCCGACGCGGACCAGAGCGGCAGAGATCCAGCCCCCCATCTCGCTGAGATCGTTGTCGAGGCGAGCACCGTCTTCAAGAATCTGCTCGCTCACTTCGTAGCTGCCTTCGTAGCTGACCTCGATGGCGAATTCCGGATTGCTCAGGTCATTCGAATAGACCGTCTCGACCGTGGGCCCCGAACGGGTAAGGCGATCACGCCCCACCACCGGACTCGATGCGGGAAGAGCGTCGAGGACTGCAGCAGGATCGGGAGTCGACGCCAGGCGTTGAACCCGCAGAACCAATTCGATATTGATTTTCGGGGCGTCATCGAGGGGCTCGCCCAGGTACCACGAGCGATAGGCGGTCTGTGCCCATGTCGGCCAGGTGAGTTGGATGTCGGCCTGCACGCGGGCTGGGATGCCTTCTCCGGGGAGTCCATACGTCGTCTCCCACGTCATATCGCCGAGGAGCATGTCCATGTTGAACCGTTCCTCGAACGCCTGACGCTCGAGCATGGCTCCTTCGAACGCGTCTCGGAGCGCTCCGATGGCATCGGTGAACACGTGGTCAAGCACCTCGTGACCCTATCCGCCTACCACGGGTCGGACCTCTGCTGGAGTAGTTTCGGAACTTGAACTGCAGCCGGGAATGGCCCGGGTTGTCCGCGGTCTCCCCTCTGGAAGCGCCCGCCTATGTTGTTTCCCACCATCGACTTCGCGGTCTTTTTCATGGTGGTTTTCACAGGCAGCTGGATTCTTCGTCCCTATAAGAAGCTGTGGCGCTGGTTCATTCTTCTAGCGAGTTGCGTGTTCTACGGATGGTGGGACTGGAACTACCTCTTCCTCCTGTTGGGGAGCATCGGAATCAACTGGTTCCTCGGCCTCGCTGTGTTCAAGGCATTGACTCCCGAAGGCGAGCGGACCAATGCGAGCCGTTGGATAGTCCGGGCCGCGGTTGTCATCAATCTCGGGATCCTCGGGTATTTCAAGTATTTCGAATTCTTCGCGACGACGATTGCCGAAAAACTCCGCAGCCTTGGGATCTCTGTCGATACTCCGCTGCTGAACATCATTCTCCCCGTCGGCATCTCGTTCTTCACCTTCCAGGCGATCAGCTACGTCATGGACATCGGTCGCGGCGAATGGCGACGGCCGCTCAATCTTCTTGACTTCGGGGTGTACCTGTCCTTCTTCGCGCATCTCGTGGCCGGACCGATCGTGAGGGCGAGCGAATTCGCTCCACAACTCGACGAGACTCCCGATCCGCGGTTCGTGAAGTCCTCGGAAGCCTTCATGCTGATTTTTCGGGGCATGTTCAAGAAGGTGGTGATCTCCAGTTTTCTCGCCACCCAGATAGTGGATCCCGTCTTCGCGCTACCCAGTAGCTACAACCGCTGGGAAGTCCTCTGGGCCATCTATGGCTACGCGATCCAGATCTACGCGGATTTCAGTGGGTACACGGATATCGCTATCGGCATCGCACTCCTACTCGGAATCAGATTCCCACTGAATTTCGATGCGCCGTATCGCTCACTATCGCTTCAGGATTTTTGGCGACGATGGCACATGACGCTTTCGCGATGGCTACGCGATTACCTCTACATCCCGCTCGGAGGTAATCGCGGCTCCAAGCTGTTCACCTACCGGAACCTCTTCCTCGTGATGTTTCTTGGTGGTCTGTGGCATGGGGCGAACTGGACGTTTGTCGTTTGGGGATCAATCCATGGTGGCTATCTGATTGCCGAACGGGTCGTTAAGGAACATTGGGTTGGGCATGAGTTGGGACTCCCACCGCTGCTCGTCAAGGGTATGCAGTGGTTCCTTACCTTCAACGTGGTATGCCTTGCGTGGGTTTTCTTCCGGTCCCAATCGGTGGGTGGGGCGTTCGACGTTCTGGGTCGACTCTTCAGCGGATCGGGACGCGGCGACGACGTTTCGTTGCTGCTGATCATCGTCATCGTCGGCAGCATTGCCTCGCAGTTTGTTCCCAATCGGATCCCGGTGAAGGCGGAGAACTGGTTCGGCCGTCTTGCTCCGGTCCTCCAGATCGCCGCAGTTGCCGGGGGACTCGTCCTTATCGATGCCTTTGGTCCCGAAGGCATCGCTCCGTTCATCTACTTCCAGTTCTGACGTGGCTGCGCTGATGTATCTGCCCGCGCCCCGGCCAGTACTGTCCATTCCATGAGCGAGCGGGATTCGGGACGATCGCCGTACAACTGGCGGAACCTTTTCCGGCCGGTTAAGTCCGTGCGCGATGGCACGATGCCCGCCGGTCTCATCCTTGTCATCATGCTCCTCGGTCTTTTCGGAGCGATGTTCCTCAATGCCGATGCGACGCTGCGCAAGAGCGAAGCCAAGGGAGACGGTTGGCGCAACGAGGTGGCAAGCATCGTGGCGACGGTAAGTGATGGACTCGGCGTCACGTCGTTGCGGGGCAGCGTTGACGAAGCTCTCGGCAAGAACCAGGGAACCAAGATTGATGTGGCGGAGTTGTTGGCTAAACAGCAGGCGGCGATGGCGTCGCAACAGGCCGAAGCAGCTGGAAAACCACCCGTGCTCCCCGCCGCCACCCCCGGCGCGCCTCTGCGATTGTGGGTGGGAGGCGATTCGATCACCCAGACGTTCGGGACATCGTTCCAGCGCATTTCCGCATCGACAGGCGTGCTCACTCCGACGCTTGACTACCGGGTGTCCACTGGTCTCTCCAGACCTGACTTTTTCAACTGGCCCGAACATCTCGTCAAGGATGTTCTGCCCGCCAATCCGCACATCCTCGTGATCATGTTTGGCGCCAACGATGGCCAGAACATGACCGTTGCTGGCGGCAAAGTTCTTGAGCGCTACGGCGATGAATGGATGACCGAATACCGCCGTCGCGTTGCGGCGACGATGGATCTCCTGAAGTCGCCGGCGAACGATCGACTCACGATGTGGGTGGGAGCGCCGCCGATGGGCCCCGGTTCCAAGGTCCGCGGTATGGACCGAGTCAATTACATCTATTGGTCTGAAGCGCAGACGAGGCCGTGGATCCAGTACTTCGATTCATGGCCGTTCTTCTCAAATGCAGACCTGCAGTTCGCAGCCAGCCTTCCGAATGCCGACGGCGTGGTGCGCGGGATGCGCCAGAAGGACAACGTGCACTTCTCGACCGTGGGCGGCGATCGCTTGTCGTGGGCCGTGATTGACCGGATCGGCAAGCTTGTGAACATTTCGGCGGGCAAAGTCACGCCGCCGACGAAGGACGCAGCTCCTCCTGGATTGGTGGAGCGTACGGAGATACCGCCGACGATGCCCGGAGCGGAATAGCGCTCTTCGGTGACCGGCCGGCTTCGGCCTCAATTCAGGCCGATTTAGGGAAACGAAGCGGTGATGGTCGCAGCGATTCCGCCGCGAACCTTCCAGATGGTTTGCACGGTCATTCGACGCGGCTTGGTCACCCGAATTAGTTCGTCGAGGATCTCGTTCGTGATCGCTTCGTGAAATGCGCCCTCGTCGCGGAAACTCCACAGGTACATTTTGAGACTCTTGAGTTCGACGAGAAGTTCGTCGGCGACATACGTGATGCGAACCGTGGCAAAGTCCGGCTGTCCCGTGACCGGACAAAAGCAGGTGAGTTCGTCGGTTTCAAAGAGAATCTCGTAGTCCCGTCCCGGTTGGGGGTTCGGAACGGTGATCAGTTCTTTCGAAGGCTTGCTGGGCACAGGGAAAGCTTGAGGACTAGCCCCGGCCGGCGTTCGGCTTCGTGCCGTGATTGGCGGGCTTGCGGCGTGCGTTGGTCTTGCGCTTATCGGTCTTCTTTGACATAGGGCTGCAAGGGTACCCGAGGAGTATGGACGCCCAGAAATCAGGGCTTGCCCGGGCGACTCCTGGCCGCTGGGTCGGGGCAAGCGCCGGGACCGCTAGCCTGCCCAACCCATGGAACGGTTTGGATTCGTCGGTCTCCCCAATGCGGGCAAGTCATCGCTGTACAACGCTCTTTCGGGCGGAAGCGCCCTCGCTGCGCCCTATGCATTCGCCACGAAGGAACCGAACGTCGGTATGGCCCGTGTGCCTGATGATCGCCTCGAGAAGCTGGCGATCATGGCCGGCAGCAAGAACGTCATCCCGGCCAGCGTCCAGTTCGTGGACATCGGCGGTCTCGTCGAGGGGGCCAGTACCGGGGAAGGGCTTGGGAACAAGTTCCTCGCCAACATTCGCGAGGCCGACGCCATCGTCTTTGTTCTGCGCGCCTTTGAGGACATTGATGTGCCGGGCCCGTCGGATCCGCTTGACCATCTTCGGATTGTTGAGATCGAGTTGGCCCTCGCTGATCTTGAAACCGTGGAGAACCAGATCGAGAAGCGCCGCAAAGCTGCGAAGCAGGATCGCGCGATTGCTGATGAAGTTGAGGCACTCGGAAAGGCCTACGACGTTCTCTCAGCAGGAACACCGATCTATCGCAGTGACCTCGACGAGGAAACGCGGGCATTGATCCGGAGTTACTTCTTGCTCACCAACAAACCGGTTCTCGCTATTGTGAATGTCGGCGAGAACGATCTCGATCGCATTGATGAACTCGCCGCACCTGTGGTCGAGGAGCTCGGCGGTTTTGGTGAAGTGGTCGGAATGTGTGTGCAACTCGAAGCCGAGGCAGCACAGCTCGACGCAGATGAACGGGTCGAGATGCTCGAAGGGCTCGGTTTGGGTGAGGGCGCATTGCCGCGCTTCCTCAACACCGCCTACCGGATGCTCGGACTGCGCACCTACTTCACGACCGGCGAGAAGGAATCGCGTGCATGGACATTCCGGGCGGGATATCGGGCACCTCAGTGCGCTGGAGTGATCCATTCGGATTTCGAACGCGGGTTCATCCGCGCCGAGGTGATCCGATGGGACGACCTCCTCGAGGTTGGATCCTGGTCCAAGGCCCGCGATGCCGGCACTCTTCGTGTCGAAGGCAAGGACTATGTCGCCGAGGATGGCGATGTGATGGAGTTCCGGTTCAACGTCTGAGTCAGCAGTGGGGATCGGGCCGATGCCCTTTGCGGCCACCTGTTGTCCTCGTAGCATGACCCAATGGCTTCCGTCCCAGACTCCAGCCGAGCGTGGTTGGTCCGAGACGGACACGTTCTGGCCACTCTCGAAGAGGCTGCGACCCGCGCCGAGCGTCGGCGCGGGCTCTTGGGGCGCGATCGCGTCGAAGGTGTCCTGCATCTCGTGCCGGCGCGTTCGGTACACACATTCGGTATGCGGTTTCCGATCGATGTCGTCCATCTCGATGGTGACCTCCGAGTTCTTCGGATCCGGACGATGGTCTCCAACCGGTTGGGTGCGTTCGTTTTTGGTTCACGATCTGTTCTCGAAGCTGAAGCGGGTGCCATGTCACTTTGGGGCGTATCTGTCGGCGACCAACTTGAGATCCGATGAGTAGCGCTGACTCCGGCCCGGGCAGGCTCATTCTTGTGGGCACGCCGATCGGCAATCTCGGAGACATGTCCGAACGCGGTGCAGACGCTCTGCGGCGCGCCGATGCAATCGCCTGCGAGGACACGAGGCGCACCGGTCGATTGCTCGCCCATCTCGGCTTCCGGACGCCGGCTCTTCTGGTTGTGAACGATCACACTGAGGAAGGAGCGATCGGCGACATCCTGACTCGTCTCGGGAGGGGCGAACGGGTCGCTGTCGTTAGCGACGCAGGGATGCCGGGCATATCTGATCCGGGCGAACGACTCGTTGTCGCAGTGGCTGACGCCGGTTTCGCGATCGAAGTCGTGCCTGGCCCTTCGGCGGCGATCACTGGTTTGGTCGCGAGCGGCCTTCCCGCCGGACGATTCGTCTTCGAGGGTTTTCTGCCCCGCAAAGGTTCGGGGCGCACGGCACGGCTGGCCGAGATTTCAGCCGAGAGACGAACGGTCGTCCTCTACGAAGCGCCGCATCGTTTGGTGCGGACGCTCTCAGACCTGACGAACGGATGCGGGGGCGAGCGTCGAGTTGCTCTCGCGCGAGAACTGACCAAGATGCACGAGGAATTCTGGCGCGGCACGCTCGATGAGTCGCTGGTCAGATGCGAAGAAATCGAACCGCGTGGCGAGTATGTGATCATCCTCGATGGAGCGCCGGTGCCCGCCGTAGCGACCGACGAAGATGTCCGACTCTGGATGCAACGTGCGATCACGAGTGGAAAAAGCACAAGGGACGCAGCAACCGAGGTTGCCGCGTCCCTTGGAGTAGCAAAGCGCAGGGCTTATGACGCCGGTTTAGCGCTCACGTTGGAGAGTGAGGCGTAGCCCTCGAGATATGCCTTGATGTCATCGGCTGGATTGGTCGCCGTTGACAAGCAATTCGGTGCGGTTCCGTATCCGTCCGCAGTCGATGCCAAGG
Organism: Acidimicrobiales bacterium; assembly: GCA_044239895.1. Lineage (GTDB taxonomy): Bacteria > Actinomycetota > Acidimicrobiia > Acidimicrobiales > Acidimicrobilacustridaceae > Acidimicrobilacustris. The sequence goes on along the minus strand of JBIIAM010000003.1, from coordinate 176,693 downwards.
GAACGACCACGATCGAGCGGACCGATCCGGTCGGGCAGGTCGGAATGTTCAGGTTGAAGACCGTGGCGCGTGTGATCGAACCGTCGGCGATGGCGGCGCGGTTCGAGTCGAACCAGGCGAGAACCTGCTTTACGCCGGCCGGGAAATCGAACGGGGCGGTAAGGGGGCCTTGGCTGGCTGCTATCGCAGGGATGTTTCGAGTCACCGCAGCGCGTGCGGCGCCAACGGTGCCGGAGAGGTCAATAATCGGACCCATGTTCGCGCCGGCGTTAATCCCGGAGACGACGAAATCGGGGACGAAGTTGATGCCTTTCTGGTCAATCGCCCAGATGATTGAGTCGGCGGGCGTGCCGGCCACGGCCTTGGCGGGATAGCCGCTCTTTGTGAAGGCATCGGTGGCAGTGAGGGTTCCGCCGGTGACGGTTCCACCCTTACCGCTTTGGTTTGCCGCCGGCGCCACAACCGTGACCTTCACGTTGGGAAGCGCCCGAAGTCCTTCGACGACTGCGTCAATACCGTCGGAACCGATGCCGTCGTCATTGGTGACGAGGATCTGGAGTGTCCGGGCTGCCTGCGTAGTTGTTGTGGCGGAATCCTCGTTGGCGTTCGTGCTGCTGCTGCAGCCGCTGAACAGAAGGAGAGCGACAGCAAGTGTCGCGACAGCTTGGGCGGAGCGTTTCATGGATGTTCCCTTCGATCGGTTTGAACCCCAAGAAAGTACATGGCCGCTCAGGTGAAGGCCGGGATGACCTCTCGCCCAAACAACCGGATCATCGCCGCAATTTCGTCGAAGGTGCCGAGTGACGCCTGACCAGTGTCGGCCGGCAGGCCGGCGCCGAATGCGGCGTGGACATGCGTGCAATTTGTGATGGCTTCGTATGAGCGGATCTGGTTGATGACCCGCTCGGGATTCCCCCACAGCAGGCGATCGGCCGCGATGTCCTCGGCACTAATCGACTCTCCCGAATCGAGCCGGGCAAAGAGTTCAAGCTCCTCGGCCTCCTCAGCGGACTCGCGCCAATGCGCCATTAGTCCGTCGACGTAATGGGGGAGCACCTCGGTTCGTACTTGCTCGTCGCTTTCGCCAATCCAGGCATATCGACGGAGTATCCAATCGGCGGGTTTGGCCAGTGCGGCGCATGCAGGCCGATAAATATCGAGGCAGCGAAGAGCGGCGTTCAGTGACTGCACGGGACCACAGATCCACGCGTCGCCGAGGCGCGCGGCTCGATCGACAGCCGCAGGGGCGACTCCGGCTACCCACAACGGAGGGTTGGGCTGCTGGAGTGGGCGTGGTTGCACGGTCAACTCCGGGAATGAGGTGAAGCGACCTTCGAACGAAGTGTTCTCCTCAGTCCACACAAGTTTGAGGATGGTTAGTGCCTCCTCCATGCGCGCGCCGCGTTCACGGAAATTGGATCCGTGAACGTCGTACTCAAGGGGCCACCAACCCATCCCCACGCCGAGAGTCACTCGTCCACCGGACAACTGATCGATTGTTGCTACCTGTTCGGCGACGCGCACCGGGTTATGGATCGGCAACTGGAAGATCCCGGTTCCTACTCTGACGGTGGATGTCCGGGCGGCAACCGCAGCGAGGAATGTGAGCGGGTCACTCAAGTTTCCGGGCATGAAATGGTGATGGCCGATGGTGACCGTGTCGAAACCGCACTCCTCGGCGATCACGGCGAGATCGAAGGTTTCCTTGTATGGATCCGGTGCGTTGAGATCCTTGAGGAGCGGGAGTGACAGGGAGAATTTCACAGCTCGAATGGTCCTTTGCCCATCTGATCGCGAATGGTGACGACCGGAGGATTGGTGAGTGAGCGGCGCTGCCAGTTCGCACCATCGACAACAAGGGTGTGGCCGCTGATGAACTGCGCCCACGGAGAGGCAAGGAACGTTGCGGCCCAACCGAGTTCGCGGGGCTGGCCGACGCGCAGTGCTGGTTGACAAGCATCCTTGTCGTTGGTTCTGGCGAGATTGCCCTGAATGTCGGCAGTCATGTCCTCGTGGGGGAACAGTCCCGGAACGAGACCGTTGACTTGGATTCCGTAGGGGCCCCATTCGACGGCAAGGGTTTCGACCATGTTCTTCACGCCGGCTTTTGCTGCAGCTGAATGGGCGAAACCGGGACCACCGGTCCACGCGTAGGAGGCGCCGACATTGATGATCGAGCCAGGAGTGTTTGCTTCGAGATGCCGACGGGCGAACTCGCGTGCGCAAAAATACGTGCCGTTCAATGTGATGTCGACAACTGTCCGCCATGCGTTTGGAGACATGTCTTCGGCGGGCACGGGGAAGTTTGCTGCCGCGTTGTTGACGAGAACGTCAGGAAGAGCGAACGCGGCCTCGGCTTCGTCGAACGCGGCGGCGATCTGATCTGGATCGCGAATGTCGCAGGCGACCGTCAGAACTTCGGCTCCGATTTCGGTCATGGCCGCATCGGCCTGGGCGAGGTGCTCTGGCTTTCGGCTGGCGACAACGATGCGTGCACCAAGACGGGCGAATTCCGTGGCGATGGCACGGCCGAGGCCGGTGCCCCCGCCAGTGACGAAGACGACCTTTCCGTCATACGTGCCGTCGGGGAGTGCGCTCGAACCCGGAGCGGGTGCGGCGGGCAGACCGATTGGATCAGAAGTGGCCATGTCAGCTTCCTCGGTAGTTCGGGGTGCGGTCTTCGGCACGGGCGGCGCGGAACTCCGCGAAGTCATCGGACTTATTAATGAACGTCTGGTAGATCAGTTCGTCAGCCATGGACGTAACAATCTCGGGTTCGGCGAGATGCTTGATGACCCTGCGCGCCATCTTGATCGTGACGGCCGGTGCCGCCGCGATTCTTTCGGCCATCTCTCGCGCCGTTGAGTCGAGTTCGTCGCGTGAAACCACTCGCGAGACGACGCCGAGCGAAAGGGCCTCTTGAGCGTCGAGCGCGCGACCAGTCAGCACCATGTCGCTCACGACTCCGTGTCCGCACATCTGGAACAGGCGTCCGACGCCGCCGGTGTCGGGGATCACGCCGTGGTTGGTTTCGGGCAGCATGAATCGGGCGTCTTCGGCGGCGATGCGGATGTCGCAAAGCAACGCCCGCTGGAACGACCCGCCGATTGCCCAACCCTGGATCGGGACGATCACGGGAGCATCGAGTTCGAAAAGCTTTTGAATACCTCGGTGACCTCGCGACATCAGTTCGTGATGCGTCATCTCAACCTGCTCGCCGCCGATGGCGGAGACATCGCGCCCCGATGACCACGAGTGGCCCTCGCCTCGCCAGATGATGGCCCGGATCTCGGGCTTCGCCCGCAGTTCTTCGAGGATGGCGAATAGTTGCGCATCCATCGCATCGGAAAAGGCGTTGCGCTTCTCCTGATTGTCGTTGGTGACGATCGCGATTGCGCCGTCGATCTCCAGTCTGACCTCACCGCTCATGATTCCCCCGGGTTATCGGATTGTGTCCGGGGTCAGTCTTGCCCAACCGGTGGAATCCGGCGAACGAAACACGAGGGGGCCCGATTCGACTACACCGGTGTCATGGAAAGCACTGGGGGAGATCGAGATGAAGTGGGGCTTCGGGTGCTGGTCGAATCGCACTTCGATCACGTCGGTTGGAACACGCGTCCAGAGGGTGACCGCTGGGTCCCGACGTTCCCCAATGCTCGCGATCTCTTCAGCCGAACTGAATACGGGCACTGGATGGCTGAACCCGGCGGCTACGCGTCGAACCTCCCGGACACCGTGATGCCACCCATCATCCGGTGCAATGGGCGGAACGAGGTTGGGGGATGGGTGGTGACTGGGAAGGCCCGATGGAAGCACAATCCCGGCGCATGTTGCGCGACGAGCACGCTGACTCAGGAACCCTCGTGATCGGAACCCACTACGCCTCGCCGACCGCCGGATGGATCGAGAGTCTCGGCGGAGGCTGGTATTTCAGGGCGTTCGAGCGATGACGGCCCCGTCGTTCGGACTCAACGGAAAGGTCGCGCTCGTCACCGGCGCGAGCAAAGGTCTGGGTCGGGCAATGGCGCTGGGGTTCGCAGAGGCGGGAGCCGATGTCATCGTTTCCAGTCGCAACCTTGATTCATGCGAATCGGTCGCCAGCGAAATCCGTGCAATGGGTCGCCGGTCTTTGGCGGTGGCTTGCCACGTCGGGGACTGGGACCAATGCGCCGCGTTGGTGGCGGCGGCGGTGGGCGAATTCGATCGCATTGACATCCTTGTGAACAACGCAGGTATCGCTCCGGTGCCGCCTTCGATTCCTGGGATCACCGAAGAACTGTTCGACAAGACCATCGCCGTAAACCTGAAGGGCCCGGTGCGGCTGACCGGGTTGGTTGCCCCGCACATGCCCGAGGGTGGTTCCATCATCAACATCAGTTCAAAGGCATCGGAACGTCCGTCGCCGTTCACGATTGTGTATGCCGCGGCAAAGGCCGGACTGAACGCAGTTACGAAGGCGACGTCACAGGAATACGGACCCCGAGGGATCCGGGTGAACGCCATTGTGTGCGGTCCGTTCCTCACCGACAGTTTCGAGAAGGCCTTACCCACTCCAGAAGCGGCAGCGCATGTCGCTGGACAGTCCTCGGTGGGGTACCTCGCCGGCCCAGACGAGATCGTGGGCACAGCACTCTTTCTTGCATCCGACGCATCGCGGTACATGACTGGCGCATTGCTGGCTCTCGATGGCGGCGGATCGTGAGTGATTCGCTTGTTGATGAGCACAGGCTGCGTGTTTGGCTTGATGGATGCGACATAGCGGAGGGTGAACCTCTACTGGTCGAACGACTTGTCGCCGGAAGATCCAATGCCATGTTCACAGTCCGGCGTGGTGAGCGCGACCTTGTGCTTCGTCGGCCGGCTGGGATAGCAGCGGACCGGGCCAATGAGGGAATGCGCCGGGAGTACAGGATCCTGAGAGCGCTGGATGGCTCTGACGTACCCCATCCGGAGGCCATCGCTCTGTGTGAGGACCCAGCGGTGCTCGGGTGCACGTTCTTTGTTATGGAACGGGTCGAGGGAATCAATCCGATGCCTCCCCTTCCGGACGCATTCGCCAGCAACGAGGTCCGCGCTGATGTGGCGTTCGCGATGGTCGACGCTCTCGCCGCGATCCATTCGTTCGACTGGCAGGCAGGGGGACTTTCTGATCTTGGTCGACCAGACGGTTTTCATGAGCGTCAGGTCGATCGCTGGACTCGACAACTGTTCTCCTACGGAGGCCGCGAGCTTCCGGGTATCGACTCGGTGGCGGAGTGGTTGTCGAAGAACAGGCCCGCCTCGTTCACGCCGACGTTGATGCATGGTGACTTCCACATGTTCAATCTGCTGATCGCCGAGGGGCCGCCGGGCGAGGTGACTGCCGTCGTGGATTGGGAGACGGCAACGATTGGCGATCCCCTTCTCGATCTGGCCGGGTTCTGTGAAATCTGGTGTCCTCTGGCAACCGACGGTTGGCCGTCGCGGCACGAACTCGAGACCCGCTACGCGGAGGCTCGGGGGATCGAACTCCCGCGCTCGTTCGGGTATTACGACGCGCTTTACAACTTCAGGATGGCAGTCCTTCTGGAAGGGATCCATCAGCGGTCGTTGCGGGATCCGACCGGACCGGATCTGGCCGAAGTGGGCGATCGTGCTCTGGCGAATGTTTCCCGTGCGCTGGACGCGATCTCCCGATCCTGACGCTGTTCGATGATCGGGCCTGCTTCCGCGTAGCCTTGTGATGTGCCTCAACCTTTTTACGTGACCACACCGATCTATTACGTCAACGATGTGCCCCACATCGGTCACGCCTACACGACGGTCACCGCCGACGCTCTCGCTCGATGGCATCGACTGCTCGGTGACGATGTGTTCTTCCTTACAGGGACAGACGAGCACGGTCTCAAAATTCAACGCACCGCCGACGCGAACGGGATCACACCCCAAGAGCAGGCTGATCGCACGAGCGCCCGTTTCCGCGAAGTTTGGGAGATGCTCGGAATAAGCAACGACGATTTCATTCGAACGACCGAACCGCGCCACATCACGTCGGTGCAGTCGTTCATGCAAGCGATCTTCGACAACGGGTGGATCCGAAAAGGCACCTACTCCGGTCAGTACTGCGTTCCGTGTGAGGCCTATTACAACGACGCTGATCTCGTTGATGGCAATTGTCCGATCCATAACCGTCCGGTCGAGTGGCTCGAAGAGGACAACTGGTTCTTCGAACTGTCAAAGTTTGAACAGCCGCTACTCGATTGGTACGCAGCCAATCCGGGTTGCGTACAACCGGATGGCAAGCGCAACGAAGCGCTCGGCATCATCCGACAGGGTCTCGAGGACGTCTCGGTGTCGCGTACGTCAATCTCCTGGGGTGTTCCGGTTCCGTGGGATGAAGGACATGTCTTTTACGTCTGGTACGACGCGCTCATTAACTATGCGACTGCAGTTGGCTACGGCTCAGATCTCGACCGGTTCGCCGAATGGTGGCCAGCTGTCCATCATCTGATTGGCAAGGACATCCTTCGATTCCATTGCGTTTACTGGCCAGCTATGTGCCTCGCCGCCGGTATCGAACCGCCCAATCGGATCGGTGTGCATGGGTTCTTGCTCGTCGGCGGAGAGAAGATGTCAAAGACCAGTCTCAACCAGATCTTTCCGGCCGATCTCGTTACCGACTTCGGTGTCGACGGATTCCGCTATCACTTCCTGCGCGACAACCCGTTCGGTCCGGATGGCGATTTCTCCTACGAAGCCATGGTCACTCGATTCAATACCGACCTAGCCAATAATCTCGGCAATCTCTTGTCCCGCGTGGCGACAGTCGTCGGCAAGAAGTGTGATGGCATCGGGCCAGCACCGTCGCTGACATCGCCCCTCGCCGCGGTGTCGTTGGAGGCCTATGCGGATACCGCCGCGGCGTGGGCGAACATGACGCCGAGCCTTGCGCTTGAAGCGACGTGGCGACTCGTGCGCGAGGCGAATGCACACCTCGAGACGAACGAGCCATGGAAGATGGAACCGGGCCCTGAACTCGATGCCGTAATGGGCGATGCGCTCGAAGTGCTCCGACTCGTATCGATACTGGCGACGCCGGCAATGCCTGACACGTGCGCCGAAGTCTGGAAGCGGATCGGTCTCCCCGGCACGCCGGGTGAGCAGCGTCTTCCGGACGCGGCCGCATGGGGCGGCTATCCCGGCGGTCTCGTCGTGGAAAAGGGCGAGGCCCTCTTCCCGCGTATGGCCATGCCGACGAGCGACTGAGAGGCGGCATCATGCGTTGGATCGATGATCACTGCCATCTTGGCGACAGTGTGGAGGGCTGGCCGGGTCCTGCCGAAGCGCTCCTCGAAGCTCGTGCGGCGGGGGTCGAGCGGATGATCACCGTTGGCACCGATCTGGCCACCTCTCAGGTCGCGCTCGATGTTGCCCGGGGCCATGACGGGGTTTGGGCAACGGCCGGGGTGCATCCCCACGACGCGTCCGGGGGAATCGACGGGATCGAGGCGCTGCTGTCCGAACCAGAGATCGTCGCCGTCGGGGAGTGCGGTCTTGATTATCACTACGACCATTCGCCGAGAGAATTGCAGCGTGAGGTCTTCGCCGCGCAGATCGCCCTCGCCCATGCCCACTCGCTGGCACTGGTCGTGCACACCCGTGAGGCGTGGGAGGACACCTTCGATGTTCTCCTCGCCGAGGGTGTGCCGGAGCGCACGGTGATTCATTGTTTCACCGGAGGTGCCGCCGAGGCAGCTCGGTGCCTCTCAATCGGGACGTATCTGTCCTTCAGCGGGATTGTGACCTTTAAGGGAGCTCCCGATGTCCGGGAAGCTGCGGCGTTATGTCCGCTTGACCGGCTGTTGGTCGAGACCGATTCGCCCTTTCTGGCCCCCGCCCCTCACCGAGGCAAGCCGAATCGACCAGCATTTGTCCCGCTCGTCGGTGCTGCGATTGCCGAGGTCAAGGCGATTTCGGTAGAAACTGTGGCGGATGTCACATGGAAGAACGCGAATTTAGTTTACGGCCTGCCCTCGTAAGGCATCGCGGCGGACTAACAAAATGGGCCAAAGCCGTCGGACACAGGAAAAATTGGCTCTGAACTGGGTTTATTTAGCTCTGGACTGAATGGGGGCGAACCCGACAAAAGTTGCAGTCGGGTTACAGCCCCCCTAGCGTCGTCTCACGGCTCCGGGCGGAGTTCGCGGCGAATGCCTTTTGGCGTTCTCCATTCTTTCGCCTTTAGCTGGTCCCTATTGTCGAGAGAAGGACGTTGCTCTGTCTTCCACCGTGCATCCAACGCAACGCAGGCTGGCGATCGCTCTTTTCGCCACGCTGGCCTGTCTTCCGTTGTTGGTGATTGACATGCTCGGAAGTACGAGCGGCGCGTCTGAGGCAATCTCGATCGAGTTTGCCGTTCCTGATTCGAGTCTCGTGATGGAGGCGACGCCCGACACGGCCGCCGCTCAGGCGTCAGTGGTGCTCGAAACGACGACTATCCCGCCGCCCACAACTGTCCGGATTGTTCCCGTGCCGACCACGTCGGCTCCCAGGGTCGTCCAGGCCCCGACGACCACAACAACAACCTCGCGACGCGCCACAACCTCGCCGAATCAGTGGGACCGCCTCGCCGCCTGCGAAACTGGCGGAAACTGGGCAGCGAATTCCGGCAACGGATACGGCGGAGGACTTCAGTTCGCCCATAGCTCCAGATGGTCAACATGGAGCGCCTTCGGCGGCGAGGAATTCACCGCTCACCCATGGGAAGCGAGCCGAGAACAGCAGATCGTCATCGGCGAGCGAGTTCTCGCTAGTCAGGGTTGGAACGCGTGGCCCGGGTGCTCGAGCGCTTTTAGGTGAGTCGAATCGTTCTTGGTGTGTTTCCGATAGCGCGAATCTCGTCGTAACTGCGCAGTGTCTGCGACTGAAGGCGGCTGCGTAAGATTCGAAGTGATCCCATGACACTCACACCTCGCGACATCACGGAGTTACTCGCGCGCCATGGCCTCGAGCCAAGTCGCGCACTTGGCCAGAATTTTCTTGCTGATCCCAACACTGTCCGTCGCATTGTGCGGTTGGCGTGCATCGACGCAAGTTCGAATGTCGTCGAGATTGGTCCTGGCGTCGGTTCGTTAACAACCGAACTTGCAGCGACTGGAGCAAACGTTGTCGCTGTCGAACTCGATCGCCATTTGCTGCCGGTGTTGGCTGAAACGGTTGAGCCTCTCGGTGTTCGTGTTGTCCACGGTGATGCGCTCGAAATTGATTGGGGACAGGTTTTGTCGGCTGACAAGCAGTGGCACCTTGTCGCGAACCTTCCCTACAACGTGGCGACCACGATCGTGCTGCAATTGCTTGACGATGTGCCGGCCATCCATTCGATGCTCGTGATGGTGCAACGCGAAGTGGGTGAGCGTCTTGCCTCGTCACCGGGATCAGGGGCTTACGGAATCCCCACGGTGAAACTCGGACTTTGGGCGACAGCGGAGGTCGTCGGCCGGGTGCCGGCCACCGTGTTCATCCCGCAGCCCCGAGTCGAGTCGGTGCTTGTTCGTATTACGCGTCGGGAATCTCCGGCGGTGTCGGTCGACCATGATCAACTCATGTCGCTCGTGCGAACGGCCTTTGGCCAGCGCCGCAAAATGTTGCGGCGGTCGCTCTCAGGAATCGTGACGACAGAACAATTCGAGCAAGCGGGGATCGCCCCCGATGATCGTCCCGAGCGGCTCGGGGTCGAAGTGTGGGGAGCACTGACAGAAGTTGTGTTCAGAGAACATGGGCTCGGCGTGGAGAACTCCGGTGCGAAAGACATCGGGCGGGACGAGCTCGGTCGTGACAGGGCCGACCGTCAGGAACAATGATCGAGGTATGAACGAGATCCCCTCGCCGGTCGAGCGTCTGGTCGCTCCAGCGAAACTTACGGTCGGTTTGCGGATCACGGGGGTCAGGGCCGACGGTTTCCATCTCATTGACTCGGAAATGGTGACACTCGATCTGATTGACCGGCTCGAGATTTCCGACGGCGATTCATTGGAGATCATCGATACTGCCACCGGATCGACTCATGAGATCGGGGCCGGTGACGACAATCTTGTACGTCGGGCCCTGCAGTTGGTCGGCCGATCAGCGCGCGTTCGACTGTTCAAATCGATTCCACCGGGCGCCGGCCTTGGCGGGGGCTCGGCTGATGCGGCCGCCATTCTGCGCTGGGCGGGTTTCGACGATCTCGGAGCTGCAGCAGCTCTCGGAGCCGATGTCGCGTTCTGTCTGGTGGGGGGCCGTGCCCGCGTTTCAGGTATTGGTGAGATCGTCGAGCCTCTGGCGTTCGTAGAGCGCACGTTCACGCTCTGGACACCACCGTTTGGTTGCTCAACGCCAGCGGTCTATCGCGCTTGGGACGATCTAGGCGGCCCAGAGGGCGACCTCGGGAATGATCTGGAAGCGGCTGCGCTTGTTGTCGAACCTCGGCTCGCGCAATGGCGCGACCGTCTGGCAGATATCAGCGGGCAACGACCGCGGTTGGCTGGCTCAGGATCGACCTGGTTCGTAGAAGGTGCGTATCCGGGCGACGGTCGAATCGTCGCTCACGCAACTCCTCAAACCTGATCCGGACGGCGCTGCCTTCACGACCGAAATGCGGGTCGAACTATTTGCCTGCCGCGCGGCGCTGGAAGCGCGTGCGCTTCAGCATCTTCTTGTGCTTCTTCTTGCGCATTCGTTTGCGCCGCTTCTTAATGAGAGATCCCATGGCGGAGCGACCTTAGCGGTCCGGGAACGATTAAGCGAAACGACGATCTGCGGATGTATTTCGACCCCAGGATCACTGCTCGCTACTGCATAACTGCGGGGGAGAAGAAGGCGAAGTTGCTCGGGGGCAGGGACTCGAACCCCGAATGACTGGACCAAAACCAGCCGTGTTGCCAATTACACCACCCCCGAAGGGCGAGGCTGACCGTACTAGAAAGTGGGCATGTCTTCGAAGCCGCTTTCTGCAATCGTGCTCGCCGCCGGTGAGGGGACGCGCATGCGGTCGTCGCGCCCAAAGCCACTGCACATGCTGTGCGGTAGGGAGATGGTTCTGTACGTGCTGGATTCGCTCACAGGCAGCGATGTCGGGCGGGCAGTCGTGGTCGTGGGGCACGGTGCTGAGCGGGTGACGGAAAAGTTGCTTGATTTTGCGTCGGATACCCGACTCGAGTTTGTGGAGCAGGAGATCCAGAGAGGGACCGGCGACGCTGTCGGAGTCGCCCTCACAGCCTTCGGTGTCGAGGAGCTTGATGATGCCGATGCCGACATCCTCGTCCTGCCCGGAGATACCCCGTTGCTGCGGGCGGCCACGATCGCTGCCCTAGTTGAGTCACATCGAGCAACCGACTCAGCGTGCACCCTCCTGACTGCTGTCATGGACAATCCAGCGGGCTACGGGCGGGTTGTTCGGGGCAAAGACGGTCGAGTGGACCGGATTGTCGAAGAGACGGACGCCTCGGATCACGAGCGCATGATTACGGAAGTCAACACGTCGATCTACTGCTTCCGGGCGAGCGTGTTGGCCCCAGCCCTTCGGCGGGTCACGACGGAGAATGCACAGGGCGAGTACTACCTGACCGATGTGGTCCAGGTACTTTCGGGCGCTGGTTATCGGGTGTCTGCCGTGATCGCGGATGACGCAGCCGAAACCCAAGGCGTGAACGATCGACTGCAACTGGCGTCCGCCGAGAAGGAACTGCGCAGGCGAACGAATGAGGGGTGGATGCGTCAGGGCGTCACGATGGTCGACCCGACAAACACCTATATCGATGCCACGGTGACACTCGCATCGGACGTCACCCTCTTTCCGGGAACCATTCTTCAGGGAGCGTGCACGATCGGGGCCGGAACCGAGATTGGTCCGAACACGAGACTGGTCGATTGCGCCGTCGGAACCGGTGCCGTGATCGAGTTCAGCGTCGCCCGGAATTGCACTATCGGCGACGACGTCCACATGGGCCCCTTCGCCGCTCCGGAGCCGGGAACCACCGTGCCGGCCGGTGCCCGTCTCGGGGCGTTCTAGACTCCAGTTTCCGACTGAGTAGATCGGCTAAACGACCGCATGGAACTTGTCACCAAGAAGCGTCTGCACATCGTCTCGGGACGAGCGAACCTTCCACTGGCGGAGGAGATCGCCCAACGTCTCGGCGTCACTCTGGGAGACGCGAATTTGGCTGAGTTCGCCAACGGTGAGTTGCACACCCGTTTCGGCGAGTCAGTGCGGGGCGCCGACGTTTTCATTATTCAGACCCATGCGGGCAACGAAGGCATGTCCGTGAACGATGCGATCATGGAGCACCTGATCATGGTCGATGCTGCGAAACGCGCGTCGGCGAAGCGGATCACCGCAGTGGCACCGTTCTATGGCTACTCCCGCCAAGACCGGAAGTCCGAAGGCCGGGAGCCGATCACCGCGAAACTCGTGGCCAATATGTTCTCCGCAGCCGGGGCGAACCGGCTGATCTCGGTGGATCTCCACTCCGGCCAGATCCAAGGTTTCTTCGACGGACCGGTCGACCATCTCACGGCGATGCCGGTCCTTGTCGATTACATGGCCAGCCTCGGTGACGACCTCGTCGTTGTTTCTCCCGACGCGGGCCGTGTGAAAGTCGCCGAACGCTATGCGAATCAGTTGCATGCTGATCTTGCGATCGTTCACAAGCGTCGGGTCAAGGGCATGAAGAACACCGTCGAGGCGCGCGATGTCGTCGGTGAGGTCGATGGTCGGGTTTGCGTACTGATCGACGACATGATCGATACCGGCGGAACGATTGTTGCGGCGGCCGATCAACTCAAGGCACGCGGCGCTTCGAAGATCTACGCCGCTTGCACCCACGGTGTCTTTTCGGGACCCGCCATTGAACGCCTGCAGAACTCGGTTATTTCCAAAGTCGTGACGACGAACACCCTGCCGTTCCCGAAGTCGAAGCAGATCGACAAAATCGAAGTCCTCTCGGTGGCTGGAATCATCGCTGATGCGATCGATGCGGTCTTCGAGGACACATCGGTCAGCGAGATTTTCGACGGTCACAACCAGAGCTGACCTGGAGCTGACGGCCGGCCCGAAGGATCGATCGGCAGTATCGGTCTTGGCGCCAGCGATGCAGTATCCCGTCTCGATGGGGATCGGGGTCTGAAGCATCGCCCCGGGCCCATGCCAGGCACGGCGTCGAACCTCCGATCCAGCTGGGGAAGTCGGCCCTTCCGCCGCTCCCAAACCAGCGGGTTCGCTCCACTGGGGGAGCGACCGGTAGGATCGCCAGTCGTTTCCGAAACGTTCGCCCTCCGGCGCACCTCGCTGCCGCCGCTTCAGGAGTATCCCAAATGGACCAGACCCTCACCGCCACCACCGGACGCATCCCCGGTTCCCGCTCATCCACCCGGATGCGCACCGATGGCCACGTTCCGGCTGTCGTTTACGGCCTCGGCCGTGATGCAGTCTCGGTCTCGGTTCCGTGGACTGATCTTCGTCGTGCCCTCAACACTGATGCTGGTCTCAATGCGCTGATCACCATCGATGTGGATGGCACCAAGGACCTCGCCATCGTCAAGGACCTCCAGCGTCATCCAGTGCGCCGCAACGTTCTCCACGTCGACTTCCTGCGCGTCGATCCGAACGCACCTGTGGCCGTGGACGTGCCCGTGATCCTCATCGGCGAGGCCAAGAAGGTCGAAGGCCGTCGTGGCATCGTCGACCAGCCGCTCAAGTCGCTGACCATCAAGGCCAAGCCTGCCGACATTCCCGATCGCATCGAAGTCGAGATCTCCGATCTTGAAATCGGCACAGTTGTGACCGTGGCTGATCTTCCGCTTCCCGCCGGAGTCATGACCGAAGTCGATCCGGGTGCACCCGTTGTCGCCGGTATGGCGACGCGCTTCTCCGTCGATCTCGATCACGGTGGCGACGGTTCGGCCCTCACTGATGACGGTACCGAAAGCGCTCCCGTCGAGGCCCCCGCCGAGTAAGTGGCCTTCGGTCCGCGCAATTCCGAGCCCCGTCGCGGCACTCCCGCGGATTTGTTGGTCGTCGGTCTGGGTAATCCCGGCAAAGAATACGAAGGAACTCGTCACAACGTCGGCTTCGACGTTGTCGAACTTCTTGCGCGCCGACACAACGGCCGGTTGAAGGCAGGAAAGGAACGCGCCCTCGTTGATGAGGTGCGCATTGACGGTCAGCGGGTTGCTCTCGCCATGCCGACGACATTCATGAATCTTTCGGGCGAATCGGTTGCTCCACTCGTGCGAAGGTTCGGCATCACCGATAACGCGGCGCTGGTTATCGTCCACGACGAACTCGACCTTGCGACTGGCGTTGTTCGGGTGAAGGTGGGCGGAGGCCTGGCGGGCCATAACGGGCTGCGCTCGATCAAGGCACATCTACACGCCGATGACTTCGTGCGGGTCCGTATCGGGGTCGGCAAGCCGGCGAGCAAGGAACAGGGTGCTGATCACGTACTGAAGCGCGTGGGCAAGGCCGATCGCGAACTGCTGGCGATAGCAATCGAGATAGCGGCAGACGCGATTGAGGCAATCGTGAGGGAGGGAACCGACGCGGCGATGAATAGCGTGAATTCCCGCCCCCAGCCGTAACTCGACGACCACCTTCGTCGGGCAATCAGGGAAAGGGATCAGTACGGAAGCGGGACCCCGTTGGGGAGTAGCTGATACGCAGGATTCAGCATCGCTAACTGGTGCCGGACTTCTGCGACTCGGCCCTCCACGACGAGATGAGACCCGAGGTGGATGCCGCCAAGATGTCTGCGGCCAAGGAAAATAATGGTGAGACCGCCGGTCTGATCAGCAAGGGTGAGCTCAAGACTCACGACTTGCTCAGACCAGGGCTGGACTCGCATGGCCTTTACTCGGCCGGCGACTTTTACGTGTTCCCGCCAAACCACTTCGGCTATCGGAATCACGCCACCCAATGAGCGCTCGCCCAAGGAAGCGAGGCTGGAGGAAATCTGCCCGGCCTCGTCGACGGCTTGCTGCTTGGACTTTCGGGCGAAGATCGCCATATCAGTTGTGGCTATCGCTTGTGCCCGAAACGGCGCCGCGCTCGACCTTGTGGATGTGTTGACCCTTGGACGACTGGGTCAGGTGATACGGAACAAAGGTCACATTGGCATGAGGAACATCGGCAAGAGCTTTCGCGATCGCATCAGCAGTTCGGTCGTGGAGGAATCGATGCCAAGCCGAGCGGTATTCGCGTCGCGGGATGAGCACGCTGACTTCGGTATCGCCATCGGCCGCGACCTCGGCGACGAGTTGCAGGACGCTGCGGTTGATCCGCCGGTCGGGGCACTCGCGGATTTCGAGGGGAACCCGCTTCAGCTCAAGCTGTTCCCACTGTTCGGCCAGTTCGGCGGCGTGGATTACATCTACGGCGATATGAACCGCATAAAGTCGATCTGGATTCAGCGTGCGGGCGTATTGAATTGCACGGGCAGAGGTGCGATCGATTTTGTCGATGAGTACAACGACGGCATGACGATTGAGGATGGGGGCTGTGGCGGCAAGGTGAGCGTCTTCTGCGAGTTCGGCTTTTTCCGCTTCGTATTGGTGATTGAGGCGGACGACGACCCACACGAAGATGGGGATCATCAAAAGAATGACCCACGCGCCGTCGGCGAATTTTGTTGCACTAATAACCACCGTCACGACAGCAGTCACGACTGCTCCGGTGCCATTAATCAAGAGCCCGGTCTTCCACCCTTGTTCCTTCAGGCGAATGTGGTGACGGGCCATGCCGGCCTGGGACAAGGTGAAACTGAGGAATACACCAATTGCGTAAAGCGGAATGAGACGACTCACATCGGCGCTGAGAATGACGACAAGTGAGGCAGCCATAATGGCAAGCGCCAAGATGCCGTTGCTGTACACCAGCCGATGACCGCGTTTGGTGAGTTGTCGCGGCAAGAAGGAGTCTTCCGCTTGAAAGCTGGCGAGTCGAGGGAAGTCGGCGAACCCGGTATTGGCGGCCATAATCAAGATGAGCATTGTGGCGAACTGGGTAAAGAAGAACATCACGCGGCCAAATCCAGAACTGCCATAGACGCCCTCGGCGATTTGGGCAATGACGGTCTTGCCGGCCACAGGGATGGTGTGGAGTTCGGAGGCGAGCCATGAGATGCCGATGAACATGAGTCCGAGCATCGTTCCCATGATGACAAGTGTCTGAGCCGCGTTTTTCCACGATGGTTCGCGGAAGGCGGGAACGCCATTCGAAATCGCCTCAACACCCGTCACTGCGGCGCCACCCGATGCGAACGCGTGCAGGACGAGGAACCAACCAACCGCACTGAGGCCCGCAGCTTCGTGGCGTTGCTCGGGGTCCATCGCGTCGAGGGAGATTTGATCGAGGCCTCCGCCAAATCCTGCCTTGTACAGCCCATAGCCGATCATTAGGGCCATGGCGACGACGAATGCGTACGTCGGGACAGCAAAAATTCGTCCTGATTCTTTCACGCCCCGAAGGTTGCCGAGCGTAACAATTGCGATGAAGAAAAGAGCGATGAAGATTCGGTAGGGATAGAGCTCTGAGAAAACGGAGTACAAGGCAGCGGTTCCGGCCGAGGCCGAAACCGCAACTACCAAGATGTAATCGGTAAGGAGGGAAACGCCGGCGACCTGTGCGGGAAGCACTCCTAGGTTGTCCTTCGTCACGATGTAGGCGCCACCTGCGGACGGATAGGCCTTGATCGTTTGCCGATAGCTCAGAATCAAGATGATCAACACGCCGACCATTGCGAGAGTGATTGGCATTACGAATTGGAACGCAACAAGGCCAATGCCCGCGAGCAGCAAGGTATGGAGGATCTCTTCTGTTGCGTATGCAGCTGATGAAAGGTTGTCCGACGCAAAGACTGCGAGCGCAGTCGGTTTGCCGAGTCGTTCGTGCTCGAGTTGATCGGTGTGAAGCGGTCGGCCGAGAAAACGGTTCTTGAACCTAAACGTCCGGCCCTCGGGAATCGAGACCTTCGGGGTGGGTGGAAGCGGTTTGGGGCCGGGAGAGTTCTGGGTCGGAGCAGTCATACGTGTTGACAGTTGACACCCTTTCGGTAGTCGGGCGCAATCGGTGACCGGGGGATTCGCCTGTCGGAAATCTGACCCGGACAGCCTGTGCCATCCGGGTCATCGGTAGGGTTGAGCATTCCCGTCACCCCCGGTACGCCTTGCGTCCCGGGATCTTGCGCGTCGTCATGCCTCCGGGCGGTTTCGAGCGCGCCGAAAGAACCGATGTCTCTCACCGATCTCCCACAACTCCTCATCGATGAACCCGGCCTTACCGCGGTGCTGGGTCGACGCGATGCGGTCCTCGTGGTTCCTGAGGCGGCCCGGGCCATCACCATTGCCGGTCTGGCCCACCGGGCCGATCGCCAACCGATCGTGGTTGCGGTGCCGACAACTGGCGAAGCCGAGCGATTGGCCCGCGATCTTGCCGCCTTTCTCGGCCCGGACGAGGTCGATCTCTTCCCCGCATGGGAGACCCTTCCGTTCGAGCGGGTGAGTCCGGCGGTAGAGACGATGGGCCGCCGACTCCGAACGTTGTGGCATCTCCGCGATCCTGAACGGGCCCCGCGGGTGGTCGTCGCGCCCGTCCGGGCTCTTGTCCAGCGTCTCGGCCCCCACGTTGCCGAGATCGAACCGATCATCATCGGGGTTGGAGACCAACTTGATCCGTCGGAACTGATCGACAGATTGGTGCGTGCGGGTTATCGACGGGAGTTCCAGGTCGAACATCGCGGTGAGGTGGCGGTGCGCGGATCGATTGTCGATGTGTTTCCGAGCACCGCTGATACTCCTGTTCGCATCGATCTCTGGGGCGACGAAGTCGATCGTCTCTCGGAGTTCTCGGTGTCGGATCAGCGATCGACAGTTGATCGTGCCGAAGTCGAGATCTTCCCGTGTCGCGAATTGCTCACGACCGACGAGGTGCGCGCCCGTGCGGAGAAACTTGTTGCCACTCAGACATGGGGCCGCGAGCAGTGGGATCGACTTTCCGACGGTCAGACCTTCGACGGCATGGAGAGTTGGTTGCCGTGGCTCGTTGGTGACGGCAGCGACGACAACGAGGTCCTTTTCGATCTGCTCGATGCCGATGCCCAGATTTTGCTGATCGAACCGCGTCGCATGCGCGACCGCGCTGGCGACATCATCGCCGAAGAAGACGACCTCGCCCGATCGTTAGCACGAACGTGGGAAGCGGACGCGTCCAACGGGTTCCCGCAGCTACATCTTCCGTTCGACAGACTGCTCGCAAGAACGACGGCTCCGGCATGGACGATCATCGACATTGCCGATGGACCGGATACTCCTGCAGTTCTTGCATCGGGATGGGATCCCGTGGTCGGCGAAGGCTCGACCCTTGTTGCGCAACTTTCGAAACAATTGGCAGACGGCTTCAGCGTGGTGGTGGCGGCTGATGGCGCCGGTTCGGCGGACCGCCTCGTGTCGATGCTTGGCGAACAGGGTCTGAACTTCATGTTCGACGAACGCGGTCGCGAAGATCTGACCAAACCAGGTGGGCGAGTGGTGGTTGTTCCCCTTGAACGGGGGTTCCGGCTTCCGGATGTGAAGTTGGCCGTTCTCGCCGAGTCCGATGTGACGGGACGGCGCCGGGCCCATCGTCGGGCTCGGCCGCGCAAGGCCGCCGCTCCTGGCTATTTCGAGGATCTCAAAGTCGGCGATCACGTCGTTCATTTCCAGCATGGTGTGGCGCGTTACGGCGGCATGGTTACGCGCACGCTCGGTGGCGTCGAACGCGATTATCTGTTGCTCGAGTACCGAGGCGACGATCGGCTTTACGTTCCGAGCGATCAGATTGATGCCGTTCGCCATTACACGGGAGGCGATAGTCCGAGTCTCAGTCGACTCGGAGGCGGGGAGTGGCAAAAGAGTAAGGCGAAGGTGCGCGCTGCGGTCACCGAGATCGCGCAGGAGTTGGTGGTGCTGTACCAGAAGCGCGTGAACGAGCCGGGTCACGCGTTCGCGGTCGACACGCCATGGCAGAGTGAACTCGAGGAGTCGTTTCCTTATGAACCGACGCCCGATCAGCACACGGCGATCGCGGCGATCAAGGCCGATATGGAGGCCGAGAGGCCGATGGATCGACTCGTGTGCGGCGACGTTGGTTTCGGAAAGACCGAAGTGGCGGTTCGAGCAGTGTTCAAGGCGGTGCAGGATGGCAAACAAGCTGCAGTCCTCGTGCCCACGACGCTCCTTGCGCAACAGCATGGTCAGACATTTAGTGACCGTTTCGCCGGATATCCAGTTCGTGTTGAGGTGCTTAGCCGCTTCCTCACCGCGGCACAGGCAAAGAAGGTGATCGCTGGTCTCGAATCCGGAGATGTCGATGTCGTGATTGGCACACATCGGTTGTTGGCGCCGGATCTTAAATTCAAGGATCTCGGACTTCTGGTCGTCGACGAGGAACAGCGATTCGGTGTGAGTCACAAGGAATCGATCAAGAGCCTGAAGATCGGTGTTGATGTGCTGACGCTGACGGCGACACCGATCCCGCGGACACTCGAGATGAGTCTTACGGGTATCCGCGATCTCACGCTCTTGAATACGCCACCGAGCGAGCGGCAGCCAATCCTCACCTACGTCGGCGAGTACGACGAGCGCGCGGTCGCAGAATCGATCAGACGCGAATTGCTGCGTGAAGGACAGGTGTTCTTCGTGCACAACCGAGTACAGGACATCGATCGGGTGGCAGCGAGACTCCATGAACTTGTGCCGGAAGCGCGGATCGCGATCGCCCACGGCCAGATGGACGAGGGCACCCTGGAGAAGGTCGTCCTGGATTTCTGGGAAGGACAGTTCGACGTTCTCGTCTGCACGACGATCATCGAATCCGGGATCGACATGCCGACCGTCAACACACTGGTTGTCGATCGCGCTGATCTACTCGGACTCGGTCAGTTGCATCAGTTGCGCGGACGCGTCGGCCGGTCGGGGAGCCGCGCCTACGCCTATCTCTTCTACCCACCCGATCGTTCACTCACCGATCAGGCCTTCGAGCGGCTGAAGACGATCGGCGAGGCCACCGACCTTGGGTCGGGGTTCCGGATCGCCATGCGCGACCTCGAAATCCGCGGAGCCGGAAATCTGCTTGGGACGGGCCAGAGTGGCCACATTTCTGCGGTCGGATACGACCTCTACTGCGAGATGGTTACCGAGGCCGTGGCGGAACTGAAAGGCGAGACGCCATCGGAGCCTGCCGAGATCAAGATCGAACTCCCTCTCGATGCACACCTTCCCACCGACTATGTCGAGCGCGAGGAATTCCGACTCGATGCGTATCGCCGTCTCGCCGCCGTGAGCTCGCAGGAGCAGGTTGACGACATTCGAGAGGAGTGGGAGGACAGGTACGGGCCGGTTCCTGCTCCAGCGGAAGCGTTACTTGAGGTCGCCCGACTTCGAGCCGAATGCTCCCGCACGGGAATCCGGGAAATAGCGGTCACGAAGGGAAGTGGATTCGGTGGACCGAAGTATCTGGCCCGCATCAGTCCGATCACCCTGTTGACATCGAAAACGATTCGTCTCGAGCGCGTCTATAAAGGATCTGTCTACAAGTCTGAGATCGGCCAGTTGCAGCTTCCGCTGACGTCCGCATCGGCGGCGGCACGCGATCTCGTGGAAGCGATTCAAGACCTTCTCCCGGAACCTGAAGGTCAGGGCTCTTGACTGTTGTGAACCCGGTTGCTCCGTTAGTGTTATCTACCTTGTGAAGACGTTACGGAAAGCCCCCATCGCCGTGATCGCCCTGGCTCTTGCCCTTACCGTGATCGGCAGTTCCTGCTCAGCAGTGAACCCGGTAGCGATGAGCGTCAACAACTGGAATCTTTCGGATAAGGATTTCAGTAGCCAACTCTCCTCATTCGCCACGGTGTACGAAAAGGCCAACGGTTCGGCGAGTGATCTACGCAGTCCCGACGGCAATTCGTGGGCGACTTCGTACACCGCTGCTTTTCTCAACGACCAGTTGAATCTCCAACTGGCTCGTCTGGCCGTTGAACAACGCGGTCTTACCGTAACTCAGGCCGATCTCGACGATGCGCGGGCGTTGCTCGAAGAGAACTTCGTGTCGTCCTCTGGTCAGACCTTCTTCGCGAGCCTCCCGGCTGATTACCAGAACTCGCTTGTTGCCGGAGTTGCGGCCCAGAATTTGTTGCTCACGAAGCTTGTGTCCGACGCTCAGTCCGACGCGGGATTGCGTCGACTCTTTGAATCGACGAAGAACGAGTATTCCGGTGAACTCGTGTGCGCCAGGCACATCCTCATCGTCGCCGGCAACGGCTCGGGTACGGCAACACCTACCGAGGCGCAGTACGCCACGGCCCTTGCTCAGATGGAGAAGATTCAGGGGCAACTTGTCGGGGTGTCGAACTTCGCCGACCTGGCGAGAACAAACTCGCAGGACACCGGCTCGGGCCCCGACGGCGGCGCCCTCGGTTGCAGTCCCAGGGGAGCGTTCGTTACGGAGTTCGACAACGCAGCATGGAGTCAACCGATCGGCGTCGTCGGTCAACCCGTAAAAACCAAGTTCGGCTATCACATCATCCTTGTTTCGGCTCGGGGATCGAACCTCGGGTTCGATGACCTGAAGGAACAGCTCCGTTCGTCAATCGCACAGAGCGCTTCGGAACTGTTGGGAGCGGAACTGGCTCGTGTTGCCGCTGATGCGAGGATCGGGGTCGACGGCCGTTACGGCCAATACGATTCGTCAACGCTTCAGATCGTCGCTCCCGCCGGTGCCGTTCCGCCGAGCACCACGCTCTCCCCGTTGGAGAACATGGTCAATTCCGAAATGCGATAGAGCGGCACTATGGATGACCGCCCCTGCATCGTGGTCATCGGCCTCGGTCCTGGTGATTCAGATCTTCTGACTGCGGGAGCACGAGATGCAATAGAAGCATGTCCGAATCGCTGGTTGCGGACGACGCGTCATCCGGCCGCGTCCTGCGTTCCCGATGCTTTGAGTTTCGACAGGCTCTACGAGAGCTCCGACTCGATAGATGAGGTCTATCCGGCGATAGTCGAGTCTCTTGTCGCCGCCGCTCGTGAACATGGTCGCATCCTTTATGCGGTCCCGGGTTCGCCGCTGGTTGCGGAACACACTGTCGAATTGCTTCTCGCTGATCGGCGCGTCGATGTTGAAGTGCTCCCAGCGATGTCCTTTCTCGACCTCGCATGGGTTCGACTCGGGATAGATCCTGTCGCGGCCGGCGTGCGAATCGTTGATGGACACCGTTTTGCTATCGATGCGGCCGGTGAACGCGGTCCGCTGCTGGTGGCCCAATGCGATTCAGTCCATGTTCTTTCCGATGTGAAACTCGCGCTTGATGACGGACCCGAGGCCGCAGTGGAACCGGACGCCCAAGTTGTGGTGTTACAGCGTCTCGGACTCCCCGACGAGCGGGTCGAAAGCATCGCGTGGGTTGATCTCGACCGCGTTGAACCAGATCACCTCACGTCGGTGTACATCCCGGCCCTTCGTGCGCCGGTAGCGCGCGAACTTGCCCGGTTCGTCGAGCAGGTCGCGATCCTGCGGGCTGAGTGCCCATGGGACAAAGAGCAGACACATGAGTCTCTTCGTCGGCACCTCCTCGAAGAGTCGTATGAAGTGCTCGAAGCGATCGACAATCTCGATGTCGAATCCGGTGAGGGTTATGACCATCTCGAGGAGGAACTTGGGGACCTTCTCTTCCAGGTTCTGTTTCATAGCCAGTTGGCTGCTGAACAGGGTCAGTTCACCATCGCTGATGTCGCCACGACGGTGCACGACAAACTGCGATTGCGACATCCGCATGTATTCGGTGATGTCGAAGTTGACGGCTCCGAGGCTGTGGTGAGGAACTGGGAACAGATCAAGAAGGCCGAGAAGGGGCGTGAGAGCGTCTTTGACGGTGTGCCTGACGCCCTCCCAGCGCTCCTATTCGCCCTCAAGGTTCAGAAGAAGGCGGCGACGCTGGATGTCGCGGACCTTGTTGAATCCCCTGATCTGATGGCCTCAAACCGGCTGGGCGAAGGCTCCGTCGATGCGGAGTCGATCGGGCAGTTGTTGTTTGCTGTGGTCAATGAGGCCAGACGGGCCGATGTAGACCCCGAGACAGCTCTGCGTGCTGCGGCCATCCGATTCCGCGATGTGCAACGGGCCGCGGAGCTCGCGAATCCCTGATCAGACTGACTATTCACGACAGGCGCGCGCCGACGTGGAAACATTCCCTAGACGCACTCTCAATCAGGAGCCCCCGGATCCATGAGCATTATCGAACACATCGCCGGCCGTGAGGTCCTCGACAGCCGAGGCAACCCAACGATCGAGGTTGAGGTAATTCTTGAGTCCGGTGCGGCCGGCCGGGCAATCGTCCCGTCAGGCGCCTCGACCGGGGCATTCGAGGCGGTTGAACTCCGCGACGGCGATGGTCGCTACGGCGGCAAGGGTGTCCTCAACGCGGTCGCTCATGTCGACGACGAGATCTATGACGCCCTCGTGGGTTTCGACGCTCTCGATCAGCGCGACATCGATCGCGTACTTCTCGATCTCGACGGAACGGACAACAAGGGCCGTCTCGGTGCAAACGCGATCCTCGGTGTATCGCTTGCTGTTGCGCGTGCCGCGGCAGACGAACTCGCCGTACCTCTTTACCGGTACATCGGTGGCGTGAACGCGCACGTGCTTCCGGTGCCGATGTTGAACGTTCTGAATGGCGGTGAACACGCCGACAACAATGTCGATATCCAGGAATTCATGATCATGCCCGTGGGAGCGGCTTCGTTCTCCGAGGCGCTCCGATGGGGAGCCGAGACGTATCACGTTCTCAAGAAGGTGTTGCAGGACCGCGGTCTTTCCACCTCGATCGGCGACGAAGGTGGTTTCGCTCCGAATCTCGCGTCGAACGAAGATGCGGTGAAACTGCTCCTCGAAGCGATCGAGAAGGCGGGGTTCACCCCCGGAGCCGATATCGCCATCGCACTGGATGCGGCATCGACCGAGTTCTACAAGGGCGGCAACTACGTGCTTGCCGGTGAAGGTCGCACGCTCGACGCGGCCGAGATGGTCGGCTATCTCGAGTCGCTCGTGAGCAAGTACCCGATCGTCTCGATCGAGGACGGTATGGCCGAAGAGGATTGGGACGGCTGGGCGAAACTGACCGAAGTCCTAGGGACGCGTACCCAATTGGTGGGCGATGACCTTTTCGTGACGAACACTGAGCGTCTTGCCCGCGGAATCGAAGCGGGTGTCGCCAACTCGATTCTGGTGAAGGTCAACCAGATCGGCACTCTCACCGAAACCCTTGAATCCGTCGCCATGGCAACCCGCGCTGGTTACACGGCAGTCATGTCCCATCGTTCGGGTGAAACCGAAGACACGACGATCGCCGATCTTGCTGTTGCCACGAATTGTGGTCAGATCAAAACTGGTGCTCCGGCGCGCAGCGATCGGGTCGCGAAGTACAACCAACTGCTGCGCATCGAAGATGATCTCGGCGAAGCCGCCGCTTACTGGGGTGCCGCGGCGCTCAAACAGGTCAGCGCAGGTTCGTGACTCCGAAGAAACCCGTCCGACGGACAGCAAAAGCTGATCCGGTTCCCGTTCGCCGGAAGGCGTCCGGGCCTCGCCATGCGGCGCCAGCAAGACGTTCGTCGGGTCGAACCCTTGCCCGTCTCGTCGGTCCGTTGGTTCTGGTGATTCTTACGGTCGGTGTCCTTGTCGTCGGAGCATTTCCGACCCGGACCTGGTTGGCGCAGCGTTCGGCTGCGGCCACAGCCGAAAGTCGGCTCGCCGAACTCGATGCCGCGAACAATGCGGCTCGGGCCGAAGCCGACGCGCTCCGAACTGATTCCGAGATTGAACGTCTCGCCCGCGAGCAGTACGGGTATGCCAAGGCCGGCGAGGAGGTCTACCAGGTGCTGCCTCCGGCCCGGGATCCTGTGAGGGTTCCCGATGCATGGCCGTTCAGTGGACTAGGAACGACCATCGAGCGCTGAGAATCCCGAACTCAGACGTCCACTAACCTTCGCTCAGCAAGAGGCCATCGATGGGGAGTGCATACATGAGCGTGATGGGAACGCGAGTCCAGCGTCGTGAAGATCCGACGTTTCTGACCGGCGGGGGTATCTACACCGCCGACCTGCGCGATCCGCTCCTCGACGGGGCGGTGCACGCCCATTTCGTGCGGTCCACCATCGCCCACGCCCGAATCGTCGAACTTGATGTTTCTGAAGCCGCTGATGCCCCGGGCGTCGTCGCAATCTTCACCGCAGCCGACATCGCGGCGTCGGGAGATCTCGGACCATTCGGCGTCGCAATTCCCGGGATGATCCCAGAAATCCTTGCTCGTCCCTGGCTCGCGACCGACGTGGTGCGTTTCGTGGGCGAGGCGATCGTCGTCATCCTTGCGGAAACTCGCGAACAAGCAGAAGACGCCTCGGAACTTGTAATCATCGATTACGACCCGCTTGATCCAGTGGTGAGTCCGATCGATGCGGCGAAGAATGAGATCCTGCTCTTCCCGGAACACGGTACGAACACCGCTCTCGAAGTTCCGTTCGGCTATTCGGACGATCTCTTTGATGATTGCGAGGTTGTCGTCTCACGCGACTTCGTGAACCAACGCCTTGCGGTCTGTCCTCTTGAGCCTCGGGCGATCGCCGTCACGTGGCACGACGGACGCCTTATTGCGTTCTCGTCGACACAGGCTCCTCATGGTGTGAAAACCAAGCTTGCCGGCCTCTACGAACTGGAGCCGGAACAGGTTCGGGTCATTGCTCCGGCAGTTGGTGGCGGATTCGGGGCCAAAATCAATCTTCAGGCTGATGAGGCGCTGCTTCCATGGGTTTCGCGAAAGCTTGGCCGGCCGGTGCGCTGGGCTGAGGTCCGCGGCGAGAGCATGGTGTCCATGCCTCACGGTCGCGCCCAGATCGACAGGATCGAGATTGGTGGGAGTCGCGACGGAAACGTTGAGGCGTACCGTCTCACCGTGTTGCAGGACGTTGGCGCCTATCCGTCGATGGGAGCGTTCCTTCCGTTCATGACGCGCACGATGGCGCCAGGTACGTACGTCATTCCGAAAGTGGAATGCAACATCAAGAGCGTCATGACCAACACCACCCCGATCGAGGCGTACCGCGGTGCCGGACGCCCCGAGGCAACCGCCGCGATCGAGCGGGCGTTCGATCTGTTCGCCGGCGAGATCGGCATGGATCCAGTCGAACTCCGTCGCCGCAATCTGATCCAGACGGATGCTTTCCCGTTCACGACAGTCACCGGTGCGGTTTACGACTGCGGTGATTATGTCGGCGCACTCGACCTTGCTCTCGAAACCGCCGATTACAAAGCACTCCGGGCCGAACAGGCGCAGCGTCGAGCGGCTGGGGATCCGGTGCAGCTCGGCATCGGAGTATCGGTTTATGTCGAGATCACAGCTGGCCCTGCCGGCAATCAGGGCGAGTTCGCCAAGGTTGCCCTGCGCAGTGACGGTGGCATAACGGTCTTCACTGGTTCGTCATCGCATGGACAGGGTCACTCGACAGCGTGGGCGATGCTGGCGAACGAACTGACTGGTATCCCGATGGACGACATTGATGTCGTGGCGGGAGACACCGACCGGGTTGCCGAAGGGCATGGCACATTCGGATCGCGGTCCTTGCAACTCGGTGGTTCTGCGGTCTGGACTGCAACCGAGCAGGTTGTCGACAAGGCCCGCAAGGTCGCAGCGGAACTGCTTGAGGCGAATTCCGATGACATCGTGCTCGACGTCGATCGTGGCGCATTCCATGTCGCCGGTTCTCCTGCTTCGGCGAAGACGTGGGCTGAGATTGGCGCTGCCGGCGACATCACCGGTCCGATCGGCGAGGGCCCTGTGGGTCAACCGATTGAGGTTGCGCTTACCTTCACCGCCGACAACGCAACTTTCCCGTTTGGCGCACATGTCGCTGTCGTCGAAGTCGACAGCGAAACCGGTCAGACGCGTTTACGTCGGATCATCACCTGCGATGATGCCGGTCGGATCCTCAACCCCTTGATCGTTGAGGGCCAACGCCATGGTGGCATCGCCCAGGGAGTTGCTCAGGCGTTGTACGAGGAGATGATGTACGACGAGGACGGAAATCCGCAGACCTCGAATCTTGCGGACTACGCATTCATCTCTGCGGCTGAGTTGCCGAGCTTCGAACTCGTTCCTCTGGAGACGCCGTCGCCGGTGAATCCACTCGGGGCGAAAGGCATCGGCGAATCGGGCACCATCGGATCGACTCCAGCCGTGCAGAGTGCGGTCATGGATGCGTTGTCGCCCTACGGCGTCACCCATCTCGACATGCCGCTCACCTCAGAGAAGGTTTGGCGAGCAATCGCCGGTCTCTAGATCCATGACCGAGAAGCAGAGTTGGCAGAGTTCGGCCCGTTGGACGCTTGTGGCTGTTGTCGGTGTGACCGTCTTCGGTTTCGCAGGTTTCTATTTCCTGTTCCTCCGGGGCTGATCCCGGAAGGGATCGACGCCTGAGCACAGCGGTATCCTCTGCCCGTGGCCTCCACCGATCCCCAGACCGTCGACGATGTGCTTTTGGGACTCGCCGGTGAGGGCTATCTGGCCGATGAAGGTCTGGCCACTGCAGTGTTCCTCGCGCTTTCGATGAAGCGGCCCCTGCTCCTTGAAGGAGAACCGGGTGTCGGCAAGACCGAGGTGGCGAAGGCGATCGCTCGGTGGACGGGCGGAGAACTGATTCGACTCCAGTGTTACGAGGGGCTCGACGCCGCTCAGGCCCTTTACGAATGGGACTACCCGCGGCAGTTGTTGCACCTTCGTGCCACCGAAGCAGCGGGCGCAGCGTCAGGGGGAGTCGAAGCCCTTGAAGGGGAGTTGTACGACGAACGCTTCCTTGTTCGCCGTCCCCTCCTGAAGGCGATCGATCACCACGCCGGAGCTCGACCAATCCTTCTTGTCGATGAGATCGACCGAGCCGACGACGAGTTCGAAGCGTTCCTGCTTGAAGTTCTCGCCGATTACAGCGTCACTGTTCCCGAGCTGGGGACGTTCCGCGCCGAGGTGGCACCGATTGTGATTGTCACCTCGAACCGCACCCGCGACGTTCACGATGCGTTGAAGCGACGCTGCCTGTATCACTGGGTGGAGCATCCCGATCTCGATCGGGAAGTCGCCGTCGTGCGATCCCGTATCCCGGGCGTGGATGAGTTGCTTGCTCGTCAGGTATCGGCGCTCGCTGCGGAACTGCGCGAGTTCGGTCTCTACAAGCCCCCCGGTATTGCCGAGACAATCGACTGGACGCAGGCGTTGCTGGCTCTCGGTCATTCTGAGATGACAGTCGACTCAGCTTCGGCGACGCTCGGTGCGGTTCTCAAGTATCGAGAAGATGCCGAGCGTGTTCGTCGCCACGGTCTCGCCGAACTTGTCGTCGCGTCACGTTCCCGGTTGGGTTGAATCAATGGCGGAGGACGAAGACGCTGAGAGCGGGATTCGCCTGTTTGGTTTTGTCGCAGCACTCCGTGATGCCGGGTTATCGGTTCCCATCGGAAGTGAACTCCTCTTCGTCGAGGCGCTCGCAGAACTATCCGATGGATTGCTCTCCGTCTACTGGGCCGGTCGTGCCACGCTGACGCATGATCGTCGCAGCATCGATCTTTACGATTCGGTGTTTTCCATCTGGTGGTTGGAGTCAAGCGATGAGCGGATGACGCAGGCCGAGCAGAAACCAGTTTCGGTGGCTATCGATGACGATGAATGCTCTTCGGCGGATTCTGCCGAATCGCAGGACGACATCGAGCCTGTTCTGCGTTTCAGTCGGACAGAAACGCTGCGTTCGCGCGACTTCGCCGGTCTCACGACCGAAGAGCGGCTCGAAGTTGACCGACTGATGGAAGCAATGGATCTCGTCGGAGCCAAACGGTTATCGCGACGCCGTCGACCATCGGACTCGCTCAGAGGGCGACCGGATCTGAGACGGACCATTCGCGAATCATTACGAACGGGGGGCGAACCCTTCCGACGTCGATCGCAGGTCCGCATCAGCGTTCCCCGCCGCGTGATTCTGTTGTGCGATATCAGCGGCTCGATGGCCGAGTACAGCCGTTCTCTTGTTCGTTTCGCCCACGTGGCCGTCGCCGACACATCGCGGGTTGAGGTCTTCACGATTGGCACACGCCTCACACGACTCACCCGCGAACTAGCCACTCTCGATCCTGACGACGCGCTGAATCGTGCGGCCGCGGCGGTCCCCGACTGGGACGGCGGCACACGGTTGGGCGAGAGCATGCAACGTTTCAACGACGATTGGGGTGTGCGGGGAATGGCCCGGGGTGCGATCGTCGTAATCCTTTCGGATGGATGGGATCGCGGCGACACTGACGTTCTTGCCGAACAGATGGCCCGATTGCAACGGGTGGCGTTCCGAACCGTCTGGGTGAATCCGCTCAAGGCATCCGAGGGATACGCGCCACTCGCGAAGGGGATGGCAGCGGCGTTACCCTTCGTCGATGACTTCATCGAAGGGCATTCGCTCGAGTCTCTCGACGAGTTGGGCAGGATTGTTTCGTCACTCGGCGTCAGGCGCCCCATGCAGGAGTTGAGCCGGTGAAAGAGATAATGGGAGACATCGATCGCTGGCGAGCGGCAGGGCGAGGCATCGCTATTGCTCGGGTTGTGGACATCGAGGGTTCGGGTCCCCGACTCCCCGGAGCGACGATGGCAGTCGCCGATGATGGCGAGGTGGCTGGGTCAGTTTCGGGGGGTTGCGTCGAGGGCGCGGTTGTCGCCGAAGCACTGGACATCCTCAGCACCGGCGATCGCCGACTTGTCACATTCGGATACAGCGATGACGACGCCTTCGCTGTCGGCCTGACATGCGGTGGAACGGTTCATCTCTTCATCGAACCGCTGGACTGGTAACGCCGTGAACCCGTCGATCTACGAACTCTGGCGTGAAGCAGTGACCGCCAACCATCCTGTTGCCTTAGCAACAGTGATTGAGGGAGTGAATCCTGGGGCCAAGATTCTCGTTGGCAAAACAATGGAGCCCATCGGAACTCTTGGTGACGCCGATCTCGACCGTGTGGTGATTCGCGACGCGATCGGCGAACTCGCAGGTGGACGATCGGGCGTGCGTCATTACGGGCCCCACGGCGAGGCCCGGGAAGATGCGGTAGCGGTGTTCATTGAATCGTTCGCGCCGCCGCCGCGCATGCTCATCTTCGGCGCCGTGGATTTCACTGGCGCACTCGTCCGAGTGGCGAAGGTTCTCGGCTATTCCGTGACGGTTTGTGACGCACGCGAAGTGTTCGCAACGAAGCGGCGATTTCCGCATGCCGACGAGGTCGTGGTCGATTGGCCGCATCGACTTCTTGCCCGTGAGGGTGATCAGTTGGGTGAACGCGACGCCATTTGTGTCCTCACCCATGATCACAAGTTCGACGTGCCGGCCATCATCGCCGCTCTCGGAACCGATGTTGGTTATCTGGGAGCGATGGGAAGCCGGCGTACGAACGACGAACGACTGCGTCGACTCGAGGCTGAGGGGGCGGACATGCATCAGGTTCGTGATCGGCTGCATGCCCCGATCGGACTCGATCTCGGAGGACGGACTCCGGAGGAGACTGCAGTAGCCATCGTGGCCGAAATCATCGCCGCGAGAACCGGTCGGATCGCGGCGTCACTTAGGGGAACAGCAGGACCGATCCACTGACGAATGTCGTGGCTGAAAGCGTTGGGCAGTAGAGCGACCGCCTGCTCGCGCTTCGCTACAACCCAATCGGCGTTTACGCGAGGCCGGACTCTTCGAGGGCACGGCGAACGAGCACTCGGGCAAGATGTTCCCGATAGGCGACCGAGGCGTTGATGTCGCTCTGGGCTTCGGTGTTCTCCGTGGCCCGATCGGCGGCTTGTTCAGCGGTGGCGCCCGACTTCACGGCGTCAACGACACCGACGGCAAGGAGCGGGGTTGAGCCCATGTTCACGAGAGCGACGCCCGTCGATCCGTTGGCGCGTACCGCGGCAACGCCGACGATGGCCCAGTCCTGGGCTCGGCGGTTGAACTTCTGGAACGACCACCCCTCGGCATTGAGTTTGGGAATGCGGATCTCGGTCATGAGTTCGTCGGGGGCAAGGGCTGATTCGAGGAAACCGATAAAGAAATCCGCAATGGCGATCTCGCGCTGTCCCGATGGGCCCTGAACGACGATCGTGCCACCCATAGCAAGCACAACGGCCGGAAGATCTGAAGCGGGATCGGCATGGGCGAGTGAACCGCCGATCGTGCCGCGATGGCGAACCTGGGGATCGCCGACGTGGCTGGCTGCGTGCGAAAGCAGGGGAGCCGCCTCGGCAAGAAGGGCACTGGTCTCAAGTTCGCGATGGCGGGTGAGAGCACCGATCGCGATGTGATCGCCGGCGTCGCGGATGTAACGAAGATCATCAAGACGGCCGACATCGATCAGAACCGATGGGGATGCGAGGCGGAGCTTCATGAGGGGTAAGAGTGAGTGCCCGCCAGCAAGGAGTTTGGCCTCATCGCCGTGTTCAGTGAGAAGGGCGATGGCCTCGTCGGCCGATTCTGCCCGCTGGTAATCGAAGGACGCTGGGATCATTTCGTCGCTCCGAATGGTTCGGCGGCGCAAGCCAGAACGGACTTCACGATGTTGTGATACCCGGTGCAGCGGCAGAGGTTGCCTTCGAGGCCGAGGCGAACTTCCTGCTCGGTGGGATTGGGGTTCTCGTCAAGAAGCGAAACAGCAGCCATCACCATTCCGGGGGTGCAGTAACCGCACTGCAGCCCGTGGTTCTCCTGGAAGGCCTTCTGCATCGGATGCATCGTGTCGCCGTCGGCGAGTCCTTCAATCGTCGTGACCGAACAACCGTCCGCCTGGACGGCGAGAAGGGTGCATGACTTGGCCGATTCGCCATCAACGTGGATCGTGCATGCACCGCATGAAGATGTGTCGCAACCGATGTTGGTGCCGGTGAGTCCGATGGTCTCCCGGAGGAAGTAGGCAAGCAGGGTTCGAGGCTCGACGTCGGCGGTCTGCTCGACACCGTTCACTGTCATCGTGATTTCCATGGTCCCCCTCGGACATTTCCGCTCACATCGCGGGCGACGGATGAAGGGCAGATGTTAGCGGAGTGGACCTGCGGGGTCTGCGGTCGAAGTCGTCCGGGTCGGTGACGGTCTTGAGATGCTTGACTGGAGCGATGGGAGCGCCAGAAGGAGGGATCGTCGCTGCGGTTCTCGCCGCCGGTGGGTCATCGCGTTTCGGTAGCGATTCCAAACTGGTGGCCCGATTCCGGGGCGAAGCGATGGTCACAATCGCTGTGAACGCGGCTTTGGACGCCGGCTGTTTCGACCATGTGCTCGTGGTGACGGGCGCAGTTGATCTTTCGGGGACCCTCCCGGCAGGGGTGACGACGGTTCTCAACGAAGCGTGGGCAACGGGTCAGGCCTCGTCGGTTCGGGCCGCTACCGATGCCGCCCGGGAACTCGGCGCGGCATTTGTCGTGATCGGACTTGCCGATCAGCCCTTCGTTGAGGCTTCCGCGTGGCACGCCGTGGCCACGGGTCCAACCGACATGCCGATCCTCGTGGCTTCTTATGAAGGACGGCGCGGAAATCCTGTTCGGTTGCGCCACGACGTCTGGGATGAGCTTCCCAAGGACGGCGACGAGGGCGCCCGGGTCCTCATTCGCTCGAAGCCCGGCTTGGTGAGCGAGGTAGCGTGCTCCGGTAGCGCGATCGATATTGACACCCAGGAGGATCTCGACCGATGGAACTGACCAATACCTTTGATGTGAGCGTTCCGATCGAGACCGCGTGGGCGATCCTCACCGATGTCGAGCGCATTGCCCCGTGTCTTCCTGGCGCACAACTCCAGGAGATCGAAGGCGAGGAGTACCGCGGCATCGTCAAGGTGAAGGTCGGTCCCATCACCGCGCAGTACAAGGGCAAGGCCACGTTCATCGAACGCGACGATGTCGGCTATCGGGTAGTTCTGGATGCCGCTGGGCGCGACACGCGCGGAGCAGGTAATGCGAGTGCAATCATCACTGCAGTCCTCGAACCGGCCGGATCCGGAACGCATGTCACGGTGACGACCGATCTCACGGTGACGGGCAAGGTCGCTCAGTTCGGCCGCGGTGTCCTCGCCGATGTCAGTGCAAAGATCCTCGGCCAGTTCGTGGACAATCTCGAGCAGACGGTTCTCGTTGACGTGATCAGCGCCGTTGACGCTGGGGTGACTTCCGAGACGACGGCACCAACTTCGGAAGCGGCAGAGCCGGCGGTCTCCGAGGCACCGGTCGTTCGTCAGATCAACCAACCCGAGCCGGAAGCTATCGATTTGCTCGGTCAGGCTGGTTCGCCGGTACTCAAGCGCGCCGTCCCGGTGTTGGGTGTCGCTCTTGCAGCGCTCGTGATCTGGCGTCTGCTCCGCCGCCGCTCGTGACAGTTTCTGCGCCCGACCGGGCGCGTGTCGCCGAGTTGTTGGGTCGGTTGCCGATGGGGGAGTTCGAGATTGTTGTTCGGTCACCATCAGGGGATCCGGCGGTGCTGCGCAATCAGCCGTTTCTTCCGGATGGAACGCCAATGCCAACCCGTTACTGGTTATGTGAACCCACGGTTCGGTCGGCCATCGGAACCCTCGAGTCCTATGGGGGTGTGCGTCAGGCCGAAGCCGAACTCGACGCTGCCGACATCGCCCGAGCCCACGCCGAGTACGCAAACGAGCGAGATAGCGACATTCCCAAGGGTCACGAAGGGCCGGCCCCATCGGGTGGAGTCGGGGGTACGCGCGAAGGGGTCAAGTGCCTTCACGCTCATTACGCCTACTGGTTGGCTGGTGGCGATGATCCGATCGGTCAGTGGACCAACGATCAACTGATTGAGCGTGGTTTGTTGCCGGCAACGGCACCCACGAGGCTTGGCGCATGAGCACTCCAGTGGCAGCGATCGACTGCGGAACGAATTCGGTCCGCCTCCTCATCACCACAGATGGCAAGACGCAGATCGAGCGTCTGATGCGCATCACTCGTTTGGGTCAGGGAGTGAATGCGACGGGCCGGCTCGATCCATCAGCAATTGAGCGGACGCTGACGGTCCTGCGCGAATTTCGCGCAGTGATCGACAAGTACGGCGTAACCCGGATTCGGATGACCGCAACATCGGCGGCGCGCGATGCTTCGAACAGCGACGAATTCTTCATCGCCGCGCGCGATGTGATCGGGGTCGACCCTGAATTGATCAGCGGCGAAGAGGAAGGTCGGCTGTCATTCCTCGGAGCAACCGCCGACCTCGATCCTGAGGACGGTCCATTTCTTGTCTGCGACATTGGCGGGGGAAGCACCGAGTTCATTTTCGGAACCACAGAACCCGAAGCGACGATCTCGGTCGACGTCGGTTGCGTGCGTATGACCGAGGCATGGCTCCATTCTGATCCGCCGAAACCGGAGGAACTGAGTCAGGCGTTGTCAGTCATCGAACTGCACTGTGACGACGTTCTGCGAGCCATCCCGCAGATCGGCGAGGCAAAGACCTTCGTTGGTCTGGCCGGAACCGTCAACGCCGCGGCTGCGGTCGAAATCGGTATGACCACCTACGAC
The DNA here is from genome assembly GCA_044239895.1 of Acidimicrobiales bacterium. GTDB lineage: Bacteria > Actinomycetota > Acidimicrobiia > Acidimicrobiales > Acidimicrobilacustridaceae > Acidimicrobilacustris. The sequence goes on along the minus strand of JBIIAM010000003.1, from coordinate 142,083 downwards.
CGCAACAAGGTGCATCATCTCCGAATGACGCGCGCGATGGTCGAAGATGTCTTCCGAACTCTCGCCACCGAATCGCTCGAGGACCGCAAAGACAATCCGGGCCTCGAACCCGAAAGGGCCGACGTCATCGTCGGAGGTATGTGTGTACTCGTCACAGTGATGCGCCGATTCGGACTGCGCGAGATGTTGGTTTCGGAATCGGACATTCTCGACGGCCTCGCCATGTCGATACTGGACGGGGAATGACTGCGATGAGTGAGCCTGCGTTCGGCCACCATCCGTCGGGGGAGGCCCCGCTAGAATTTCGATCTGTGAGCACGCTTTTCGGTCGGCGGATTGTCTTGCGTCCCTTGGTCGCGACTGATTTCTCGGTGTGGCGTGATGTTCGCCGTCGCAACGCCGAGTGGCTTACGAAGTGGGAGCCGACGCGTCCGCCCGGCGCCCCCGACGTGATCGAGGATCGCGAGGCGTTTGCTGTCCGTTGCAGTGCCCGCCAGCGCGAGCGGCAGCTTGGGTCGGGCTATGGCTTCGGAATCTTCGTGGACGGAGATTTCTGCGGTGAGATAAATCTGTCGTCGGTTCAGCGCGGTCCATTTCAGAGTGGCTACGTGGGCTACTGGATCGACGAGGCGCAGGCCGGTAACGGGTTAACTCCTGAGGCATTGGTCGTCCTTTCTCGTTACGCATTCGAGGAACTGCAGCTCCATCGACTCCAGATAGCGATCATTCCCCGTAATGAGGCGAGTCACCGCGTCGTCGCCAAGTTGGGATTGCGCAACGAGGGAACCGCGATCCGGTATCTCGAGATCAACGGGATTTGGGAAGACCATGTTCGTTACTCGCTCACGTCGGAGGAATGGGCCGAGCGGCGTAGCGAGTTCTACGACGCCTGGATCGCTTGATGGCCTCAGCGGAGATGCCGTCAGCACGGCAACGGGCAGGGACGCTCATCGCATTCCGTTACCGGAATTTCCGCATCATGTGGTTCGCCTCATTGCTTTCGAGCAGCGGCACCTGGCTTCAGAACGTTGCCGTACCGTTCGTCATCTTCAAACTCACCGGTTCAGGCGTGTGGCTCGGTGTCGCCGGTTTCTTGTCGTATGCCCCGATGGTCGTGACCGGCCCCTATGCCGGTTGGGTGGCTGACCGGTTCCATCGGCGTTCCGTGCTGATCGTTGGCGGACTGGCCCAGTTGGCGTTGACGCTCGCGCTCTGGCTTTGTTGGGTGAACGGCGAGCGTCGGGTCGGAGTCATCATCGCCCTGCTCACGGCAAACAGTTTCGCGACGGGATTCACGGTCGCTTCGTGGCAGGCGTTCGTTACCGAACTCGTTCCCCGTGAACATCTCCTCAACGCGGTGACACTCAACTCGGCCCAGTTCAATGCTGCCCGAGCTTTCGGCCCGGCCGTCGGTGGCATCGTTCTGGCCACTCTTGGAGCGAGTTGGTCGTTCTTCATCAATGCAATGACGTTCGTAGCGATGCTGATCGCGTTGCTCTTCGTCCACGTTGTGAGGGCCGAGAAAACCCGGCCAGTCGGTCGGGGAAGGCCGCTGGCCGACATGTGGACCGCCATGAGGTATGTCCGCACCGAGCGAGGAATCATGGTTTGCTTGACGGTCGTGTTCGCCCTCGGATTCTTCGGCGGGCCTCTGTTCAACCTTCTTGTGGTGTTCGCCGACCGCGTCTACGAGATCGGTGACGGCGCCTACGGTCTGCTCGCCGGTTGTATGGGATTGGGTGCAATCATCGCGGCACCGTTCGTTGCGGGCCGAGGAACAAGGATGCGCCGCAGTCGTATTCTTTCGATCGCCATGATCGGGTATGGCCTCTCCCTGATCGCTCTTGGTGCTGCGCCTGTGGCATGGCTCGGTGCGCTCGCGTTGCTCTTTGCCGGAGCGGGTTATCTCGGCATCTCGTCAACGCTTAACACGACGGTCCAGATGCAGGTGACTGAGTCCATGCGGGGCAAGGTTTTGGCGCTCTATGTCATGGTCCTCACGCTGGCTGTTCCGTTGGGATCACTTCTCCAAGGCTGGCTCGTCGACATCGTGAATGTTCAGGTCACTGTGGCCGGTTCGGGGCTGGTGTTCTTGGGCGCCTTCGCGGTGCTTCGTTTTGGGGGCAATGCCTTCACATCGATGGATGATCTCTCGCGCGGGTCGCTTGGTCAGCCAGCACCCGACTCGCAGATCGAACTCGCAATCGCCGAGGCCGAAGCAATCGAAGCGGCTATCGATCCGTTCTAGGACGTCAGTCGTTGTCGAAGACGTCGACCGAGGAATCCTCACCGAGGAAGGCCTGGCCGGCGGAGCAGTTGGCAAGAGCGGGACACCAGCGACACGAACGGCTTGGTCGTGCGATGGGAGCGCGCGTTCCGACGGCGAGCTCGTGGAGTTTGCGGGCGCCGTCGGCGGTTCGCTTGACGGCGGAGCGCAGCACACCTTCGGTGACTGCCTCGGGTTGGGCCCGACCGGCGTCGAGGTAATACGACGCCGTGAGACGCGGGGGAACGCCCAGACGCAGCGTTTCGATGAGTGCGTAAAAACGGAGATCGTCGAGATGGGCGGAGGAGAACCCTCCGGTCTTGAGATCGATGACGACCTTCCGGGCGGTGTTGCCCTCCGATCGACCGAGTGACAGATCGGTACGGCCGGCGAGGATGATCCGCCCGCCGAGCAACTCGGCCCGGAGGCGACCCTCGGTGACGGGCACCCAACTGGCCTTCAGTGGCGGGAAACATTCGAGGAAAGTTGCGACCCGTTCATTGGCCAGTGCACGTACTTCGGCCCGCTCGACCTCAGGACAGGTGACGAGCCAGTCACCGAGACCGTCGGTGCCCTGGGCGAGGCGGGCGAGAGCTTCGTCGACCATCTCAAGCGGATCGGGCCGACCCCGCCAATGCACCGAGAGTTCGATGGCCTTGTGGGCGACGCTGCCGCGTGCGAGCGGAGCGCTCCATTCGAATGCCTTATCGCGTTCGGCTACATGCCGGGCCTCACAGCCGTGGACTGTGGACAGCGCATGCTTCGAGATGAAGAGCGGATCGGCCGGATCGAGCTCGGGTGCGAGGTCGGCGAGCGATTCCTCGAGTTCGTCGATCAGCGAATCGCGCAGACTTGGATCGAAGACTGGACGCTCGTCGGGAGCGGAACCGAGAAGGTCAAGGACCTCCTGCTGCGCAGGGTTGAGAAGTGGGGGATTGAGCGAGGTCTCGTCGGATGACACGGACACGATGGTACGGACACAGTGCGACAGGCGCACGAGTCCCGATGCGGACCCGGGAGTAGACCCGAGGACTGTCACAGGCGGGCGGCATGCTTCTCGACATGGAAGCCACCTCGCTGCGATTCGCAGCCGCCGCCCGCACGCTTGGGCACGTGGCGCGCCGCCACGATCTTCAGGTCCCGGGTTTCCGCAGTCCGCCCCGGCTCGCCGAGGTCGATCGCACACTGCGCCGACGGTCCGACGGAAGTGCGCTCGTCGCCGTGCGGCTCAAGGGTCGGCCGTGGGTCGCCGTTTTGGCCGACATGATCGACGGCATGATCGTGACCAATCGCCTCGAAGGTGCCGATGCGGCTCGCATGCGCACCCGGCTCTGGACAGCAGTCGAGACCGACTCAGCCCGTGCGGCCCCCCCGACCCGCGCCCAGCGCCTCGCCAGGGTTCGAGCGGCCACTACCTCCCCAACACCGACTGGCGTCCGTTCACAGGTGGCCTGAGGGCTACCGTGATCCTTTCCACGCCCGGATGGCGGAATTGGCAGACGCAGGGGGCTTAAACCCCCCGGCCCCCTTGGGGCTTGTGGGTTCAAGTCCCACTCCGGGCACTGATTGATTGGCAGTTGCTGACGGGTACTAACTGATTGACGCTACAGAACGCGCGATTCAAGGCACGACAATCGAGGATGGGGCAGACTCCCGAACATGCCTTCCATCGCCTTTGCTCACTCCGGTCTTTGTGTCTCCGATATCGAGGCGTCGCTGCGCTTCTACATCGACGGGCTCGGCTTCGAGCTGGCCGAGGGCTACGACGTCGGCGACGAGGTCGCTGACACCCTTGAAGTTCCGAAAGGTGTCGTCCTTCGCTCGCAGATGATTGTTAAGGACGGAGCGAAAATCGAATTGCTGGGCTGGAAGTCGCCGGCCACGCACGGCGAGCCGTCAGCCACCCGTAATCAGCTGGGCCTCACGCATCTCTCGTTCACCGTCGAGGACATGCCAGCCGTCGAAGCAAAACTGGTCTCGCTGGGCGCCACGGTCATCGAAACGACGCGCACCCATATCGACATGGGGCCGGCCTCGCTTGATCTGTTGTTCCTCGCCGATCCCGACGGCACGCGGATCGAACTCATGGAGACGATCGTCAAGTAACCGCGTTCGGCCTCAGTTCTCGAGGGGCAGAAGTTCTTGCGCGAGATCACCGAGTTCGGACTCTGGATCGACATCGCCTCCGAGAGGAAGCACCACGAACTTCGAGACGCCGGTGTCGATGAACTCGCGTATGAGTGCAGGAAGCCCGGCCCGGGTAGGTACGACCGAGCGGGGGTCCACATCCGGTCGGCGCAGTGCGATCAGATCGACGATGCGAGACGGCAGCTCGCCATCGCAATAAGCAATGAGCGCTCCGTAATGCTCGGGGTCCATCGTGCGGCCAGCGTCGGCGGCCGCCTGTTCGATGATGGGCAGGCTCTCGACGATGTCGGCGGGTGAGCAGAACGACGGAAGCCAACCGTCACCGATGCGTCCGACGCGACGCAGCTCGCTCGGCGCTATGCCACCCAGCCACACGTCGAGCTTGTCTTGATGGGGGCGGGGGAGCACCTGCACATCGTCGACGGAATAGAACTCGCCGACATGCGAGATCACCTCACCGGTCCAGCACTTGCGCATGAGTTCGAGGGCCTCGTCGTGACGACGACCGCGCTCCGTGCGTTCGACGCCGAATGCGCGCTGTTCGGGCGGATTGACTGCGCCGAGACCGACGGCAGGGAGGAACCGTCCGCCGGAGAGGACATCAAGCGTCGCGAGTTCCTTGGCGAGGACGATTGGATTGCGTCCCGGCAGAATGAGCACCGAAGTGCCGAGTTTGAGCTTCTGGGTGCGTCCGGCTGCGACTGCGAGGGCGATCAACGGATCAGGAGTGGGCGCGCCAATGCGTTCAGACATCCACAGCGAATCGAATCCGAGTTCCTCGCACCGGTCGACGATTCCGGTGAAGCGATCGGGAACGCCCGCAGTTGTCATCGTCCCAAGTCCGATACCCACGCGGATTTTTAGTGTGTCGCCCATGGCGATGATCCTTGCAGTCCGTCACCCGCATCGGCGGATTTTGCGGGGCCTGCCCCAGCGGGGAGCCCGATGCCGCGTACAGTCGAGGACCGTGCCGCCGCTGAAGAACCGCCGTTCCCGACATTCGCTGGCGGTCTTCGCGTCTGTCGTCACGATCTTTTCGCTTCTGTTCGCTAGTTGTTCCACCGGATCGGACACCTCGGATCCTGAGTCGACGGAGACGACCGTCACCACGGCGTCACCCACAAAACCGCGGCAGGGTGGGTCATTGGCGATCGCCGTTCCTGACTCGCCCAACTCGTGGTCACCGGCCGGCCGACCGTGGAGCACCTCGGAGCTGCAGGCTGGTCGTGCGGTCTACGACCGCTTGATGGTCCGGAGCGAAACGGCACGTCCGGTACCCGAACTGGCCGAGACCGTCGCGTCGAGCCCCGATTTCAAAGTGTGGACAATCCGTTTGCGGGCTGGGATCACATTCCACGACGGATCTCCCCTCGACGCCGAAGCTGTCGCCTTCAACCTTGAGGCGCAGCGACAGTCGCCGGGGTTTTCAGTGACGATGCTCCCGGTGCTGACGGTGGCGGTTGCCGACAAGGCAACAGTCGTCGTGACCATGTCATCACCTTGGTCCACCTTTGCCGAAGTACTCACCACGCAGATTGGGACGATCGCGTCACCGGCCCTGCTCGCCGGTTTTTCCGACGGGCGACCTCTCGGGACTGGTCCGTTTGTCTACGTGGGTCCGGCCCTCGATGGTTCGACGTTGTTCCTGCGTAATCCGACGTATTGGAAAGCAGGATTGCCGTATCTCGATTCGGTGTCCCTGGTGCCCATCGCCGATGCCGGATCGAGGGCCGATGCGGTACTCGAGGGCCGTGTGCAACTAGTAGCGGTGGATGAGCCCCGGCAGTTGGCCAGGTTGGAAAAGCTCGCTACCAGTAATACAACGTTCACGATTCTTGACGATCGCAACAGCGAGAAGCCCAAAGTTTCGATTGCGCTGAACACCGGCAAACCGCCGTTTGATCGGATCACCGCCCGACGCGCGGTGGCGTTTGCTACGGATCGCACGGCGATTCTCGAAACTGTTTTCGAAAACCAGGGGACGATCTCCCGGGGAATCGTGAGCGACACATCGCCGTGGTTCAGCGATCATTCCTCGCCGGCCCGCGATCTTGATCGCGCAAAGAAACAGGTCGAGGAATACACGAAAGAAACTGGGCTTCCTGTTGCGTTTCAGATGCTCGTGCCACCCGATCCGACGATTGCTCGCGTTGCATCACTCTGGCGGGTCCAGTTGGCCGCTGCCGGGATCGAGCTTGAACTCGTACCTGTCGAAACCGGTTCGATCACGTTTGACACGTTGCTTGGTCGCTATCAAGCCGCAATCACGGTGGGCTTCGACAGTTTGCATCCCGATTCCTATCTGGCTCAGTTCGACGGTATCCCTGCCGAACAACCGGTCATCAACAGGAACATCACTCGCTACGTGAACCCGACGGTGACAAAGGCGTTCACAGATGCTCGTCAGTCGTCCGACGTACTTCGACAGGTCGACGACTACGCAATCGTTCAGGAACAGTTGAGCGTTGACATCCCGTGGCTCTTTCTCATCCAGATCCGTGAGGCGATTGTGATCTCGCCGAAACTTCGCGATGTCACCCAGTGGATGAGCGGGAGCGGTTCGCCGGGGTTGGGACACGACGATGCCACGGTGTCGCTAGCCCAGATCTGGATCGCTCCCTAGACGGAAACGATCACCGGTTTGTGATCAACCTGCGGCTGGTGTTCCCTGAAACGGTGAGGGATCGCCGACGCCAGGAATGATCATCGTGGTCCAGTCCATACGGTTCGACAGGTTGTCGGCGACCGCTTTCCATTCGGAGGGGACCCATCCTTCGGCTTTCGCTTCGACCTGATGATGCTGGTTGATGTGGACGAAGGCCGGAAGCGTCTCGAGGCCCATCGCCAAGGTTGCAGTGCGCTCGGGATCGGAGAACACGAGGAACTCGGTGGACAGCGGACCCATGAATGTGCGGGCCTCGTCTATGGAAGCGGTGACGAGGAAAGCGACTCGAACATCGGCCTCGGCGTACTTGCGCAGGAGCCGGGCGGCAGTGTCGACAATCCAGGAACTCTCGAGGGTAAATGGGTCGAGAACGACGATTGCGAGGTGGAACGAGGTCGTCCACTCCGAGATCGATCGGGATTCGCCGGAGAGGGGGGTCAGCTTTACGTCGGCTTGCACGTCGGTAGTCACGATCAGAGAACGTAGCGCGGCTAGCTTGAGGGAAGCACACACGGGCCGTCGGCCCCTGTCCAGCCCTCAGGAGTCACCATGAGCGTTCTCGCCGCAATGGATTCAACCGGTTACAAGGTCATGTTGCTGATCCACATCCTTGCCGTGGTCATCGGCTTTGCCCCGGCCTGGCTTACGCCGGTCCTCCTGCGCCTCACCGCGGCTGGCGACAAGGCGGCCGCCGACGGGCTTGAGGCCTCGATCCTGCGTTTCTCGCTCCCCGGCATCGCCGTGGCCGGTCTTCTCGGATTCGGGCTCGCAGGTATGAGCGACAAGCAGTACTCAATGTCTCAGCCGTGGCTCAGTACGGCCGCCGTCCTCTGGTTGATCCTGTTGGCCGTCATCGCGTTCGTGGCCCGTCCTGCCATCAAGGCATTCCGCGACGGCGACGAAGGTGCCCGCAAGATGGTCATGATGTCGACAGGAATAACCCATCTGATCCTGGTCGTCATGATCTTCCTCATGGTCTTCAAGCCTGGTCTCTGAGCCGTCGGCACCGTCTTGACTATCGGGACCGCACGACAGATTGACGTCTAATGCACCCGATCGAACGGCTCCGCTATGTGGCTCGAGCCACTGGCTATCCGCAAGGCGCAATCGTGGCCGAGTCGGCACGAGCCCTTGCGTCGTTCACCTCTGATCCCCAGGGTCTCGTCACCGCTTGCCGTCGTCTTGTGTCGCGCCATCCCGGTTCGGCGCCGCTGGTGTGGCTGTGCGCCCGAGTTCTTTGCGCCGGTGACCCCCGTGCCGAGATTCGCGATGTGCTCATCGAACTTGATGAAGACAGGACCTCGCGCGAGCTCGCCCATTCGTTGCCGGAGGATGCAACGGTTGTGGTGCTCGGCTGGCCCGAACTGATTGGTGAGGCACTGCCTCGGCGCGGCGATCTCACGGTTCTTGTCGTCGACGTGCTCTCGGAAGGATCGGGTCTGGTACGACGCCTCCTCGAAGATGATTGCGATGCCGACGATGTTCCGCTGGCTGGACTCGGCGCAGCCGTCGTCGACGCCGACATTGTCCTTCTCGAAGCCGGGGCGATCGGTCCCTCAGAGTTTCTGGGCGTGAGCGGTTCCCGTGCGGCGGCCGCTGTCGCTCGGCACGCCGGGATTCCCGTATGGCTCGTGGCCGGTGTGGGTCGAACATTGCCGGAACGGATGTGGCAGCCACTGAGCGAACGTGCAATTGGCGAAGAGCCGTGGGATTGCGACGACGAGGTCGTTCCCCTCGACCTAATCGACCGGGTTGTCGGCACCAAGGGTCCGCAGTCCGTGGCCGACGCGCTGCGACGTACTGATTGTCCCGTCGCACCGGAACTTTTCAAGGGCGACGTCCTCTGAGGCACCGATAGGGTGAGGGCGATGAGCGCTGCGCCCGGATCCGATTCGCTGGTCGATCGTTATCTCGTCCTTGGGCTTCGGTTGGGTCGGCACATCGACGGGTTCGTCGATGCATATTTCGGCCCTCCTGCACGCTCCGAGCAGATTGGTGGCGAGCCCGTCGCTCCGCCGGACCGTTTGCGCGCGGATGCCGCCGAACTTCTCGCCGATCTTGACGCCGGAGTCGACAGCGAACAGATCGATGCCTCTCGCCGCCGCTGGTTGAGGGCACAGATCGTTGGACTGCACACGACTGCCCGCAAACTTTCGGGTGAGCCGATCGCATACGTCGACGAAGTCGAGTGGTGTTACGGAGCCCGACCGCGATTCCGCGATGAGGAATTGTTCGAGGCAGCCCATCGTCGTCTTGATGAGGTGCTTCCCGGTGAGGGACCGATGCGTGATCGCATCATCACCTGGCGTGAAGCGCAGGCGATACCGGTCGACAAACTCAATGCGGTGTTGCGTTCACTCGCCGAAGACTTCAGGGAACGTACCGATCGAATGTTTGGTCTTCCGGAGGGCGAGCACATCGACTGGGAGCTGGCGCATGATCAGCCGTGGTCGGGTTTCAACTACTACCTCGGGGATCTGCACAGTCGGGTTGCGATCAACACTGATCTTCCGGTGTTAGCCACGTCGGTTGCGCATCTCGTGGCGCATGAGGCCTACCCAGGGCATCACACCGAGCACTCTCGCAAAGAGGCCGGTCTCGTGCGCCAACGCGGATGGGCAGAGGAAACGATCTTCTGTGTCGGGACTCCGCAGTGCCTTATGGCCGAAGGTTTGGCCGACCTCGCTCTCGAGATAATCGCCGGAGAGTCACCGGAACAGTTGGTTGCGTCACACCTTCGCCCGCTGGGAATCGACTTTGATCCGGATGTTGTCGCCGCTGTGCGTTCAGCGAGCGAATCACTTGATGCCGTCAGAGCCAACGCCGCATGGTTGCTGCACACGGACAACGCACCGATCGATGACGTCGTGGCGTACCTCGAACGTTGGGGGCCATTGCCGCGAGCGCGCGCTGTCAAGGCTGTCGAGTTCCTCACCTCTCCCGTATGGCGCGCGTACATCTCCTGTTACGTCGAGGGCCTGCCTCTGTGTCGCTCATGGGTCGGCGGCGATCCCGAACGCTTCGGGCGCCTACTTTCCGAGCAGTTCATCCCGGCTGACCTTGTGATCGTTTCGTGACGTTGCGCACGACATTGCGAGGCGAGACGTTCGCGTTCGCCGACCTGCGCGAGTTGTTTGGGCGAGCCAACGAGCCAAAGTCCGGTGATGAACTCGCAGGCGTCGCGGCCCGTTCTGAACGAGAACGAGTTGCTGCGAAGATCGTTCTTGCCGACGTGACTCTGGGCGAGATTTTCGACAATCCGATGATTGACGATGACGTCACTGAACTCATCGACTGCGATCGGGACGTTGAACTGGGGGCAACGATCCGGGGACTCACGGTTGGGGAACTTAGGGAAACAATCCTTGCTCCCGGTTTTGCCGCTACGTGGGCCGACGGGATGTCGCGTGCGATTACTCCGGAGATTGCTGCCGCGGTGACGAAGATCATGGGCGCCCGCGATCTGATTTCTGCATCTGCCCCTCTTCGTGTCACGACGTCACTGCGCAACACCATGGGTGGTGAAGGAACGTTCGGCGTCCGCATCCAACCGAATCATCCAACTGACGACATCGCCGGGGTGACGCTTTCGGTTCTCGACGGACTCCTTTTCGGTTGTGGCGACGCCATGATCGGATTGAACCCGGCGAGCGATGACGTGGGATCGGTGATCGACCTCCAGCACGCGTTGCGCGCGGTGGTGGATCGGGTGGGGGCACCGACACAGACGTGCGTGCTGGCCCACTTCACGACGCAGTTGGCGGCTCTTGGGAAAGGCGCTCCGATTGATCTCCTCTTCCAGAGCATCGGAGGGACCGAGCAAACCAACCGTAGTTTTGGCGTTGCGCTCGACGCACTCGTCGAGGGCAAAGAGCAAGTGCTTGAGCATCATCGACTGCGAGGCGATTTTCTCGGCGACAACGTGATGTATTTCGAGACCGGGCAGGGGAGTGCCTTGTCGGCTGAAGCCCACGGTGGTCTCGATCAGCTCACGTGTGAGGCCCGCGCCTATGGGGTTGCCCGTTCGTTTGATCCCTTTCTTGTGAATTCCGTCGTCGGTTTCATCGGCCCGGAGTATCTGGCTGACAGTCGGCAGATCATGCGAGCCGGTCTCGAAGACCACTTCATGGGGAAGCTCCTCGGGCTGCCGATGGGTTGCGACGTCTGCTACACGAACCATGTCGAAGCCGATCAGGACACGACCGATCAGCTCCTGATCTTGTTGGCCGCCGCGGGATGCAATTTCGTGATGGGTGTTCCAGGTTCAGACGACGTGATGCTCAATTATCAATCGACGAGTTACCACGACGCCGCCGGTGTGAGGGAGTTGCTTGGACTTCGGCCCGCTCCCGAATTTGAGGCGTGGCTCGAGTCGGTCGGGATCCTCTCGCAGGGACGACTCACCGACGGGGCCGGAATGGGGCCGATGTCGCTGCCTCTACTCGGAGCGTTCCCGGAGCTCGGCTCGTGACCGGAGAAATCGCCGGGGCTGATCCCAAAAACCTTCCCGCCTCTCGCTCTAGTGAGCAACTGGAGTTACGCGAGGTGACTCCTGCACGCGTGCTGCTCGGTCGCGCCGGTTTGGGTTATCGCACCGCGACGCAACTTCGCTTGCGCGCCGATCATGCTGCCGCCCGCGATGCATTGTCTGTTCGAATCGAGCTTGATGATCCGGCACTCGCTCCGGTCTCGCAACGTTTCGACATTCTCGAGGTTTCAACCCGCGCCGATTCGCTCGGCACGCACCTTGCTCGTCCTGATCTCGGCCGACGTCTCTCCGACGAATCCATCGAACAGATTCGAAGCGGCTGCGCCCCCGACATGGACCTGCAGATCCTCATCGGTGACGGACTTTCTCCACAGGCAGTACTAGCTCAGGTGCCGCTCTTGCTGCCTCAACTGATTGCCGGGGCCGCGGCGCGCGGTCTTTCGATTGGCCGGGTCCTGTTCGTCAGACACTGTCGTGTCGGCATACTCAACGACATCGGCGACGTGCTCGCTCCCCGGGCGGTGGTGTTGCTCGTGGGCGAGCGCCCGGGGTTGGCTACCGCCGAGAGCCTGTCCGCCTACCTTGCTTGGCGGCCCCGTTCGGGCCATAGCGACGCCGATCGAAACCTCATCTCCAACATCCATATCGACGGGGTGGGGATCTCCGACGCAGCGGCGAGGATTCTGGATTTCATCGGTGAATTCCGACTTCGAGATCAGAGTGGCTTCACAATCAAGGAGCCGGCCCGCCCTGGGACCAGCCAAGCCGTTCAGGAAAGGTAGGTTTCCGGTATGCGTAATCCCAAGGATTTCTTCCGTCCGCTCGCTGTCGGTGCTCCCGAGCCGCTGCGAGAGATACCGGTGAAGCCTTCCCGGATGATTCACTTCTTCCCGCCGTCGAACGAAAAGATGGTGGCCAAACTTTCGTCGATCGTCCCGACAGTCGACGTGATCCTCGGCAATCTCGAGGACGGAGTTCCTGCGACCGACAAGGAAGCAGCTCGCGCCGGGCTGGTGCATGTCGGCAAGACCATTGACTTCGGCAAGACCCAGTTCTGGACACGAGTTAATTCGCTTGATTCGCCGTGGGGTCTCGACGACATCGTTACTGCCGTCACCGAGATTGGCGACAAGCTCGATGTCATCATGATTCCGAAGGTTGAAGGTCCGGAAGACATCCATTACGTGGATCGTCTCCTCGCTCAACTCGAGGCGAAGGCCGGACTCGAACGTCCGATCCTTGTCCACGCCATTCTCGAGACCGCTCGGGGCGTCGCCAATGTCGAAGAGATCTGTGCGGCCAGTCCGCGGATGCAGGGGTTGTCACTTGGTCCGGCTGATCTCGCCGCTAACCGCCGCATGAAGACCACGAGGGTCGGTGGCGGTCATCCCGGCTATCTCGTCCGACAGGATCCCATCGACGGAGATATCGAAGGCGATCGCGTCATCTACCAACAGGACCTGTGGCATTACACGATCGCCCGCATGGTGGATGCGTGCGCGGCTAACGGGATTCTTCCGTTCTACGGGCCCTTCGGCGACATTGCCGACACGGTCGCCTGCGAGGACCAGTTCCGGAATGCCTTCCTCCTCGGTTGCGTCGGCGCATGGAGCCTCCACCCCGTACAGATCGCAATCGCGAAGCGTGTCTTCAGTCCCGATCCGTCCGACGTCGCTCACGCCCGCCGGGTCATTGACGCGATGGGTGACGGAACCGGGGCACTCATGCTCGACGGAAAGATGGAAGACGACGCGTCGGTAAAGCAGTGCCGCGTGATGGTCGAACTGGCTGCGTCTTTAGCCGAGGACGATCCTGAACTGGCCGCTCTTTACGGCTTTTAGTCGCCTGCCCGCCCGCACCATTTTCGAGGAGTCCCTAGTGAGTGAAGCCCTGCGTCCCCGCCGTTCGGTTCTCTACATGCCCGGCGCCAACGAGCGTGCGCTTGAGAAAGCAAAGGGCATTCCTGCTGACGTGCTCATACTTGATCTTGAGGATGCCGTCGCTCCTGACGCAAAGGTCGACGCTCGTGGCCGCGTCTGCGCCGCAGTGCAATCTGGGGAGTACGGCGCAAAGGAACTTGCCATCCGCGTCAACGGCATCGGGACGCAATGGCATGCCGACGACATTGCCGCGGCAGCAGTTGCTGGCCCGAACGCGATTCTCGTTCCCAAAGTCAACTCGGCCGCCGAGGTGACACAACTTGTCGATGCGCTCGAAAAAGCGGGTGCACCGTCACATACAAAGCTTTGGGCCATGCTCGAAACACCGATGGCGGTGCTCGATGCCGAAGCGATCGTCTCGGCATCGGCTCGACTCACGGTTCTAGTCATGGGAACCAACGATCTGGCCAAGGAACTTCAAGCCGAACACGTAGCCGGTCGGGCGCCATTGCAGTTCGGATTGCAAAAATGTCTTATGGCAGCTCGGTTGGCAGGCAAGATCATTCTTGATGGCGTCTTCAACGACATCAAGGACGATGAAGGTTTCCGTGATGAGTGTGTCCAGGCCCGGCAGTTCGGTTTCGATGGCAAGACACTCATCCATCCGAGCCAGGTCGATCCCTGCAACGAGATCTTCGCTCCGACGTCAGCCGACATCGAACACTCGCGCAAGGTCATTGCTGCGTTCGAAGAAGCGGAAGCCGACGGCAGGGGAGTGGTGACGGTTGATGGTCGCATGATCGAGAATCTTCATGTCGACAACGCAAGGCGGATCCTGGCCGTAGCTGGTGCGATCGGCGATCTGAGCTAAGACCCCGATGCAAATGGGGCCGGGAGTGCTGGCGGGTTATTTGACCGCGTCGAGCATCCGGCGGACGATGACCTTGAGGCACAGGGTTTCGTCAGCGCCTTCGAAAATCGACAGGACTCGTGCATCTACGAAGTAACGGCTGACGCTGTATTCCTCGGCGTAACCGAACCCACCGTGGATCTGCATCGCTTCACGGGTGACCCATTCGGCGGCTTTACAGACGTACGCCTTAACCATTGAAGCTTCGAGTTGGCCTTGGCCCTGCGCCATGAGTTTCGCCACTTCGTATCCGAACTGACGGGCAGCCTGCGTGAGCACGACCATCCGGCCGAGCTTGGCTTGGGTGAGTTGGTACTCGGCGATGGGTTGACCGAACACCACGCGATCGAGGGCGTACTGGTGGGCGTCTTCATACGCGGCCTGCATGACGCCGACGGCGCGGGCTGCAGTCTGGAGACGCCCGTTTTCGAAACCGGCCATCTGATAATAGAAACCCTTGCCGATACCGTCGTCGCCGCCCACCTGATTGGCTTCGGAGACAAACCAGTTGTCGAGGGCGATCTCGTAGGAGTGCATGCCTCGGTAGCCGATGGTGTCGATTGCTCGACCCTCCATCTTTCCGCCGCCAGGTGCGCCACCATCGGCGCCCGATTCCTGCGTGAACGCGAATCCGTGGCCCTCACCTCGGGGCTTGGGAACAACGAACATGGTGAGTCCGCGATGGGTGAGCGACTTGTCCGGGTTGGTGCGAGCGAGGAGCATCAGAACATCGGCACGAGCCCCGAAGGTGCACCAGGTCTTGACGCCGTTGATCAACCAGCCACCTTCGGTGGGTGTGGCGGTGACCTTGACGCCGGCCACATCAGATCCGTAATCGGGTTCGGTCACAGCTACAGCAGCCATGACCTCGGCGGACGCCAGTTTCGGCAGCCACTCGCGCTTTTGTTCTTCGGTTCCACCGGCGATCAGTGCGCGAGTCAGGATCTCGGGTCGGGTAATGAGCGATCCGCCAGCGCCGAGCGAGGCCTTGGCGAGTTCCTCGGTGGCCACGACCATTCCGATGTACTCGCTGATGCCACCCTCCGAGTACCCGTCATACTCGACCGGGACGGATAGTCCGAACCCACCGAGTTCGGCGAGTCCCTCAATGAGATCCTCGGGAATGTCGGCGTTGGTGCGATGGATGTGTTCGGCAATCGGAACGATCTTGTCGTTGGCGAACCGGCGGAACGTGTCCTGCACGAGTTCGAAGTCAGCCTCGAGATGGCGCGGACCGGGTGTGCTGGCGAGGGAGGCGAGGAACTCCGGAGCACGGTAGGCAGCGACAAACGAACGAGCGTTGTCGAGCACACCGGGTTCGACGCCCCAGTCTGTTTCGCGGCCGAACAGTTTTGCCACGAGTTCACCGACTGCATCGGCCACGTAGGCGCACGCGATACGAGCTTCGAGATCGCCCTTGGCTCCGTAGATGAGCATTGCGCGCGCGGTTTCCACGGTGGATGCAGCATGGGCCACGTCGTAGGCGAGAACCTGATTCTCGTCAGGACCGCCGTTCACGAGGAGCATGCGGGTCGCCGTGTCGACGACGCTGTGGGCGTTGTCGACAACTGTGGCAGCGGCGGTGAGATCCGGTGCAATCATGGTGTTGATGTTACCCACGGGTAGGTCTGACGCTCCCATCCGGGACAATCAGATGCTGATGGGGCGCAACACCCCTCCGGGGCGTGCCCCAGTAGGCCCGCCGTTCAGCCACGTGGGGGTTCCGGCGGTAATCGTCGCACGGAATCCGGCGGGGCCCCGGGTGAAGCGCCATGTGCCGTGGGGAACGTCGTAGGTCCGTTCCTCGTCGCGGAGTTCGAGTTCCTCAAGGGCAAACACGACGAGGTCTCCGGCTTTTCCAACAGCAATGGTGCCGCGGTCGTTGAGTCCAAAGAAATCGGCGGTCCGTCCGGTGAGGGCGTGGATGCCTTCTTCGATGGTGATCAATCCGGCATCGCGGACGTAATGGGTCAGCAAATAGATGTGTTCACCTGCGCCGGCAAACAGTTGGAGATGGGCGCCGCTGTCGTTGATATTCGCCAGCGTGCGCGGTTCGCGCAAAGCGCGAACGATGTCGGCCTCACTCAACTTTTCGGGTGTCCCGACCATGAGCGACGCGATGCCGTTGGCCAAGACCCAATCGGCAAGTGCGTCGGAGATGTGCTTGCCGGATTGCTCGGCGTAATCAGCAAGGGTGATGTCGATAGGTCCGGCACCGGTCTCGGACATCGCAAGGATTATCTCGTTCGGGCGATCAAGGCGCGACAGACTTGAGCGCGTTCGGTTATCCCAGTCGGTTCGGGCTCGATCGCGCCATGCCGGATCGGCCAGCGTGGGCAACTTGTCGGCGGCCGGACCATTAAGGACTTCGTTCCATGCCGGCACGCGCTGGAAGACGATCGACCGCTCGAAACCAAAGAACGGCGCAATGGGCTTGAAGGCCACGGCCGGCCAGAAATCGCTGCCGCCCTCCTGGAGTCGGGTGTGGAGGTCCCACATGGCGGGGCGACGCTCGTCGTCGCGGACATTCATGGGGATACCCGGCCATTGGGAGCGGACACCGGCTTCCTGCGCGAGACCGGCGAATCGTTGCGCATCCAATTGATCGTTTTCGGGATCATTGAAGCGCGTGATCATCTGGACAGTCGCCGGCTTATGTCGCGCCACTGTTTTGAACAGAGCGAGGTACTCGTCATCGCCGGCGAAGAAACCGGGAACGGGACGCAGCGTGCGGTCACGATCGAAATGGTTGACGCTGAGGCCGAGGGCTCCGGCCGCAAGACCTTCATCGAGGATGGTGCACATGGTGTCGATTTCGGCAGCGGTGGCGGCACGAGTCCATGCGTCCGGGCCCATGACCCACGTGCGCAACGCGAGGTGTCCGAGATAACCGCCAAGGTTCACGGTCGTCGGTTGGGTGCGTAGAGCATCCATGTACTCCGGCCAGGTCTTCCATGACCAGGGAACTTCCTTCTGGAATGCCTCAAGCGGAAGATCCTCGAGGAAACACAGAAGGTCGACGATCTCGTCGCGCTGTGCGCCTTCGAGCGGCGCGATCGAGTTGCCACAGTTTCCGAAAACCATCGAGGTGTTGCCGTAGGCGGGCAGCGGATCGAGCTCCGGATTCCACCACATAGCTCCGTCGAGATGGGTGTGTGTGTCGATGATCCCGGGAGCCACGAATGCGCCGCTGGCATCGATGATCATCTCCCCCTCAGGGGCGAGGCCAATGCCAATCTCGACGATGACGCCATCACGCACCCTGACATCGCCGACGTATGCCGGAGCGCCAGTTCCATCGACGATTGTTCCACCCTGAATCAGCACGTTGCCCATGATTCCCCCTAGATCCGTGTCGGCAATCTAACCGTCCCACCCCTAGGCTCTCGAAGGTAAGCCCGTCTCTCGCTTCAGGAGAAAACCCGTGACCGTGCATGACCGCCCGTTCGGCCGCCAGTTCGAGGACTTCGAGATCGATGACGTCTATCGCCATTGGCCCGGCAAGACGATCACCGAAGCCGATGACCATCTCTTCTGCATGATCACCATGAACCATCATCCGACGCACACCAACAACTGGTTCGCGGAGAACGAATCCCCGATGGGTCAGGCCCTTGTTGTTGGAAACCTCGTGTACTCGCTGGTCCTTGGAATGAGCGTTCCGGATGTCAGCGGTGCCGCGATCGCCAATCTCGAAGTCGAGACGCTGAAACATGCGAAGCCGACCTTCCACGGCGACACGATCTACGCCGTCACCAAAGTGTTGGCGAAGAAGGAAACGTCTGACGGCAAGCGCGGCATCGTTACCGTCGAGACAAAGGGAATTAATCAGCGTTCGGAAGAGGTCTGTTACTTCCGCCGTCGGATCATGGTCTGGAAGAGCGAGTTCGCTCCGCAGCGCGGTCTGCCGTATACCGCCGATGTCTTCTCCGAGGAATAACGGGTCCGTACATCAGGGACTAGATGTAGCTGCCGTCCTTCACTGGGCGGCAGGTCGACGCGATGATCTTCCGTGGCGACACACGCGCGACCCGTGGGCTGTTCTTGTTTCCGAACTGATGTTGCAGCAGACACAGGTCGCCCGTGTCGTCGATCGCTATCACCAGTTTCTCGAACGATTCCCGGATGCGACGGCGTGTGCCGCTGCAGGTCCAGGGGCGGTGGTAGAGGAGTGGGCCGGTCTCGGATACAACCGCCGCGCCGTGAACCTGCATCGCACGGCGGTCGTCGTCACCGAACAGCACGGAGGCCAACTGCCCGATGACCTCGCCGCGTTGCTCGCTCTACCAGGAGTCGGTCCATACACAGCGCGGGCAGTTCTGGCGTTCGCCTTCGAGCGCGACGTTGCGGTGCTCGACACGAATGTTGGCCGGGTTCTTGCGCGGCATGGAGGTTCACCACTTTCGGTCGCGAGTGCGCAACGCAGGGCCGATGATCTCGTGCCGGTCGGCGCGGGTTGGGTCTGGAATCAGGCGATGCTCGACCTCGGGGCGCTCGCATGCACGAAGCGTCGACCTGACTGCGCCGGATGTCCTGTCAACGCCAACTGTCGGTGGTTCTCGTCTGGTTGCGCCGAGCCTGATCCGGCCACGGGCTCGGCTGGTGTGAGCGTGCCCCAGACGCGGTTTGAGGGATCGTTCCGACAGGGGAGAGCGCGACTGCTCGACGCATTGCGAACTGGAGCGGTCATTGAGCCGAACCAGTTCGCGGTGATCTGCGGATGGGAATCGGGTCAACTCGGGCATGACGCTGCTGCTGCCGCTGAATCATTGGTTCGCGATGGCTTGGCCGTCGACGTCGGAAGCGGTTCGCTCAGATTGCCATGAGCGCAGATCAGCCCAGGAAGTCGAGAACCCGACGGTTGAATTCGGCTGGCTGCTCAACCTGCAGGAAATGTCCGCAATCGTCGAGGATCACCGATGACGAGCCAACGGGAAGGTGGTTGGCGACGTTCTCGGCATAGACCGCACCCACACACCCATCATTGCGACCATGGAGATACAGCGTCGGTTGCGTGTGCGGAGATGCCATGGCGTTCTGGACCGCTTGGTAGCGAGGTTGAACCGGGTCGGATCCCCATGTGGCGCGGTAGTAGCCAAGGGCAGCCGCGAGATTCGCGGGATCAGTCAGCGAAGCCCGAACGTGTGTCATGTCGATTTCGGCGTCGTAGCCGGGCGACCAGTCGGCCCACAGCGATGCAATGAACTCGAGTTCGTTCATTCCGACCACGAAGTCCGCGAGTCCGACCTGAAAGAAGAACATGTACCAGGAGCGCTTTAATTGTTCGTAAGTCATCATTGCGCTCACCATTGCTCCGGCGGGAGGAACGGCTGCAGTAACTACCCTGCTCCATCGGTCGGGAGCGAATGCCGCCGCTCCATAGGTTGCGAGAGCGCCCCAATCGTGACCGATGAGGACGGCATCGGCGTTGGCACCGAGCGCATCGTGGAGAGCGATCGCATCATGGGCGAGTGCGGCCACGTGGTAGTCGCCGTCGGCCGGAACGTCGGTGGGTGCATAGCCGCGCATGAACGGAGCTACCGCTCGGTAACCAGCGTCGGCGAGCGCGGGCAAGAGGTACCGCCAGCCGTGGGCTGAATCAGGGAATCCATGCAGGCACAAGGCGAGCGGCCCTTCGGTGCCTGACGTGAGACATGCGATATCAAGACCATCGACACGGACGACTGAGGAGTTGAGTTCCATTGCTGCAACGTAGCGGCACACGTGCGGTGTGAGTTCTCAAGGTGTGAGAGATGTCACTCCCTGTTCACACGGGGATTTCCATGCCATACGCTCCGCCCCTGCTCAAAGTCGGAGGGGATGAGCACGTGGGGGGTAATCAAATGGAGATCACGTTTTATGGCGTCCGCGGCTCGACCCCGTGCGCTGGAGATTCGACCGCCCGTTACGGGGGGAACACCGCAAGCGTCGTGATCACGTCCGAAGGACAGGATCCGATCCTTCTCGATTTGGGAACCGGCTTGCGATACTTCGGTAACTCCGTCGGCGTCGACGAATTGCATGCACATGCACTGGTCACTCATCTCCATTGGGATCACGTCCAAGGGCTCCCGTTTTGTCAGCCGCTGCTTGTCGAGGGCGCTTCGCTTCATGTGTATGGCCCGGCGCACGAAGGAGTTCCCTTCGGCGAGGCGTTCGATCAACTGATGCGTCCGCCGTTCTTCCCGGTGCGTATCAGCGAACTTCCCGCGAACATTGAACTCACCACGCTCACGGAAGGCACTTTTGACATCGCCGGGGCCAAAGTCACGGCGATGTACGTCCCGCACACCGACACAACCTTCGGGTATCGCATCGAACGCGACGGATGGTCGGTCGCCTACGTGAGCGATCACCAACAACCCGACGACGCCCAGACCGTCGAGGAAGCCGTCATCGAACTTTGTCGCGGGGTGGATGTCCTCATCCACGATGCACAATTCACGCCGGCCGAATACGAGTGCAAGAAGAGCTGGGGTCATTGCACGATCGACTTCGCTATTCGAGTTGCTGCGGTCGCCGGAGCCAAGAAGCTCGTGCTGTTTCATCACGATCCCTCCCATGACGACGACACGCTCGACGAACTGGCCAAGGAAGCACGGGTAGAAGGCCAGCGCCACGGAGTCCACGACATCGTCGCTGCCTTCGAAGGTTTGCGCATCTCGCTCGTCTAGGCTCGGTTTTCGTGAGCGAACCAACCGAATTCCCTGTAATCGACTCGGCAAAATACCGTCAGGTGCTTGGGCATTTCCCTACCGGCGTCGCCGTTGTGACTGCAATGACCGCCGATGGTCCGGCCGGCATGGCGATCGGATCGTTCTCCTCGTTGTCACTCGATCCGGCCCAGGTGCTCTACTGCCCAGCGAAGACCTCCGGCAGTTGGGCGAGGTTGAAAAGCGTCGACACGTTCTGCGTGAACATTCTTGCTGAGGACCAGGAAGATGTGTGCCGGATCTTCGCCTCGCGGGACGAGGACAAGTTCGCCGAGATCGGTTGGAAACGATCGGCCAATGGCTCACCATTACTCAACGGCGTGCTGGCCTACATCGATTGCACGACCTTTGGCGTTCTTGAAGGTGGTGATCACGACATCGTTGTCGGAACAGTGACCGATCTCGAAGTGATCCACGAAGGTTCGCCACTCATCTTCTTTCGCGGCGGCTACGGCCGGGTCACGTTCTAGGCATCATGCCGATCTACGCGCTGGGAGACATCGAACCGCGGATCCACCCAGGTGCCTGGGTGCATCCCGACGCTGTAGTGATTGGTGATGTCGAGATCGGTGAGGGCTCGACGATCTGGCCGTGTGCCGTTTTGCGCGGCGATCCGGGCGGTATTCGCATCGGGAAGAACACCTCAATTCAGGACGGTTCCGTCTTGCATTGCGTCAACGTCTATCCGACGATCGTTGGTGACGACTGCGTGATCGGCCACATGGTTCATCTTGAGGGATGCACGATTGAGGATCGTTCGCTAGTCGGTAACGGGTCGGTTGTTCTGCATCAGGCGATCGTTCGCACCGGTTCAATCGTCGGATCAAACGCCGTTGTGCCGGATCGAATGGAAGTGCCCACAGGAATGATGGCGTTAGGTGTTCCGGCCAAACTGCGCGCAGCCTCCAGCAAGCTCGACGTGATCGCTATCGCCGCGCGGGACTACGCCGAAAAGGGTCGCTACTACCGCGACAATCTTCGCCGCCTCGATTGACGTCGGCTCCCCGAAGAGGGCGAGTCTGACTATCGGCCGCCGGAGGCGCCGGAACCAAACCACGACAGCGGTTCCCAGGGCATGTTCCTAGCGATCCAGAACATGCATGTGAGTAACACCAGAGCAATAGCTCCGCGGGTTGAGAGTTTCCATGCGATCGGCGGTCTGCCCATCCGTCGACGCACTTTTGCCGCGACAAAACCCACGATGCCAAGAACCGCGGCTACGACGAAGAACGCGTTGTGATCGAGCGCCTGCAGCGGCTGCCCCGTGATCGCCGCATGCAGAGCCCTCGTTGCACCACAACCGGGGCAATCGAAACCAGTCATTGCCCTAAACGGACAGCCGGGATAGAACGACGAGGTGTTCGGATCGACAAGGCCGACATACGCGCATCCGGCGGCGGCGAGCCCAGCGAGGCCCCAGTTGATCGACCGCGGCGAACTGGTGGGCCCAGTCGGAGCTTCCTCCGAAGGCGCAGACGACGGAGCAACTTTCGCCTGATCCATAGACAAAGTCTACGGGTTTGGGTTTGCCATGGGACTGTCGCTGTCTATGGTTCAGGTCATGAATCTTGGACGCGTTGGACTTTGGGCATATCAGCTGGATCTCGTTCCCTCGGCTTTGGCACAGGAGACTGCCGCCGAGATCGAGGAGATGGGCTACGGCGCTCTTTGGATTCCCGAAATGATCGGGCGCGAGTCGTTTGTCAGTTCGACCTTGCTTTTGGCGGGAACTCGCAAGATGGTCATCGCAACGGGGATTGCCTCGATTTACGCTCGAGACGCTCTTTGCGCCAACTCGGCGTGGAACACGGTGTCCGAAGCATTCCCGGACCGTTTCCTACTCGGCCTCGGCGTCAGTCACGAGGTGATGGTCGCAGGCCTACGTGGCCACGATTACTCGAAGCCGTACTCCGCGATGAAGAACTATCTGGACGCAATGGACAACGGTTTGTTCACCGCCGCAGCGCCCACCGCAGCTCCAAAGAAGGTGCTGGCGGCCCTCGGTCCCAAAATGCTTGAGCTGGCCGCGCAACGTACTGACGGGGCGCATCCCTACTTCGTGCCGCCGGAACACACAGCATTCGCCCGCGAAACAATGGGTGCGGGGCCATGGCTGTGCGTTGAGCAGGCTGCCGTGCTTGAGACCGATCCGGTCAAGGCACGCGAAATCGCCCGCGGCCACATGTCGATGTACCTGACGTTGCCCAATTACACGAACAATCTGAAGCGGTTTGGATTCACCGATGCGGACTTCGCCGACGGTGGGTCTGACCGAGTTGTGGACGCCATCGTGGCGTGGGGTGATGAGGCAGCGATCGCCGATCGGGTTAAGGCTCATCACGATGCCGGCGCCGATCACGTCTGCGTTCAGGTGCTACCGGTCGATGGCGTCAGTATCCCCACCGATCAGTGGCGTCGACTGGCTCCCGCGCTGCTCTAGGGGAATTTGCCCCTCCAGTGGTTGGCAAGGTCTCAGGTAATTGTTACTATGGCGGTAGGAGTAATTCGGCCGGTCCGGTTGAACCTCTGATACCCCTCACCTTCGGGAGCCCCCATGGCGACAACTGATCTCGGACTCGATCTCGGCAAGTACAAGCTGGGTTGGAGCGATGCCGAGGATTACGTCTTCAAGCCGAAGCGTGGGCTCACCGAAGACATCATCAAGGAAATGTCCTGGATGAAGGGCGAGCCGAACTGGATGCGCGATCTTCGGCTCAAGTCCTACCAGCAGTTCCTGAAGCGCCCGATGCCCAATTGGGGTGGCGACATGTCGGAGATCTACTTCGACGACATCTTCTATTACATCAAGCCGACCCACGGGCAGGTTGATGCGTGGGACGAACTTCCTGATTCGGTCAAGGAGACCTACGAGAAGCTCGGCATCCCCGAAGCGGAGCGCAAGTACCTCGCCGGCGTGACCGCGCAGTACGAATCTGAAGTCGTGTACCACAAGAACCGCGAGGATCTTGAGGAGCAGGGCGTCATCTTCACCGACATGGACACTGCGCTGCGCGAGTATCCCGAAATCGTCCGCGCCTATTTCGGTACGGTCATTCCGCCGAATGACAACAAGTTCTCGTCCCTCAATACCGCAGTGTGGTCGGGTGGATCCTTCATCTATGTGCCCCCGGGTGTGTCGGTGGAAATGCCTCTGCAGGCTTACTTCCGCATCAACGCCGAAAACATGGGTCAGTTCGAGCGCACGCTGATCATCGCCGACGAAGGCTCGTCGGTGCATTACATCGAAGGCTGCTCGGCGCCGGTGTACACGACCGATTCGCTGCATTCAGCCGTCGTCGAGATCATCGTGAAGCCGAGTGCCCGCGTGACGTATACGACCATCCAGAACTGGTCGAACAACGTGTTCAACCTCGTCACGAAGCGCGCTCGCGTTGAGGCCGAAGGCCACATGGAGTGGATCGACGGAAACATCGGCTCGCGACTCACGATGAAGTACCCATCTGTCGTCATGGTCGGCCCCAAGGCCTCGGGTGAGGTGCTTTCCGTCGCCTACGCCGGTGCAGGTCAGCATCAGGACGCCGGCGCCAAGATGGTGCACGCCGCACCCGAGACCACCTCGAAGATCGTGTCCAAGTCGATCTCCAAAGATGGTGGCCGCACTTCCTACCGTGGACTCGTCCGCGTCGAGGACGGTGCCTATGGCTGCAAGAGCCACGTTCAGTGCGATGCGCTCATCCTCGATGACGAGTCGATTTCCGACACCTTCCCGTACATGGAAGTCGGTTCGGGCGACGCGGTGATCGGACACGAGGCAACGGTGTCGAAGGTGGCCGACGAACAGCTCTTCTATCTGATGAGCCGTGGTCTCACCTCCGAACAGGCCATGGGAATGATCGTGAACGGTTTCATTGAACCCGTCACCCGCACACTCCCGATGGAATACGCCGTGGAGTGGAGTCGTCTCATCGAGCTTCAGATGGAGGGCTCGGTCGGCTAGACCGGTCTTTTCATGATGGGCGCTCTCGCAATTTCCGGAGACGCTCTCGAACGCCGACAGAAACGTGCCGTGGCTGATGTTCTGGTCGCAGCTGTGCTGTTCGCCGGTTGCAACGTGGCCTGGCGCTATGGCGCGGGGCCGGCGATCGGGATCGTCGGCATCCGCGTTGCTCTCGGCGCAGTCATCGCCGGAGGAATAGGCAAGCGGCAGAGAGCCGGATCATGGCGAGCACCATTGCGAGTCCGCTCAGGTCGGATCGCCGTTGTCATTTCAGTTCTCGGATTGGTCGCCGCCGGAACGATGTTCCGCTCGCTTGATGGTCCGCTTGCCGGTCTCGCCGTCGCGTGTGTCCCGGCCGTCGCTCTTCTTGTCCGTGACCGGAGCGGGCCCTTGGCTACGGCGGCCGCGCTCGGTTCCTCGCTCATCGCCATCGTCGGACTGACTGCCGCGGCCGGGGGAGTGGGGCCCGACTCGGTTTCTTGGGCAGCCGCAGCCAGCGCAGTGATTTTTGTCGCTCTGGAAGTGGCGAGCCTGCGAACCAGTGAGATCGCAGTCGAGGACGGACTCAATCCGACCGCGATCGTCACAGCATCGATGGTCGTGGGCGCGATCTTCCTCTTTCCACTCTCGATCGTCATGGGTGTACTCCGTGACCCGTCAACGCTTTGGACAGCGGCGGCTGCGGCACTCGCCGTTGCCGTGTTCGGGACGGTCGGGCGTGTTCTGCGCACGGCCGCGCTGCCAGCAGCGGGAGTCCCCGCCGTCGCCGCCAGTTCACAGGTGAATGCGCTTTTCACTGCGATTGGCGGCGTACTCATCGTGGGCGACCATGCCAGCATTCCCAGCCTTGTGTGTACGGCAATCGCAGCCGTCCTCGGAGCGACAGCCGTAGTCTGCGCAACGCGCTGGCGGCTCCGCAGGTCTCCGGAACTCGGTGAGGCCCTTGACGTTGTGGCGGTGCATCCTGATGGCAGAATCGGCTGATGGGGATGCGCGAAGAATGCAAACAATTCGAAAGTCGGAGCTACGCGAATGGCGAGACCGTTCGCAAGTGCAATCTCGATCTGGCTCCGGAGGCTCCGTGGCGATGTCCTGAGAACTGCGTGGGTTATGCGCGCCGACTCGCCGATGTGGACTGGGCCCACGGCACGCTGGTGACGCCGCCGGCTCCGCCCGAACCCGAGGGTCAGGACATCGGCGCACTCCTTGATGCGGCCGAGGACATCGTGAATGCAGCAGGCCCTTCGATCCTTGCCGAGTTGGCTGCCGAACAGAAGAAGGCCAACGGGCCGCTCGGGCGTTTGCGCTCGCGGTTCGGTCGGAAACCGAACTAGCCGTAATTTCTCCTATGGCGGTAGAGTTAATTCCATGACCTCGCCTGACGCGCCCCCGGCGTCGCCCACGTGGCTGGACGATCGCCGTCAAGCCATCTCCCGCCGCCTCGGTGACCCTGTTCTCCCTTCGACCGAGGAAGAGGTTTGGCGATATAGCCGGATCGGAGAACTCGATCTTGCGGACTGGTCCACGGTCACGGAATCAGCTGATCGCGGTTTGCCCGCCGGCATTGAGACGATCCTTGCGGCCGTCCCCGAACGGGCAGCAACGGTCGTTGTCCGCAACGGTTTCATCGTGCACTCGGAAGTGGCTCCGACATGGGCTGAACGCGGCCTCTATGTGGGCGCACTTGTATCCGGCCCCGAAGCGGAGACGGCCCTCGGTGCGGTGTCCGGCGATGGCGTCGATGTGTTCTCACAGCTGAACGATGTCAACAGCATCGATCCGATCCTCATCTCCGTCCCTCGTGGCCTTACCGTCGATGTGCCAGTCGTGCTCATCGACTGGATTGATATTGACGGTTGCGCTGTTTATCCCCGGCTGGTGATTCGTGTCGGGGAAAATGCTGACGTGAAAGTGCTTGATTGGCATGGCTCCGACGATGTCACTGCATTCGTGGCCCCTGTTGTCGAACTCGATCTAGCTCACGCCGCAAGACTGGGTTACGGCTCGGTGCAAATGCGCGGTCCCCGCGTCTGGCAGGTGGCGTCGCAAGTGAGTCACGTGATGGCTGACGCAACGCTCACGTCATCGCATGTTGCTCTCGGCGGCGATTACGCACGTTCGCGAACCGATTGTCGCCTGATCGGCAAGGGTGCAACCGGAAATCTCCAGGCGATCTACTTCGGTGAGAACGAACAAACCCTCGACTTCCGTACGTTCCAGAAGCACGACGCCCCGAAAACGACATCGAACCTTCTCTTCAAAGGGGCCGTCGACGATCATTCGCGCTCGGTCTACACGGGCCTCATCAAGGTCGAGAAGGTCGCGACAGGCACGAACGCATTCCAGACGAACCGCAATCTCAAGCTTTCAGAACACGCGTGGGCCGAATCGGTTCCCAACCTCGAGATCGAGACCAACGACGTGAAGTGCAGCCATGCGTCGACCGTTGGCCCTGTCGATCTTGAACAGCTCTTCTATCTCGAAAGCCGCGGAGTTCCGACTGATGTCGCCGAACGCCTGGTTGTCGCCGGCTTCTTCCAAGAAGTCCTCGAGGCCTTTCCGGTTCCCGGAATCAGTGGCCTCGTGAACGATGCCATCGAACAACGACTCGATCGGCGGAGCGAACGATGATGCTCGAGCGCCTTTGTTCGGTTTCGGATGTGCTGGAGGGTGAAGCCCGTCGGTTCGATCTTGGCAAACTTCGTATTGCTGTTGTGCACATCGGAACCGATTGGTACGCAATCGGCGATAAGTGCACCCATCAGGATGTGTCGCTCGCCGATGGTGAAGTGCATGCCGCCAAACTCGAACTTGAATGCGGAAAGCACGGAAGTTGCTTCTCGCTTACATCGGGTGAACCGAACTCGATGCCGGCCACGAGGGCCACTCCCGTGTACACGGTGAGGATCGACGATGACGCCGTCTACGTGGAGATCGACTGACATGGGTGAATTGCGTATTCAAGGTTTGAAGGCCGAAGTGGTCGGCCGCGAAATTCTTCACGGGATCGATCTTGTCGTCGGTTCCGGCGAGGTCCACGCCGTCATGGGTCCAAACGGTTCAGGTAAGTCGACACTTTCGCATGTGTTGATGGGTAAGCCTGGCTACACCGTCACCGCTGGTTCCGTGACTCTCGATGGGGTCGAGATTCTCGGAATGCCGACGTGGCAGCGGGCACAGGCCGGTCTCTTTCTCGCCATGCAGTATCCGGTGGAAGTCCCCGGAGTGAGCCTCGATGATCTTCTGAGTGAAGCGCTCTCGGCAATGGGGCGCGATGCATCAATCGTGCATGCGGCAGTGGCGGCTGAAGCCGAACGCATTGGTCTGGCCACGCGTCTTCTTGATCGTCCTGTCAACGTCGATCTTTCTGGCGGCGAGAAGAAGCGGAACGAAACGATGCAACTTGCCGTCCTGCGTCCCCGCTTCGCCATTCTCGACGAACTCGACTCGGGACTCGACGTTGACGCGCTTCGTGCGTGTTCACGCCGTGTCGAAGAAGCGACAACCGAGTTCAACCTTGGTGTCCTCGCCATCACCCATTACACCCGCCTTCTCGAAGAACTGAAGCCCGATGTCGTGCACATTCTCGCCAACGGTCGGATCGTCAAAAGCGGTGGCCCGGAACTGGCGGATGAACTCGAAGACACGGGTTATGCGCAATGGGTCACCGATGAGGATGTCGTCGCACCTGCCGGCGAAGCCGATCCGTTTGCCGATCCGTTCGCATGAGCCCGAGGGCCAAGGCTCTTGGGCCTGACGAGATAGCGACACGTCTCGCCGAAGTTCCGCGATGGACGGTGCTCGACGGTCGGCTCCATCGCGAAGTTCGTTTCGGCGATTTCTCTGAAGCGTTCGCCTTCATGACGAGAGTTGCTCTTGAAGCAGAGAAACTCGATCATCATCCCGACTGGTCAAACTCGTGGAATCTCGTTGTCATCGACATCACGAGTCACGACGCTGGTGGAATCACCGGGCTGTGTTTTTCACTCGCATTGGCGATCGACGGGTTCGTCAATCAGTAGACGCTCTTAGGCGTTGGATTCCTCGATGCCCTGAGCCAGGGTGTTCCAGGCCAACGTCGCACACTTGATGCGCACCGGGAACTTCACCACGCCGCGCAGCGCTTCGAGATCACCGAGTTTCACGTTGGCGAGAGCTTCCTGTTCAGCAGCTTCAGCTTCGCTGCCCTCAAGTGAGCTCTCGTGGATCGACATCATTGCCTTGAAAGCCCGGGTCAACTCGGCAACTTCCTCGGCGGTCTTGCCCTTCACGGCGGCCGACATCATCGACGCGGATGACTGGCTGATTGAACAACCCTGACCCCCGATGCGGATGTCGGAGACCACGCCGGCGTCATCGAGGTCGACGTACACGACGATCTCGTCACCACAGAGGGGGTTGAAACCCTCGACCCGATGCGCGGGTGGGGTTTCGAGTTCTCCGCGGTTTCGCGGATTGCGATAGTGATCGAGGATGATCTCGCGGTAGAGGTCTTCAAGACCGGGCATCGGCAGATCTCACTTGTGTCAGGCGGACAGGGACAGGATACGGGACTAGAAGGCGAAGAACGCGCCTGCTTGTTCGAGGGCGTCGCCGAGGGAATCAATATCGGAGGTGTCGTTGTAGATGTACACCGATGCCCGAGCGGTTGCGCCCACCCCAAGAAGCTTCATGAGTGGCTTGGCGCAGTGGTGTCCTGCCCTCACGCATACGGCGTGCTGATCGAGGACCTGGGAAACATCGTGGGGATGAAGATCCTTGAACGAGAAACTGAAGACGCCCCCGCGGAGAGTCGAATCGGTGGGGCCGTGTATGGAGATGTCGTTACCGAAGCGTTCCGAGAACGTGGCGAGGGTGTACTCGGTGAGAGCTCGCTCGTGGGCACGGACATTGTCCATCCCGAGGGCTTCGAGATAGTCGACCGCTGCACCGAGACCGATGATTTCGGCAATGGCTGGCGTGCCAGCCTCGAACTTCCATGGGAGTTCGTTGCAGGTGAATCCGTCGAGACGGACATCGCGGATCATCTCGCCGCCACCAAGGAACGGCGGCATAGCGTCGAGCAGTTCTTCCCGACCCCAAAGGACACCGATTCCGGTGGGCCCGAGCATCTTGTGTCCTGAGAACGCAAGGAAGTCGGCGCCCATGGCCTGAACGTCAGTGGTCGAGTGCGGCACCGACTGGCAACCGTCGATGATGCTGATCGCGCCAGCGGCGCGAGCGGCGTCGGTAAGCGTGCGCACCGGGTTGAAGGCTCCGAGAACGTTCGACATGGCGGTCGCGCTGAGAGCTTTGGCTCCCTTGAGTAGAGAGTCGAGATTGGTGAGGTCCAGTTGCCCATCGTCGGTCAACGGTATCCAGCGCAGTTCGAGGTTCTTCTCGGCGGCGAGCATGTGCCACGGCACAATGTTGGCGTGGTGCTCCATGTGGGTGAGCACGATGACGTCGCCGTCGGAAAGGTTCGCTCGGCCCCAACTCTGGATGACGAGGTTGAGCGATTCAGTGGCGTTCTTGGTGAAGATGATCTCGGCGGTGGAGCGGGCGTTGATGAATCGTCGGATGCCTTCACGGGCCGCTTCGATGGCGTTCGTTGCTTCCTCGGCTATCGCATAGACACCGCGATGCACGTTGGCATTGAAGTTTCGGTAATAGAGATCCATCGCCGCGAGAACCTGCTCGGGCTTTTGGGACGTGGCGGCGGAGTCGAGGTACACGATGCGCTTGCCGTGCACGGTGCGCGACAGGAGAGGGAAGTCTGCCTTGAGGCTGGTACCGCTGAGCGGATCGGAAGCCGGCGCTACTGCCATGCGTCGTATCCCTCGGCTTCGAGTTTGTGGGAGAGCTCCGGGCCACCCGATTCGACGATGCGTCCGTCGATCAGCACGTGGACGAACTCGGGCTTCAACTCGTCGAGCAGACGTTGGTAATGAGTGATGGCGAGAATTCCGAGATCGGGCCGTGACAACTGAACTTCACGGACACCCTTGGCCACGACACGAAGTGCGTCGATGTCGAGCCCTGAGTCGGTTTCGTCGAGGATCGCGATTTCGGGTTCGAGGATGGCCATCTGAAGGATCTCGTTCCGCTTCTTCTCGCCGCCAGAGAATCCCTCGTTGAGATAGCGATCTGCGAAGGACGGATCCATGTCGAGACGTGTCATCCATTCCATGATTGACAGACGCAATTCGAGCATCGAAAGGTCGATTCCCTTGCGGGCCGACCATGCTTGGCGCAGGAAGTTGAGAACCGAGACGCCGGCGATCTCTTGCGGGTACTGAAACGCGAGGAACATGCCGGCCTTCGCCCGCACGTCGGTAGACCAGTCGGTGATGTCATCGCCCTGGAACAGGATTCGGCCGCTTGTGACCGCATATTCGGGGCTACCCATGAGCGTTGATGCAAGGGTGGACTTGCCGGAGCCGTTCGGGCCCATCAGCGCGTGGACTTCGCCGGCACCGATGGTGAGATTCACGCCGCGAAGGATTTCGACGGGATTTTCGCCAATGGTGGAGACGTGAAGGTCCTCAATGGCGAAGACAGGGGCCGAAGTGGGGGCGGGGGCCGAAGTGGGGGCGGGGGCCGAAGTGGGGGCGGGGGCCGAAGTGGGGCCGGGGGCCGAAGTGGGGAATGAAGCCATGCCCTGAGTCTATGCGCCCGAATGGATTCGCACTACGGCCGTAGGAGAAATTACGGCGAGGGCGAATCGGGCTCACCAACCGCGTTCGACCCATTCCTTCAGATGAGGCCGCTCGGCGCCGATCGTGGTCCAGTTCCCGTGGCCGGGAAGCACGATGGTGTCGGCGGGACTGGTGAACAGTCTCGTGTCGAGTGATTCGATAATTGTGGCGAAATCGCCGCCCGGGAAAGTGGCGTTGCCGGGCCCCCCAGGGAAAAGTGTGTCCCCGCTGAAGAGAAGCGGCGAACCTTCGAGAGCGAAGCACATCGAACCCGGGGTGTGGCCTGGGGTGGCGATAGTCCGCAGGCGGAGCTTGCCGATTTCGATCACCGAATCGTCTTCGAGGATGCTGTCCCAGCCCTCGAGCATCTCCGAGTCAGCGGCGGTGACGGCCACGTCGTATCCGGCCTCCCGGACGGCGGGAACGGCCTGAATATGGTCCCAGTGGCCGTGGGTTTCGATGACACGACGAACTCCCAGTACACGGCACAGTTCGAGGAGGCGCTCGTGCTCGTTGGCGGCGTCGATGAGGACGCCATCGCCGGTTTCGGTGCAGCGCACCACGAACACGTTGTTGTCCATGGGGCCCACGACGACGGCGTGGACCTCCCAACCGGTCTCGGCAAGAAGCAGGGTCATGTGGAAAGTCTCGCCGTTCGGGGCGTTCGATGTGATGACTGCACCGGAATTGGGATAAACATTCGAAGTCAGCTCAGGCGCACAAGGGGACTCCTGCCGTGAATTTCGCTTTCTCTGAAGAGCAAGAAGAACTCCGCAACATCGTTCGTCAGTTCCTGGAGGCCAAGTCCTCCGAGGAAGCCGTGCGCGAACAGATGGACACCGAGCGTGGGTACGACCCTGACGTGTGGTCACAGATGGCCGAGCAGCTCGGTCTTCAGAGCCTCACCATTCCCGAAGAATTCGGCGGCCAGGGTTACGGCTACATCGAACTCATCGTCGTTCTCGAAGAGATGGGCCGCTCCCTCGTGTGTGCGCCGTACTTCTCCTCTGTCGTACTTGCCGCCAACGCAATCATGCAGTCGGGCGACGACGCAGCCAAGGCTGCGATCCTTCCCGGCATCGCGTCGGGCGAAACCATTGCCACGGTTGCTTTCACCGAGCTGAACGGCAAGTGGGATGAAAGTGGCATCGAAGCCACCGCAACGAACGATGGTGGCGTCTGGAAGATCAGCGGCACGAAGTCCTACGTAATCGACGGACACACCGCGAACGTGATCATTGTTGCTGCTCGCACCGCCGCCGGCGTGAGCCTGTTCTCGGTTTCTGGTGACGCTGCCGGCCTCACCCGCACCGCCCTTGCGACGATGGATCAGACCCGCAAGCAGGCGAAGCTCGAATTCGCCGGCGTTGAAGGCACGCTCGTCGGTACCGACGGCGCCGGTTGGACCACACTTTCGACCGTGCTTGACCTCGCTGCCGTCGGCCTCGCCGCCGAGCAGGTCGGTGGCGCTCAAATGTGTCTCGACATGGCCGTGCAGTACGCCAAGGACCGCGTTCAGTTCGGTCGTCCGATCGGATCGTTCCAGGCCATCAAGCACAAGTGCGCCGACATGCTTCTTGAGGTTGAGTCGGCCAAGTCGGCTGCCTATTACGCCGGTTGGTGTGCCTCGGAGCTCAACGACGAGCTTCCGGCTGTCGCGTCGCTGGCCAAGGCCTATTGCTCCGACGCCTACTTCCACGCTGCTTCGGAGAACATCCAGATCCACGGCGGCATCGGCTTCACGTGGGAACACCCGGCGCACATGTACTTCAAGCGTGCGAAGTCTTCGGAACTCCTTTTCGGTGACCCGACGTACCATCGCGAACTTCTCGCACAGCGCATCGGCATCTGATCAATTGATCACCGGTCCGATGATGGATCTTTTGTGATCATTGTCTTCATCGTCCTCGCGGCGGTGTTGGTTCTTGTAATCGGGCTTGTTGCCGTCGGTCAATTGGCCGGGCGTCTCGCCGCGCAGGCGCCGACGTCTCTCTACGATCTCGACGAGGCGGTTGAATTCGTTGCCGACGGACTTCCCGAAGATGTCACCGCCGATCTGACCTACGACGATGTGCGCAAGATGCTCACGTGGCATCTCGACTATCTGCGTGACCGCGGAATCGCCCGATCTCAGGGTGTGAATGAACTGGTTAGTGGCCCACTCGTAGCGGCCGAAGATGACGCGTTGGCCTACGTCTTGGGACGAGCGGCTGAGGCGGAAGTTTCGATCGACGATGTCTGGGTGGCGCAAGTGATCGCGGGCAACGAGCGCTATCTCGAAGCGATCGGCGCGATCGGTGCGCAACTCGACGCGATTGCTGATGCCGATGAGAACGGCGATCCGACGGCCTGAATCTCCACTGACCTGAACCTCCAGTTGCTCAGCGTGCTCGTCTACGCTTGGGGCATGGAACGTCCGGTGAAGTTCGAACACAATCGTTGGGTCGGCGACAAGCGTTCGCTCGTCGTCTACGACGTCGACAACATCGATGATCCGGCGATCATCACCGAACTAATGGCCGCCGAGACCTATCTGTGCTTTGGCCCCGACACGTTGGCCGAAGCGCGCAACCGTTGCTACAAGCCCTACAAGGGCAACGGCAGCGGTCTCGTAAACGCAGACTGATCCCGCTCATCGACAAGTCGAAGTTGGGGAATGCTCCCGAGAAGGAGCTACCTGCATCCGGAGATCACTCTTACGGCCGTATGCTGAATTCACATGGAGAAACTCTTCCGATCCGGTGATCTTGAACTAGCGGGGCACATCGCGCGTCCGCGGATTGCACCCGGCACCTCGGTACCGGGGCTCGTCATCTCGCACGGTTTCCCCCATCTGAATCAGGGCGGGCGATTGTCGGCCCGTTCGTTCCCGGAATTGGCCGAACGCATCGCCAACGAGATGGGTTGGATGGTTCTCGTGTTCAACTTCCGTGGATGCGGCGAATCGGAGGGCGATTTCTCGTTGCTTGGCTGGCGCGACGATCTTCTTGCCGCCGCCGCGTTCCTCCGCAGCGTCGAAGGCGTCTACGGCGTGTGGGCGGCCGGATTCGGCAGCGGCGGTTCGATGTCGATCAACGCCGCAGCATTGGATCCTGAAATCCGCGGTGTTGCCGCCATCGGTTCACCGGCTGATTTCGACGATTGGGCAAATCATCCGCGACGACTTCTTCAGCACGCGCGTGAAACTGCGATCATCCGCTCGGCATCCTTCCCCCCAGCATTCGAATCATGGGCGCGGGAGATCAGGCAAGTGAGCGCGGTCTCCGCAGTGAGGTCGTTGGCACCGCGACCATTGCTGATCCTGCATGGATCCGACGACGACATGGTCCCGGTCTTTGATGCCCGGGCTGTCTCGGATGCACACGGAGCGGCCGATCTCAGGATCATCGAGGGTGGTGGTCATCAGCTACGTCACGATCCCCGTGCCGTCGCGGTGCTGCTCGGTTGGCTAAATCGACAGCGTTCAGCCAGCGCCGCTCAGCGTGCCGGATGAGGGTGTGATGGTCCGGCATCCTTTGCGAATGAGGCGCGTTGGGCGCTTGCTGATTGCAATCATCGCGTCGCTTCTTGCTGCGTCCACGCTGACGGGTTGTTCCCTCAAGCCGATCGTGCTCGTGTACGGCGACTCGCTCGTCAGTGAATCCGGGACACCAATCAGCTTCCAACTTGGAGATTCGTACGACGTCAGAATAAGCGCGCAAGGCGGAGATGCTCTGTGTGACTTTGGGGATCTCATGGTGAGAGAAGTACGTGATTACCAACCGAAGGTCGTGGTGATCGCGTTCACGGGTAACGCCTTGACGGGATGTATGCGGAATCCCAATGGGTCACCGATGACAGCTACGGCGGCGGCCGCGAAGTACGAAGCGGACTTGGATTGGGTTCTGGCCAAGATCTGGGGATCCGGAAGGCGAATCGTTGTGGTGGGTGGTCCGCCGGGAGTGGTATCCGATAGGGCGGTTCTCGGGACGGCTTCGAACGAGGCGGCCGGCGAGGGCTTAGGAGTCGACGCTCCGATTAGATCGATCGGGCCATTGACCGTCACTCCTTCCGTTTCATGGGGGGTCGGCACCCTGCCCTCGGGTTGGTTGAGCTCGGAGGCGTACGTCAACGCCGGCTACCGGCGGGTCGTCGCGAACTATCAGTCTCAGGGAATTGCTGTCATGTATGTCGATGGGGGCCTGCACATGCGCGCTCCCGACGGTGGATGGACCAAAGTCATGTCCTGCTATTCGTTTGAGGTTTCGATCTCCCAAGTTTGTGTCAATGGACTTATTAATGTCCGTTCCGCCGACTTCAGTCATTTCTGTCCGACGACGGTGGCGCCAATCGCAGGGGTCGTCCCGACATGCGAGGTCTGGTCGAGCGGCGCTTGGCGCTATGCCGCAGCGATGTCTGCGGCGGTGCGGTATGGCGAGCAACCGACCGGCGGTTCATTCGATTCCGCGGTGGTCGGCGACGGGCAGGTAACCGTGTTTGGGTGGGCCATCGACCCCGATGCGCCGGATCGGCCGGTTGACGTACACATCTACGTCGACGGGGCCTGGGGCGGTCTGGCCCGGGCGGATCGCTCGCGCCCAGATGTGGGGAATGTCTACCCCTATGCCGGATCGAACCATGGGTACGCAGTAGCGCTGAACGTAGCGCCCGGAACGCGTGAGGTGTGCGTCTATGCGATCAACCAGTTCGGTCCTGATCGATCCAACAACGTGTCGCTTGGATGTCGGAGAGTGACGATTGCTCCGGCATCGCCGTTTGGGAACTACGAGGATCTCAGGTCATCCACTCCTGGGAGGATCACGGTGAGTGGGTGGACCATTGACCCGTCGACGTCGGCCGCGGTCAGTGTTGAGATCCAGATCAACGGAGTCGTCTCGGGACGATGGGTCGCGAATACCTCTCGTCCCGATGTGGGGGCCGCCTATCCGGCCTTCGGCTCCGCGCACGGTTTCAATGTCACGCTCGACGCGGCGCCGGGGACTGCGACTGCATGCGTCACCGTGATTAACGTCGGATCCGGATGGAATCAGTCTCTGGGATGTCGCACCGTCGAGGTTCGCTGACCAAGTCATCGACTCGAGAGTGCCGACTCGGTCAGGCCGGGGCCGCCGACTTCCCGGCTTTGGCCGCTGCCTTCTGCGCTTTCTTGAACTCTCGGACACGAAGCAACCCTTCGGCCGATCCGATGTCGGCCACCGACCGGGGAGCATCGTCGGAGAATGGTGCCGCCGCTTTCTCCCAGCCCACCGGTTTCTTTCCGAGACGCTTGGCGAGGATCGCCATGAAGATTTTGGCCTTGTCGTCGCCATAACCGGGGAGAGCGCGCAGGCGGGCATAGAGCTCGTCGCCGGTGCGAACGCCCTTCCAGATCTTCCCGGCATCGCCGTCGTAGTTCTCGGCGACGAAGGTGCAGAGTTCATGCGTCCGCTTGCCCATCGACCCGGGGAAACGGTGCAAAGCCGGCTTTTCGCTGAACACGGCGACGAAGTCGTCCGGGTCCATGGCCGCGATCGAGCGGGCGTCGAGGCCCCCAAGTCGTTCGGTAAGCGTCCACGGTCCTTTGAAGGCCCATTCCATCGGAACCTGTTGGTCGAGGAGCATGCCGATGAGCAGCGCAAGCGGATCGGTGACCAGCAGGTGGTCAGCCTCGGGAATGCCCGTGACCGGAAGAGTTGGTGTTGCCATTTCCGAAACCTACTTACCGGGTGAGTGGATCGGGGGATTCGGTGTCGATTCCGTGACGGATGATGGCCGCTTGAACCGCACCTGGATCGATGATCCCGTCCGACGCGAGAGCTGAGAGCACTGTCACCTCGACGTGTGCCCCGTCTGTTTCGAAGAATCGGCGGAGTGCTTCGCGGGTGTCTGAGCGGCCGAAGCCGTCAGTTCCGAGCGGAACGAACGTCTTCGGGACGAACCGCGCGATCTGATCAGGGACTGACTTCATGAAATCGGTGACGGCGATGATCGGTCCAGGAGCAGCTCCCAATTGCTCGGCAACTCGCGAGACACGTGGCGTTTCGGTCGGATGCAGTCGATTCCAGCGCTCGACGTCGAGAGCGTTCTCGCGCAGTGCCTTGTATGACGTTGCGCTCCAGAGCTCAACGCCGATCCCCTGTGCGGCCAGAGCAGTCTGTGCCTCGCGGGCGGCGAGGTGGGCACTCCCGGAGAACACGATCGTGGCCTGCGCCTCGACTCCATCCGGTGAAGGCGCCCATCGGTACAAGCCGCTCATGATCTGTTCATCGGTGAGATCAGCCGGGCGCACTGGCATCTCGTAGTTCTCGTTATAGGACGTCACGTAATAGAAGACGCTGTCGCCGCTTCCTTCGGGGCCTCCGTACATTCGGTGGAGACCGGTCTCGACGATCGCAGCAAGTTCGTAGGCGAACGCCGGGTCGTAGGCCTGGCATGTCGGGACGGTGGAAGCGAGGACGAGGCTGTGCCCGTCCTGATGTTGCAGGCCTTCACCCATCAGGGTGGTTCGCCCGGCGGTGGCACCAATGAGGAAACCCTTTGCCTGCGCATCGGCGGCGGCCCAGATGAGATCGCCGACGCGTTGGAAACCAAACATGGAATAGAAGATGAAGAACGGAACCATCGGAACTCCGCGCGTGGCGTAACTCGTGCCGGCGGCAGTGAAGCTCGCCATCGAACCAGCCTCAGTGATGCCCTCTTCGAGGATCTGTCCGTCGCGGGACTCGACGTACGAAAGCAGCAGCGATGCATCAACGGGTTCGTACAACTGACCCTGCGACGCGTAAATCTTCAGTTCGCGAAACAGCGCATCCATGCCGAAGGTACGGGCTTCGTCCGGGATAATTGGAACCACCCGATGGCCGAACCCAGCAGATCGACACATGCCACGCAGCATTCGTGTGAACGCCATGGTGGTCGACACTGCTTGCCCCCCAGAACCCTGCGCGAACTCAGCGAACACCTCGGGGTCGGGGAGTGCCAGCGGCCGACGAATGTCCAGCGATCTCGTGGGGATCGGTCCGTCGAGGGCACGTCGGCAATCGACGAGATACTGGTTCTCCGGCGAATCCACCGGCGGTCGGTAATAGGGGGGCTCGTCGCTGTTGAGTACGGAATCGGGAATCTCGTCAGTGAGGCGGAGTCGGTCGCGGAATTCGCGGATCTGGTCGTTACTGAGTTTCTTGACCTGATGGGTCGCGTTGCGACCTTCCACTGTTGAACCCAGTGCCCAACCCTTGACGGTCTTGGCGAGAATGACGGTCGGGGCACCCTTGGCCTGTGTCGCGGCGGCGTAGGCGGCGTAAACCTTCTTGTAATCGTGACCCCCGCGGGGGAGTGCGCGTAGATCCTCGTCACTCAGATGCTCGACAAGTTGACGAAGACGCGGGTCGGGCCCGAAGAAGTGTTCGCGGATGTACGCCCCGGACTCGACGGCATAACGCTGCCACTCGCCATCAAGCGTGGAGTTCATCTTCGCCACAAGGACGCCATCGACATCGCGAGCGAGAAGATCGTCCCAACCTTCGCCCCAGATCACCTTGATGACGTTCCATCCGGCGCCGCGGAACACACCTTCGAGTTCCTGAATGATCTTGCCGTTACCGCGGACGGGGCCATCGAGTCGCTGGAGGTTGCAGTTCACGACCCAGACGAGATTGTCGAGTTGTTCGCGACCGGCAAGCGAGATCGAACCGAGCGTCTCGGGTTCGTCGGTCTCGCCGTCGCCGAGGAAACACCACACCCGACTCGCGCTGGTGTCGTCGATCTGCCGGTTGTGCAGGTAACGACAGAAGCGTGCCTGATAGATGGAATTAAGCGGGCCGAGACCCATCGAAACGGTCGGGAACTCCCAGAAATCGGGCATGAGCCACGGATGCGGATAGCTGGAGAGGCCGCCGCCGGCAATCTCGCGGCGGAAGAGATCGAGTTGCGACGCTTCGAGTCGCTGCTCGAGATAGGCCCGGGCGTAGATGCCGGGAGAAGCGTGGCCTTGGATGTAAACGTGATCCCCGGCCCGACCGTTGTCCTTACCCCGGAAGAAGTGGTTGAACCCGACTTCGTAGAGCATTGCCGAGGACGCGAATGTCGAAAGGTGTCCGCCAATGCCGTCGTCGTGCTTGTTGGCGTTGACGACCATCATCGCCGCGTTCCATCGGAGGTACTGACGCAGTCGTTTCTCTATCGACTCGTCGCCAGGGAACCACGGTTGTTCCTCTCGCGGAATGGTATTGACGTACGGCGTGGAGACTTCGGCCGGCGTTCCGATCTGCAGTTCCCGCGCTCGTTCGGTGAGACGCGAGACGAGGTACCGCGCCCGCATCTTCCCCTCCGCGCCGACGACAGCGTCGAGCGAATCGAGCCACTCAGCTGTTTCACCCGGATCGGCATCGGGTAATTGGCTTGCGAACTGATCGAGGTTCATGGGCCCATGATGCCCCGGCCGGAGTGTTACCGGCGGGTAGGGGTCTGAACAATACGTACGAGACACTCATCCTCGTGTGTCACGCTTGAGGGGTGACCCTTGTCGTGTACACCGATGGTGCGTGTAGTGGTAACCCCGGTCCCGGCGGATGGGCATGGGCTGAAGTCGACGGTGGATTCGGCGCCGGGGCCGAACCGCACACCACGAATCAGAGAATGGAAGTCACGGCGGCCTTTGAGGCGGTCAAAGCTCACACCGAAGCGATCGAGATCGTGAGTGACTCGACCTACGTCGTGAACTGTTTCAAGGACCGATGGCACGAGGGCTGGATTCGTCGGGGCTGGCGCAATTCGCAGCGTCAACCCGTAGCCAACCGCGATCTCTGGGAACCATTCATCAATCTTGTGCTCGAACGGGGCAACATCACGTTCCGATGGGTCAAGGGCCATGCTGGCGATCCCATGAATGACCTCGTCGACCGGTTGGCAGTCGAGGCGGCTACCGCCCAGCGACTCCTCACTGGAGACGCGCCCCCGAAGGTTCTGGGACCGCCGGATACCTTCGGCACCGGCGAGAGCATGACTCTGTTCTGAGTAGGCTCTGGCCCCATGGATATCAACGGAATTTCAGCAATCGTCACCGGCGGAGCCTCGGGCATTGGCGAGGCATGTGCACGTGCCCTCGCCGCACGCGGGGCGAAGGTCCTCATCGCCGACGTGAACGATGAAAAGGGGAACGCACTTGCGACCGAAATCGGCGGGGCGTTCGCCCATGTCGACGTCACCAACACGCAGGACATCATCGCCGCAGTCGAGGCTGCCGGCGAGATGGGTCCGCTGCGCGCACTCGTCAACTCTGCCGGCATCGGCGCCGCCAGCCGCACCATTGGCAAGGACGGCAGCTACGACTCGGCGTTCAACCTTGATTACTGGCGCAAGGTGATCGACATCAACCTCACCGGCACCTTCGACTTCATCCGCATTGCCGCCACGGCAATGAGTCGCACTGAGCCCCTCGAAGGTGGCGAGCGTGGAGCGATCGTCAACATGGCCTCGGTTGCAGCGTTCGATGGCCAGATCGGGCAGGCCGCCTACTCCGCATCGAAGGGTGCCGTTGTCGGGATGACCCTTCCGATCGCACGTGATCTTGCCGTCGTCGGCATCCGCGTCAACACGGTTGCCCCGGGCCTCATCGATACGCCGATCTACGGCGAAGGTGAAGGATCCGAAGCGTTCAAGGCCAACCTCTCCAAGGACGTGCTGTTCCCCAAGCGTCTCGGCTTCTCAAGCGAGCTTGCGAGCATGGTTCTCCAGCTCGTAGAGAACTCGTACATGAATGCCCAGACGATTCGTGTCGACGGTGGAGCACGCCTCGGTCCGAAGTGATCGTCTGATTTGTAGCGCGACGGGTCCAGTTTTCTTTTTGTCAGCTTGGCTCGGGAAGCGACGATGTTTCGTCGCGAACCAACCCTGCTTCGACGCGCAGGAGTCTCGTGAACGGAATCGTCTCGAGTAACCGACGATCGTGGGTGACAAGGATGACGGTTCCGGGGAACGCGGCGATCGCCGTTTCGAGTTGCTCGATAGCGGGAAGATCGAGATGGTTCGTGGGTTCATCGAGAACGAGAGTGTTGACGCCGACGGCCTGGAGCAAAGCGAGAGTCGCCCGCGTCCGTTCGCCCGGCGAGAGTGACGAGGCAGGTCGTTGTACGTGGTCGGTGCCGAGACCGAACTTGGCGAGAACCCCGCGGGCCTCGGCGAGTTTTGTATCACTTGTGCGGATGAACGCATCAAGCAGCGTGCCATCGCCGGAGAAGATGTCGCGAGCCTGATCGATCTCGCCAATGACGACACCTGGCCCCTGCCACCGGACCCCGGAAGTCAACGCAACTCGACCAAGTAGTGCGTCGATGAGGGTTGTCTTGCCGGCACCGTTACGTCCGACGATGCCGATGGTTTCGCCCCATCCGATTTCGAGCGAAACGGGACCGAGCGTGAAGTCGGGTCGTTGGACGA
Organism: Acidimicrobiales bacterium; assembly: GCA_044239895.1. Classification (GTDB taxonomy): domain Bacteria; phylum Actinomycetota; class Acidimicrobiia; order Acidimicrobiales; family Acidimicrobilacustridaceae; genus Acidimicrobilacustris. The sequence goes on along the minus strand of JBIIAM010000003.1, from coordinate 99,961 downwards.
TGGCACTGTCGAGACGGGCGACGACTGCGCCAGCCCGGGGTGCAACCGCGATTTCGAAGTTGAGGTTCCAGCTCTCCCATGGCTTGTCGACCGAATCGAGGCGTTCCATCGCCCGATCAGTTCGGCGGGCCCGTGATGCAAGTTGTTCGGTCTGGTCCTTGCGGAACTTCCGGCCCATCTTGTCGCCATCACTGTTGTTCGACTTCTCCTTCTTCACTCCCTTGTGGGCCCACTCGCGTTCGCGTTGAGCACGCGACTGGAGATCGGTGCGCTTCGCATCGAAATGACTGAAGTCCTCCTCCGCGTGACGGCGGGCGACGTCGCGTTCGTGGAGAAATGCCTTCCATCCCCCGGCGAAGAGCGTGAGGCGATGGGTGTGCTCATCAAGTTCGGCTACGTGGGTAACGACGTTGTCGAGAAATGTCCGATCGTGACTCACGACGACGAGCGGCCCGGGGAAACTGATGACGAACCGTTCGAGGTATTCAAGTCCATCGAAGTCGAGATCGTTTGTTGGTTCGTCGAGGAGCAGGACATCGAATCGGGAGAGCAGTAACGCGGCGAGTCCGGCGCGGGCCGCCTGGCCACCGGAGAGCGACGTCATGTCGGCGCCGAGGATGGCCGGGGTTAGCCCGAGAGATTCGACGACCTCTTCCGCGCGGGATTCGAAATCAGCGGCGCCGAGGGCGAGCCAGCGTTCGAGCGCGTCGCTGTAACGATCGTCGGCACCAGCTGCGGCGGAAGCCAGATCCTCCATCGCCGCGTCGAGTTCAGCCTGTGCCGGCCCGACCCCGGTCCTTCGCCCGAGATACGCCTCGACTGTTTCGTTAGGGACTCGTTCGGTCTCCTGTCGGAGTTCACCGACGGTCGCGATGCCAGGCAGACGCGTCACCGCTCCAGATTCAGGTTCGAGCCGCCCCGCCAAAATGCCGAGCAGCGTGGATTTGCCAGCTCCGTTCGGCCCCATGACGCCGAGTCGCATCCCGGGGGATGCGGTCAGGTCGACCTGATCGAGGATGGTGTGGGGGCCCCGGGAGAACGAAACTCCCTTGACGTGAATCGTGGCTGACATCGGGGGCAGGCTACAGATCAGGGCGCCATCGGCTGTTGGACCGATCCTCCGCCGGTGCCGGGCGGACCGCTACGATCGTACGAGTGTTCGTTTTAGGAATCGACCCCGGTCTGACCCGTTGTGGGTATTGCGTGCTCGAAGTGCCGCCCAATGCGGCGCTCGTGAGCGGTGCGACCGCACGGCCGAAGGCTGTCGCCCTCGGCGTCATTCGCACGTCGCCAGCCGATGAGGTGCACCATCGCCTGGCCGAGTTGCAGTTCGAGTTACGGGCGCTCATGACTGAATTCCCACCAGTGGCACTCGCAGTCGAACGTGTCCTGTTCCAGGTCAATGTGCGCACGGCCATGTCGGTGGGTCAGGCCTGCGGTGTAGCGATGGTCGAAGCAGTCAACGCCGGGTGTGAGGTGGTGCAGTACTCGCCCAACGAGGTCAAACTGGCAGTGGCGGGTTGGGGAAACGCCGACAAGGCGCAGATGCAGCAGATGGTGCAGACCTTGCTCGGTCTGGCCAAGCTTCCTGATCCCCCCGATGCTGCAGATGCCGCAGCACTCGCCCTCTGCCACATTGCAATGGCTCCAATGCGCGATGCCGCAGCACGGGCCGGAGCGCGCTGATGATTGGTTCAGTGCGGGGAACGCTCCTCGATCGCTGGCCCACCGGCGAGGTGCTCATCGAAGTTTCCGGAATCGGCTACCGAGTGATCATTACGGCTGGCACCGCTGCGGGCTTGTCCGAGCCAGGCTCCGAGGTTTTCCTGCACACGCATCATCACCGGCGAGAAGATTCTGAAACGCTCTACGGTTTCGCTACGGCTGACGAGCGCATTGTTTTTGAGGCGTTGCTGTCGGCCCACGGGGTCGGACCTTCTCTGGCCTTGGGCATCCTTGGCGCACACCCACCTGCGTCGCTTGTTCGGGTGCTCGCCGAAGATGATCTCGACGCGCTGTGTCTCGTTCCGGGTGTCGGAAAAAAGACCGCCGCCCGTTTGCTTATCGAACTCAAGTCGAAGCTCGACATTCCCGGACTCGACATCGGTGCGCTCACCGGTACAGCTGTGTCCGGCAGTGCATCGAGTAGTCGCAAGGGAACACCCCTGGGTGATGTACGCGATGCGCTGGTTGAACTCGGGTACAGCTCGGACGAGATCGCCGATGCTGTTCGTTCGCTTCCGGAGGATGTCGGTACATCCGAACTGCTCCGCCTCGCTCTGCAACAGTTGGCATCCTGATGCGCGACGAAATCCTTTCCCCCGAACCGACGCCCGAGGATCTTGAAACGGCGCTCGACGAACGGATCCCCGGATTGAATCCAGCGGGAACCGATGTCATAGGAGAAGAGGGAGGTCTCCGGCCCCGTCATCTCGATGATTTCGTCGGTCAGCGCGAACTTAAGGAACACCTCGGGATCATCCTCGAGGCTGCACGTCGCCGCGGTCAGTCGGTCGATCATCTGCTTTTCGCCGGCCCTCCGGGACTCGGCAAAACCACGCTTTCGGGCATCGTCGCCGCCGAACTTGAGGTTGGGCTGCACGTAACGTCTGGTCCGGCGCTCGATCGCGCTGGCGACCTCGCCGCAATCCTGACCCGGCTCGGCGAAGGCGACGTGCTCTTCATCGACGAGATCCACCGGTTGAGCCGAAACGTTGAAGAGGTCCTCTACCCGGCGATGGAGGATTTTCAGCTCGACATTGTGCTGGGCAAAGGTCCGGCGGCACGTTCGATCCGTCTCGACCTTCCGCGGTTCACGCTGGTCGGGGCCACGACTCGCACAGGGCTCATCACGGGTCCGCTGCGCGACAGGTTCGGCCTCGTCGCTCGACTGGATTACTACGACGCTGAGGAACTCAAGGCCATCGTGATTCGCGCCGCCGGAATCCTCGGTATCGAAATCGATCCCGACGGTGCTGCGGAGATCGCGCGTCGCGCGCGCGGCACGCCCCGAATCGCCAATCGTCTGCTTCGGCGGGTCCGTGACTTCGCCGAAGTCCGTGGGCACGGCTCCATCGATCACGAAACCGCTCACGAGGGTCTTGCCGTCTTCGGCGTCGATGATCTGGGCCTCGACAAGGTCGACAGGGCCGTGCTTTCGAATCTGTGTCGCAAATTCGGTGGCGGACCAGTCGGACTCGGCACCCTCGCAATCAGCATCGGCGAGGCAGAAGAAACCGTTGAAGATGTCTACGAACCTTTTCTCATTCAGCAGGGGCTTCTCATGCGAACGCCACGCGGCAGGGTGGCGACGGCCGCGGCTTGGGCGCACCTTGGTCTCGTCGCTCCCGCCGACGCCCGACTTGCCGCCGACTCCGGACGCATGTTGTTCGAGTCCTGAGGCCCTAACCTGCTCGGGCCGTGGAGACCTCCGACTTCGACTACGACCTGCCTGATTCAGCGATAGCCCAGCATCCGCTGGATGTCCGCGACGCGGCCCGATTGCTGGTCGATCAGGGGCCGACGAATCCAGCCGAGCACAGGGTCGTGCGTGATCTCGCTGACCTACTCGAGCCAGGTGATCTACTCGTAGTCAACAACACACGGGTGTTGCCGGCCCGTATCCATCTGAAGCGGTCGAGCGGCGGTGCCGCCGAAGTTCTTCTTCTCGACCGACTTGATGACGGCGCGGTCGACTCGGTGGGGCACTCGCGTTGGGAAGCCCTTGTGCGCCCGAGTCGCAAGGTGGCGCCGGGAACCGAACTGACTCCAGTCGGCCCGGGTGATGACCTGCGGATCGTTGTTCACGACGATCTCGGTGAAGGTCGTCGCATCGTGGAACTTGAGTCGGCGATTCCCCTGCTCGATGCGCTCGAACGCCATGGCGTAATGCCATTGCCGCCCTACATCACCGAACGACTCGACGAACCTGAGCGTTACCAGACCGTTTTCTCGCAGCGACCAGCCTCGGCGGCGGCTCCGACCGCTGGCCTACATCTCACGAAAGAGGTGTTCGCTCGATGCGAGGAACGCGGAATCGGTCGCGCCGAGGTTGAACTTGTCGTCGGACTCGGAACATTTCGCCCGATTGCAACTGATGCCATCGAGGATCATGTGATGCATTCGGAGGCCTATCGCATTCCGCCCGAAACCTTGGAGGCTTGCGAGCGCACAAAAGCCGCCGGTGGAAGAGTGGTCGCTATTGGCACAACAGTTGTGCGCGCACTCGAAAGTGCAGCGGCCTTTGGTGCAACGAATGGGCGAACCGAGTTGTTCATCAAGGGCGACCACGAGTTCAAGATCATTGATCGTCTGCTTACCAATTTTCATCTACCGAGATCGTCGCTCCTCGTGCTTATCGATTCGTTCGTCGGGCCACGCTGGCGAGATCTCTACTCCGAGGCGCTCGACGACGGATATCGATTTCTTTCCTTCGGAGATGCCATGCTCCTGACCCGCCGCGACCTCTGGACGACTCTGTGATCGAACCAACCGACGAACGTGTACTGCAGCTCGAGATTCTGGCGACAGATGACCGCGCTCGGACGGGCGTCGTGCATACGGCGCGCGGATCGTTTCGCACGCCGTGTTTCATGCCGGTGGGAACCAGAGGTGCGGTGCAGACACTCACGTCGGCAGATCTCGAGACGCTCGGTGCCGAGGTCATCCTTGGGAACACCTATCACCTGATGCTCCGTCCGGGCGCCGAGGTGATTGCCGAATTGGGCGGCCTGCATGGATTCGCTGATTGGAAAGGACACGTCCTCACCGACTCGGGTGGCTTCCAGATCTTCTCTCTTGAGCCGAAAGTGACCGATGAAGGCGCTCGGTTCCAATCGACATACGACGGCAGCTATCACCATCTCAGCCCGGAAGGCAGTGTCGAAGTTCAACAGGCACTCGGCAGCGATATCCAGATGGTGCTCGATGTCTGCCCGCCGTTGCCATCGACTGACGAAGTCGTTCAGGCCGCAGTTGATCGTTCGGCGGCATGGGCGGTACGGGCCAAACTCGCGCACGCTCCGGCGCGTTCGAATGGTTCGATGCAGGCGCAGTTCGGCATTGTCCAAGGTGGTATCAACGCCGGGATGCGAATCGAGAGCGCGGTGCGCACTGTCGAGATCGGATTCGATGGCTACGGCATTGGTGGGCTGTCGGTGGGGGAGACGCGTGAGGAGATGCTGCCGGCCCTTGATGCGACGACAGCCACCCTCCCGATCGACCAGCCCCGTTATCTGATGGGTGTTGGAGATCCGGTAAGCATCGTCGAGGCGGTAGCGCTGGGAGTCGACATGTTCGATTGTGTGCTTCCGACCCGCCTCGCCCGACACGGAACGATCCTCACGAGCAGTGGGCGAATGAACCTGCGCAACGCCAGATTTGCCCGTGATCCCGGTCCGCTCGAGGACGGATGCGCGTGCCTCGCCTGTTCGCGTTGGTCGAGGGCGTACCTCCGTCATCTCCTTTCGGTGAATGAACCCACGGCCGCCCGCCTGACCACGATTCATAACGTGCACTGGCTTTTGGGACTCATGGAACAAGCCCGAAATGCGATTACCCGAGGCACCTATGAGGCCTTCCGGGCCGGCGTGGTCTCGGTCTGGGGCTGACCTCAGGGGAGCCGATATTCCTGTGAGGAAAGGCGAGGCCCTCAGAGCGGTAACGTATCGACGTTTGCCGTCCCGACTTCACGACACTGATTGAGTACTCGAACCAATGGCACCTCTGATTCTGATCTTGTTGTTCGTCGTGGCATGGGTGATTCTCATCGTGCCGAAGCAACGGGAACTCAAACGACACAATGCCCTCGTCGCCGGCCTTTCCGTGGGCGACGATGTCATGACCGGCTCTGGCATCTACGGGACGATCGTCTCAATCGACGGCGATCTCGTCGAACTGCAAGTCGCTCTGGGGGTCGAAATACGAATCGCCCGCCGTGCAATCGCGTCGTTGGTTATCGATCCTGATGCGGAGATCGTTGATGAGTCTTTCGGCGAACTCGAACCGGATGACGAAACGGATTCGCTCGGCGGCGGTACCGACCGATGAAGCGTTTCCGGGGGTACGGATCCCTCTTGGCCGTTGTTTTCCTGGCAGCCGCGGCTTTGATCTACACCTTGATGGCTGGCAATAAGCCGCTTCTGGGTCTCGATCTCCAGGGTGGCGTTTCGGTTGTGCTCAAGCCGACCGGCTCGGTCGAGAGTGACACGCTGGATCAGGCCATCACCATCATTCGTCAACGTATCGATTCACTCGGCGTGACGGAACCCGAAATCACCCGCCAGGGCGACAACATTCTGATCCAGATTCCGGGGGTCAAGGACAAGGATCGAGCGATCGCCCTTGTGGGCCAGACCGCCGAACTCCAGTTCCGGCCGGTGCTCGGCACGATCCCCGTGACTCCACCAGTAACCGAGACGACCACCACTACGGCATCTGCCTCGACCGATCCAACAACGACGACAGAGTCGGTCACCACGACGACCGAAGCCGCTAACGGCGGCTACACAGACCAAACCTGTATTGACGGTGTGACCGAAGAGCAGTCGAATCCGACTGGTCAAGCGCTCCTTCCAGAATGCGAGGACGGCATTCTCGTCGCTACCTATGCGGTTGGCCCTGTAGCGCTCACGGGTAGCGCACTCGACACCGCTCGCGCCACGTTGCAGAACGGGCAATGGACCGTCAACCCCACCTTCAAGGGTGGTGCCGATGGGATTGGTCTCTTCAACGGGGTTGCTGCCCAGTGCTTCGCGAAGTCGCAGACCTGCCCGAGCGGACAGCTTGCGATCGTGCTGGATGGTCGTGTCCTTTCGGCTCCGACGATTCAGCAGGCCTCGTTCCAGGCGGATCAGATTGAGATTTCCGGCGACTTCAAAGAGCGAGAAGCCAAGGACCTTGCAACGGCGCTCAAGTATGGCGCTCTCCCGATTGAACTCGAGCAGCAGCAGGCCCAGATTGTGTCGGCCACGCTCGGTCAGGACGCGTTGCGTGCCGGTCTGATCGCCGGCCTCGTCGGCCTCATCGCCGTTTCCATCTACATGATGGCCTTCTACCGAATACTTGGATTGCTCGCAATACTCAAGCTCGCTATCGAAGGCGCGCTGCTGTGGTCGATCATTTCGTGGCTTGGGACTAACAACGGTCTGGCCCTGACGCTGGCCGGCATTACCGGCATCATCGTTTCAATCGGTGTCTCGCTCGACTCGAATGTCGTCTATTACGAGCATCTGAAGGAAGACATCAGAAACGGCCGTTCGATGCGTAGCGCAACGGACAAGTCATTCGTCTCAGCGTTTTCGACGATCGTCAAGGCCGGCGTCGCATCCCTCATTGGTGCTGGTCTTCTTTGGTGGCTGACAGTCGGTCCAGTCCGGGGCTTCGCCTTTTACCTGGCCCTCTCCACGCTTCTCGATCTGCTCTTGTCGTGGGCCTATATGCGACCGGTCGTGAAATTCGTGACGAAGTCGCGATGGTTCGCGCATTCGAAACTGCTTGGCCTGCCTGCTGAGCGAATGCAACCAGTTCGGGGCCGCAACTCTGCGCCCGTGTCCGCCGCAACCGAGGAGGCGAATCGATGAGCGTGCTCGGACGCCTCAATCGAGGCGAAACAAACATCGATTTCGTGAAGTGGTGGAAGCGAGGTCTCGTGCTCTCAGCGCTCCTCGTCATCATCAGTGTGGTTTCACTTTCGACGCGAGGCCTCAACCTCGGAATCGATTTCGAGGGCGGGGTGTCCTGGGAAGTCCAAGCCCCCGGCGTCTCTGTTGATGAAGCCCGGGACTCACTGGACAAGGTCGGCGAGGCTGCAGCAAAGATCCAGATTGTTGGCACTGACATCCTGCGGGTGCAGGGGCCTGAAGCATCGCTCGAGCACGTCGCCGAGGTCCGTCAGAATCTCGCTGAACTTGCTGAAACAGACGTAGCCAATGTGAGCGTCTCCACGGTCGGTGCGTCATGGGGTAGCGACGTAACTGCTTCGGCCATCCGAGCCTTGATCATCTTCCTCATCGCGATCTTGATTTATCTCACGATCCGACTCGAGCTGCGTATGGCTCTGGCCGCAATCATCGCAGTGGTCCACGATGTCCTGATCAGCGTCGGCGTGTATTCCGTGTTCCAGTTCGAGGTCACTCCTTCCACGGTCATCGCATTCCTAACCATCCTCGGTTACTCCATCTACGACACGATCGTGGTGGATGACAAGATCAAAGAGAACGAGCGTCTGGTTGGAATGACCGGCCGAATGAGTTACACCCAGATGGCCTCGCTCTCAATGAATCAGGTTCTGTTGCGGTCGCTAAACACGACAGTCTCCTCACTGCTTCCGGTGCTCTCGTTGCTCATCGTCGGAGCATTCATCTTGGGAGCAGTGACGCTGGAAGAATTCTCGGTGGCACTGACTGTCGGCATGCTTGTGGGCGCCTACTCCTCAATCTTCGTCGCTGCTCCGGTGCTCGTCTTTCTCAAAGAACGTGAGCCCAAGATCCGCGCCATCCGTGAGCGGCTCCAAGCGCAGGGCATCTCGACCACTGCGAGTCCGGAACGTCTGGCCGAGGCCAGAACCGGCGGTGGAACAGTCGCTTCGGAAAGCGCTTCCTCGGCGGTCAAGCCGAAAGCGTCGGGCCCGACTGCATCGGGTGCGATACCGCCCCGTCCGCGCAAGAAGTCCCGCAAGCGCTGAGCCCATGTGTCGGGAGCGTGGGGCGAACCTGTACGGTGAACCCATGTCGCTCAATGCCGGCGCAACCCTGAACACGGAGTACTGAGCGTTGGCCACCGTCGACAGGGTGCTTCCGTGGCGGCGCCATACTGCCCCGCCTTCGGTCGAGGTCGCCCCTTTGGTCGACGCCTTTCATGTCCATCATCCACGGGCGGCAACCGGGCTCATCACGAAGGCTTACGAGGTTTCGGCCGCGGCGCATCGGGGCCAGTCACGTAAATCTGGTGAGCCGTATGTGACGCATCCCGTAGCGGTTGCCCGCATTTGTGCCGAACTCGGCCTCGACGACGTGACGATTGCGGCGGCATTGCTACACGACGCTGTCGAGGACACCGGCATCACCCTCGATGATGTCGAGCGTGATTTCGGTATCGATGTGGCGCAGATCGTCGACGGTGTCACAAAACTCGATCGCATCAAGTTCGACTCAAAAGAGGCCCAGCAGGCGGCAACTGTCCGCAAGATGCTCGTGGCAATGGCCAAGGATCTGCGGGTCTTGATCATCAAGCTGGCCGATCGATTGCACAACATGCGCACGATCGCAGCGATGCCGGCTTGGAAACAGGAACGCACTGCGCAGGAAACCCTCGATATCTATGCACCGTTGGCCCATCGCCTCGGAATGCAGGAACTCAAGCAGCAACTTGAAGATCTGTCATTCGCGTCGTTGCACCCAAAGCGCTACGCCGAGATCGATCACATGGTGGCCACCCGGGCGCCCGAGCGCGAGGACTATCTCGAGAAGGTGCTCGAAGATGTACGGGGGCGTTTGAGCGAACTGCACATTGCTGCAGACGTCACCGGCCGACCAAAGCATCTCTGGAGCATCTACGAGAAGATGGTCGTCAAGGGCCGTGACTTCGACGAGATCTTCGATCTGATCGGAATCCGGGTCATCGTCGACACCGTCAAGGACTGTTACGCAGCGCTCGGATCCATACATGCCACATGGAAGCCGGTTCAAGGTCGGTTCAAGGACTATGTGGCGATGCCGAAGTTCAACCTCTATCAGTCGTTGCACACGACAGTCGTGGGGCCGCAGGGTAAACCTCTCGAAGTCCAGATCCGCACCCTCGAAATGCACCGGCGGGCCGAGTTCGGGGTTGCAGCACACTGGAACTACAAGGACGATCACGGCAGCACCGCTGATCTTGCCTGGCTGAACCGCATCGTCGACTGGCAATCGGAGACCTCCGATCCCACGGAGTTCATGGCGAACCTCAAGATCGATCTTGATCAGGACGAGGTTTTCGTCTTCACGCCAAAGGGCAAGGTCATCACGCTGCCCAAGGGCGCAACAACAATCGATTTCGCCTACGCGATCCACACGGAAGTTGGACATGCGTGCATCGGGGCGCGCGTCAACGGGCGGCTCGTCCAACTTGATACCGAACTCCAGTCCGGTGATTCCGTGGAGATTTTCACCTCGAAGGTGGGTGGCTCCGGACCATCGCTCGACTGGCTCAAGTTCGTCGTGACTCATCGGGCCTCCAACAAGATCCGAGCTTGGCAATCGCGCGAGCGGCGCGAGGATGCGATTGAGAACGGCTCAGAGGACGTAGTCAAGGCTTTGCGTCGCGAAGGTCTTCCTGTGCAGAAGGTTCAGCAGTCAAAGATCCTCGACGAGATTGCGGTTGAACTGAAATACGACACGCTCGAAGCTCTTTACGCGGCCGTTGGATCCCATCAGTTGTCAGCCAAATCTGTCGCCGAGCGCGTTCGTAAGCTGCTCGAAGGTGGCGATCCAACACGCGAGGAGCAGTTACCCACGACTGTGCGCGCTCCTCGGCGTTCGGCGCGTGCAGGAGGCACTCCTTCTGGAGTCCATGTCGAGGGTCTCGACGATGTCATGGTGCGCCTCTCCCGTTGTTGTACTCCTGTCCCCGGCGACGAGATCATGGGTTTTGTCACCCGAGGGCGCGGTGTCTCCGTGCATCGTTCCGATTGCGCCAACGCGGTCTCCTTGTCGGTTGGTCAGTCGGATCGCCTCATTGATGTCGAGTGGGACAACGACATAGCTGCGATGTTTATCGCCTCGATCGAAGTGAAGGGTCTTGATCGCTCTCGACTTTTGCGAGACGTATCGGCGGCTCTGGCCGATCACCACGTGAATATCGTTTCGTGCAACACCGTCACCGGGTCCGACCGGATCTCGACCATGCGCTTCGACTTCGAATTGGGGGAGGCCTCGCACCTCGACCCGTTGCTGTGGGGGATCAAGCAGATTGATGGAATCTACGACGCATATCGAGTCCTGCCCGGCAAAGGTGAACCAGTCCGGTCGGAGTTGCTTGACGCAGACGTCTGATGCCGGGAATCGTGGGACGTAGCACCTGAGCCCCAAGGGTTCGTTGTCCAACTGACGGCCCGGTAGTCTTGAGGATCGTGTCCGATTCGACGTCCAGTCCCCGAATTGAAGCCTTCAAGGCCCCGGTGGGAACTCGCGACGTCCTGCCTCCTGAATCGGCCCGCTGGCAGCGGCTCATTGCTGAATTCGCCGCCCAGGTTGGGCGCGCCGGATACGGACTGGTTCAGAGCCCGATGTTTGAAGAAATCGGTGTGTTCAACCGAATGGGTGAAGGCACTGACGTCGTCCGGAAGGAGATGTACGACTTCCTCGACAAGGGGGATCGACACCTCGCGCTTCGGCCCGAAGGCACCGCTTCCGTTGCTCGCGCCTACATCCAGCATCGTCCTCCGACGCCATGGAAGGTCTGGTACGCCGCTCCGAACTTCCGTTACGAACGTCCGCAGGCCGGCCGCTTCCGTCAGCACCATCAACTCGGTTTGGAAGCACTCGGTTCGCTTGATCCCGATCTCGATGTCGAGGTGATCTCGCTTCTCTCGGATTTCTACGCGTCAATCGGATTACGTCAGGTCGAGCTCGTACTTAATTCGATGGGAACCGCTGAGGATCGGCGTCGGTACATCGATGACATCCGGAGTTGGTTGGTGGGTCGCATCGGCGAACTCGACCCAGCCGATGCCGAGAAGGTCGAAGCGCATCCGATGCGGGTACTTGACTCCAAGCGCCCGATCACGATTACTGCAATCGGCGATGCTCCCCGGATCACCGATCGACTCTCAGACGAGGCGATGATCCGGTTCGAACGCGTTCAGGCAGGCCTCGTATCACTCGGGATCCCCTTCCGCCTTGAGCCACGCCTCGTGCGTGGCCTCGACTACTACACGCACACGACATTCGAGTTCGTGAGCGGTGCACTCGATGCCGCGCAGTCCACCATCGGTGGGGGCGGTCGTTACGACGGTCTCGTGGAATCGCTTGGTGGCCCGGCTACTCCCGGAATCGGTTTCGGTTCCGGCATCGAGCGGGTTCTGCTCACCTGCGACGCCGAGGGTGTATTCGAGGCTGACGAACAGCGTGTTGATGTCTATGTGATTGACACCGCCGGTGGTGACGCCGGCCGCGATCTCTCCGTCGAACTCCGTCGGGCCGGAATTTCCGCCGAGCGTTCTTTTGACGGCCGCTCGATGAAGTCGCAGATGAAATCGGCGGACAAATCCGGTGCTGCACTGGTGCTCATCATCGGTGGCGACGAATCAGAATCAGGCACCGTGACTATCCGCGATCTCCGTGGTGACACCGGACAGGAGACGGTCGACCGAGTCGCCGTCGTCGCCGTCGTCGCCACCCGACTTTCCTGAACCCACCCTAGGAACCCCTGTGACCGAATCCCTTTCCATGCGCACCGACCATTGCGGAACCCTGCGGGCCGCCGACATCGGGCGCACCGTTGCGGTCTGCGGTTGGGTCGCGCGTCGTCGCGAGCATGGTGAACACCTCGCATTCATCGATCTGCGCGATCACACCGGCCTCATCCAGTGCGTCGTCGATGGGGCCGCCGATCTTCGTTCTGAGTACGTGATTCGGATCACCGGAACGGTTCGCATCCGTCCCGATGGCACGACCAACGCGAATCTTCCGACCGGTGAGATTGAACTGGGTGAGTGCCAGGTCGAGATTCTCAACATCGCTGAACCGCCGCCGTTCCAGCTCGACGACCGGGTTGAAGTCGATGAGATGGTCCGACTGGCGCATCGTTATGTGGATCTGCGCACCGAGCGCATGCAGCGAAACCTCCGGGTCCGCGCCAAGGTGAATGCGTCGCTGCGCAAGGCCATGGACGATCAGGGTTTCGTCGAGATCGAAACTCCGATGTTGATCGCCTCAACTCCCGAAGGTGCTCGCGATTTCGTCGTTCCCAGCCGTCTTTCGCCCGGCAGCTTCTACGCCCTTCCGCAGAGCCCGCAGTTGTTTAAGCAGCTCTGCATGGTGGGCGGTATCGATCGCTATTACCAGATCGCACGCTGTCTGCGTGATGAGGACCTTCGCGCCGATCGCCAGTTTGAGTTCATGCAACTCGACGCCGAAGCCAGCTTCGTCAGTCAGGAAGAAGTACTGGCGTTCATTTCCGTTGCTGTCTCGGCAGCAGTAGGAGCGGTTACCGGCGGATCCATGAGTGACGTTCCCCGGATCACCTGGCGTGAAGCGCAGGAGCGATTCGGATCAGACAAGCCCGACACACGGTTCGGCATGGAACTCATAGAACTCACTCCCGTATTCGCCTCGACGGAGTTCAACGCGTTCAAGGCCGATTGCATCAAGGGCATCGTCGTTGATGGTGGCGCCGAGTTCACACGTTCCAAACTCGACGACCTGACCGACAAGGCAAAGCGCTGGGGCGCAAAGGGCCTTGTGTGGATGCGAGTCAAGGACGGCGGCGAACTCGACTCACCAGTCGCCAAGTTCCTCACTGAAGACGAACTCGGCGGACTCGTTACCGCATCCGGAGCCAAGACCGGCGATTTGCTGTTGCTCGTTGCTGACGATCGGCCGAAGGTTTGCCATGTGCTCGGACTTCTTCGTCTGGAACTGGGTCGCCCGCCGGTGACCGAGGGCGGATTGCAGTTTCTCTGGGTGGTCGACTTCCCACTGTTCGAGGCGCTTAATGATGACGGAACTCCCATCCCGGCCCATCATCCATTCACGATGCCGCATGCCGATGACGTGCACCTTCTGGACACCGGAGTCCCCGCCGATCTCCTGAAGGTTCGTTCGCAGGCCTACGACCTCGTTCTCAACGGTTGGGAACTCGGCTCAGGCAGCGTCCGGATCCATCGCGCTGACATCCAGAAGCGGATGTTCACGTTGTTGGGGATCGCCCCCGATGTGGCACAGGAACGTTTCGGATTCCTCCTTGACGCTTTCCGGTTCGGGGCACCCCCCCACGCCGGGTTCGCCTTCGGGATCGATCGTCTTGTTGCTCTGCTGGCCGGCGAAGAGAACATCCGCGAGGTCATTGCGTTCCCGAAGACGCAGTCCGGAACCGATCCGCTGACCCATGCGCCGACGCCGATCGATGCTGCACAACTCGAGGAACTGGGACTGCGTCTACTTCCCACCAAGAAGAACGACTGAGTCGGGTCGAGGCTGACCGGTAGCCTCGACAAATGGCCGAGGATCTGTTCGCTGCAGCCGCTGAAGATCGACTTGTGCGCCAAGCTCCGTTGGCGGCACGCCTACGCCCATATTCACTCGACGACGTGGTGGGCCAGGAACATTTGCTCGGTAAGGGCAAGCCGTTGCGAGCGCTGATCGAAGCGGATCGGCTCTCGTCAGTCATCTTCTGGGGACCACCGGGAACGGGCAAGACGTCAGTGGCCCAACTCATCGCCCGAACGACCTCAAAGGCATTCGAACAACTGTCGGCGGTTACCGCCACAGTCAAAGACGTTCGAGAAGTCGCAGCCCGGGCGCAGGATCGTCTGGGCCAGCGCGGTCAAGGGACGATCCTGTTCCTCGATGAGGTTCACCGTTTCAACAAGGCGCAGCAGGACGCACTGTTGCCATCAGTCGAAAGCGGACTGCTCGTGTTGATCGGCGCGACCACCGAGAACCCTTTCTTTGAGGTCAACCCGCCGCTTCTCAGCCGTTCCACACTCTTTCGCCTCGAGCCACTTTCTGTGGAGGCCTGCACGCAGCTGACCCATCGGGGACTCGCCGCCGAAAACGCCACCATTGATGACGATGCACTTGCGTTGCTTGTCGACCGGGCGGGTGGTGATGGTCGGCATGTGCTCACCAGTCTCGAGGTCGCGGTAGCTCTGGCTCACGAGCATCCCGATGCCGAGCACGACGCCACGGGGGCGATTGTGGATGAGCTGATCCGCGTCACGCTGGCCGATGTCGAGGCTGCCCTCGGTACAAAGGCGCTGCGATACGGACGCGATGATCATTACGACGTCATATCGGCGTTCATCAAGAGCATCAGGGGATCCGATCCCGACGCGGGTCTTTACTGGTTGGCCCGGATGCTCGAAGCGGGCGAAGACGCCCGATTCATCGCTCGGCGTCTCGTGGTACTCGCTAGCGAGGACATCGGCATGGCCGATTCGTTCTCCCTCGTGGTCGCTGATGCTGCCGCCCGCGCTGTTGAATTCGTGGGGTTGCCCGAGGCACAACTCAACCTTGCCCATGCTGTCGTCCATCTGGCCACCGCGCCCAAGTCGAACCGGGTGACGGTGGCTCTTGGCAAAGCACAGTCTGATGTGCGAGACCGGGCCGGGGGCGAGGTCCCGAACCACCTTCGCGATGGCCATTACAAGGGGGCGAAGAGCCTCGGTCACGGGCAGGGCTACGACTATCCTCATGACAACCCCGAAGGCTGGGTCGACCAGCAGTACCGGCCGGCCGAACTCGAAGGTCGGGTCTATTACGAGCCATCCCCGCATGGCGCCGAAGCTGAGGTCCGAGACCGTATGGATGTAAACGACCAGCACCCCCAGGAGCCTCAGTCATGAGCACGATTTCTGTCGTGTTGATCGTGGTCGCAATCGTCGGTCTGGTGACCGTTGCGATGGCGGTTCAGTCGCTCATCACCACACTCCGATCACTCCGATCGACGGTCGAAGATCTCCGCGCTGAAACGTTGTCGGCAGTCGCTGAACTCCGAGCGACCGTGGCCTTGGCGAACGGCGAGATCGAACGAGTCGACTCTCTTCTCGACACCGCCGAAACAGTTGGTGCCCGCGTCGAAGCAACGTCGCGATTGGCATGGCTCGTGATGCGTAACCCGCTCGTGAAGATGGCGTCGCTGTCAGTTGCATCCGATCGAGTGGCGCGTCGCCTCGCTCGCGATGAACGCGAGATAGCGGTAGTCACACCACTTGCGATCAGCAACGGAGAACGTGGTTCATCGCGTCGTAAACGCCACTCGCTCAACGCAACGTCGCGTCAAGATCGGCGAACTTCCTGATGCTCAAACGCGTTACTTGGTTCACCGTAGGCACCGTGGTTGGAGCCACCGGAACTGTCGTCGGTTACCTCCGTGCACGAGAACTCGCCCGGCGCCATGTGCCCGAGAATGTGCGAGAGGCCGCGACTCGTGCTGTCGGGATGGCCGATTCTGGGGTGCGTGTGGCCATTGACCGTGGATTTGTTTTGGTGGAGGGTCTGCGGACGAACGTCGAGACCTCAAAACAGACCCGCAAGCAGACGGAACGTTTGCTGCGGGAGCAGCTCGAAAGCGTCGGTCTCTGAACAGGCAGTACGCGACAACCCTCACGAAGTCGTTGAGGGTTCACGGCGGCCGGTTGAGGGTTTGGTGGCTCAAGGGCTTGAGCACTGCATCCGCGATCTGAAACGAATTAGCCGCTAATTGGATGCAAAGAGCGCGTTCCCGAATAACAAATGTGCGCGTAATTCCGTAGATTTCTCGGGTGCTCCAGATACCTAACCCCACACGTCGTGGGCTCGCGGTTGTACTGGCGTTCGCGTTGTCGGCCGGGGTGGTCCCAGCAACGTTGCGCCCGTTAACAGCCTCAGCCTCCACGGCGAGTCAACAGGACGCGACGGCAACGTCGGGTTCTCAAACCGCGGACGCGTCAACCACCCCTGACGCGAATGCAACGGCGAACGCGCCGATCACACCGACGGTGAGCTACGGCACATCGTCGTTCGGTGATCCGTTCTCGCCGACGATCACTTACGGGACGACGTCGGGAACGACGTCGCCTTCCGCACCGTTGTCACTTGCCGCCACCCCCGGCTCGACAACGATCGCACTCACGTGGAGCACACCACAGACCGACGGCGGAAGCGCCGTCACGCAGTACAACGTCGAGCGGAGCACCGACGGCGCAACATGGAGCAGCGCCGCCACAGTTCCAGCATCGACATCACCGTTAGGCACCACCCTCACTGGCCTGACAACTGGCACCGCGTATTACGTGCGCGTGTCGGCAACGAACGTGGTCGGCACAGGCCCTGCTTCGTCGACCACTGTCACCCCGAGCACCAACGCAAGCTCTCCGTTGACCCCAGGGCAGGGGACTGTCCCGATTCCGGCTGGCGGGTACCCGGCCGCGGTCGCCGCGGACTCTCCGGTGGGCTACTGGAAGCTTGATGAAGCCTCCGGAGCTGCTTCGGTTGCGGACTCTTCGGGCAATGGCCTCAACGGCATCCCGACCGCCGTCACCTTCGGGGCGGCGAACTCCTCCCCGCTGGGCGGATCGGCAGCCGCCTTCAACGGCACGAGCAGTCAGATCCTTTTGCCGCGCTCTCCGGCGTTCGTCTCGGGCCCGAGCACCTTCGAAGCATGGATCAACCCGACATCGACTGCTGCCTTCAACGTGATTTATTCACGGGGTCAGAGCGGTATAGACGCCTTCGCCCTCTACACCCAAGCTGGGGGTGGTCTCCGCGCCTACCTCCCGGGTGGAGTCCTGGTTGACAGTGCCAGTGGAATCATCCCCACCGGCCGCTGGACACATGTCGCAATGTCCTATGACGGTTCGCAAGTTGTGCTGTTCGTCAACGGAGCGGTGGTTGCATCTGCGCCGGCATCACTCGCAATCAACCCGGCGTCGTTCGACCTGCCCGAGATGATCGGTGCCCAAGCCAACAATGCAACCGGTGCCGCTAGCAACGTCTTCTTCACAGGAAAGATCGCACAGGTTGCGATCTACGCAAGCGCGCTGAGTTCTACGCGTATCCAGACTCACTGGCAGGCAGCCGGCAACGCGCCCGGTGCTGCGGTAGTTCCCTCCGCCATTGCGGGCGATCAGCAAGTTCGTCTCGATTGGGCCGCCCCCGCTTCGAATGGTGGCTCGCCAGTTATCGGCTACCGAGTCGAAGCCTCAACCAATGGTTCAGCAGCATCGCCCACCTGGGCGACAGTCGTTGCGAACACGTGGTCGTCATCTACTGCGTTTCTCGTCACCGGACTTACGGCGGCAACACAACTTACGAACGGAACCGTGTACTGGTTCCGCGTCACCGCGATTACTTCAGTAGGACTTGGAACTCCGAGCGCTGCGGTCGCTGCTACTCCGTTTGGCTTGGCTGGTCCTCCAACTGCGCTTGCAGTGAGTAACCCCGCATCGGGTCAGGTGCAATTGTCGTGGACTGCGCCGTCTGCAAATGGCGGTCTCGCTATTGCTGGCTATCGCGTCGAGCAATCGGCGAATGGCGGTGGCACGTGGACGGTAGTCACGCCGAATACCGGCACTACGGGCCTCTCGTTCATCGTCACTGGCCTTACTGATGGTCAGACGATGGTCTTCCGCGTGGCTGCGCTGACAGCAATGGGTGTTGGTTCATGGGCAACTGCGTCGACCAACTCGTCGGCTGTTGCGACAGCACCGCGTGACTTCGCGGTAACCACTTCGGACTTGACCTTCAACTTCTCGTGGGTTGCGCCAACCAACACTGGTGGATTCCCGATCACTGGGTACAGACTCGAGAGTTGTCAGAGCAGCGCGGTGTGTGTTCCGACCACGTTGGTTAATGCTTCGATTCCTGCGTCTTCTTCGACCTTTACGGCACAACTCCCTTCGTATGCCTATGCCTACACGTTCCGACTGACGGCGATCACTGCTTTCGGTCTCGGTGCGCCGGCAACGGTCACGGTTGGAAGTTCGTTTGTGGTGTCGATGCCCGATGGGCTGAGTGCAACTGCTTCAGATCAGCAGGTCGTGCTTGCGTGGAGCGCACCCACACAACTCGGAAACATGCGCGTGCAGGGCTATCAGGTCGAGCAATCGAACGACCGGGGTGTGACGTGGTCGACCCTCTCGCCCGGTTTCCTCAGCGGACTCACCTACACCGTTCGAGGATTGACCAATGGCTCTCATTACTTGTTCCGGATTCGCGCGCTCACTTCAGCCGGGTTGGGTTCACCAGCGGTTGCCGAGTCGATGCCGACCGGAATGGCGGGAACACCGCGTGACTTTGCCGGGACCTCCCCGGCCTCTGGCACTGCACGTCTGACGTGGAGTGCGCCGACCGATCTCGGTGGGCTCACGCTTCGGGGCTACAAACTCGAATACAACGTATCGAGCTTCACCGCCGCGTGGTCGAACCTCACGACGCTCGGAGCGAACATCACGAGTTATGACTGGACGAATCTTTCGAACGGCACCACTGTCTATTTCCGTTTGAGTGCCATTACCGATGCAGGTGTCGCGAGTACGAACGGTGCCATGACGGCAACGTTCGTTTCGTGGACTGCGACAGCACCGACAACATTCACGAGCACAGCCGCCGACCGACAAGTAACGCTGAACTGGGCTGCACCTAGTTACAATGGCGGCTACACGGTCTATGGCTACCGGGTTGAGCAGAGTGTCGACGGCGTGAACTGGACAGTTCTCGAAGCCACTGAGTACTCGGGCAGTTTCATTTCCCGTGGTCTCACGAATGGCGTCACGTACCGATTCCGGGTTGCTGCGGTTACTGCACGCGGAGTGGGTGAATACTCCTTTGTGACCGGTCAACCCAACGCGTTGCCGCTGGCTCCGCAAAATCTTTCGACAACTGCAGGTGACGGTCGGATCACGTTGAATTGGACCGCACCGCCAAGCAGCGGTGGTCTTCCAATCCTTGGCTATCAAGTACAAAGCTGGAACGGGTCCGGTTGGTATGTGATTCTCGGCAATTCGGGATCGACGGCCACATCGGTGACCGTTCCGGGCCTGACGAATGGCACGACACTTTGGTTCCGGGTCGCAGCGATTTCGAGCGCTGGTGTTGGCGAAGTCAGCGCCCAGACGCTTGGAACGCCCTATGTCGCTCCCGCGGGCGCGTACAACCTTGTCGCCACACCCAGTGATTCGACAGTTGCTCTTAGCTGGACTGCGCCTGCGATGAATGGAAACACCGCACTCGGTGGTCCTTGGTCAATCGTTGGCTATCGCGTTGAACAGTCTGCGGATAGCGGTGTGACGTGGGTGGCGCTTGCCGATCCGCTCACCCCGGCGAGCACCGTTACCTATACGGCCTACGGACTGACCAACGGGCTGAACTATCAGTTCCGCATTACGGCGCTCACTCAGGCTGGTTCGGGAGCGCCGGCGTTCATCTCGGGAACGCCGATGACGACACCGAGTGCGGTGCAAGGACTCGTTGCTTCCCCGTCAGACGGATCCGTCACATTGAATTGGCGAGCACCGCTGTCGAATGGTGGTTCGGTCGTCACCGGGTACCAACTCGAATACTGCACCCCGTGGTGCGCGGCCCCGGCCACGTTGGCGGAGAACAACATTGATCCGCTGGCGACATCTTTCACGTTGAACGGGTTGACCAATGGTTCGACCTACAACTTCCGATTGCGCGCGAGAACCGCTGCTGGTCTCGATCCGAACGGCGCGACGGTTTCTTCGGTTCCTGTGCGTATCCCCGGGATCGTTGACATGCTCACAGCTTCGACCCAGGTAGTTGGGACGGGCGCCGCGCAAGCGACGTATGTGACATTGAGTTGGGCCGCTCCGCTGGTACTTGGTAGCGACATCGCGCGCACCTACTCGGTCGAACTTTCTCTTAATAGCGGCACGTCGTGGTCGACGGTGTCCTCTTCGCAAACTGCGCTCTCGTTTAGTTGGGCCCCGAATGGCGTTGCCGCGGGAACGATCGTTTCGTTCCGAGTTCGCGCGACGAACATTGCTGGGGTCGGGCCCGGCTCGATTGTGTCGACGACGGTGCCGGTGCAAACGAGTGGTGCGCCACCCGGAACAGCGGGAGCGCCGATAACGCTCCAAACAACAGGCGGTGACTCTCAGGTCACGGTCTCTTGGGCCCCTCCGGCAACGACGGGGGGGCTCCCCGTCACCGGCTATCGGATCGAGTCGTCCTCTGACAATGCGACCTGGTCGGTCCTTTCGACTGCGGCAACCTCGCCGTATGTCGTGTCTGGTCTTACGAACGGCGCGGTGAGGTATTTCCGTGTCGCCGCAATTACTTCCGCAGGTGTTGGCGCAACTTCGGTCGTCAGCGCTTTGCCAGGAAATGTTCCGAGTGCTCCGCTTGGTCTCACTGGAACTTTCACCGGATCGACGCTCACACTTTCGTGGAGCCTTCCTGCCGATGCTGGCGGATCGACAAACGTTTCGATTATCGAACGCTCCACCGATGGCGGCGCGACATGGGTCTTCGTCGGCAACTGGGGCGGAGCACTAACAGCAACGATCGACGGTGTCGCTGCGGGTGTCGCAACCCTTTTCCGAGTGTCAGCCCGAAATTCGTTTGGAACTGGTCCGGGAACGGTTGTCTCGGTAACTGGCCCAACGCCTACAGCAGTGAGCGCGGTGCAGAACCTTTCTTCCGTTAGCACCGCTGCGGGCGCAACGGTGAGTTGGACGGCACCGGCGGTGACTGGTGCCTCAACAGTCACCGGTTACAAGGTTGAACGTTCGGCAAATGGCAGCACCTGGATTGCGATCTCCCCGTCACAAACTGCTCTTACTGCCGACATCACTGGCTTCACCACCGGTTGGTCAGAATTCGTTCGTATTACGCCGTTGGTCTCGAGCGGCACGGTTGCGGTGTCGACGATCAAGGTGATTGCCGGAACGCAATTCGCGGCGCCGACTGCCTTGACTGCGGTGGCAGGCGATGGAACGGCGACCGTCACATGGACAGCGCCCGTAATGACGAGTGGGCTCACCATCCTCGGCTATCAGATTGAACAATGTGCCGGGGCCTGCGGTGGCACAAATGCTCCGTTCGCTGTCCTCACTCCGAATTCCGGAGTTGCCACTGCTTCCTATGTCGCATCGGGCCTTGTGAATGGTGTGAGTTACGCATGGCGCATTTCTGCGGTCACGAACTTCAACGGACGCAGCCTTGGCGCAACCGTTGCTGCCATTCCCGTAGGACTTCCAGCGGCACCTGCTGCAGTGAGTTCCTCCGCTGGCGATGGGGTCGCGACATTGACATGGGCCGCGCCTTCGACGCTCGCAGGTGGCGCGTTCCTCGGTTACAAGATTGAAACCTCGATCAACAACGGTTCGACGTGGACGATTGTGACCCAGTTGTCTGACCCGGCGGCGACGACGTACGGCGTGTCGGGACTCACGAACGGCACGAGTTACTGGTTCAAGATTTCGACGGTCACGTCGGTGGGCACGAGTGTTCTCGGAGCAATCGGTGCCGCGATTCCGTTCGCTCGTCTTGCTGCGCCGCAGGTATCGGCAACTCCAGGAAACGGATTCGTTACCCTCGTAACCGCAGCGAATCAGACCATGCAGAACCCCTTCACCGGAACGTTCGTTGGTTATCGCATCGAGCAGAGCCTCGATGGTGTGAATTGGCAGACCGTTACACCACTAGCAATCACGAATACGCCGACCACGCTCGGTATGACCATTCGCGGTTTGCTGAACGGAGCGCAGTATCGCTTCAGAATCACACCAATCACGACAGCTGGCGACGGAGCGTCAACGATCGTTGCCGCTTCCCCGTTTGTTGCCGCAACCGCCGTCGGTCAG
The DNA here is from genome assembly GCA_044239895.1 of Acidimicrobiales bacterium. Lineage (GTDB taxonomy): Bacteria > Actinomycetota > Acidimicrobiia > Acidimicrobiales > Acidimicrobilacustridaceae > Acidimicrobilacustris. The sequence goes on along the minus strand of JBIIAM010000003.1, from coordinate 77,454 downwards.
CTTGCGTCGAGCGCTGGTGACTCACGAGTCACTCTCACATGGACCGCACCGACATCGCTTGGTGGCGCAACCCTTCTTGGCTACGCCATCGATCGTCGCGTTGGAAACAGTGGCGCTTGGGATGTTCTGACTCCCAATACCGGAACGGCCGATACCAGTTTCACGTTGAATGGCCTCGCGAATGGAACGACCTACAGCTTCCGTGTTCGTGCCGTCACCGATTCTGGCCCAGGCGCTGACGCGATCGTTCTCGCGATGCCTTCAACGCAGGCGAGTGCTCCGATAAACGTATCGGTGTACTCAAACGGTTCTCGTTTGGCGTACCTCAATTGGACTGCCCCAATTTCGAACGGTGGCTACTACTCCTCCTATTACCGGGTTGAACAATCGGGCGATAACGGCGTCACTTGGGTATGCATCGCCAGTGAATTGAATACGACTGCTCTGCAAGTAGAAGGGCTTGTCAATGGTCAGACCTATCTCTACCGCGTCGCACTGATTACTCGGATGGGGCTCGGCGCATGGAGTGGAACCGTTGCCGTGACGCCCAAATCGGCAACCGGCGGATCAGTTTCGCTCCTGCGTACAACGCCTGGTGACGGACAGATGCGTCTCGACTGGGCTGCACCAGTCGACACTGGCGGTTCGCCCGTTGTCGGCTACAAGATTCAACTTGGTGGCGTCGTACTCACCGAAAACACCGGTTCAGCCACAACGAACTACACCGTGACTGGTCTGACAAACGGGAGCTACTACACGTTCTATGTCACGCCAGTAACAGTTGCAGGCGCTGGAACAACGCAGAGTGTTCAGTCACGCCCGCAATCAGTGCCGTCGGCGCCACTGGACCTTCGAAGTGTCTCAACTGACGCCAAAATCGATCTGTTCTGGGCTGCCCCGACAAACTTGGGTTGGGTCAATATCGCGGGCTACTCCGTGGAACGATCAAGCGATGGGGGAGTCACCTGGCTTCGACTGGGTGAGACAAATGATCTTCAGTGGTCTGCGGTTGGTTTGACGAATGGTCTGACCTATCAGTTCCGTGTTTCGGCCTATTCATTTGTCGGGGTCGGTGCGCCATCGGTCGTGAGCAGCGTTCCCTTCGGGCAGGTGACAGGTCCGGTTGGGCTTTCCGCGACTCGAGGGAACGGCCAGGTCACGTTGAACTGGTCGGCACCGCTTTCAACTGGCGGCTTGCCCATCCTTGGGTACCTGATCTCGGGTTACTGCATCGTTGGATCTGGATTGTCATGTGGCACGTTCAGTACGAACGCTGCTGCACAGACGGCGATTACGTCGCTCACTGCTCCGGGCGCGACGAGTTATGTGGTGAATGGACTCATCAACGGCAATACCTACGTCTTCGGTGTGACCGCGTCCCGGGCGCCGCTGACACCGAACGTCGGAAGCTTCGTGAATGGCACAAACGCCGGTTCGGTGACCTCCACCGTGGCAGTGACCCCGTGGACGATCGCGACTCCTCCGACCTTGCTCGCTGCGACGGTCAGCGATCCGGCGACATCATCTCCAAATCCTGCGCCGGGTACTTCGGCGAGAGTCGTGCTGTCGTGGGGTGCGCCCGTTGACAACGGTCTTGCGACTGCAGTCAGTAGCCAAAGCGCCGGCGTTGTTGGTTATCGAGTTGAGAAGTCGACTGACGGAACCAATTGGTCAGTGATTACTCCGAATACAGGAATCACGTCAGTGACGGCCACGATCAATGGTTTGGTGCCAGGCCAACGAGTTTGGTTCCGGGTATCTGCTCTTACCGTCGCTGGTTACGGCGATGGTTCGGTTGTTTCGGTGATGCCAGTGGTGGGTGCGTCGGCGCCAACTGGCCTGAGCGCATCACGAAATGCCACAGCGGGAGAGGTCTCTCTCTCGTGGAGCGCGCCGACATCAACGGGCGGCAGCTCAATCATCGGCTACAGGATTGAGTCCTCAGTTAGTGGTGGTGCCTATTCGACGGTGGTCGATAACGCAGGTACGGCAACGACCTACACCATGCGAGGAATCGTTTCGTCTTCCTTCTATACCTACCGAGTCTCTGCGATTACTGCAGCTGGTGTTGGTGCGGGTGCACTGACGACGGTTGGGGGAACAGTGCAGGTGGGCGGTTCGCCATTGCTGCGAGCCACGCCAGGTGACGGGACAGTTGCACTCACATGGACAGCACCCACTGGCATAACGCCAACGGGTTACAGAGTTGAGTATCAAGCGTTTGGCGCAGGCGCTTGGACAGTGCTCACTGCTTCCACTGGTTCAACGCTGACTTCCTATTCGGTCAGTGGTTTGGTCAACGGAACGACCTATACCTTCCGGGTTTCTGCCGTTACGGTCGGGGGAATTGGCACGGCATCAACCGTGTCGGCACGACCGCTCGCTGTTGCTGATATGGTCGGCGGACTCGCTGCTGTAGCTGGCGATGGTTCTGCCACAATCAATTGGAATGCACCGTTAGTTCTCGGTGGATTGACAGTTCTTGGTTACCGGATTGAGTTGTGCACCGCGAGTGCCGCTGCGTGTGTGGCTTCCGATACGACCAACTTCACCGTTCTCACCGCTTCGACGGGAAGTACTGCAACGACGTACTTCCTCAACGGACTGACCAATGGAACTACGTATTGGTTCCGCGTATCGGCGATTACCGGCGCTGGTGTTGGAATTGGTGCTGTTGTGAGCTCAGTGCCTGGCGTTGTAGCGGGCGCACCGCAATCACTGACCGCGGCAGCTGGCGATGGACAAGTGACGCTTGCCTGGAATGCAGCGACGACAATGACTGGTGGGGGCACGATTAGCGGCTTCCGGGTTGAACGTTCGACCGATGCGACGAATTGGACGGTCATCTCGGGTAACGCCGGCACAAGCGGAACAATTGCTGTCGATGGCCTCACCAATGGTCTGAACTACTGGTTCCGTGTTCGTGCGCTGACATCAAGCGGCGAAGGGGCATTCGCGCTTGTCACGGCAACGCCGATGGCAGCCGGGTCGAACGTTCTGGGTCTCGGCGCAACGCCGGGCAACGGAACTGTCGCGCTGGCTTGGAGTGCGCCCGAAGATACCGGTGGCCTCGCTGTCGTCGGTTATCGAATCGAACGCTGTACCCAGAGCGCTTCGCATTGCCCGATCGGGTCGGCGGGGTATGCCACGAACTACTACACCGTGGTCACCGCGAATACCGGAAATGCGCTCACCAGTTACACCGCGTACGGCCTCACGAATGGAACCGAGATTTGGTTCCGCGTGACTCCGCTCACACAAGCGGGCGGCGTCGCCATCGCTGGCGGTTCGCCGGCCACCATTTCGGCAGTTCCATCGTCGACGCCATCTGGTCCGATTGAACTCAAGATCACCAATACCGGCACGCCCAATTGGACGGCAACAGCTGCGTGGACCGCGCCAACGATCACCGGCGGTAAACCGATCACCGGATACGTGATCGAAACGTCAACAGACAACAGGGTCACCTGGGCCGAGGTCACGACGACCACTGCGCTGACCGCAACGCTGCCTGCCTATCCGACGGGTCTTGCCGTATGGGTTCGTATTACGCCACAGAACATCAATGGTCGAGGGACGCCGGCGGTCATCTCTTATCTGTCACTCGGCGACCCGGGTCCCGTTCGCAACCTCGTGGCGACACCGGTTGGCGCGTCGATTCTGGTGACCTGGGATGCTCCGGCCGATACCGGTGGTACGCCGATTAAGGGTTACATCGTTGAGTACAACGCAAACTTCACTGCAGGTTGGACAGCGTGGACGGGTGCAAGACTGACGGACTCGTACACCGCAACGTCAATGACTCTGAGTGGCCTCACAGTCGGTACCTCGTACGGCATTCGCGTTACGCCAATTGGCGGAAAAGCATCGGTCGTCTCGGCCACAGCCTTCTCACTGGCGTCATCTCCGCAGGGTCTGACGGCAACGCCGACCGATAGTCAGGTCGCGTTGTCGTGGACTGCACCAGTAAGCAACGGTGGCACGGTCGTCACTGGCTATCGCGTCGACATGTCCACCGATAACGGAACGTCGTGGGTAAGCGTTGTAGCGAACTCCAATTCTGTAGCCACGACTCAAACGGTTGGAGGCCTCACCAACGGCGCGGTGTATCTGTTCCGCATTGCCGCTGTTACTGGTCAGGGAGTCGGGGCATTCTCGATTGCTATTTCCCAGCCCACTGGCGCTGCGTCGGCGCCAGGATTGTTCTCGGCCACTCCGGGTAATGCCCGGGTGACACTGAACTGGTCTGCTCCGGCAACCACAGGTGGACTTCCGGTACTCGGTTACCAGATCGAAGTGTGTTCGACAGGTGTTGTCCATTGTCCGAATGTCGCGGCCTATGGCAACAGCTACTACACGGTTCTTGTGCGCAGCACCGGTACTCCGAATGTGACATCGCAGGTCATCACCGGTTTGGCCAACGGTACGTCGTACTGGTTCCGCGTTTCGGCGATCACGTCTGGTTGCGATGAAACGGGCACGATCGTGACGACGTACACGTCCGGCGCTTGCAACTTCACGGGCGGAATCGCAATGGCAACTCCCTATGGCTTGCCGGGAGCCCCTCTTGCAATGACCGCTTTGACAGCGGTGTCGGCGAGCGGCGTGCCGACGGCGAGTTCGGTTGTCGATCTCTCTTGGGCCGCTCCAACGGAGAGTGGCGGTTCGCCAATCACGGGATACCGCATCGAGCAGTCCGCCGACGGGGGAGCCACATGGCTGGTCCTGAGTGCGAACTATGGCGTCGCGACGACAATGTCGCAGATCTCGCTTACTCCTGGTGTCGCCTATCGATTCCGAGTGACCGCTCTTTCGGCGGTCGGAACTGGTGGCTCGTCAGTGGTTGGCATTGTGGCGCCGCCGTCGGCGACGTGTTCACGCACCGGTTCGAACCCTGTGGTTACGTTGCCGTGTTCGGTTTCGAACTTGGCCGCAGTGGCTGGCAATGGCACGGTCACGCTTTCGTGGGCCGCCGCGATTGGGACGACAACCACCCTCGTTGAAATTTCGACAAACGGTGGAGTGTCTTGGGTCACCGCAACCGGAACTTGGACAGGTCAGGTTTCCAACGCAGCAATGACTTCGGTGGCATCGGGCGTGACATCTGTTGTTGTCAGTGGTCTCACCAACGGCACGCGTACTGGATTCCGAGTGACGTCGAATGGTGTCACTGGTGCATTGAAGCCAATCGTTTACGCAGTGCCTTCCGGGGTGGCCTCGGCGCCGACAGCGCTCACTGCGACGCGTGGTGATCGTCAGGTAACGGTGGCGTGGACCGCCCCATCGAGTACTGGTGGCTTTGTCATCAGCGGTTATCAGATTGAACTTTCTGACAACGCTGGTTCTACATGGTCGACGATCTTCCCCAACACGCAGTCGACTGGTGTGAGTCAGGTAGTTACCGGTCTCACGAATGGAGTCGCCTACACATTCCGAATTTCGGCCATCACCTCAGCAGGATTCGGTGCGTCGGCAACCGTGACAGGTACGCCATCAACGACGCCTGGGGCTATCACTGGGCTCGGCACGGTTTCGGGTAGCACGCAGGTTGTTCTCTCGTGGTCCGCTCCTGTCAGCGGCGGTTCTCCGATCACCGGATATCGCATCACTCGAAACAATGTCGAGATCGTTGCTTCGACCGGGAAAACGGAAACGACTTATGTCGACAACACCGGTCTCGTAAACGGAACGACGTACACCTACAGAGTTCAAGCTGTGAACGCGATCGGCAATGCGGTGACGGCAACATCTGTCATCGGTGTGCCATTCGCTCTAGCGACAGCACCGCAAACAGTCGCAGCCTCGGGCGGCGATCGAAGCGTCTACGTGTCATGGACTGCACCGGCGAATCTTGGTGGCTACGCCTTGTTTGCCTACCGCGTTGAGCGGTCGGTCGATGGCATTGCGTGGACAGTTGCCGGTGACACCAAGGCGCTCAACTACACCATTGGTGGACTCGCGAATGGTTCGTCATGGTACGTGCGGGTGACCGCAATTACGGGAAGCGGTCCGCTTGATCTCACTGGTGGTCTTGGAGTCGCAAGCCTGCCGGTTCTCGCAACGGCAATGGCACCGGCATCGGCGCCGCGATCAATGACTGGTGAAGGTTCCGACGGAACCGCAACGCTTCGCTGGCTTGCGCCCTCAGATAATGGCGGAACCGCGCTTTCGGGTTACAGGGTTGAGGTCTGCACCTCGGCCTGTTCGCTGAGTGGTGGTACCTGGACCGTTCTCACTGTGAGTACCAATTCAATTGCCACGACATATGTGGCGAGTGGTCTCACGAATGGAACGAATTACTTCTTCCGAATTTCTGCGCTGACTCAGGCCGGTCAAGGTTCAGCAACGCTTGTTTCAGTGATGCCGGGAGCACCAGCTTCTGCTCCCGGGTCACTCCGTGCCATCAACGGCAATGCGCAGGTTGCACTCGATTGGAATGTTCCTGCAACGACTGGTGGATTCACAATCACGGCGTATCAGGTTGAGCGTTCTGCCGACGGCGGTGTGGCGTGGACAGTGCTGAGCACCGCAACAAGTGGTTCGGCATATACCGATGCAAACGTTGCCAACGGTCTTGTCTACACCTACCGGGTTCGAGCTATCACCGCATTTGGTCTGGGTCTGGAATCTCTGGTGACGGGAAATCCGTTCGGTCCCGCTACCGAACCGCGTTCGCTGCAGTCCACGCCGGGCGATGCCAGCGTTGCTCTTTCGTGGATGGCTCCGATCAACGATGGAGGAGTCGCTGTCAGCGGTTACGAGATAGCTCTGTCGACGAACAACTCGACATGGGCGACTCTCGTAGCAAATACCGGTTCGATCGCAACCGCCTATACCGTGTCTGGCCTCACCAACGGAACGCTGTATTACTTCCGAGTCAAGGCAATGACGTCGAGTTCGGTCTCCAACGCAGCAACTGTTGCGATGGGAACACCGGGACGACTTGCCTTAGCGCCGACAAGCCCGATTGCGGCGGTGACTGGTGCAGGTAGCGCGTCGCTTAGCTGGGCGGCCCCACTCGCGAACGGCGGTTTCGCAGTGAGCGGCTATCGCCTTGAACAGTCAATTGATGGCGGCACGTCGTGGACTCTTGTCAGCGCGATTGCACAAAGTCCCTATGTGGTCACCGGAGTCGCTCTTGGAACAACGGCGCAGTTCCGTGTCGCTGCAGTCACCAGCCTCGGAGTTGGTGCGTGGGCAGCGTTGAGCGCGACGTTCACCACAGCCCCAGATGCCCCTGTTGATCTGAAAGCAACAACGGGCGATGGTTCCGTCACGTTGACGTGGCTCGCGCCAGTAGTCAATGGTGGCAGCGCCATCACTGGCTACCGAATCGAGCGATGCACCGGCGGTCAGCCCACCTGCACCGCAGTGACAACGAACTACACCGTGATCACCGGCAACAACGGCGGTGCTCTCTCGGCTGTGGTCAGCGGCTTGATTGGCGGCTCGGCCTATACGTTCCGGGTCGTTGCCTTGAATGCACCTTCCGGTGCGGGCGATGCGGCTGTCGTAACTGCACTTATCCCGACGGTCGTTCCGGTCTCTACGCCGTCTGCACCGACGAATCTCACACTTGCGCCAGGCAATGGTCAGGCAGTCATCACGTGGGGCGCACCATCCTCAATTGGTATTGGTTCCTCTGCGGTGTCGGGTTACAAGGTTGAGTACTTGATTGATGGTGGTACGACGTATACCGCAATCACGCCGAATCTCGCCGCAGCGGCAACAACCTACACACTCACTGGACTTACCAACGGTGTCGCTGTGACTGTTCGTGTCAGTGCTGTGAACACGCAGGGAACAGGTACGGGTTCGGTCGCTACTGGCCTTCCGCTTGGTCCGGCAGCTGTCCCGACCTCTATTGCTGGCGCAAACAGTGATGGAACGGTGACCCTTTCGTGGACTGCGCCGACGAGCACCGGCGGAGCTCCGATTACCGCGTGGATGGTCGAGCGTTGTGCTGGTAGTGCCCCGACGTGCACTGCGATCGCCGGGACCTACACCGAGGTGTCGCGCACAATTGCGGCCTCCCTGCGCACGTACGCGGTTACGGGGCTTACGAACGGTACGGCCTACACATTCCGTGTTCGTGCAATGACCGCATTTGGACTCGGAACTCCAGATGTGATTTCTGGTACCCCGACGGCACCGCCGAGTGCGGTGGGCGGACTCACTGCGAGCGCACCCAATACCGGAGCGGTCACGCTGACTTGGGTTGCACCCGTTGCCGCTGGCGGTAACACGGTCACCGGTTACCGAGTCGAGATGTGCACCGCTGGCTGTTCGGGCACCTCTCCGACCTTTACCGTTCTCACGACCACTGCTGCAGCAACGTTGACTTACACCGTTGCGGCGGGAACCAGCGGTCTCGTGAATGGCTCTTCCGCGGTATTCCGCATTGCGGCTACGTATTTGCTGAACGCAGCAACAGCGTTTGGAACTACGGCCACGATCGCGGCGACACCGGCAACACTTCCTGGTCAGCCGACCGGACCGGTGCAGCCAATCACGCCCAACACCGGAATCGATAGCTACGGTTCAGCGATCTCAGCTGACTCGCCGCTGTTGTGGTGGCGTCTGAACAACGGGTCAGGGTCGACAGCAATTACTGATTCGTCGGGCAACAACAACGCCGGAACCGTTTCCGGCGCCGTGACATTCAGCGGCACTGGCAATCCGGCCTTCGCTGGTCCGAACCAAGGTTCGGCCACATTCCCGGGCGGCGCAGCGCCGGCATCTGCAGTTGCCGGTACTGGCTCGATCCAAGCACCCACGACAAATGCGATGAAGTTGTCGACATTCACGGTGGAACTGTGGGCGAAACCGACAGCACTGTCGGGCGCCTCGTATTCAGTGCTTGTAGGTCGCGGAAGTTCAGCTACGACGAACCGCAACTACAACCTCTATCTGAATGGTGATGGCCACCTCTACTTCTCGACCCATACGGGGGTGACTGGGCAAGGGCTGAAGACGGAACCAGGTGTTGTCGTCGCTGGCAAGTGGACACACATTGTTGGTACCTACGACGGTGGAGTCGCTCGGATCTACGTGAACGGGCAGCTTGTTGCCGAGAATTACGGATGGGGTGCCGTTACCACGACGGCCACGAGCCCATTCATGCTGGGTAACTCCTTCAATGTCGATGGCGCAACGCCTGGATTTAATGGTGCGATGAGTGAAGTCGCTCTCTATTCGGGTGCGCTTAGCGCTTCCCGTGTCTCGGCTCACTTTGTCGCTGCAGCAGCAACGACTACCTCGCCCACACCTCCGCAGGTGGTCTATACAAACGGCGACATCTTCCTCACATGGGCCGCGCCTACGAACACAGGTGGCTGGCCAGTCACCGGTTACTTCATCGAGTTCATGGCGCCAGGCGTAACGACGTGGTCCTCACTCGTTGCCAACACCGGCACTACCGATACCAACTACCGACTTCCAGGCGTCACGCAATCGGCAAGTGGTCAGGGTTACAAGTTCCGTATCTCTGCGATCACGCAGATTGGAACGGGTGCTCCAAGTGCTCCGGTGGGTCCAGTGGCGACCTCTAACGTTCCAACTGCACCTGCAGCTTTCACTGCGACACCAGGCCTCAACAGCGTGGCGCTTACGTGGGCGGCACCTGTGAATAACGGTGGTCTCTCGATCAACGGCTACAAGATCGAGCAGTCGAGCGATGGTGTGACATGGACAACGCTTGTCGCATCGCAAACTCTTCTTACCTTCACCGCTACCAATCTTGTGAGCGGCGGTAGTTACTACTTCCGTGTCCGAGCGCTTAACGATGTTGGTGCAGGCCTCGCGGCCACCGTGGTGGCTGGTCCGCTTGGCGCAATTAGTGGACTCGTAGCGACACCCGGCAGCGCAAGCGTTGCCCTCGCTTGGCTTGCTCCTCCTGGCGGTGGTGCGGCACCAGTGGGTTACCTGATTCAGTTCAAACTTGCATCGGCGTCGACCTGGACGACAGCGACAGCAGTTGCAGGTGCACCGACGGGAACAACGACGACAGCGTTGAACTACAGCGTTACTGGTTTGACCAACGGTGTGTTGTACGACTTCCGGATCTCGCCGATGAATGGTTCATCCGCGCTTGCTGGTCCGGGATCGCAGGTTTCGGCAACGCCGGTCGCAGTAGTGCCGCTTACGGTGCTTTTGCCGACTGCAGCGCCTTCGGATGCACAGGTATCGCTCAACTGGCTTGCGCCGCAGGTTCCGTCTGGAACGACGATTGCTGGATACAAGGTTGAATCTTGTAGTGCGCTTTCGGCGTGTACGACGACGAGCACGAACTTCACCGTTCTTGCTCCAAGCACGACCTCACGCACCTACACAGCGACAGGTCTCAGTAATGGCAACTTGATGGCGTTCCGAATCACGCCAATCTTCTCTGGCGGTTCGGTCGTCGCTGGCCCGGTGCTTATCACCGCAACTCCGCAGGCCACTGCGGGTTCGCCCACCAACCTTGTTGCCACTGCTGGGGTGACATCTGTCGGGTTGTCGTGGACTGCTCCATCGGTTGCGACGGGCGTATCGATCGCCGGCTACATGATTGAGTACTCGACGAACAATGGGTCTTCGTGGATCGTTGCTGTGGCTTCGACCCCGAGCGGTGCAACAAACTTTGTTGTTCCCGATCTGATTGCAGGAACCTCGTACGTGTTCCGTGTAAGCGCAGTGACTTCGCTGGGAACGGGCCGACCGAGCGCAGCAGCCTCTGCAACTCCGTATGCCCCGGCCGGTCCGCCGACCGCACTTGTCGCATCGAGTGGTGACGGTTCGGTTCGCTTGGGCTGGACGACACCAGTGTCGACTGGTGGTCCTGCGATTACTGGCTACCGGGTTGAAGTCAGCGTCGACGGTGGTTCCTCTTGGTTCGAGGCAGCAACTGTCGGCACGGTGACGGCGGCAACGGTGACCGGACTCGAGAATGGCGTCGCAGTGTTGCTGCGGGCCATCACCCTGACCGGTGCGTACGAAAGTGCTCCGAGCACTTCGGTTTCTGCGACGCCGTCGACTGCAGCTGATCCGCCCACGGAAGTTGTCGCAACTTCGGGCGCGTCTCAGGTGACGCTCACGTGGTTAGCACCTGTGAGTACCGGTGGCTTCTCGATTAGCGGTTATCGAATCGAGCAATCGCTCGACGGCGTCACGTGGACAATCGCGATCCCGACGACAGGAACAACTGGTCTTTCGACAACTGTTGCTGGCCTGACCAATGGAACTCAGTACCGGTTCCGCGTGGCGGCGCTAACGGGAGCCGGTCTCGGTTCGTTCTCCTTGTCGGTCACGGGTACGCCGTTTGGTCCTCCCTCAGCGCCGCGCTCGCTTGCGGCAAGTCCTGGTGACGGCCAGATCGCTCTTTCATGGACGGCACCCGCCAGCGACGGTGGTTCGGCGGTTACCGATTACCGAATTGAACTGTCTCGTGATGGTGGTGCGACATGGACTGTGGTGAAGGCCTCAACCGGCGGCGCCACAATCGCAACAATCGTTGGTCTCGTTAACGGTGTCGACGTCGCTCTCCGAGTGATTGCAGCCAATAGCGCTGGAGTCGGGATTGCGACTGCGGCGCTGAGCGTCACGCCATATGGCGCACCAGACGTTCCGACCGCACTGGTGACGTCGCCTGGCAACGCATCAGTGGCACTCTCATGGACGGCACCGTCATCGACCGGTGGTGCATCGATCGTTGGGTACACGATCGAACAGTCGACCGATGGCGGAAGCACGTGGGCTGTGGTCGTTGCTGACACGGGTTCACCCACGACACTCCGTGTCATTTCTGGTCTGACGAACGGAACCGCATATGGATTCCGCGTGTCGGCAATCACGAGGGGAGGGACGGGGTCGCCAAGTGCGGCAGCCGGCGCTACGCCGGCCACCATCCCCGGCTCGCCCACAGTGGTCACAGCGAGTCCGGCGGACCGCCAAGTGACCATCAACTGGGCTCCTCCAGTCAGTGACGGAGGGAGTTCGATACTTGGATACACCGTCGAGCGGTCTTCGAATGGTGGCTCCACATGGACGGTGATCGCAACCTCACTCACTGAGACGACGTTTACTGACGCTGGTTCACTTACGAATGGTTCGCTCTACGTCTACCGAGTAAGCGCAGTCAATGCATTCGGAACCGGGGTTTCAAGCATTCCTGTGATTGGAATTCCTGCTGCTCGTGCGGCCGCGCCGACGAATGTTACGACCTACGCAGGTGCTGAGCAGGTTGTTCTCACGTGGACTGCCCCCGTCTCGACCGGTGGAGCTCCGATTACCGGATATCAGGTTGAGTCCTCGTTTGACGAGGGGGAGACGTGGTCGGTGGCGATTGCAGATACGACTTCACCAAGTACCTATGGAGTGGTGTCGGGTCTTCAGCCTGGACAGCTCTATTCCTTCCGTGTTTCGGCAATTACTGCCGGCGGAACTGGTGCCGTGTCAGTGGCAGTCACGGGTACGCCGCTGGTCGCCGCACCAATCACGATTGAAGGTTCAGCGGGCGATACAACTGCGACGCTGAACTGGTCGACGCCTGTCGGCGTTGTCAACGTCACTGGGTACCGCGTTGAGCGTTCTACAAACATGACGACGTGGTCGACGGTTGGTTCAACGCTTGCTTCGTCAGCATTGTCAACGACTGTCACGGGATTGACGAATGGCGTGTCAGTGTTCTTCCGAGTGGTTGTCATCACCGCTGCTGGCGATGCATCTCCTTCGAATATTGCACTTGTCACGCCAGCTGGTGCACCGCTTGCCGGAACCGCACCGACCGCGGTGGCTACGCAGGGTCAAGTGACGTTGTCGTGGACGGCGCCATCGAATAACGGCGCACTGATCACTGGTTACCTCGTTGAGTACTCCGCCGATAACGGCGTGACGTGGCTTGCAGGTCCGACAGCGAGCGGTTTGGGCTCGACCGCAGTCACAGTTACTGGTCTCACCAACGGCACTGCCTACAGGTTCCGTTTCCGTGCGATCAATACGGTTGGCACCGGAGCGGCTTCGGCGGAAATTGGTGCGACGCCGTTCACTGTCCCAACAAGTCCGCGAAATATCACGACGGTCGCTGCCAACACTCAGGTAACTGTGTCTTGGACTGCCCCAGCATCAACTGGCGGTTCGGCAATCACTGGTTATCTCGTCGAGCGTTCAGCTGATGGTGGCCTGACGTGGATAACGCTTGCGACGACCGCAGCATCAGCGAGCAGCTACGTCTCGGCCGGATTGACCAACGGAACGACCTACGCCTACCGCGTCTCGGCAATCAATGCAGCGGGCGGTGGTGTTGCCTCGGCAACGGTCACATCGACACCGTTTACCGCTGCGTCTGGGCCGACCGCGCTATCTGCAACAGCTGGAAACGCAGCAGCAACGCTCTCGTGGGTGGCTCCCGCATCAACTGGCGGCCTTCCAATCGTCGGCTACCGCATAGAGATTTCTACCAACGGTGGAACTTCGTGGTCAGTTGCAATCGGTGACACTGGCACGACCTCAACCTCTGTCACGGTCGCCGGGCTTGCCAATGGAACGGCCTATGCGTTCCGAGTTTCAGCTCTGACCTCTCCTGGGGCTGGCGCCAGTTCAACGCCCACCACGACAACCCCGTTCGGTGCGCCGAGCGCGCCGCGTTCGCTCAGCGTGACACCGAGCGACAGCCAACTGTCACTTTCATGGTCCGCACCGGCTTCGTCTGGCGGCTCGGTATTGACCGGTTACCTCGTGGAGCAGAGTCTCGATGGGGGAGCGACCTGGACGACGGTGACCACGATTACCAACACCACGTTTGCAATTACTGGACTCACAAACGGTGCACCGTTGGCAGTTCGAGTCACGGCACAGAATGCGGCGGGCTTCGGGCCCGATTCTGGTGTGGTGACCTCAACGCCATTCGCTGCTCCTGGCGCACCAACCGACCTTGCTGCGACGGCAGGAACCGGTCAGGTCTCACTTTCCTGGACAGCTCCGGCTGGCAACGGTGGTTCAGCACTTTTGGGCTATCGCATCGAGCGCTCGTCCGATGGTGGCATCACGTGGATAGTTGCTGTTGGAAGTACAGGAAGCACGCTGACTTCAACCGTGCTCACCGGACTTCCGGGTGGCGTAACTCAGACTTTCCGTGTTGCGGCAGTGAGTGCACTCGGCTCGGGAGCGTTCTCGGCGAATGCATCAGCAACGCCGGTAGGCGCACCGACTGCGCCAGCATCAATCAGCGTTACGCCTGCGAATGGTCAGGTCGTGGTCTCGTGGACCGCTCCGACAACCGACGGTGGTTCGGCAGTTATCAGCTATCAGGTTGAGCGTTCGCTCGACGGCGGCGCAACGTGGACTGTGGCTGCTGCATCTGTCGTTGGCCTCACCACGACGGTGACTGGTCTCACAAATGGAGCGAATTACGCGTTCCGAGTTTCAGCGCGAAACGCAGGCGGACTCGGTGCATCCTCGGCAGTCGCATCTGCGACTCCGTACACGGTTCCTGGTGTCGCAGCGACGCCTACCGCAGTTGCTTCTGATGCGGCAGTCACACTTTCGTGGACGACCCCTTCAACTGACGGTGGATCCTTGGTCACGAGTTATCAGGTGGAGCAGTCCGCTAATGGCGGAACGACCTGGACTGTTGCTGCGGGGACCGTCAACGGATTGTCAACGACAATCGGCGGACTTGCGAATGGCACGAGCTACAGGTTCCGTGTGACTGCGCGCAACGCGGCTGGCCTCGGCACAGTGTCGGCGATTGTCTCGGCAACCCCGGCGGGCTTTGCCGGTGCTCCGACCGCGCTCGTCGCCACACCCGGCAATGCGCAAGCGTCGTTGTCATGGACAGCGCCCACTTCAACCGGTGGCTCGGCAATTGTTGGTTACCGCATTGAGCGTTCGACCGATGCTGGCGCCACCTGGACCTCGGTCGTGGCGAACACTGATTCAACAGCGACGACTGCAATTGCATCCGGTCTCACGAACGGAACCTCGTACCTCTTCCGTGTCACCGCAATCAATAGCGGTGGCGCAGGTATTCCGAGTGCGTCGACCGTCACGACGCCAGTCACCGTCCCCGGTTCTCCGGCATCGTTGGCCGCGACTGCGGGCGATACCTCGGTTGCTCTCGCGTGGACTGCGCCCTCATCAGATGGCGGATCAACGGTCAGCTCGTATTCGATCGAAATGTCGAGCAATAACGGTGCAACGTGGGCTGTTGCTGCAGGTTCAGTTGGTGGCCTTGGTGTCACCATCGCTGGGCTTACGAACGGAACCTCGTACAAGTTCCGAGTCTCGGCGCGCAACGCCGCAGGTCTCGGAAGTGCATCTTCGGTCGCAACGACAACTCCGACCGGCGTTTCCACAGCTCCGACCGCGCTCACTGCGGTGGCGGGGGATGGGCAGGTCTCGCTTTCGTGGACCGCTCCGGCGACGACCGGAGGGTCGGCTATCACCGGTTACCGCATCGACACAACCTCTGATGGTGGCGTCACGTGGACGGTCGCTGTTGTCGATACTGGCGCAACGGCAACAACTCGGGTTCTCACCGGTCTCGGCAACGGGACGACCTACGGCTTCCGAATTGCAGCTCTTACTTCTGCGGGAGTGGGTCTCCCAGGCGCGTCAGTTGCCGCAACGCCATACGGTGCCGCCGCGACACCGAGTGGTTTGATCGCAACGCCAGATAACAGTCAGGTCAGCCTTTCGTGGACAGCGCCGACCGACACAGGTGGTGCCGCGATTTCGGGCTATCAGATTGAACGCTCGGTGAGCGGTGATGCCTTCACGGTGCTCATTGCTGATACGGCTTCGACCGCGACGTCGACAGTGATCGGCGGACTCACAAATGGCACGACGTATGCCTTCCGAGTGAGCGCACGTACCGCTGGTGGTGTTGGCGCAGCTTCTTCGCCGATGTCGGCAGTGCCGTTTACAAGTGCCGGATCACCGACGGCGGTGACGGCAGTGGCTGCCGCAAGTTCGGTGGCCCTGAGTTGGACTGCGCCTTCATTCGACGGTGGCCGCGCGATCACTGGCTACCTCGTCGAGCAGTCTGCTGATGGTGGAGTCACGTGGACCGCCGCAATTGCTGACACAGCATCGACAAACACGAGTGCGAATGTCACTGGTTTGACGAGCGGGCTCATCTATTCGTTCCGTATCGCTGCTATCACTGCTGACACGCCCACCTTGCGCACGCTTACCGGCGTGCGGAGTGCCGTTGTCACATCGGTTCCGTTCACGACGCCTGCAGCTCCGACCGCTTTGGCCGGTACCGCAAGCGATACGCAGGTTGCGCTTTCATGGTCCGCTCCGACCTCGAATGGTGGGGCGCCAATCACTGGTTACCGCATCGAACGTTCGACCGACTCGGGAGCAAACTGGATTGAAGTGACTGCCAGCACCGGCACGACGTCAACAACTGCTCTGGTCGCCGGCCTTACGAATGGCACGGCCTACACATTCCGTGTAAGTGCGCGCAATGCGGCTGGGGTTGGAACGGTCTCGTCAACGATTGCGTCGACCCCGTTCACATCGGCTTCGAGTCCGCTCGCGCTTGCGGCAAGCCCCGGCGACTCATCGGTGGTGCTGAGTTGGTCTGCTCCGACATCTGACGGCGGTAGCGCAGTTACCGGTTACCGCATTGAGCAATCGAGCAATGGAGGCTTGGATTGGACGGTTGTTGTTGCCGATACCGCGTCAACGACAACAACTCATGCCGTTACCGGTCTCACGAACGGAACTGCGTATGTGTTCCGTGTCTCGGCCCGAAACGCAGGCGGTGTGGGCGCAACATCGAGTTTGACCTCAGCAACGCCAGCATCGGCCCCGGTTGCTCCTTCGGCTTTGGCGGCAGCGCCGAGTGATGGCGCAATCTCGCTTACCTGGTCAGCTCCGATCAACACCGGCGGTTCGTCGATCTCTGGTTATCTCATCGAGCTGTCGTCGACGTCGGGCTCGAACTGGTCGACAGCTATCGCGAATACGGGAACGTCAGTGACGGCTGCGGTCATCACTGGCCTGACAAACGGCACCAGCTATGTGTTCCGGGTTTCGGCTCTGAACGCAGTCGGTGTTAGTGCTGCGTCAGCAACCGCATCCTCCATTCCGGCCACCGTCCCCGGCACTGTTGCGTCGATCACGCCAATGCCTGGTGATGGTGCAGCGTTGCTCACGTGGAACGCTCCGACAACTGATGGCGGTGCTCCGATCTCGACCTACAACGTTGAGCGCTCGCTCGATGGACTGAATTGGATCGTTATTGCATCGGGAGTTGTTGGGACGAGCACAACTATTTCGAACCTCACGAACGGAATGGCGTATTGGTTCCGTGTCTCGGCGGTGAATGCCGTAGGTTCGGGTGCCGCTTCCGCTCCCGTCGTTACTGTTCCCGCCGCACGACCGGGTGCTCCGACGGGTGTCACTGCTGTTGCCGGCGATACGCAGGTCATGGTGTCGTGGGTTGCGCCCGCTTCGAACGGTGGTTCGCCGCTGACGGGTTACACCGTTGAGTACCGCCTTGCCGCGGCATCAACATGGACAACTGCGGTGAGCGCAGTTGTTGGTCGCTCGGCCACGGTGGATGGTCTCACCAATGGTTCGACCTACATCTTCCGGGTCAGCGCAGTGAACGCAATTGATGCCAACGCTGCGAATCCGGTCTCTGCTGTTCCCACCGGAGCGCCAAGCGCCCCATCGGGAATCACTGCAATTGCGGGCGACGGAGAGGCGTCGTTGAACTGGACCGCCCCGATCTTGAATGGTGGTACTCCAATCACCGGGTACCGCGTCGAAAAGTCTGTTGGCGGCGGTGCGTGGACACTTGTCGCAACGCTTACTGGAACCTCGACAGTTGTGACTGGTCTCACCAATGGTGTTCCCGTTTCGTTCCGAGTCTCGGCCGTAAATGCTGCAGGCATTGGGTTGGCAGATGGTCCGGTATCGGCATTGCCGATGCGGGCTCCGGATGCTCCGACAGCAGTGACTGCGGTTGGTCTTGATGCCGCTGTTGTTCTGACGTGGGTCGCACCGGTGGCAATCGGTGGTGCTCCAATTGTTGGTTACTCCGTTGAGCAAACAACGAATGGCGGAGTTACTTGGACGACCGTGATTGCCGATACAGGTAATCCGGCGCTTATGACCAGCATCGTTGGACTTACGAACGGAACGGAAGTTCGATTCCGAGTTCGTTCGATCAACATCGCGGGAATCAGTTCCATTCCTTCAAATATCGCCATTGCCCTTCCGCTTGGCCCGCCAACTGGTTCAGATCGTGCACCTACTAACCCAGCGGCCACGCCGGGTGACGGCCGGGTCACGCTGAATTGGACCGCTCCGCTGAGTTCGGGTGGAGTGCCGGTCGAGGGCTACCGAATTGAAGTGTCGACTGATGGTGGAAGTACCTGGACACTTGCTATCGCCGACACTGGAACGACGGCGACAAGCGCAACCGTCGCGGGTCTGACGAATGGAGTCGCATACGCGTTCCGCATTGCCGCAATCGCTGCTGGTGCTGCTGGAGTTGACTCCGTCCCGGTTGCCGTGCAGCCGCGTGGACTGGCTTCAGCTCCGACAAACCTCGTTGCGAATTCTGCTGACCAGCAGTTGTCGCTTACCTGGACTGCACCTTCCTCAAACGGTGGAGCAGCAATCAGCGGGTACCGAATCGAAACTTCAACCGATGGTTCGAACTGGGTTGTAGCGGTTGACACCGCAGGCCCGGCAACTGGAGCCGTTATCGGCGGACTCACGAATGGCACTAGCTACTCGGTCCGGGTGAGCGCGATCACCTTTGCGGGAGTTGGCGCCGCAAGTGCAACGGCAACAGCAATTCCTTCAGCGGTTCCGAGTCGACCGGGAACACCGGTTGCGGTGGCCGGCGACGCGCAGGTGCAACTCTCGTGGTCGGCACCTTCGCAGAGCGGTGGAGCTTCGGTCACTGGGTACACCGTCGAGATGTCATCCGATGGCGGAATGACGTGGTCGGTTGCAACCACGAGCCTCACAACGACTGCATCCGTTACCGGGCTCGTGAACGGTTCTCCGTACGCATTCCGTGTTCGGGCATCGAACGTTGCCGGTTCGAGTTTGCCGAGCCTCTTGGCACCGGCAACTCCGGCAGGATCACCTGGAGCGCCGACCAACTTGGCATTGAGTGCAGGTAACGGTCAGGTTGTCGCATCCTGGACTGCTCCAGTTTCGACTGGTGGCATTCCGCTTGTTGAATACATCGTTGAGCAATCGCTCAACGGCACAACATGGACCACAGTGAGTTCCGGATCTCTTGCTCTCAGTGCAGTAGCGGGGGGACTTACGAACGGAATCTCAATCTCGCTTCGAGTGAGTGCACGTAGTGCATCTGGAGTCGGAAACTCAGTGTCGGCAACTGCAACTCCGAACTTCGGAGCAGTGCCGGGTGCCCCTTCGGCACTTGTCGCAACTCCGGGTGATGCACAGGTTTCACTTTCTTGGACGACTCCGGTCTTCTCAGGTGGAACGCAGATCATCGGTTACCGCGTTGAACGTTCAATCGACAATGGCGTGACGTGGATAACGGAGACAGAAAATAGCGGCAGCGCAGTCACCAGCACACTTGTTTCCGGGCTCTCCAATGGTGCGCCCCTCGCATTTCGCGTGAGCGCCATCAATAGCGCTGGCCCAGGTGTAGTGAGCGGCGTAACCACAGCGACACCTCGTACGGTTCCTGGTGCTCCTGCGTCATTGGGAGTCACTGTCGGGGACGGTTCAGTGGTGTTGATCTGGACCGCGCCTCTTGCTGACGGCGGGAGTTCGGTGACGAGTTACACCGTTGAGCGTTCACGCGATGGTGGTGCAACGTGGATGGCGATCTCGACCGTGAATGCACTCACCACCACGGTGGCCGGATTGGCCAATGGAAGCATGTACGTCTTCCGCGTTCGGGCAACAAACGTTGCCGGCTCCGGAGCATCCACTGCGATTGTGACTGCGACTCCGCTTACCGTGCCGGGACAGGTAGTAGGTCCGATTGCAACTGCGGGCGATACCTCGGTGATGCTTATGTGGGCAGCGCCAACAACTGACGGCGGAAGTCCTGTTACTGGTTACCGGGTTGAACGCTCGCTCGGTGCGGCCGGCTGGACCGTGATCGCCGCATCTGTGGTCGGCACGAGTTACCAAGTATCCGGACTTACCAACGGAACCGCTGAGGAGTTCCGAATCACGGCGTTGAACAATGCTGGTGCCGGAATCCCGGCCTCGACCTTGTCGGTGACTCCGCGCTCGATTCCCGGTGCTTCGACAGGCTTGAGCGCGACGCTCGGAAATGGGTCTGCAACGATCACCTGGATTGCTCCGTCGACTGATGGCGGTTCGGCGATCACGGGTTACGTGGTGGAACGATCCAATGACGGGGGTCTCTCGTGGGCTGGCGCTGGTTCGACAGCAACAACTTCATTTGTTGTTTCGGGTCTCGCAAATGGAACGACATATGCCTTCCGTGTGCGGGCGGTGAACATCGCCGGACAGGGTGTTGCGAGTTCGGCAACATCGATGACGCCATCGACCGTTCCTGGCGCTCCGCTGAACCCAGTGGCGACGCCTGGCGATGGTTCTGTCACCATCGTCTGGGCCGCTCCGGCGACCGATGGGGGTCTGTCGGTATCGAGCTACATCGTTGAGCAATCGACCGATGGTGGCATCACGTGGCAGACCGTGGTGACGACCGCAGATCGTTCCGCCGTCGTTTCCGGTTTGGCGAACGGGTCGATCTATCGCTTCCGTATCTCTGCTCGTAACGCAGCGGGCACGGGTTCGTCGGTTTCGGTTTCAGGAGCGATTGCCCCTCGTACTCCGCCGACAGCTCCGGTCAACCTCAGTGTTATTGCCTCGGATGGAACTGCCGCACTTGTGTGGGCAGTCCCAACATCTGATGGTGGTGCGCCGGTGACGTCGTACATCGTGGAACGTTCGACCGATGGTGGCCGTACTTGGGCGACAGCTACGACGACATTGGTCACCGGCGTGGTTCTGTCGGGCCTGACCAACGGAACGGTGTACGCCTTCCGAGTTGTTGCGGTGAACGCTGCTGGAACTGGGGCGCCGGGTTCGCCGGTGACGGCTACGCCAGCGACGACACCGAGCGCCCCGACATCACTCGTCCCCCTTTCTGGCGACGGCCAGATTGCATTGTCGTGGTCGGCGCCAATCAGCGATGGTGGTGCATCGATTAGTTCGTACCGAGTTGAGATTTCCTCCGACGGTGGTACGAATTGGTTGATCGTTGCTTCCGCTGTCAGCGTCCGGAATTTCCTCATAGTTGGTCTGACTAACGGAACTCCGTATCGCGTCCGTGTCATAGCAACGAATGCGATCGGAGCCGGTGCATCGGCAACGTCATCACTGCCGGCAACGCCGGTGACGACATCGTCGGCGCCGACCAGCCTTGTTTCTGCGTCTGGTAACGGTCAGATTTCACTCACGTGGGTAGCCCCGGTTTCGAATGGCGGAGCAAACATCACGAGTTATGTCGTAGAACTCTCCCGCGATGGTGGTCGTACGTGGCAGACCGGTCCGACCTCAGCTACGCCGGCGGCGACGGTTGCTGGTCTGACGAATGGCATTGCGTATGTGTTCCGAACTCGTGCGATCAATGCGGCCGGTACTGGCGCAGCAAGCGTGTGGGTGACGGCAGCTCCAGTCGCTCCGCCTACGGTTCCCGCCGCCTTGTCGACACAAAGTGCTCCGGGTCAGATCACCGTGAATTGGGCGCAGCCAGCGGACGACGGAGGAACCTCAATTGTGGGCTACCGGCTTGAGCAATCGCTCAATGGTTCAACCTGGAGCGACATGATCCAACTTGGGCCAGACGTGTTCACGCTCACCCCATCGAACCGTTTGATGTCGGTCTCATCGATTGCATCGGGCATAGACCGAGAGGGAGATTCACCACAGCTGACATCACTCGGCACGACGTACATGGTGGCGGGTCTGTTGTCACCCTCAACGTCGGGTCTCGTCGACGCAACGTCGCTCACGATCACAGGCTTGCAACCAGGAATTCGATATTGGTTCCGGGTCCAGTCCTACTCCGTGGTCGGCGATAGCCCGTGGACTGAAGTTGTGGCGTTTGCTGCGAATCCACCGACCTCCGCCGGAGTCCCGGTTGTCACTCCGGGCGACGGTTCAGCGACTGTCACATGGGCCCCATCGGCTAACGACGGCGGGAGCGCTGTGACCTATCTGGTCGAACGTTCGCTTGACGGTGGACTCACGTGGCAGACGGTTGCAACCACTTCGGGAACTTCCGTGACCGACTCTCCGATTGAGAACGGTGTAGCGGTGCTCTATCGAGTGACAGCGACCAATGTGGCTGGGTCTGCGGCTCCGTCGGTCTCCAGTTCCGTTACACCCGAGCCAGTAGTGGTTCCGAAAGACCCGGACTCGCCTCCTGACGCACCCACCGGTTCAGCCCTGCCCCAGACGGGCTCGGGCGACGCGGTGGCCTTCGCTGCCCTCGGCCTGGTCCTTCTTCTCCTAGGCGCTGGGGCGACCGTCCTCGCCAGGCGCCGGGAATGGGGCAGTCTGGCTAGGAGCGAAGCGGGGTCGGTTCAGGCTGACTAGGGCTAGGGCCCGAATGGTATTACCGCCAGAAAAATTCCCGCACGAGAATTATTCGAGTTGCTACACTATGGGATGGCCATAGCCGTGGTTGCGATTGTTGCGGGACTCATCGTGGGGGTGACAATTGAGTTGCTCCTCGCGAATCGTCATCGCGATCGGCGCGTCATCACAGTCGAAATCGAAACCGAGACGCTGAGGCCATCGCCGCGCGGCCGGCCCGGTCTGCCGCAAGCTCGCTTCATCGAAGATGGGGATGGGTTTCGGATACTCGGACCGCTCGAGTATGGCGAACCCGGTGCTATTCAGTTCGGAGGCGACGAGACATCTGGTTCGTCGGCAGCGAACTGAAGCGGCGGACTGAAGCAGCGGACTGAGTCTGCCACTGCGGTTGCTAGTCATTAGGCTACGTCCATCATGAATCCGATGACTGCGAACGAGCTGCGCCGTGCCTTCACCTCGTTCTTCGAGGCCCGAGGCCACACCATTGTGCCGTCAGCCAGTCTCATCCCTCACGATCCGGACTTGCTGTTCACGGTCGCGGGAATGGTTCCTTTCAAGCCGTATTTCCTCGGCGAGGAGCAGCCTCCGTTCACGAGGGCCACGACCGTTCAGAAATGCGTCCGGGCTGGGGGTAAGGACAGCGATCTTGAGGAAGTGGGCCGAGACGCCCGCCATCTGAGTTTCTTTGAGATGCTTGGAAACTTCAGCTTCGGCGACTACTTCAAGCACGAGGCGATCCCGATGGCATGGGACATGGTCACGAACCTGTTTGGGATTGATCCCGAACAGCTGTGGGTTACCTGCCACCTTTCCGACAACGAAGCCGCCGAGATCTGGCGAGACATCGTGGGCGTCAACCCGGATCGCATCCAGTTCCTCGATGAGGACAACTGGTGGGGTCCGCCGGGCGGTCCTCCTGGGCCATGTGGTCCTTGTTCGGAGATTTACGTCGATAAGGGCGCCGCGTACGGGCCCGACGGCGGCCCAGCTAGCGGTGCCGATGAACGATTCCTCGAAATCTGGAATCTGGTCTTCATGCAGTACGCCCGCGACATCGAAGGCTCCGACACTGAACTCCCGAAGAAGAACATCGACACCGGCGCTGGTCTCGAGCGCATCCTCGGCGTGCTCCAGGGGGTCGACTCGGTATTCGAGACCGATGTTCTCGCTCCGCTCGTCGAAACCGCGCAGCAGATCACCAATACACGGATTGGTGCCGGTGATCGCTCCGACATCTCGCTGCGCATCCTTGCCGAACATGCCCGAACAATGAGCTTCCTTGTCAGTGACGGTGTGTTCCCATCCAACGAGGGGCGCGGCTATGTGCTCCGTCGGATCATCAGGCGAGCGGTCCGCGAGGCGTACCTGCTTGACGTCAGCGAACTTGTCACTCCCGCGTTGGTAGACACGACCGTAGAGGTCATGGGAGACGCCTATCCGGATCTCGTAAAGCAGCACGACTTCGTGCGCACAGTTGTTGCCCGCGAGGAAGAGCGATTCCGTTCGACGCTCAAGTCCGGAACCTCTTTGCTCGACGCGGAACTCGACAAACTCTCCGATGGCGGACAGATCGGCGGATCGGTCGCGTTCTTGCTGCACGACACTCATGGTTTCCCTCTGGAACTCACTCGCGAGATTGGCCTTGAGCGCGGTCACGATGTCGATCAACCTGGTTTCGATCTTGAGATGGCCGAGCAGCGTCGTCGGGCCAAAGATGCTCGCAAGGGCGGCCAGGGCGAAAGTGCCGAGTTCTTCGCTGATATTGCTTCCAAATCAGGACTGACTGAATTTGTTGGCAACGATGCCTACGAGGTCGAAGTGATTGTGCTCGGGCTCACGGATGATTCAGTCGTCCTAGATCGCACCCCGTTCTATGCAGAATCGGGTGGACAGGTCGGCGACACCGGTTGGCTCACGTCGCCGACGGGTCGCGCTCGAGTCGTCGAAACCGTCTACGGCGCTCCCGGTATCGTCCGCCACAAGGTCGAATCCTTTGAAGGTGAATTCGAAGTGGGTCAGACGCTCACTGCCGCGATCGACGCAGATCGGCGTGATGCCATCCGCAGAAATCACACAGCTACGCATTTGCTGCACTGGGCGCTGCGCGAGGTACTCGGCGACCATGTGAAGCAGCAGGGTTCACTCGTGGCTCCGGATCGGCTGCGGTTCGATTTCAGCCATTACGACGCACTCACTGACGAGGAGATCCGCAAGATCGAGGATCTCGTTGCCGTTGATGTTCTGTCGAACGCCCCGGCCCGACACTTCGAGACGACGAAAGATTTTGCCGAACAGATGGGCGCAATCGCGTTCTTCGGCGACAAGTACGGCGACATCGTGAAGGTCCTCGAAGCTGGCCCCCACTCGACCGAACTCTGCGGTGGAACGCACGTCACTGCTCTAGGCGATATCGGCCCAGTCAAGATCATCAGCGAGGCTTCCATCGGTTCGAATATCCGACGCCTCGAGGCAGTCTCGGGGATGGGACCGATCGAGAGACTTCGTCACGACGAAGCTCAGATCAAAGCGGCTGCCGACATTCTCGGCGTTGCAACCGACGAACTCGTCGACGCCGTTGAACGACGGGTTGCGGAATCGAAAGAACTCAAAGCTCGGATCCGCGATTTTGAGCGACAAGCTGCAGCTGGCCGCTCCGGCGAACTCGCCGAGCTTGCTGTCGACGGAGTGGTCGTGTGCCGGGTCGATGGTCTCGACCGCGACTCGCTCCGCGATCTCGCGGTGGCTGTCCGCGACGTTCCTGGTATCCGCGCTGCCGTTCTCGGAAGCGCCCCCGAAGGCGGGGGAGTCACGATCGTCGCCGCGGTTCGGCCCGACTCGGGTCTCAATGCATCTGAGCTCATCGCCGATGCCGCCAAGGCCGTTAAGGGTGGTGGCGGCAAGAGCGCCGACTTGGCGGTAGCGGGTGGCAAGGATCCCGAGGCCCTCGACGATGCACTGGCGCTGGTGCGGACAGCCGCCGGAATCGTCTGATCTCCATGCGGGCTCTCGGCGTGGATTTCGGGAGTCGTCGAATTGGAGTTGCCATTTCATCCGGATCCGTTGCTTCTCCCTACGAGATGGTCGAACGATCCGGTGACGTAGCTCTCGACCATCGGCGGCTACTCGCCCTTGCAATTGAGGCCGAAGTCGACGTGATTGTCGTGGGAATGCCGTACTCACTCGATGGGTCATTGGGTCCCGCCGCGCAAGCTATCGAATCGGAGCTTGTTGAACTGCGCTGCTCCACATCCATCCCGATTGAAACCTACGATGAGCGCCTCACGACGGTGACTGCCACCCGACTTCTCCAGGAAGCTGGAGTGAAGGGCAAGGATCGCCGCCAACTGATCGACAAGATGGCCGCCGCCGTGTTGTTGCAGGCCTGGATCGATGGCCGACCGTCGACATCATCCGACTCCGGGCTCTAGCCCCCGACCACACGAGTGACTTGTGCCCGACCAACTAGATCCATTTGAACTCTTCGGGATTGATTCGGATACTGACGCGGGTGCGCCCGGAGGTTCCACGTTGTCTAAGGGCGGCGACCAACGGGTAGGCGGTCAACGTAAGGGCCGTGTCATCGCTGTTGTTGTGATCGCTGTCGTCGTCGTGATTGGCGCCTTCGGTTTCTGGATCAACGGGCAGCTCAATCCGGGTTCGCCGGGCGACGAAGTTGCGTTCACCGTTGCCACGGGTTCGACGGTGTCGCAGGTTTCGTCGCGATTGGCCGAAAAGAAGATCATTGCGAACGCGGCGGTATTCGATTGGTACCTGAAGTTCAAAGGTGAATCGTCATTTCAGGCTGGTGATTACGAAGGACTGCGCACGAACTCGTCGGCCGGAGATGTCGTGACGATCCTGAAGGCTGGTCCGGCGCCGCCGCGGACAGTTGAGTTCCTTGTCCGGGAAGGTCTCTGGGAATCGGAGATCCGAGCCCTGATACTTGAGGCTTTCCCGAAGATGTCTTCCGAGGCTCTCGACGAGGCGCTCGCGTCTACCCATCCGTCGCTGCAGCCGTCGGGATCAACGAATCTCGAAGGATTCCTCTTTCCGGCGAAGTACGAAGTTGCGAACGCCAACGATGCCGACCCGCAGAAGTTGATTGACCAGATGATTGAGGCGTTCGATCGGGTGTCGGCTGCCGAGGGGCTTCCAGATGCGACTGCGAAGTTGGCAGGGGTCGCGGGACAACGCAAGATCACCCCGTACGAAGCGTTGATCGTTGCTTCGCTCGTCGAATCTGAGGCGAAACTCCCCGAGGACCGACCGAAGATCGCCCGCGTCATCTATAACCGGATAGCGAAGGGCATGAGTCTTGGGATCGATGCGTCGGTTCTGTACGCACTGCAGCAGCGAAAAGCTACGTTGACATCGAAGGACCTCGCGGTCGACTCGCCTTACAACACTCGTCTGAAGAACGGGATACCGCCAGCTCCGATTAACTCTCCCGGTAAAGCTTCGATCAACGCAGCGCTTAATCCGGCACCCGGCGACTGGATCTATTACGTGCTGACCGACAAAAACGGAAGCCATTACTTCACCAACAGCGCATCCGATTTTCAGCGTGCCGTCAACGATGCCAAGGCACGAGGGGTGTTTTAAATGCGCGCTCCTTCGGGTGAAACTCGTTTTGCGGCAGTGATTGGTTCTCCGGTCGAACACTCCCTCTCGCCACTTCTGTTCAACACGGCCTTCGAAGCTGCCGATATTGACTGGGTGTATGTGGCGCTCGAGGTCGAACTGTTGGGGGTTCCGGATGCATTTGCCGGGATCAGGGCTCTTGGTTTGGGCGGTGTGTCCGTCACGATGCCCGACAAAGAAGCTGCGGCAGCATGTGCGGATTCACTTACGCCCGATGCGGAGTTACTGGGTGCCGTGAACTGCATCGTCAACGTTGACGGCCATCTCGTTGGCCACAACACCGATGGCGCCGGCTTTGTGGCCGCGCTCGATGCGGAACTGCAGTTTGACCCTTCGGGTCACCGCTGTGTCGTCCTCGGCGCGGGTGGTTCGGCGCGGTCGATTGCGCTGGCACTAGTGCGTGCTGGCGCTGACGAGGTGGTCATCGTGAATCGCACGTCTGATCGGGCTGACAAGGCCGTCGCTCTTCTTGGCGCCGTCGGTCGTGCCGTCGCTCCGGCTGACGCCGAGGATGTCCTTCGATCGGCTGATCTCATCGTGAACGCCACGTCGATTGGCATGGGAGATCCTTCGGACGACGAGGTGCCGTTCGATGTCTCGCTGATCCACCCCGGCCAAGTGGTGGTTGACATCGTTTACCGGCCTTTGCGCACGCCACTTCTGATCGCGGCAGCCGCCCAGGGCGCTTCTACGGCGAATGGGGTGTCGATGTTGATACATCAGGCCGCGATTCAGTTCGAGCTCTGGACTGGTAGATCGGCACCCGTCGAAGCGATGACAGCAGCTGTGGCCGACAAACTGGCCTGAGCGATGGTTCGTGTACGAGGCACAGTCGCCGTGATCATCGGGACGGGTCTTGTGCTCTTCGTTCTCGGTTTGTGGCGGTTCCGCGACTCAGGTCCCGTCGAGACGGTCTTGTACGTGGGTTTGTTCTGGGTCCTGCTGGTACTGAGCATCATTGATCTCAGGGAATACCGACTTCCCGATCGAATCGTGTTGCCGTCGATCGCGATCTGGACGGTGTCGCTTTCGATGCTCGCATGGGCCAACGACACGTTCGACAGGCTGCAGTACGCGTTCATCGGGGCGCTGGTCTATTTCGGCGTTCTCCTCATCGCCCACCTCGTGTCGCCCCGCGGGATGGGTTTCGGTGACGTGAAATTGGCTGTACTCCTCGGATTGGCCGTCGGATGGCTCGGCCCGAACATGGCCGAATCCATTCAGCTCGTTCTGTGGGCGATGCTCCTGGGATTCATCTCCGGCAGCATCGCTGGGATCGTCTTGCTCGTAATCCGGCGCCGCAATGTCCCGTTTCCCTTCGGACCGTTTCTGGCCTTTGGAACGATCGCAATCGTGCTACTCAGTACCCCGCTGGTTGGGTCCTGAGCCTGACGAGCGAAGTTTCTCCATCAACTGTCTTCAGGGATGGGGGAGTCGACCGGTAGATTGATCAGGTGCTGCGCTACCTGACTGCCGGTGAGTCCCATGGCAAGGCCCTCGTTGTGATTCTCGAGGGCCTTCCTTCCGGACTGCCCATAACCGTCGAAGACATCGGTGCCGAACTTGCTCGACGCCGCCTGGGATTCGGTCGCGGGCCGCGCATGAAGTTCGAAGCCGACGAAGTGACGATTCTCGCCGGGGTACGCCATGGGGTCACCCTGGGTTCACCGGTGGCTATCGAGATCGGCAATAGCGAGTGGGAACGCAAATGGACCGAGGAGATGTCGCCGCATCCGGGCGCAACCTCTCAGCGGCTCACGACCCCGCGCCCGGGGCACGCCGATCTCACCGGGATGCAGAAGTACGCGTTTGACGACGCCCGTAATGTCCTCGAGCGCGCTTCGGCCCGCGAAACTGCAGCTCGTGTCGCGGCCGGTGCTGTGGCGAAAGCGCTCTTGCGTCATCTTGGCGTGGAGATCGGTTCCCACATCGTGCAGTTGGGGTCGGTACGCGCGTCAGTCGCCAGCCGTCCCGGCCCCGATCAGCTTGCCGACGTCGACAATTCTGAAGTGCGTTGCACGGATCCGGTCGCAGAGGCAGCGATGATCGTTGCCATCAAGGCCGCGCAGAAAGCCGGCGACTCGCTCGGTGGCGTCGCCGAGGTTGTTGCCTATGGCGTCCCCATCGGTCTCGGAAGTCACGTCCATTGGGATCGTCGACTCGACGGTCGTCTGGCGCAGGCTCTGCTCTCGATCCAGGCAGTCAAGGGCGTCGAGATCGGTGACGGTTTTGATGTCGCGGGCCGACCAGGAAGCGAAGCCCACGATGCCATCACCTTCGACGCCGAAGCGGGCGAGTACCGCCGCATCACAGCAAACGCTGGCGGCATCGAAGGCGGAATGTCCACTGGTGAGGTTCTCGTAGCTCACGTCGCGATGAAACCTCTAGCCACGCTCAACAAGCCGGTTCTTGCCACTGTTGATACGGCCACGAAGGATGCGACGGTCTCGTTCAAGGAACGTACCGACGTGACTGCCGTTCCCGCGATGGGCGTGGTGGCGGAGGCCATGGCTGCGCTCGTGCTTGCCGACGAGGCTCTCCGCAAGTTCGGTGGCGACTCACTAGGCGAGTTCGTCCGGAACCACGACACCTACTGCGTGCAGGTTCGTGAGCAGACGTCACAACTCGACCTTGCCGGTGGACTCGATCCCGAAGCTGTTCCGCTCAACTGGGACGCTGACCAGGCCTTCGATGGTGGTGCAAGCGCACCTCGAACGTGACTGAATCCGTTGCGGCCACTGCCGATCACGTTGTGCTCGTCGGAATGATGGGCGTCGGCAAATCGACCGTGGGCCGACGAATCGCCGCCGCCCTCGATCGACCTTTCCGCGACACTGATGCCGAGATTGAGCAGCGTTCGGGTCGGGCAGTGGCCGAGATCTTCGCGACCGACGGCGAACCGATGTTTCGCTCGCTCGAATCAGAGGTTCTGAGCACACTGATCGAGGACCAGACCCCGTCGGTGATCGCAGCCGCCGGCGGTGTCGTACTTTCACCGGTCAACCGCATGATGCTTGCTGACGCCGGCCTCGTGGTTTGGCTCAAGGCTCCGGTTGAGGTTCTCCTCGGGCGGGTCCGCAACGGAACTCACCGCCCGGCTCTTGCCGATGATCCTCGCGGAGCACTCATGCAAATGGAATCGGCCAGACAAGATCTCTACGCGGAAGTTGCTGATGTTGTTGTCGATAGTTCGCTTCCGATCACTGCAGTGGTGTCGTCGATTCTTGACGCTGTCGAATTGTCCGGGCGGGTGCCGCGATGATCATCGTTCCGGTTCCGCTCGCTGATCGCTCCTACGACGTCTTCGTTGGTGCTGGTGCCCGCCACGAACTCGCAGCCGTGATCCCTGAATCGGCCCGCCGGGTCGCCATCGTTACCCAAGCCGGTATCGGGATATCCGTTGATCCAGGCCGGGAGCATCGCGTTTTCGAAATGCCAGATGGTGAGGACGCCAAGTGCATGGCGACCGTCGAAGATCTGTGTCGAGAGTTCGCCCGCTGGGGTCTCACCCGTTCGGATGTCGTTGTTGCTGTTGGTGGGGGGATTGTCACCGATACGGCGGGTTTCGCGGCGGCTTCCTATCACCGCGGCGTTCCAGTCATTCATGTGTCGACCACACTGCTCGGTCAGATCGATGCCGCGATTGGTGGCAAGACTGGCGTCAACCTTCCAGAGGGCAAGAACCTCGTGGGCGCGTTCTGGCAGCCGAGCGCGGTCCTCTGCGACACCGAGGTGCTGGCCACGTTGCCGCCGCGCGAATATCGCAGCGGTCTCGGCGAAATGGCGAAGTACCACTTTCTTGGTGGTGGAGATCTCGACTCGCTTCCCCTCGATGAACGTGTCGCGGCCTGCGTGAGGATCAAGGCGTCTGTCGTGGCGGGCGACGAACGCGAAGGCGGGGCGCGGGCCACGCTGAACTACGGACACACACTTGCCCACGCGATCGAGATCGCCGGCAATCACGACCTGCGCCATGGCGAAGCGCTGGCTATCGGTTTGATCTTCGCAGCAGAACTCGCCCGAGGTCTGGGCAGGATCGACGACGCCCGTGTGGCCGAACATCGTCGAGTCGTCGCGGCATACGACCTCCCGTCAACCATTCCCGAGGGCATGGACAACGACCAACTCGTCGACCTCATGGGGCGGGACAAAAAGGCGCTTGACGGAATCACCTTCGTGCTTGACGGTCCCAATGGCGTAGAAATTTCTACCGGCGTCGACCGTCGGCTCATTGACTCGGCGATAGACGCCGTGCGGGCATAAGGAGTACACGATGACGCAGACCTCTCCGATCGTCCTTTTGTTGTCGGGAGCCAACCTGAATCTTCTGGGGGAGCGCGAACCCGAGATCTACGGCACGGATACCCTCGCCGATCATGTCGCTGCGTCGACGGAGACAGCCGCATCGCATGGCCTGCTCATCGAGCATCTCCAGTCAAATGCAGAAGCAGATCTCATCAACGCAATTCACGGTGCACGCTCTCGATGCGCGGCCATCATCATCAACCCTGGTGCGTTCACTCATTACTCATGGGCGATTCACGACGCGCTGGCGTCGTTCGCTGGCCCGGTCGTTGAGTTGCACCTTTCCAACCCGGCGACCCGTGAAGAATGGCGCCACACGTCGGTGGTCTCACCCGTAGCCTCCGGCACGATCGCTGGATTCGGTGGCAACGGATATCGCCTTGCCGTTGAGGCGGTTGCTGGCCTCCTCGGGGTCTGACCGTCATGGTCACGTCGATCGCCGAACGGTTGTCCTTGTTGCCGGCGATGGGTACTGCTCGGCGCATCGATCAACTGCGTAGCCACTTTGTTGCCGAGCGGATCGATGCCCTTCTCGTGACATCGGCGACGAACATCCGATACCTCACTGGGTTTACGGGATCAGCCGCTATCGCGGTGGTGACTTCGTCGGATTTCGTCCTCGTCACCGATGGGCGGTACGCAACCCAAGCACCCCGGCAGTTGTCAGAGTCCGGTTGCGGAGCGCGTGTCGAGATCAGCTCGACGGATCAACGGGAGATCATCACGGGAGTCATTACCGCCGGGAAGATCTCCGCCGTCGGACTCGAAGCCGATCATGTGACCTGGAGTGCGCAGCAGAAATATGGTTCCGACTGGTTCCCAGGACTCAACCTTGTCGCGACAAAGGGGATGATCGAGAAAATCCGTCGCTCGAAGGACGCAGGTGAACTCGCACGAATCGAAGCGGCGGCGATGATTGCCGATGCCGCGCTGGCGTCGCTGCGATCGTCGCTCAATGACGGTCCGACGGAGCTTGAATTCGCCGGCGAGCTCGATGCAACGATGCGTCGATTCGGGGCGACGAAACCAAGTTTTGAAACGATTGTCGCATCGGGCCCTAACAGCGCCCTGCCTCATTCTCGCCCTACGGGCCGGCGAATCACCGAAGGCGATCTCGTCGTGATCGATTTCGGTGCGGTGGTGGACGGGTATTGCTCCGATATGACCCGAACGATCGCCGTTGGCGAGATCGATGACACGTCGAGCCGAATGATCGAGGTTGTCGCCGCAGCACAGGCCGCTGGTGTTGCGGCAGTCCGTCCCGGCATCGCCGCCCGTGAGGTCGATGCCACCTGTCGGAGGATCATTGACGACGCCGGTTGGGCAGCGGCATTTAGTCACGGGACCGGACACGGCGTCGGTCTCGACATCCACGAGGCCCCCGGAGTGGGTTCAACGAGCGATGCTACGCTCGCCGTCGGCGATGTCGTCACGGTCGAACCGGGGGTTTACCTCCCAGCCCACGGGGGTGTTCGCATTGAGGACACCGTCGTCGTAACACCCGAAGGGTGTCGTCCCCTCACCCACAGCACCAAAGTCTCGGCGCCGTAATCGGCGCCCCGTCGCCGGACACCACCGGCGAACCTTCCGGAGGAAGAGCCCAATGCCCACCATCACCACCAACGACCTGAAGAACGGCATGGCCCTCTTACTTGATGACGGTCTATTCGAGGTCGTTGAGTTCCAGCATGTGAAGCCCGGCAAGGGCGGCGCTTTTGTGCGCACGACGCTCAAGAACATCCGCAACGGAGCGCAGGCCGATCGTACTTTCCGGGCCGGCGAAAAGGTTGAGCGTGCGATGATCGACAAGCGTGAGATGCAGTTCCTGTACCGCGCTGGTGAGGACTACGTCTTCATGGACAACACCACCTACGACCAGATGAATGTCGGTCCGGATTCGTTGGGTGAGGCATCGAACTATCTCGTCGAGAGTTCCGAAGCGGTTCTCAAGATGTTCGGCGACGAAATCGTCGGTATCGACCTTCCTGCCGCCGTGGAACTGAACATCGCCGAAACCGAGCCCGGCATTCAGGGCGATCGCGTTTCCGGTGCCCGCAAGCCGGCCACGCTCGAAACCGGTCTGGTCATCCAGGTTCCCCTCTTCGTTGGCCCCGGCGAACGCGTCAAGGTCGACACCCGTACCGGCGAATATCTGACCCGCGCGTGAGTTCCGAATCGGGCGAATCTGGCGACGAACGCGATCCGTATCCCGGCGGTCTCGGGAGCCGGCGTGAAGCGCGTGAGCGCGCCTTCCACCTCCTGTATGAATCCGAGATGAAGGGCGGCGATTCCGGCGGCATTCTGGCGGCGCTTCAGCTTGAGCCGGATTCGTTTGCTATCGAGATCCTCGAGGGCGTCGAGGCAAATGCCGAGGCGATCGACGAACTCATCGCCGAGCACGCCCGTAATTGGGAGATCGATCGGATGCCGGCACTTGATCGGGCGATTCTGCGTCTGGCCACGTTTGAACTCGCCTTTCGGCCCGATGTACCAACTGGGGCAGCGATCTCCGAGGCCGTGATCTTGGCCAAGCGCTACTCGACGGATGACAGTGGCAAGTTCGTGAACGGGGTGCTTTCGGCAATTGCCGATCAAGTGCGATAGAGTCCCGTCCTGACCGTGAAGCGGGTCCCGTGAGGCCCGGACGGACAGGAAGGACCACGACGTGGCTGAACGCGAACGACGCCTTACGCCCCCTTATGGGGGCGTTTTTGTTGCCCGGACCCGGGTGATGACGGCAGAAGATATGCAACGTGCGACGAAACGCATGGCGCACGAGATCATCGAACGGAACCACGGACTCGACGAGGTTGTCCTCATCGGCCTGCAAACTGGCGGGATCCGGTTGGCCGCCCAACTCGCCGAAGCGCTGCAACTCATCGATGGCGTCGAGGTTCCCGTCGGCTGTCTCGATGTGGCCTTCTACCGCGACGACATCGGCCTTCGACCGGTTCTTCCCGAGGCGGTCACCGACATTCCCGGCGACCTCGACACGCGGATCGTTGTTCTGGTCGATGACGTGCTGTTCACCGGACGAACGATCCGGGCCGCTCTCGATGCACTCACCGACTACGGCAGGGCCAAGGCCGTGCAGTTGGCGGTCATGGTCGACCGCGGACATCGGGAGCTTCCGATCCGACCCGACTTCGTAGGAAAGAACCTCCCGACGCGCCGCGACGAAGCCGTAGACGTCACGCCGGATGGAGTCGATCTCGGGGAGATGGTCAAGTGAGTCCCGCCGTCGCTAATCCTCGACATGGCGATCTCCGAAACCTCCTGTCGATCGCAGATCTCGGTCCCGACGTTGCCTCGGGGATCAACAAAGTGCTCAACCTCACCGATTCGTTCGTCGAAGTGAGTGAGCGCGCCATCCCGAAGGTCCCAGCCCTCAAGGGTCGGACAGTCGTCTCGTTGTTCTTCGAGGACTCGACACGCACGCGCCTGAGTTTTGAGACTGCTGCGAAGCGACTTTCCGCCGACACGATGAACTTCAGCGTCGGCACCTCTTCGGTCAAGAAGGGCGAATCGCTGCGCGACACCATCGAAACGATTGAAGCGATGGGAGTCGATGCAATTGTCGTACGTCACGCCTCGGCTGGGGTTCCGCGCCAGATAGCTCAGTGGGCGAACTCTGCAGTCATCAACGCGGGTGATGGTTGGCACGAACATCCAACTCAAGCGCTTCTGGATTGCTACACGATCCGCCAGAATCTGGGGGATCTCGAAGGTCGAAAGATCGCCATCGTCGGCGACATCCGTCATTCACGTGTCGCCCGTTCGAACGTCGCCGCGTTCAGCGCCCTCGGCGCAGAGGTCACGTTGGTTGCTCCTCCCACGCTGCTTCCCCCCAGTCTTGAAGGTTGGCCCGTGAAGGTCAGTCATGACCTCGACTCGGTGCTCGCGACCACGGATGTCTGTTACCTGCTTCGCATGCAACGTGAACGAATGACCGAAGCGCTGATTCCGTCGCTGCGGGAATACACAGCCACCTACGGGCTGACGGAACGTCGGGCCGATCTACTTCCCGGACATGCCCTGGTGATGCATCCGGGTCCTATGAACCGCGGAGTCGAGATCGCGGCAAACGTCGCCGACCGTCCCAACGCAGTTGTGATCGATCAGGTCCGCAACGGCGTCGCGGTGAGGATGGCGGTCCTCTTCCTCTTGCTCGGCAGCGGAATCGAATGGGGCGGCGAGATCGATGCCTAAACCGGACAAGAACCCGAGTAACGAATCGCGAAAGGTAGACGTGGATAACAGCACATCAACGAGTTCAGGCTGGATCCTCACGGGAGGACGTGTCGTTGATCGCTCGGGCGAACGTGTTGCCGATGTTGCCATCGCTGCCGATGGAACAGTCGCGGCAGTCGGACTCAATCTCGACGCAGCGGGACTCGGACTTGCGGATGCACCGGTGCTCGATGTGACCGGGTGCATCATCGCCCCGGGTCTTGTCGACATCCACACCCATCTGCGTGAACCGGGCCGTGAGGAAGCTGAGACGATCGAGACCGGAAGTCGCGCTGCCGCTCTCGGAGGTTTCACGGCAATCGTCGCAATGCCGAACACCGAGCCCACGATTGATTCGGCCGCTGTCGTCCGTCAGGTCCAGGCCGCCGGGATAGCCGCCGGCCTGTGCGATGTCCGGGTCTCGGGAGCCATCACCGTTGGACGTGAAGGAAAGGCACTGTCTCCCATGGCGGAGATGGCGGACCTCGGCGTTCGCATGTTCACCGATGATGGTTGCGGTGTTCAGGACGATCGCCTCATGCGACGAGCCCTCGAATACTCGTCAGGTCTGTCAGTGCCGGTCACGCTCGCGCAACACTGCGAAGTCGAAGCCCTGAGTGAGGGTGGCCACATGCACGAAGGCGAATGGTCGAGTCGACTCGGCATCCCCGGAATCCCCGCTGAGGCAGAGGAACTCATGGTCTTCCGTGACATCGCTCTCGCCCGGCTCACCGGTGCACGTGTCCACTTTCAGCATCTCTCCACGGCCGGTGCTGTGGAGCTGGTTCGCCAAGCGAAAGCGCGCGGTCTTCCGGTTACGTCGGAAGCCACGCCTCACCATTTCACGCTGACCCATGCCGAGGTCGCGTCGTACGACCCGGTCTTCAAGGTGAATCCACCGCTGCGCACCGCTGATGACGTTGCTGCGGTCAAGGCCGGTTTGGCTGACGGAACTATCGACGCGATCGCAACCGATCACGCTCCTCACACCGCCGAAGTAAAGGAGGCCCCGTTCGATCACGCTCCCTGCGGAATGCTGGGCCTCGAAACCGCGCTGGCCCTCGGAGTAACTGAACTTGTTGAGCCGGGAATTCTCTCGATGACACAACTGCTTGCCGCCATGTCGTGGCAACCAGCGGAGATCGCCGGCATCGCGGACATCCACGGATTGCCGATCGAGACCGGTTCACCCGCACATCTAGTTGTGTTCGATCCCACCCAAGAGTGGACAGTCGTTCCGTCTGAACTGGCGAGTCTCAGCGCCAACACGCCGTATGCCGGCCGCACACTGCGGGGCAAGGTTCGCCACACAATGCTGTGTGGCGTCCCGACCGTGCTCGATGGAAAGGCCCAACGATGAGCGCCCCGATTGAAGAAGGCCTGCTGGTCCTTGCTGACGGCACGGTATTCGAGGGCGAAGTGCTTGGTGCCCGGCCCGAGAGCGGAATCGCCACGGGTGAGGTCGTGTTCAACACCGCGCTCACGGGCTACCAAGAGATCATCACCGATCCGTCGTATGCGGGTCAGCTCATCACGTTCACGTACCCCCATATCGGCAATTACGGAGTCACTCCGCTCGACAACGAATCGGCTCGACCTTTCACTCGGGGAGTGATCGTCCGCGAGATGGCACGTCGTCGAAGCAATTGGCGAGCAGAAACCGATCTGGATTCCTACCTGCGCGCTTCCGGAGTTCCCGGAATCGGCGGAATCGACACTCGTCGACTCACCCGCCACATCCGCGATGCAGGGGCGATGCCGGGGGCATTCGGTACGGCCGGAGAGTCTGCACTTGCGGCGGCCGCGAAAGCGGAGATCGGAACCTCAGGTGTCGATCTGGTCCGCATGGTCACATGCGCATCACCGTTCGAGGTGGCGTTCACCGGACCCGAGGGCCGCAAGCCCAAGCGCATCGTGGCCTACGACTTCGGCATCAAGACCACGATTCTGCGTCACCTCTCGGGGATCGCAATTGTTGAAGTCGTTCCGGCCGACACCCCGGCATCGGAAGTCCTTGCTCGACAGCCTGATGGTGTGTTCCTGTCCAATGGCCCCGGTGACCCGGCAGCTGTCACCGGTATCCCCGCGACCATCGACGGTCTGCTCGGCGAGGTTCCCATTTTCGGGATCTGTCTCGGGCACCAGTTGCTGGCTACGGCTCTTGGCGCCGCTACATACAAGCTCCCGTTCGGACATCACGGTGGAAATCATCCGGTGCGCCGACTCGCCACAGGAACGGTGGAGATCACGAGTCAGAACCACAACTTCGCCGTGGATGACGGTTCGCTCGTGTCAGGTGTCGAAGTGACGCACCGCAATCTCAACGATGGTGTTGTCGAAGGTCTGCAATGTCTCGACATTCCGGCCTTCAGTGTTCAGTACCACCCCGAAGCAGGGCCGGGTCCGCATGATGCGGCGTACCTCTTCGATCTTTTCGATGATCTGATGAACGCAACCGCGAAGGGACGTCGGTAGATGCCGCGCCGTAATGACATCAAGTCGATCCTCCTGATCGGCTCCGGGCCGATTGTCATCGGTCAGGCCTGCGAGTTCGACTATTCGGGGACTCAGGCCTGCCGTGTGCTGCGCCAGGAGGGATTCCGCGTGATCCTCGCTAACTCGAATCCGGCGACGATCATGACCGATCCCGATTTCGCTGACGCGACCTACATCGAACCACTCGACCTCGAGGTGCTCACGCGGATCATCGAGCGCGAACGACCAGATGCACTACTCCCGACTCTTGGTGGACAGACGGCACTCAATCTGGCGATGGAACTCGTCGAGGCCGGCGTGCTTGATCAGTACAACGTCGAACTCATCGGCGCCGACGCAAAAGCAATCGCAACGGCCGAGGATCGCGAGTTGTTCAAACAGGCGATGGCTGAGATCGGCCTCGCGACGCCCGAGTCGCTCACGGCGCACACGCTGGCCGAGTCCCTTGAAGCCGTCAAGACCATCGGACTGCCTGCCGTCATCCGTCCCGCCTACATCCTCGGTGGACGCGGCACAGGTATCGCCGAGACCCACGAAGATTTTGAACGCCTCGCTGCTATTGGTCTTGAGGCCAGCCCGATCTCGGAGATTTTGATTGAACAGTCGATCGCCGGTTGGAAGGAATACGAACTCGAGGTCATGCGTGACACCGCAGACAACTGCGTGATCATCTGCTCGATCGAGAATTTTGACCCGATGGGAGTCCACACGGGCGACTCAATCACGGTCGCTCCGGCACAAACGCTCTCGGATGTCGAGTACCAAGAAATGCGCGATGCCGCATTCGCGATCATCCGCCGCGTGGGCGTCGAGACCGGGGGATCGAACGTGCAGTTCGCGATTAACCCCGAAAACGGCGACATGGTCATCATCGAGATGAATCCACGGGTTAGTCGATCGTCGGCGCTCGCGTCGAAAGCCACAGGCTTCCCGATCGCGAAGATCGCCGCCCGGCTTGCGGTCGGCTACACCCTCGACGAGATTCCGAACGACATCACCCTGAAGACCCCAGCGAGTTTCGAACCGTCGATCGACTATGTCGTTACGAAGATTCCACGCTGGGCCTTCGAGAAGTTCTCTGGCACCACTGGCGTTCTCGGCACTCAGATGCAATCGGTGGGTGAAGTCATGGCCATCGGTCGCACCTTCCCCGAATCAATCCAAAAAGCGCTGCGTTCGCTCGAGCAGGGACGCCTCGGCCTGAACTGTGATCCCGCCGAAACTCAATACGACGAGTTCGATCTGGACGCGCTTGTCGCCAAGTCAGCGATCGGGACACCAGAACGGATTTTCGAACTCGAAGCCTGCCTGCGTCGCGGAGTCTCCGTCGACGATCTCTACGCAGCCACGCGTGTTGATCCGTGGTTCCTTGACCAGATGTTGGCGATAACCGAAGAGCGCGAACACCTCGCCGAAATCGGCTTCGCGGCTATGGATCGCTCATCGTGGCGGAGAGCGAAGCGTCTTGGATTTTCCGATGCGCAACTCGCATATCTCTGGTCGGTTGCCGAGAACGATGTTCGCTCGGCACGCATCGCAGCGGGTGTCGTTCCGACCTACAAGACGGTCGATACGTGTGCTGCAGAGTTCGAAGCCGAAACGCCGTATCACTATTCCACCTACGAGGACACTGACGAGGTCGGAGTTTCCGACCGGAAGAAGGTCGTCATCCTCGGTTCGGGACCAAACCGAATCGGCCAGGGCATTGAGTTCGATTACTGCTGCGTGCACGCGAGCTTCGCTCTGCGCGATGCAGGTTTCGAAACGATCATGATCAACTGCAATCCGGAGACGGTCTCCACCGATTACGACACGTCCGATCGCCTGTACTTTGAGCCGCTGACACATGAGGACGTCATGAACGTGCTCGAGGCCGAGAAGCCTGTGGGCGTCATCGTTTCTCTTGGTGGCCAGACGCCGCTCAAGCTCGCGAACTCCTTGCCTCGCGATCTAATCGTGGGAACGAGCCCGGAATCGATCGACGCTGCCGAGGACCGCGAACGTTGGAACGCTCTGTGCGCGCAACTCGATATTCCCCAGCCTGCTGGCGGAACGGCAGCCGACATCGAGGCAGCGCTCGTGATCACTGCCGGAATCGGTTACCCAGTTCTGGTTCGTCCGAGCTACGTGCTCGGCGGGCGGGCCATGGAGATCGTTTATGACGACGAGGGCCTCGCCCGCGCAATGGCCGAACTCGCCGGCTTCGGAAGTTTGGGTAAGGAAGGCGGACTGTCCGCCGAGCGGCCGGTACTCGTGGACCGTTTCCTCGAGGATGCGACTGAAGTCGATGTCGATGCCTTACGTGACGCGACCGGTGGTTTCGTTATTGGCGGGATCATGGAGCATGTCGAGGAAGCTGGAGTTCACTCAGGCGACTCCGCTTGTGTGATCCCTCCGTATTCGCTTTCCGTCGAAACGATGGCGACCCTTGAGCTCTACGCTCATCGCATCGCCGATGCTCTCGGTGTGATCGGGCTTATCAATGTGCAGTTCGCCGTGAAGGATGGCGAGGTGTTCGTCATTGAGGCCAACCCGCGGGCCAGTCGGACAGTCCCGTTTGTGGCCAAAGCCACCGGTGTTCCGCTGGCGAAGGTCGCTGCTCGAGTCATGCTTGGCGCAACCCTCGACGAACTTCGAGTGGAAGGCCTACTGACGATGCCTGTCGTCGGCGATCACGTAGCGGTCAAAGAAGCGGTCTTGCCGTTCAGTCGATTCCCGGAAGCCGACGCGTTGTTGGGCCCGGAGATGCGCTCCACCGGTGAGGTCATGGGAATCGACCTCACCTTCGGACTTGCGTTCGCGAAGAGCCAGTTGGCAGCAGGAACGAAGCTGCCTACATCGGGCACGGTGTTTCTGTCACTTGCCGATCGCGACAAGGCGATTGGTGTGTTGGCGGCAACGAAATTCCGTGAGTTGGGTTTCTCGATCGCGGCGACAGCTGGAACGGCCGAACACCTTCGTGCCGCCGGAATCGATGTGGGGATTGTCGTGGCCAAACTCGGCGACGACGGAGGGCAGTCAGCCGTCGATCTGATCGAAGGGGGAGAAGTGGCGCTGGTCGTGAATTCGCCTCGGGGGCGAGGTCCTCGCGCCGACGGCGCCCACATCCGTGCTGCTGCTGGCAAGCACCGCATCCCGCTTCTCACGACAGGTGCAGCTGGTCTTGCGGCGGCGAACGGCATGGCCGATCGCTCGAAGCATCCGATGCAGGTGCGCTCACTGCAGGAGTACCACCGCGGCGTGCGCTATGAGGGTTTCGAAGGTTCGGAAGGTAACTGATGGCCCGCTCGGCGAGATCGAAGGGGAGAGGCCCCGACCTTTCGACGGTTGTCGGCTCCGTCGAGTTCCCGAATCCGGTGATGACCGCGTCGGGTACCGCAGGTCATGGTGACGAACTCGCTGCCTATGTCGATCTCTCTCGCCTTGGCGCGGTTGTCGTGAAGTCGCTCTCGGCGGATCCTTGGCCCGGTAATCCAGCACCGAGGGTCCACGAAACTCCCGCGGGGATGATCAACAGCGTTGGACTCCAAGGTCCAGGCGTGGGGGCGTGGCTCGAACACGAACTGCCCGCAGTGATTGCCACCGGAGCGCGTGTCGTCGCCAGTATCTGGGGTACGACCGTCGAGGATTACGCCCGCGCCGCAGAGATGCTCGCCAATGCTCCCGCCGAAGTCGTTGCCGTTGAGGTCAACATCTC
Organism: Acidimicrobiales bacterium; assembly: GCA_044239895.1. Taxonomy (GTDB): domain Bacteria; phylum Actinomycetota; class Acidimicrobiia; order Acidimicrobiales; family Acidimicrobilacustridaceae; genus Acidimicrobilacustris. The sequence continues at coordinate 35,516 of JBIIAM010000003.1, read as the reverse complement.
GTGTCCAAATCATCACGATCGCAATCGGATGTTCGCGCACTCGACTGCGTCAACGGCGGAGGCGATTAAGGCGTCGGCTGCTTGTGGGCTGCCGATGTGGGCCAAGCTGAGCCCGAACGTTTCCGATCTGGCATCAATCGCAGCAGCGGCGTTTGATGCCGGCGCCGAGGCAGTCACGTTGATTAACACGGTCCTCGGAATGGCGATCGATCCTGAAACACGTCGACCACGTCTCGGTGGTGGAGGTGGTGGCCTTTCGGGTCCGGCGATCCATCCGGTGGCTGTGCGCGCCGTGTTCGATGTTCATGCTGCCCATCCGCACATCCCCATCGTGGGTGTCGGAGGCGTAGCCCGCGGCGTCGATGCAATCGAACTCATGCTTGCGGGCGCATCGGCGATCGAAGTTGGCACGGCGAGTTTCGCTGATCCCGGCTCAGTCGGCCGCATCCTCGACGAAGTAGGCGAGTGGTGTCGCTCCCACGGTGTCGATTCGATTCGGGAATTGATTGGAGATGCACATGTCCGTTGAGACCGGCGACGAATTCCTCGAAGGGGCCCCAGACCCAATCCGCTCCCGACTGGCGCTTGCCCTCGACTTCGACGACATCGTTGAAGCGTTGCGGGTTGCCCGGGTGATGCGGCCATGGTTTGGCGTGGCCAAAGTGGGACTGGAGCTCTTCAGCGCTGCCGGGCCGGAGGCGATCGAGGCACTCATCGACGAGGGCTATTCGGTCTTCGCCGATCTCAAGCTTCTCGACATCCCGACGACGGTGAACAAAGCGGCTCGCGTCATGGGCTCGCTGGGTGCTTCCTACCTGACAGTTCATGCTCGTGCCGGAGTCGATCATCTTGCGGCTGGCGTCGAGGGTTTCGCGACCGGCGCGTCAAAGGCTGGACTCGAGCTTCCGATCTGTCTCGGGATCACCGTGCTCACCAGTGAACAGGCCGATCTTTCGTCGCTCGAAACTCGCGTGACGTTCGCGGTAGAAGCAGGTTGCGGAGGAGTCGTGTGTGCGGCGTCCGACTTAGGTGCGGTGCGTGCTCTCGGCCCGAATCTGCTCACCGTCGTTCCGGGGATCCGCCCGGCCGGAGTCGGAGCCAACGACCAGGCGCGTCCGGCCACACCACAGGAAGCCATATCGGCAGGGGCGGGATTGTTGGTCATCGGCCGAGCCGTCACCCATGCTTCCGATCCGCTGCTGGCGGCCGCCGACATTGCGAGGGCGGTCTCGACCGTCAGTTGACGTCTCCCGGCTGACGTAACGGCCGCGGGAAGCAAGGCGCTAGGGTGACCTCATGCCGCAGCCGCCAACACTTACTCCCGAACAGCGTCAAGCTGCCCTCGCCAAAGCTGCTGAAGCCCGCAGGGTTCGCGCCGAGGTCAAGGATCGCCTGAAGATGGGTTCGATCACCTTCGCTGAACTTCTCAAGACTGCCGATTCCGATGAGCTCATCGCCGGGATCAAGGTGCTTGCCGTTCTCGAATCGCTCCCAGGTGTCGGCAAGGTCAAGGCCCGTCGAACAATGGACGAGGTCGGAATCGCCGACACTCGCCGTCTCCGTGGACTCGGTGAGCAGCAGCGCAAAGCCCTTCTCGCCGCATTCGGCGGCTGAGCTTCTCGACTCCGGCGTGATCATCGTTGTATGTGGTCCAGGCGGAGTGGGCAAGGGCACTGTCGTTGCGCGCCTAATCGAAGACGACAATCGCCTCTGGCTCTCACGTAGTTGGACGACCCGCACGCAGCGCCCAGGTGAATCTGACAGCGCTTATACCTATGTAGACAGGGAAGCGTTTGAGGAGAAGATCGCGGCCAGCGGTTTTCTTGAGTACGCAGACTTCCTCGGAAACCTCTACGGCAGTCCCTGGCCCGAAGCGGGCGATGATCGCGATGTGGTTCTCGAGATTGATGTCCAGGGCGCAGCCCAGGTGCTTGAACAGGCGCCTGATGCCCTCTTCATCCTTCTCGAACCGCCGTCGGCCGAGGTCCAGGCCGAGCGTTTGCGGGGCAGGGGAGATCCGCCCGAGCAGGCTGAGCGACGGATCGCAGTGGCTCAGGGCGAACTGGCCGAGGGTCGTCGTCTGGGTGCGATCTGCATCGTTAACGATGATCTTGAGCGCACCGTGACCGAGGTCAAGCGGCTGATATCCAATGCCCGAATGGCTAAGTGAGGGCATCCTGCTAGGATTTCCTCTCTTGTGTGCCCGTCATCCGACGGGCCTGACATGAAGGTGTGTGCTGTGGCTCAGATCCATGACTCGATGGTCAACCCCCGGATCGAGAATCTTCTCTCGAAGGTCGACTCCAAGTTCACCTTGGTGTCCCTCGGCGCCCAGCGTGCCCGTCAGATCAACGCCTATTTCAACCAGCTCGGTGACGGCACCGGATCCAACGTTCCGCCGCAGGTCACGACGGTTGCCCGCAAGCCCCTCTCCATTGCGTTCGAGGAGATCGCCGCCGACAAGATCATCCCGGTGCGCATCGAAGCCGAGGAAGTCGCTGTCGAGGAGATCGAAGTTCTTGAGGTCGTCGAAGCCGCTGACGACTCCGAAGGCGAGTGATCGTTCGGCCCTCGCGCCGTCGATCGTCTGACTCATGAATCTGGCCGGACGTCGCATCGTTCTCGGCATCACCGGTGGCATCGCTGCCTACAAGGCCATCGAAGTGTGTCGTCGGCTCGTTGACGCCGGCGCCCATGTCGCACCGATAATGACCGAGGGCGCCAAACGCTTCGTCGGCGAGACCACGTTTTCGGCACTGGCCTCCGAGCCTGTACAGACATCGCTGTGGGACGAGGAGTCGCCCATTCCGCACACGCGTCTCGGCCAGGGAGCCGATGTCATCGTGGTCGCTCCGGCGACGGCTCGGCTGCTGTCGGCCTATGCCTCCGGATACTCCGATGATCTGTTGACGGCAACGCTCATTGCAACGCGCGCACCGGTAATCGTGTGCCCTGCCATGCACACTGAGATGTGGGAGCACCCTTCGGTGCAGGCCAACCTTGAAACGCTTCGGTCCCGGGGCGTGATCATCGTGCCACCCGCCGAGGGTCGTTTAGCCGGTGGCGATGTCGGAACCGGACGCCTCGCCGATCCCGCCGACATCGTTGCGGCGATTGAACGAGCGCTGCTCGTCGTCAATGGGAAACTTCCTGATCGGGATCTTGTCGGCCTCGATGTCCTCGTCACCGCAGGCGGCACGCGCGAAGCGATTGACCCGGTCCGCGTGATTACGAATCGTTCGTCTGGCAAACAGGGTTATGCAATCGCGGCGGAGGCTGCTGCGCGCGGCGCCAACGTCACACTTGTCACGACGGTTGACCGCACCGCTCCTTCAGGGGTAACGGTCATCGATGTTGTGAGCGCCGCCGACATGGAAGCGGTGGTTATGCCGCTCTCACAATCGCAGGACGTCATTGTGATGGCGGCCGCAGTCGCCGATTTTCGACCAGTCGTCGTGGCCGATCGAAAACTTAAGAAGGACGAGTTCGGCTCAGATGGTCCGGCCCGAATCCTGCTCGAACCGACCCATGATTTTCTCGTTGACCTCGGTGCCCGTAAGCCGACCGGACAGGTGCTCGTCGGTTTCGCCGCCGAGACGGACAATGTCGTCGAGAACGCTCGGGGCAAGCTCGCTCGAAAGAACCTCGATCTCATTGTGGCTAACGATGTCGGCGCCCCCGGTGCGGGCTTCGAGCACGACACCAACGAGGTAGTCCTCGTCAGTGCGGCTGGCATGGACCACAATGTGCCCCTGACCGACAAGCGGTCCATCGCCCGTCATGTGATCGACGCCATCGTGTCGATCCGTGCGGCGCAGTAGCAGTTTCCAGTTCTTTTTCACCCAACATCAGGAGTTCCCGTGAGCAGTTGGACTTTCACCTCGGAATCGGTCACCGAAGGTCATCCCGACAAGATGGCCGACCAGATCTCGGACGCAATCCTCGATGCGATGCTCGAGCAGGACCCGGAATCGCGGGTTGCTTGCGAGACGCTCGTCACCACCGGTCTGGCCATCGTTGCCGGTGAAGTCACCACATCCGGTTGGGTGGACATTCCGACAATCGTGCGCGACACGATCAAGGGGATCGGCTACGACCGCGAGTCCTACGGCTACGACGGTTCAACTGTTGGCGTCATGGTGTCCCTCGACGCCCAGTCGAAAGACATCGCCCAGGGAGTCGACGATTCTGAAGAGGTCCGCTCGGGAATGTCTGGCGAAGACATCCTCAACAAGCAGGGTGCCGGCGATCAGGGAATGATGTTTGGCTACGCCTGCACTGAGACCGACGTGCTCATGCCGCTTCCAATCCACCTTGCCCATCGCATGGCTGAGCGTCTGGCCGAGGTTCGCAAGGCCGGAACCGTTCCGTATCTCCGGCCCGACGGCAAGACCCAGGTCACGTTCGACTACGTGGACGGGAAGCCGGTTCGCCTGCGCACGGTGCTCATCTCGACCCAGCACAATGACGGCATCGATCGTGAAGAAGCGATCCGTCCCGATCTCATTGAGCACGTCATCCGTCCCGTCGTGCCGGCCCAGTTCGCCGACGACGATTACGAAGTTCTCGTCAACCCAACCGGTCGATTTGTCATCGGTGGTCCCGTCGGTGACGCCGGACTTACTGGTCGCAAGATCATCGTCGACACCTATGGAGGCATGGCCCGTCACGGTGGCGGAGCATTCTCCGGCAAGGACCCCTCAAAGGTTGATCGATCCGCGGCCTACGCCGCTCGCTGGGTCGCCAAGAACCTCGTGGCATCCGGTGCGGCTGACCGCTGTGAAGTTCAGGTTGCGTACGCGATCGGTGTCGCCCATCCCGTTTCGATCATGGTCGAAACATTCGGAACGGCAACCGTGGACGAAGAGCTGATCTCCGCTGCGGTGCGGGACGTATTCGATCTTCGTCCGGCTGCGATCGCTCGCGATCTCGACCTGCGCAAGCCCCGGTACAAGGCCACTGCGGCATACGGCCATTTCGGTCGCACCGGTGACGCCTTCACGTGGGAGCGCACCGACCGGGTGGACGACCTCAAGTCGGCGCTCGGTCTCTGACGGGAACCTCGAGAGGGCAGCGCCCCGGCGTGCCCCCGGTCCCGCGCCAATCTGCTTTCGAGTTCGGCGCGCCTGACGTTCCCGAACCGGAGTCCGCCGTCGAAGCGAAACCTTCGGAAATTGCGAGCCCGCCCGCCGGCAGGATCGTGCGCGTTCGTCCCGACGTTCCGGCGATCGACAAGTTGTTCGATTACGAGGTTCCCGATCGGATTGATGCTGACATTCGAATCGGAACAGCAGTACGTGTGGCACTGCACGGACGTCGAGTCGGCGGATGGATCGTCGCCGATGATGTTGAACCGCCTCCAGGGGTCAAACTCCAACCGCTGGCGAAGGTGTCCGGATGGGGTCCGCCTGCCGAACTGATTGATTTGGCTGACTGGGCGGCATGGCGCTGGGCCGGGCGCCCGGCGTCGTTTCTGCGCACGGCCACGGCCGGCACCGTTGTTCGGGCGCTACCTCGCGTGACTTCTCGAACTGCGCCCCCTCCGGCCGCGGTCGCCACTGAGGAGATCCACTCCTTGGCCTCGGACGCGCTCGACGCCGGGCTTGCGACCCTCAGGTTGCCTCCGGCGGCCGATCCGTATCCGGTACTCGTGGCGGCGGCACAACGCGGGCCGATCCTCGTCGTGGGCCCCGTTGCGTCAACGGTTCGACGGCTCGGTCTCCGGCTCCGACGGGCCGGTTTCCCGGTCGCTCTTATGCCTGATGATTGGGCCGCGGCCCGCTCGGGCGGATACTCGGTCATGGGATCCCGGGCGGCAGCGTGGGCACCTATTGCTGCGCCGGCCGCGATTGTGGTTCTCGACGAACACGATGAGTCGTTGCAACAGGAGCAGGCTCCGACATGGAATGCGCGCGACGTACTCATTGAACGAGCCCGTCGCGGTGGCGTGCCATGCGTGTTGGTGAGTCCGACGCCATCGCTTGAAGCGTTGGCTGTCAGCCAACTGTTCGTACCTTCACGCACCGCGGAGCGCGCTGGATGGCCCCGGATTGAGATCGTGGACCGACGTGAGTCGCCGCCGGGGGAGGGTCTCTACAGCGTTCCTCTCGTCGATGCACTGCGTGGCGGTGGACGAGTGATCTGCATTTTGAACCGCAAGGGACGCTCGCGCTTGTCGAGCTGCGCCGCGTGCGGTGAAGTTGCCACTTGTGAACGATGCGCTGCTGCCGTCGTTCAGGCTGATGACGGAACGCTCGTCTGCCTGCGATGCGAAGCGGTCAGACCGACGATCTGCGTGAACTGTGGAGCGACGAAGATGAAGAATCTCCGTGCCGGCGTGAGCCGAGTTCGTGAAGAACTCGAAGCCTTGGCACGGGAACCGGTGACAGAGCTGACTGCCGACACAGTTCGTTCCGCCGGTGGCACCGGCACGAGGATCGTGATTGGAACCGAAGCCGCTCTCCACCAAATCGATTCGGCCGATGTGGTCGCCTTTCTCGATTTCGATCAGGAACTTCTCGCTCCCCGCTATCGAGCTTCGGAAGAGGCAATGGCGATCATGGTGCGGGCCGCGCGTCTTGTGGGTGACAGGGCCGGCGGCGGACGCGTTCTCGTTCAGACGCGGCTACCCCAGCACGAAGTTCTCCAAGGGGCGCTTCTTGCCGAACCGACTCGGGTAGCTACCGCCGAAGCCGGGCGACGCTTCGCTCTCGGGTACCCGCCCACGACGGCGATGGCTGTCGTCTCGGGCGCATCGGCGCCAGCATGGGTTGTTGCGTTCGGCGCGCATGAAGGAGTCGAGGTTCTTGGTCCGTCGGAGGATCGATGGCTCATCAGGGCGGCTGATCACGAGACATTGTGTGACGCGCTCTCGACCGTCACTCGCCCTCCGGGGAGAATGCGGCTTGAGGTGGATCCTCTCCGGCTCTAGGCCGTCCACCCGGCGCGGCGTGCTTCGTAGCAGGCGATGGCCGTTGCCGTTCCGACGTTGAGCGAACCGATGCGGCCGAGCTGCGGGATGTATCCGAGTTCGTCACAATCGGCGAGCGCGTCTTTCGAAAGTCCCCGGTCTTCATGGCCGATGGCGAGGCAGACATTTCCCGTTAGATCGAGTTCGTGAAGTGGTTTGGCATTCTCGGCCAGTTCCACACCGACCACCTTGTAACCCGCTGCCTTCGCGGCGCTAAGTGCCTCCACAGTTGTTTCACACATCGTCCAGGTGAGAAACCGCTGTGTACCGAGAGCGGTCTTTTGCACCTTCGAGTCGTTGGGTTCCGGCGAACCGACGAGCCAGAGATGATCAACCGAATAGGCCGCTGCCGTCCGCAGAATTGCGCCGATGTTGAACGGATTCTGGACGCCGTCGAGCATGAGGGCGAGTTTGGAATGTTCTTTGCGCCGCCATTCGCGGTGCAGGCGCTTCAGTTCAGTTCCACCTAGTGAGCGAGTCATCGTGCTGCGACCTCCAGAAGCCGGTATCCCGCCCGCGAAACCAGCCGGGTGGTTGTCCATCCTTCACCCTCGAGCCATGCGCTGAGCGAATCTGCTCCGAGATGCTTCTGCACGACGAGCCACGCCTTGCCGCCGGGAGCGAGTCGATCGAGCCAGTGGCGAAGGAGAGCATGGAGTGCCTCCTTGCCGATTCGAATCGGAGGATTCGACCAGATCGCGTCGAATGTCGCGAGGCTGAGCTCGGCCTGATGATCTGGATTACCAGCTATCGGTTGACCCGATTCGTCAACGACGAGGGGTCGGACATTGTCGATCCCATTGGCTTCGGCATTCGCCGCGCACAGGGCCACCGCACGTTCGTTGACATCGACGGCCCACACGGTGCTGGCGGGAGATCGGCGAGCGAGGGTCAGAGCGATCGGCCCGTAGCCACATCCAATATCGAGGATGTTGCCCATCTCCGATGTCGGCCAAGGTGCCTCCTGAAGAAGCAACCGGGTGCCCGAATCGACTCGGTCGGCAGAAAAGACCCCGGTATCAGTGGTGAGCGCGAGTTCGATGTCGGCCAGTGAGAGCTGGATGGAGCGGGGATCGGAGTCGACCTCGGGGTGCCGGGAGAAGTACTGGGAGGAGGAGCTGGCCACGCTCCGACGCTACCCTTGAGGTGTGGCCCCTCACGCGATCCGCATCATCGGAGACCCTGTTCTGAAGCAACGTGCTTCGGACGTGACGCGCGTCGATGGCGCGTTTGTAAAGCTCATTGATGACATGTTCGTCACGATGTACGACGCCCCGGGTGTGGGCCTTGCTGCTCCGCAGATCGGTATCCAGCAGCGATTCTTTGTCTTTGACTACGACGACGAGCCTGGCGTCATCATCAATCCGACAATCGTCGAGAGCCGTGGCGAAGCGGAATTCACCGAAGGTTGTCTCTCTGTGCCGGGGTTGCACTGGGAAATCGTCCGCCCGGCCGAGATGCATGTCAGGGGTTTCGATCTCGACGGCAATGAACTCAATCTCGAACTTGACGATTTCGCCTGTCGTGTTTTCCAACACGAGATTGATCACCTCGACGGAGTGCTCCTTGTTGAGCATCTGACAAAAGAACAACTCGACGAGGCACGCGTCGCTCTCATGGACTTGCGCATGAACAATGCCGGGCCGCTTCCCGAGCCCGAGGTCGGCTCGAGTCGACTGCGTCTGCTCTGAGCACCTTGTGACTGAAGATTCGCATGGGCCGACCCGGCCGCCTCCGCATCCGAACCGTCTCGCGTTTATGGGAACTCCCGATGTCGCGGTTCCAGTCTTGCGGGCTCTCGTCGAGGCCGGCTTTGAGATAGCTCTCGTCGTCACCCGGCCTGATCGCCGGCGTGGTCGAGGCGGAGAGCTTTCGCCGAGTCCGGTCAAGGCGGCGGCAACAGAACTCGGGTTGTCGGTGACTGACGATCTCGATGTCGTGCTCGACGTTGGCGTTGACCTTGCCGTGGTTGTCGCGTACGGACGGATAATCCCGATGCGGATCCTCGAGCATGTTCCCATGGTCAACCTTCATTTCTCACTCCTGCCGCGCTGGCGCGGTGCCGCCCCCGTCGAGCGCGCGCTTCTCGCCGGCGATTCGGTAACTGGCGTCTGCCTGATGGAGGTTGCCGAAGGTTTGGATACCGGAGCTATCTACTCGAAGCGCGAAACAGCAATCGAGAACACAGACACGCTCCAATCGTTGCGCGGCCGCCTCGTGGACATCGGCGCCGAAATGGTTGTCGATGCGTTGAAGGCGGGACTAACTGAGTCGACACTGCAGGCGGGCGAGGTCGTGCACGCCGCAAAGATCGATCCGGCCGAGTTGGAGATCGACTGGGCAACTGATGCGGTAGCGATCGACCGGCTCGTCAGGCTTGGGGGAGCATGGACCCGTTTCCGCGGGGCGCGCTTAAAGGTGTGGTCGGTTCGACTGGTGGGGGAGACCGGACCCGGATCACCGGGTGAGCTCAGTGGGCTGCTGGTGACCACCGGCAATGGGCAGCTTGAACTGACTGACGTGCAACCCGAGGGAAGGGCCCGACAGAGCGCCGATGCGTGGCGTAACGGATCCCGTCCCACCCCGAATGAACAGCTGGGCCAATGAGCGAGAATCGACCAAGCAATTCCCACGACGAACGCCCGCGTTCACATGATGCCCGCCGTCCGGCGAGTCCCCAGTCGCAAGCGGGTGTCGCCGCTCGCCAACTGGCGGTCGACGCACTCATCCGCATCGACGCCGATGGCGCCTACGCAAACCTCGCTGTCCCTGCGCTACTTCAGCGCAGTGATCTGGAGACCCGTGACCGCGGGTTCGTAACCGAACTTGTCTACGGAACAACTCGTATGCAGCGAGCATGTGACTGGTTGGTCGACAGATTCCTGCCCGATCCAGAACGTATTGATGTCACGGCACGGGCATGGCTTCGTCTAGGCGCGTTTCAGCTCGCCTTTCTCGATACGCCTCCGCATGCCGCTGTCGGCGCGACCGTCGAGGCGGCGCCGCGCAAGATCAGCGGATTGTGCAACGCCGTTCTACGCAAGGTAGCGACATCGCTCCCTGTCGAATGGCCGAGCGACGTGGTCCGGTTGAGCCAACCCGATTGGATATTCGAACGATTGACGGCCGATCTCGGCGCCGAAGCAGCGCTGGGGGCTATGGATGTCATGAACCAGTCGGCAACTTCAACGACACGCGACGACGGGTACGTTCAAGACCTCGCGTCGCAGTGGGTCGCCGAAGCAGTCGGTGCCGGCCCGGGAGACCTGGTTCTGGACATGTGTGCAGCTCCCGGGGGCAAGGCGACTGCGATTGCATCGACGGGTGCGCGGGTGATCGCCTCGGACATGCGCGAGACGCGCTCGGGTCTTGTCGCCGAAAATGCAACGAAGCTCGGACTCGCCGCCGATCGCTTTTCCGTAATCGCGGCGGACGGAACCTCATCGCCATTCCGATCAGGAACGTTCGACCGGGTACTGCTCGACGCGCCGTGCTCGGGACTCGGTGCCCTCCGGCGTCGTCCGGATGCACGCTGGCGAATTAACCCCGAAGACATCGCAACACTCAAGGAACTGCAGAAGCAGCTACTTGGATCAGCGCTGGATCTCGTGAAGCCCGGCGGCGAGGTGATCTACAGCGTGTGCACGCTCACCCGAGCTGAGTCGATCGAGATCGACGAGTGGTTGACCGAGACTCGGCCGGATGTCGTGGCCGTCGATCCCCCTGACGCGCCATGGATCCCAGCCGGGCGCGGTGCGTTACTTCTTCCCCAAGCCGAAGGAACCGATGGGATGTACATCCTGAAGCTCCGGCGCCTCGAGATCGCCACGGAGGCGACGTCATGACCGATCACGCTGCAACGTCAACACCGGCCGCCGGCCTCGAAGCGAAGGTTCTCACCGTTTCCGACGGAGTCATCGCCGGCACTCGAGAAGACAAATCAGGCGTTGCTCTCGTCGACTTACTTGAACGGACTGGCTTCGCGGTGATCGAACATCGGGTCGTCGCCGATGGTCGGCAGTCGGTGGGCGAGGCGCTCGTCGAAATGTCGGAGGGGTTCCTAGGCGTCATCGTGTCGACCGGAGGAACTGGTTTCGGACCCCGTGATCTCACACCCGAAGGCACCCGAGTCATTCTCGATCGGGATGCTCCCGGACTCGCCGAGGCGATGCGGGCCGTGAACCCGCTCGGTCGCCTCTCCCGCTCGGTGGCCGGAACCCGCGGGACGGCGCTCATCCTCAACGCGCCGGGTTCACCGTCGGGTGCCGTCGAATGCCTCGAGGCTGTACTTGATGTGATTCCCCACGCCATACGCCTGATGGACGGCGCCTGAGCTTCGCCGAAGTTGCCCCCGGGATTCGTGATTCTGCCCGGGATTGCTACGATCGAGGCCTATCGCGACCATTCCGAACAACGCGGCCTCACCGGGCCCGGACGACATGGCCCGCATGGGCCAGGCCCTTGCTGTAGCCGCAACAGTCAGGCGTCAGGTCGCGCCTCGACCTTGGGTTGGCGCAGTCGTCGTACCCGCGGGCCAGTCCGATCATGCTGGTTTCGTCGGAGCTACGGACGGAATGACCGGCCCGCATGCGGAAATCGTTGCGCTCGCGGCCGCCGGTGACGAGGCCCGTGGCGGCACTCTCTATGTGACGCTCGAACCGTGTTCGCATCATGGATTGACCCCGCCCTGTGCCGACGCCGTGATCGCTGCGGGGATAACCCGGGTGGTCGTTGCCGTTTCCGATCCGGATGCAAAGGTTGCCGGTTCCGGGATCGAGCAGTTGCGGGCTGCAGGTATTGATGTCGTCGTTGGCGTCGGTTCGGCCGACGTCGAGATTCAGTTGGCCGCGTATCTTCACCATCGTCGGACGGGACGACCCCTGGTGATCCTGAAACTCGCGGCGACCCTCGACGGGCGTACCGCCGCGCCGGATGGCTCTTCGCAGTGGATCACCGGCGAGGATGCCCGTCTCGATGCCCATCGCCTTCGGGCCGAATGTGGGGCGATTCTTGTCGGAGCGGGAACAGTGCGATCCGACGACCCATCCCTGACCGCTCGCCTTCCGGATTCGGAGCGTGATGCCCGAGACATCCAACCCGTACGGGTAGTTCTCGGCGCTGCGCCTGTGGGCGCTGCGGTCCATCCCTGCCTTGAACTCACGGGCGATCTCGGGCCGATCCTCGACGATCTGGGGAGTCGGGGGATTCTGCAGGTGCTCGTCGAAGGGGGAGCGGGCGTCGCCCACGCCTTCCACGAAGCCGGTCTGGTCGATCGATACGTGCTCTATCTGGCGCCGGCGCTGTTCGGCGGAGATGATGCTCGTGGCTTGTTCGCGGGGCCGGGTGCGGCCTCGCTCAGCGATCTTTGGCGTGGCCGAATTGTGGACATGCGCAGACTGGGCGACGATCTTCGGGTGGATCTGGAGGCGAACTGACATGTTCACCGGAATTGTCGAAGAACTTGGATCGATAGCGGCACGGGACGGAGCGCGTCTGCGCATCGCCGCGGGTCGCGTCCTGGAGGGCGTTGGTCTTGGCGACTCCACGGCCGTGAACGGATGCTGTCTCACCGTGGTGGCCTTCGATGTAACCGAGGGCTGGTGGGAGGCCGATGTTTCCGACGAGACCTACGCCCGGACGAATATCGGATCTCTCGAACCCGGTGATGTCGTGAATCTCGAACGCCCGGTTCGACTCGAGGATCGCCTTGGTGGTCATCTCGTGCAGGGCCACGTGGACGCCGTCGGCGAGATCGTCGACGCGGTTCCCGATCTTCGGGTTCGGATTCCGCGCGACCTCATGCGCTACGTCGTCGAAAAGGGTTCGATCACGGTCGACGGCATTTCGCTCACGGTCGTCAAGCCACTCGATGACGGATTCACTGTTGCGGTGATTCCTCATACATCTGCAGTGACAACGCTTGGTGTGAAGGGTCCCGGTTCGTTGGTCAACATCGAGGTTGATGTCATGGCCAAGTACACCGAGCGCCTTCTCGAAGGCCAACTTGCCGCTCTTGCCGCATCCGCCGGCGCAACCATCGCACGACCGACACTGGAGTCCTGATGCCGAACCAATCCCGTTCCGAGTATGCCGATCATTTTTCGTCAATCCCTGACGCGGTCGCAGCAATCGCTCGCGGCGAAATCATTGTTGTGGTCGATGACGAGGACCGCGAGAACGAAGGCGATCTCATCATGGCGGCCGAGAGCGCAACGGCGGAAACAATTGCGTTCTTCGTGCGCCACACTTCCGGGGTCATATGCACTCCGCTGATGGGCGAGCGACTCGACGAACTCGAAGTACCGCTTATGGTTCGCGACAACACCGAAGCGCAGCGCACCGCGTTCACCTACAGCGTCGACTTCCGTCACAACACCTCAACCGGCATCTCCGCCGCTGACCGCGCCGCAACTATTCAGGCACTCATCAACCCGGCTACTCGTCCGGGTGATCTCGCCCGTCCGGGTCACATCTTCCCGCTTCGTTATGCCGAGGGTGGCGTGCTCAAGCGTGCCGGCCACACCGAAGCAGCGGTCGATCTCGCCCGTATGGCAGGCATGTTCCCTTCGGGAGTGCTGTGCGAAATCGTGAACGACGACGGCACGATGGCCCGGGTCCCCGATCTCGTCGAGTTCTGTCGCACGCACAATCTGCTCATGATCACGATTGCGGAACTCATTCGCTATCGGCGTCAGCACGAGAAGCTGGTCAAGCGAATTTCCGAGGCGCGCATCCCCACGCAGTGGGGTGACTTCACCTGTTATGTCTATGAATCAATGCTCGACGGTGAACAGCACATAGCGATGGTTTATGGCGCGGTGCAGGGCGAGGACAACGTGCTTGTCCGCGTTCACTCCGAGTGCCTGACCGGCGACGTCTTCGGTTCGTTGCGATGCGACTGCGGAATACAGCTCAACAAGGCGATGGAACGAATCGCTGAGGAGGGCCTTGGAGTCCTCGTCTACCTGCGTGGTCACGAAGGGCGTGGGATAGGTATTGGCCACAAGATCCGCGCTTATTCGTTGCAGGACGAAGGGGCCGACACGGTCGAGGCCAATGTCGCCCTTGGTCTTCCCATCGACAGTCGTGAGTACGGCATCGGTGCTCAGATTCTTGTTGATCTCGGAATCACCACCATGCGGTCGATGACGAACAATCCAACGAAGTACGGAGGCCTCGAAGGCTTCGGTCTCGATATCACCGAGCGGGTGCCGCTCGAATCAATCCCGAACCCCGAAAACCTCGCCTACCTGCGCACGAAGCGCGAGAAGATGGGCCATCTGCTGGAAGGACTCGACTGATGTCGTCCAATTTCCGTGCTGCCAACGCCGTCGACGCCAATGTCGACGGAAGCGGGATGCGGATCGCCCTTGTCCTTGGACGATTCAACGATCACATCACGAATCGACTGCTCGAGGGAGCAGAGAACGCGCTCGCTGTTCACGGGGTTTCCGAAGCCGATGTCACGATCGTCTGGGTCCCTGGCGCGTACGAGGTTCCGATGGCGGCCAAGGCTCTGATCGTGAATGGTCACGCCGACGCCGTCGTGTGTCTGGGTGCTGTCATCCGCGGCGAGACATCGCATTACGACTTTGTGGCCGGTGAGTGCGCCCGTGGGATTCAGGACGTGCAGCTCGAAACAGGAACACCGGTGATCTTCGGCGTGCTCACGACCGAGAATCTCGAGCAGGCGTTGGCCCGTTCATGTGACGAGGACAACAAGGGCGAAGAATCCGTCCGCACGGCGATCGAGATGGTGAATCTCCTTCGCACGCTTTCTCGCAGCTGATTCGTCGGCGGCGATCGTCGCCCACGAACCTCAGCCGATAGAGGTTCCGAAGAGCTTTCCGATCAGCATTGTTATGCCCATGGCGGCGGTGCCACCAAGAACGACGCGGGCCATCGGCCGAGCCGGTTTGGCCCCGCCAAGAACTGCGCCGGTCAGGCCGAGAATGAAGAGTGCAATGACCGAGACTGCAAGCGTGGCGATGATCCGCGGCGAACTGGCATCGGAGTCAGGCATGACGGCGGCGGCCAGCAAGGGAAGTGACGCTCCGATAGCGAATGAAGTCATCGAGGAGAAGGCGGCCTGGAGTGGTCGGGCCAGCGTGGCCTCGGTGATGCCCAATTCCTCGATGAGATGGATCCCAAGCGCATCGTGTTGGGTCAGTTCGACCGCAACCTCGCGGGCGAGGGCGTGATTCAGGCCCTTCTCTTGGTAGATGGCAGTGAGTTCGGCAAGTTCGCGATCGGGGACATTCTCGAGCTCCCACTTCTCCTTGGCGATGTCGGCTTTCTCGGTGTCGCGCTGCGAGCTGACCGAGATGTATTCGCCGAGACCCATTGAGAGGGCGCCGGCACTCAGGCCGGCGATCCCGGCGGTCAGGACAACGGACCGTGAAGAACCGGCTGCGGCAATACCGAGGATGAGTGCGGCCACGGAAACGATTCCGTCATTGGCCCCGAGGACTGTGGCGCGGAGCCAGCCGGTGCGATGACTGAAGTGTCGTTCTTTGTGGGGGGCCATGGCTCAATCCTACGAGTTGTGGTGCGAATCAGTGCGTGTCGGGGAGATACTCGCTGGGAGGGTGAGGTCCGAAGCGATAGTTTGGGCTGATGCTCAAGCTTGTACTGCCCAAGGGTTCACTCGAAAAGGCCACCCTCGAACTTTTCGAAGCTGCCGACCTTCGCGTATCGCGGGACTCGTCGGTTCAGTACAAGGCATCGATTGACGATCCCCGTGTGGCCGAAGTGCGCATCCTGCGCCCGCAGGAGATCCCGATGTATGTGGCCGAGGGCCTGTTCGATCTCGGAATCACCGGCCGCGATTGGATCGAGGAGACCGACAGCAAGGTCGAATCGCTCGGTGAACTCAAGTACTCGAAGGTGACCACGAATCCAGTCCGCATCGTTGTTGGTGTTCCGCAGGATTCTCCGTACACCGGCGTGTCAGACCTCCCTCAGGGCGTTCGCGTCTCAAGCGAGTACCCGGAACTCACGAAGCGCTTCTTCGCCGAGAAGGGCATCGAGGCCGATATCAGACTCTCCTACGGAGCGACCGAAGCAAAGGTTCCCGACATCGTCGACTGCATCGTCGACATCACTGAGACCGGTAACGCGATTCGTGCCGCTGGCCTCAAGATCATCGACACCATTCTTGTTTCCTACACGGAGCTCATCGCGAACCCAGCGTCGTTCGCAGATCCGGCGAAGGCTCACGCCATGCGGCAGCTACAGATCTTGCTTCAGGGTGTCCTTGAAGCTCGGGGGCGCGTGCTCGTGAAACTCAATATCCCGGCCGATCGTTTGAATGCCGTGATCGACATTCTCCCGTCGATGAAATCCCCGACGGTGAACGAACTTTTCGGTGGAGCTGGTTACGCCGTCGAGTCCGTTGTTGAGAAGCGCAAGATCAACGTGCTGATTCCTGCTCTTTCCGATGCGGGCGCCACCGACATCATCGAACTCCCGATCTCGAAGATCGTTCACTGATGTCTGCGTCCCCGAAGTTGGTCGCCACGCCGTTGGCGCCGACACGGGGGACCGTCGAGTCGTTCGACGATCCACGGGGGCTAGGTGTGGTCCGGTCGGTGGATGGAACCACGTACCGGTTCCATTGCACCTCGATCGAGGGTGAAACTCGCACGATCGCTGAGGGTGTCGACGTGACCTTCAGCGTCGTTGCCGGCCGTCACGGCCAGTGGGAAGCATCCGGTCTTCGTCCGGCCTGATTTTCGGCCTCACCGATGCCGGCCCGATGGTCGGTCAGGCCCCGGAATCTGGTGCTGCATTCGTCCCCGCCGCGTCGCTCTGACGCTGCACGAATGCGATCTGCACCTGCGTGAGGACCTGGCGGAGGTACTCGCCGTCTTCTCCGAGGCGTTCGCCGGTGCTGTCAAGGATGGCGGCAAAGGCGTCGATGGCGAGGCGGGCTTCCTCGAACCGGGGTTCGGGCTGGTTCAGGTGCATGATGGCAAGTTCGAGAAGCCCCCGGGCGTGGTTGACGACGATGACGGCGGCGGGCACCCCCAGTAGTTGACGTTGCATTTCGGCCATCTCGGCCACGAGCTGTTCCGCCTTGGCCTGTTCCTCGGGGCTGAGATCGTCGAAATCAGGTCCACCCACCATGCCGGCCGCACCACGCTCGGCTGGCGCCGGATTGGAGGAAGTGGAACGGTTCGGCTCTACGGGGACGTCGCCGTCGGGGGTCCACAGGCTCATTGAAGGCTTCCTCTCGCTGGCCGCTCCGGCACCCGATTGGTGCGGAGTTCGCTTTACGGCGGCCGAGTCGGTATCGTAGGCGCCTCACAACTGAATGAAAGCGGGGCTTTGCCCCCACCCGGCCATTCGCAAGCGGTTTCCTTCTCGGAAACAGTCTCACTTGCACCGATATGAGCCCGGGTCGACAAGCTCTCCGGTGAGCACTTCCCTTTGGGTTGTTCTTACCGTTGCGGGCGTCGGCTTTCACCCGGCGTCCGTCTTTGTAGCTTTCGCAGACAGTTCTTCGGAACGGTCCGTAGAAGTTCCGCCAAAAGGCCGGACTCCAGACCATTTCCGTAACGCCGAGGGAGGACCTGGCACGAATGAGGAGTGACTGGCCATAGCAACGGCCGCGATTAACGAGCCACGGATAAACGATCGAATTCGCGCCCGCGAGGTGCGGTTGGTCGGACCCGATGGCGCCCAGATCGGAATTACACCGCTACCCGAAGCCCTGAACATGGCCCGGGAACTTGAACTTGATCTCGTCGAGGTCGCTGACAAAGCCAACCCACCTGTCTGCCGAATCATGGATTACGGCAAGTACAAGTACGAAGCAGCGCAGCGCGCGAAGGAATCACGCAAGAAGAGCACCAACATCGTCGTCAAGGAAATGAAGTACCGGCCCAAAATCGGCGTCGGCGACTTCGATACCAAAACGAAGAAGGTGGAGCACTTCCTGGCCGAAGGCCACAAAGTCAAGGTCACCATCATGTTCCGTGGTCGAGAGATGCAGCACCCTGAACTTGGTCGCAAGATCCTTGATCAGGTGGCAGCCGCGGTGACCGAGGTGGCAAAGGTTGAGATTTATCCCCGACTCGATGGTCGCAACATGACCATGGTGCTCGGACCGGACAAGAAGGCACAGGCCGCTGCTGACAAGAAGCGCCAGACCCCCGATGCCGTCACCCCCGAAGTTGCGGGTGCCGCTGAGGACGTCGTCGAGTCCATCCCGACCGAACCCATTCCCGCTCCAGCCCCTGAGGCAGCAGAACAAGTTGCTGTCGACACCGAATCACCCGAGGTCGCGGAAACCCCCGAGGCCTGAC
The DNA here is from genome assembly GCA_044239895.1 of Acidimicrobiales bacterium. GTDB lineage: Bacteria > Actinomycetota > Acidimicrobiia > Acidimicrobiales > Acidimicrobilacustridaceae > Acidimicrobilacustris. Next base: position 17,237 of record JBIIAM010000003.1, on the reverse strand, counting down.
CTGAACCCCGCAGCACTGCGGAGTACCAGACGGAGATACCAATGCCCAAGATGAAGACCCACAGCGGTGCCAAGAAGCGCTTCAAGATCACTGGCACCGGCAAGATCACCCGCCGCAAGGCGAACCTGAACCACATCCTCGAGAAGAAGTCCCCAGGACGCAAGCGCCGCCTCGAAGGCGACTTCGTGCTTGCTCCCGGTGACGCCGCTCGTGTGCGTCGTCAGCTCGGGATCTAAACGATCCCGAAGTCTTTTGTTCCTGTCTTTCCCGGCTCGGGCTTTCTGCCTGCCGCCGTTTTCCACCGAAACTTTGATTGGTAAAGGAGACCACGATGGCAAGAGTCAAGCGTGCAGTCGCCAGCAAGAAGCATCGTAAACAGACACTTGAACGTGCGAAGGGGTACTACGGCAACAAGAGCCGTTCCTATCGCTCCGCCAACGAGCAGGTCATGCATTCGCTCCAGTACGCGTTCCGCGATCGTCGCGCACGCAAGGGCGATTTCCGCAAGCTCTGGATCCAGCGCATCAATGCGGCGTGTCGTCTCAACGACACGACCTACTCCCGCTTCATCGCGGGGCTAAAGGCTGCCGAGATCGAGGTGGATCGCAAGGTCCTCGCCGATCTGGCTGTCACCGACGCCGCGGCGTTCACCGCACTGGTCGAAGCAGCCAAGGCTGCATCGGCGAGCGCCTGAACCTTTTCGTACGTCGTTCACTGCGGTGGCTGTCGAACCGACGCCATTGGCGGCGAGCAATCCACGTGTTTCCTCCTTACGGCGCCTGACCGGGCGCCGTAAGGCGCGTATCGAGGCAGGTCTGTTTGTCATCGAGGGTCCCGTTGCACTGGGCGAACTGCTGGCTGCCGGAACCACGCTTGACGAGGTCTACGTAGATGTCGATGCCTGGAACGGAGCCGACGACAACTCGGCGCTGGTCACGGCGGTAACGCTCGCGTCGGCGGCTGGTACCCCCGTCTGGGGGATTGCGTCTGAAGTCTTTGCCCGGGTGTCCGACACGGCGACGCCACAGGGTGTCCTGGCTGTTGCGCCTCGACGCGTCGTCGATCTCGACTCGATGACGAAACTCGATGGGCCGATTCTCGTTCTTGTAGATGTCGGCGATCCCGGAAACGCCGGCACCCTTGTGCGCGCCGCCGAGGCTGCCGGAGCCGCTGGCGTGATCTTCGCCGGGTCCTCGACTGACGCCTTCGGTCCAAAGACGGTCCGCGCTGCAGCGGGCTCACTTATGCGGTTGCCCGTCGCCGAGATACCTGATGTCGACCAGCTGGTCTCTGATCTGCTCGCTGCCGGCCGGGTCGTACTCGCGACGATTGTCGAGGACGGCATCGCCCCCGAAGAGATCGACCTTGGCGGTTCGCCGGTGTTCCTGGTCGGTTCCGAAGCCCACGGGCTCGATCCAGCTCTGGTTGAGCGCTGCACGGGTACCGTCACCATCCCGATGAATCTCGATGTTGAATCGATAAACGCGGCAGTGGCGGGAGCGGTCGTACTGTTTGAGGCAGCCCGGCAACGACGGGTTGCAGCCAAGCAATTGCCATCACGTAACTGATTGGACGATGGACCCGGTGCACGACAGGCTCAGTAACTCATGATCGACGAAATCGCCCGTATCGGGGCCAGCGCACCTGCCCGGATTTCCGCGGTGGCAACGCTCGAGGAACTCCGCGCTCTTGACGCGGAATTGCTCGGCAAGACCGGAGAACTCACTGCCCTGAAGAAGGGTCTTGGGGCGCTCGATCCCGAAGAACGCAAGATCGCCGGACAGGCCATGAACGAGGCTCGCAGTGCGCTCGAAGCCCTTCTCGCCGATCGACGCAGCGTTCTCGAAAACGCGCAACGGTCCATCACCCTCGCCGCCGAACGACTCGATCTCACCGAGACCACCGACGAACTCCAGCGGGGGACTGTCCATCTCGTAACCCAAACATGGGACCGACTGGTCGACGTGTTCCTCGGTATGGGTTTCACTGTCGCCGAAGGCCCCGAGGTTGAGACCGATTGGTACAACTTCGAAGCGCTCAACATCCCGGCGGCCCATCCGGCCCGCGGAATGTGGGACACGTTGTATGTGGACCTCGGCGATCCTGAGACGGTCCTGATGCGCACCCACACGTCGCCGGTGCAGATCAGAGTGATGACCGATGGTGAGCCACCGATCTACGCCATCATGCCGGGCCGCGTATATCGCCGCGACACTGCCGATGCATCTCACATGCCTGTCTTCCACCAGATCGAAGGTCTCGTCGTCGATCGCAATATTTCGTTCGCTGATCTTGCCGGCACCCTCGAGGCATTCACCAGCGCGTACTTCGGTGGCTCGATCCATTCCCGTCTGCGTCCGTCCTACTTCCCGTTCACCGAACCGTCAGCCGAATATGACATCAACTGCGTCTTCTGCGAAGGACGCGGTTGTCGTACCTGTGGGCAGACAGGTTGGCTCGAGCTCGGAGGTTGCGGGATGGTGCATCCCACCGTGCTCTCGAACGTCGGCCTCGATCCCGAGGAATGGTCGGGCTTCGCGTTCGGCTTCGGCCTTGATCGACTTGCGCTGATGCGTCACGGAGTTGACGACATCCGCGAGATGTACACCGGCGATGTTCGATTCTTGGAGCAGTTCCCGTCATGAAGGTCCTTCTCTCTTGGTTGCAGGAGTTCGCTCCATTCCCTAGTGACGATCCCGTAGCTCTCGGCGATGTCATGAGCGATCTCGGCATGGCCGTTGAATCGATCGAACGCATTGGCGAAGGTCTCGGCGGAATCGTTGTTGCAAAGGTCCTCGATCTCGCTCCGCATCCGAATGCCGACAAGATCCAGATCGTCAATGTCGATTCCGGTGACGGCATCCCACTGCAGATCTGCTGTGGCGCATTCAACATGACCGTCGGTGATCTCGTTCCGCTGGCGACACTTGGATCGACAATGCCCGATGGCATGGAGATCGCCCGCCGCAAGATGCGCGGCGAATGGTCGAACGGCATGTTGTGTTCGGGTCGAGAACTCGGCCTCGGCGACGATCACGCGGGAATCTTCATCCTTGACGGATCTCTTACTGCCGGCACGCCGATCATTGATGCACTCGGAATCTCGGCCGACGTGCTGTTCGATCTCGAGATCAACCCGAATCGGCCGGATGCGATGTCAGTCGCCGGTGTAGCGCGCGATCTTGCTGCCCGATTGTCGCTGCCGTTCGCCATTCCGGTTCCGCAAGTCGTCGAAGCCGACGGCGATGCGAGTGCGTTGGTTTCCGCAACCATTATCGATGGCGATCTCTGTGGACGCCTGCACCTTCGGGTAATCGACGGGATAGCGATTGAGCCATCTCCTCGTTGGATCGCCGATCGTCTCACTGCGCTTGGCATGCGGCCGATTAACAACGTGGTCGATGCGTCGAACTACGTCATGCTCGAACTTGGTCAGCCGAACCACACCTATGACCTTGCCAAAGTTCCGTCCGGCGAACTTCGTATCCGTTGGGCTCGCGACGGTGAGTCGATCACGACGCTCGACGGCATCGAACGCAAGCTCACCGGCCGTCGTGACGGTGTAATCACCGATTCTTCCGACACGCCGATTGGCATCGCCGGTGTGATGGGCGGCGCTTCCACCGAGATCTCCGAATCGACGACTGCGGTCGTTCTCGAGTGTGCGTGGTGGCAGCCGATGGCGATCGCTCGCTCATCAAAGTTCATGGGACTTCGCTCCGAAGCCTCCGCTCGATTCGAACGGGGTACCGATCCCGAGATCCTTGACCTCGCGGCTCGGCGACTCGCCGAACTTCTCGCGCCCTCGGGTGCTCGGCTTCTTTCTGGTTCGGTTTCGGTCGATGGCGAGATGCCAGAGCGCAAGCCTGTCGATGTGCGCACCGCTCGGGTGAACCAATTACTCGGAACCGCTATCGGTTCTGACGAAATTGCCGTCATCCTTCGATCAATCGGATTCGATGTCGACCAAGCGGGCGTTTCCGACGTCTGGGCGGTCACCGTCCCGACGTTCCGTCCCGACACCGTCTCGGAAACAGACATCATCGAGGAGATCGCCCGTCATTACGGGTACAGCCGCATTCCGAATCGTCTGCCGACATCAACGCAAACGGGTTCGCTCACGCCACGTCAACGCGACCGCCGCGTCATCCGCGGTGTCCTTGTCGGTCTGGGTGTGCACGAGGCGATGCCGCTTCCGTTCCTCGCTCCAGGCGATCTCGCTCGCGCCGGCCTCTCCGCCGCCGCAGTGACAATCACAAATCCGCTTGCTGCCGAAGAAAGCGTCTTGCGCACGTCGCTGCTTCCGGGTCTGTTGCGGGCCATCGCCTACAACGAGTCCCATCGCACCGATGGTGTCCGTCTTTTCGAGATCGGCAAGATCTTCGGCGTTCCGGCTGCGGGGAGCACGCTGCCCGATGAACGCGAGCATCTGGCCGTCGTTCTCGTTGGCAGCGAAGCACCCGCTGCTGTTCAGGCATGGAATGTTCTTGCCAGCACTCTCGGCTTCACCGACCCGTCGATTGATCAGTCTGTTTCGCCGGATGGTCTTCATCCCGGCCGGAGTGGTGCGTTGATTGTCTCCGGCATCGTTGTTGGCGAGATAGGGGAGATCGATCCGGGCGTCCTTGAAGCGCATGGAATCAGGGGTCGCGTGGCATGGCTCCAGCTCGATCTCGATGCTGCTCTTTCCCTGGGCCATGGTCAGCGCACCTATCGGCACATCAGCCGGTATCCCTCGAGTGATCTTGATCTTGCGTTCGAGGTCGACGATGCGGTCACAGCGGCCCGGGTTCAGGCGGTGTTGACCGATGCAGCCGGCGACCTTCTTGTTCGGATGCACCTGTTCGATGTCTTCCGTGGCCCGTCGGTCCCTGACGGACAACGCAGCCTCGCCTACCGTTTGCGTCTTCAGGCCTCTGACCGGACGCTGACCGACGAAGATGTCGCTTCGGTGTTGGCGGCCTGCGTCGCCGCCGCCGCCACTCTCGGGGGCACCCTCCGAGGTTGACGCCTATTTGGCCCGGCATGGCCGCCTCCGCGGACCTTTATACGGGTTCTTGCATAGTCATGCACTAGGCCCTAGGCTGATCTCGTGATCAATGTCGGAATCATCGGCGCCTCAGGTTTCACTGGGGCGGAACTTCTCAGGATCTGTGCGAACCATCCGGAGTTGAACCTGGTGTTCGCTACCGGCGATTCGCAGGCCGGAACACCGGTTCGTGACCTCTACCCGAGTCTTGCGGCGGCTTGGCCGCATCTCGTGTTCGCCCCCTACGACTCGTCCCTGCTCGCCGATGTTGAATTGGTGTTCTGCGGTCTTCCCCATGGGGCATCACAGGAACTCATGCCGGTTTTGCGGCAAAACGTGAAATGGGTTGTTGACCTCGCCGCTGATTTCCGTTTGCAGGATGCATCGCTCTATCCGACTTGGTACGGCGAAGCGCACACAGCCCCCGCGTTACTCCCGGATTTTGTCTACGGATTACCCGAACTGTTTCGGGCCGATCTCGTCGGAGCCAGTGCCGTCGCAACCCCCGGTTGTTACCCAACCGCAACGGCGCTTGCCATTGCTCCATTGATCTCCAACGGATTGGTCGACACCTCGTCGATCATCGTGGACGCCGCTAGCGGTGTTTCCGGGGCGGGCCGGCCAGCCAAGGCCAACACGACCTTCTGCGCGGTTGATGAGGACTTCACCGCCTACGGCCTGCTCGATCATCGGCACACCCCGGAGATCGAGCAGACAGTTGCGAGGTTGGCTGGTGTCGGCGCCGCAGATGTCAACGTTCTGTTCACGCCGCATCTGGCTCCGATGAATAGAGGGATGCTGGCCACCTGTTACCTGCGTCCCACAGGAACATCAACGACCGCGCAGTTGCTGGATCTCTACCGGTCGACGTATCGGGACGAGCAGTTCGTGATCGTGACGGATGGTTCTCCGTCGACAAAGGCCTGCCTCGGATCAAATTCAGCGCACGTGACCATCCGGTCCGATGATCGAACCGGATGGATCGTGGCCATAGCTGCCATCGACAACCTGACTAAGGGCGCATCGGGCCAGGCCGTGCAATGCGCCAACATTCTCGCCGGATTGCCCGAGGGCACCGGCCTTACTTCGGTAGGGGTCTACCCATGAGTGTCACCGCCGCCGCTGGATTCGTTGCTGCAGGTAGTGCCGCCGGCATCAAAGCTTCAGGAAATCTCGATCTTTCGCTTGTCGCGACTGCGGATGGCGGTGCGGTTGCCGCGGCCGGAGTCTTCACGCGCAACAAGATGACCGCCGCCCCAGTGATAACCACTAGGTCTCATCTTGAGGCCAGTGGCGGCGAGGCAGTTGCCGTCGTTCTCAACAGCGGCAACGCCAACGCCGCGACTGGCGAACAAGGCCTTGCTGATGCCGAAGCAATGTGTGCGGCGGTGGCGGCCGAGCTCGATGTTGCTGTCGATCGGGTCCTGGTTTGCTCGACGGGTCTGATCGGAATACCGATGCCCATCGACGTCATCGTCGCAGGTATCCCTGCGCTCGTCGCCGCCCGTTCGGTTAGCGGCTCACAGGATGCGGCAACTGCGATCATGACGACCGACACGCATGCGAAGCAGATTGTGATTACCGCCGACGGATTCACTGTCGGCGGTATGGCCAAGGGCGCAGCCATGCTGTCGCCGAACATGGCGACGATGTTGGCCGTATTAACCACCGATGCCGAAGCGACTCCTGAACAACTCAAGGCCGCGCTGGTTCACGGAGTGGCAGAGTCCTTCAACGTTCTCGATGTTGATGGCTGCACATCTACGAACGACACGGTGTTGTTGCTCGCTAGCGGGCTTGCGGGTCCCGTTGAGCAAGGCGCGCTCGAGTCAGCAGTCGCCGACGCCTGCGCGAGCCTTGCATTCCAGATGTGCTCCGATGCTGAGGGAGCGACGAAGGTTGTTCGAATGACGGTCACCGGTGCCGCCAACGATGCTGAAGCGCTTGTCGGCGCCCGGTACGTGTCGCGGAGCAATCTTGTGAAGTGCTCGTGGTACGGCTGTGATCCCTACTGGGGTCGGATTGCCAGCGATCTCGGGTCATGCGGAATCGAGTTCAATCCAGAGACACTTTCGGTTTCCTACGGCGGCGTCACCGTGTGTCGCTCGGCCGTTGATGTTGATCACGATTCGGCGGCAGTGGCCGCCCATATGGCGGGCCGGAACCTCGAAATCATTGCCGATCTCGGCCAAGGAACCGGTCGGGCCACGATTCTCACCAACGATCTGTCTCACGCGTACATCGACGAGAACATGGGTACCTCATGAGTATGTCAACTGGTTCCTCCGACAAGCCAGGTGCGTCTGTTCCGAGCGCGCCCGGCATCGCCGAGGCGGTAACCGCCGAAGTTCTCATCGAGGCTCTCCCGTACATCAGGAGTTTCTGGGGAGAGACCGTCGTCGTGAAGTACGGCGGGAACGCCATGACCGACGCGGCCCTCGCTGAGAGTTTTGCGGCCGACATAGTGCTTCTGCATGCCGTCGGAATCCGTGTTGTCGTTGTGCACGGCGGCGGTCCGCAGATCGGCGACCTCATGACGAGGCTCGGCATGAAATCGGAGTTCAAGGACGGCCTGCGGGTAACCGATGCCGAAACGCTCGACATCGCCCGGATGGTGCTGGTCGGCAAGGTGAACCGCGAGATCGTGGCGTCAATCAACACCCACGGCCCTCTGGCCGTTGGTCTGTCCGGTGAGGATGCCGGACTCATCGAGGCCGATGTCCGGGATCCCGCCTTGGGCTTCGTCGGTGATGTCAAAAACGTGAATCCGAAGATCGTCGAATCGTTGCTGGCGCAGAACCTGATTCCTGTTATCTCCACGATCGGCGCTGATCTCGCGGGTCAGGCCTACAACATCAATGCCGATGCTGTCGCCGGTGCAATCGCGGGAGCGTTGGGAGCAGTAAAGGTCATCTATCTGACTGACATCGCCGGGCTGCTGCGTGATGTCAATGATCCCGAAAGTCTGATTGGTACGACAAATAACTTGGAGATCGCCGATCTAATCAAGACCGGCGTGCTCTCGGGCGGAATGATTCCGAAGATCGATGCATGCCTCGTAGCCCTCGAAGGGGGAGTGAGCGCTGCGCATCTGCTCGACGGGCGCGTCCCCCATGTCGTCCTTCTCGAACTCTTCACACGTGCCGGTGTCGGAACCATGATCACAAATGTCGATGGGGGTGGATCATGAGCCCGTCGACGTCACATACGAAAGCAATGGCGGCACCGGCCGGACTCGATCACTGTCCGTTCATGCCTACCTATGCGGCTCCGAGCGTTCGGTTCGTCCGTGGCGACGGATGTCGGCTTTGGGACGATGCCGGGAACTCGTATTTGGACTTTCTCGCCGGAATCGCCGTGGTCGGACTCGGTCACGCGAATTCTGAAATTGCCGATGCGATCTCCGAGCAGGCCCGGACACTTGTCCACGTCTCCAATCTTTATGGCACCGAACCCGGTGCTGACGTAGCGATCACGCTTGATCGGCTCCTCGGTGGTGGGGGACAGGTGTTCTTCACCAACAGTGGCGCCGAGTCGATCGAATGTGCAATCAAACTTGCCCGGAAGTGGGCGAAGCGGGAGCACGGACCGGACACGTTCAACATTGTGAGCGCGTTCGGCTCTTTTCACGGTCGGACCCTCGGTGCGTTACATGCCACTGGCCAACCTGCGAAATGGCAAGGTTTCGAACCGCTTCCGGAAGGCTTCCGTCACGTCGCGTGGAACGATCTCGTCGCAATGGCTGACGCGATCGATTCGAGCGTCGCGGCTGTTCTTCTCGAATCGGTTCAGGGCGAAGGCGGCGTGAACCCCGCAACTGCCGAGTATTTCGAAGGAGTTCGGCGACTCTGTGATGAGCGGGGAATCCTCTTCATGGTCGACGAGATTCAAACTGGCCTCGGCCGGACGGGCGAGTGGTTCGGTTTCGAACACTTTGGCGTCGAACCCGATGTCGTCACCATGGCGAAGGGCCTCGGCAACGGAATGCCGATCGGTGCCTGCTGGGCACGTCGCGATGTAGCGGCGGCATTTTCTCCGGGAGATCACGGAACCACCTATGGCGGGCAACCACTTGCCGCGTCAGCGGCGCGGGCCACGCTGGCAATCATGGAGCGCGAGAACATCCCGCAGTGCGCGGAGCACGCCGGCGCGACTCTGCGGAAACTTCTGACCGCTCTGGACGGTGTCGTTGAGGTCAGGGGTTTGGGCTTGCTTCTTGCCGCTCAGCTGGCTCCCGGACTCGATGCGCGGGCCGTCGCGGCCGATGCCCTTGCGGCCGGGCTGATCGTCAACGCCGTGTCGCCCACGTCATTGCGATTCGCGCCGCCGCTGATCGTGAGCGATGCCGAAATCACCGAAGCCGTTGACATTCTTTCTGCGGTTCTTCGGTCCCATATCTCGGAGGAACTGTCATGAGACATCTGCTCGAAGTCGACGATCTCTCGCCTTCTGAGTTGCTCGAAGTGCTCGCGTGCGGAGCGGCGCCAGTGTCGCCTAAATGCCTCGAAGGTCAGGGAATGGCTCTGCTGTTCGAGAAGCCGTCAGCCCGGACTCGCAATTCGATGGAAATGGCAGTCGTGCAATTGGGCGGTCACCCACTCACGATTCGTCCCGACGAGGTCGGACTCGATGTTCGCGAAAGCGTCGAGGACGTGACGCGCACGCTCTGCGGGTACCACTCGATGATCGGGGCGCGGGTGTTTGAACACTCAAAGCTCGAACGAATGGTCGCCGTCTCGTCGGTTCCAGTCGTCAACATGCTCTCCGATGAGGCGCACCCGCTTCAAGCATTAGCCGACATCCTGACGCTGGCCGATGAGTTCGGCGGCGTTGCCGGTCTTGCCGGACGCACCGTGGCGTACGTAGGCGACGGGAACAACGTTGCTCGAAGCCTTGCGCTTGCCGCGGGCATGGTTGGCATGTCCGTCAGGATCGCCACTCCTGCGGGCTATGAACTTTCACCATCTGATCTCGCGCGTATTACTGCTGCCGGAGTCGACATCAACTGCACCCATGATCCGCTCGCTGCCGTTGCGGGAGTTGACGCGGTCTACACCGACGTTTGGACGTCCATGGGACAGGAGGACGAGGCGGTCAGAAGGCGCGCCGAGTTCGCCGGGTTCACCGTCGACGACGAACTCCTCTCGGCGACGTCCCCCGAATCGATCTTTCTTCATTGCCTCCCGGCCCATCGGGGCGAGGAAGTATCCGATGCGGTCCTCGAAGGATCTCGGAGCCGAGTCTGGCAACAGGCAACGAATCGGATGCACGCGGCGCGTGGCGCCCTCGTATGGCTGATGGAGAACCGATGACTGATCCCATGAAGGAGCCGTCGAAGTTGGGAAAGACACAGCGTCAACATTTGATCGCCAAGCTCATTGGATCGCAGGTCGTTGCGAACCAACTCGCTCTGGTCGACCTGCTCGCGGCCGAAGGCGTTGTCGCCACACAGGCAACGGTGTCGAGGGACCTGGAGGACATGGGGGCCATCAAGGTCCGCATGCCCGGCAGCGAATCGGCCTACGCAATACCCGCTCTTCCGAAAGAACAGCGTGCACCGGAGGATCATCTGCGGCGTGTGTTCGGAGATTGGGTGGTTGAAGTCGTCCACTCCGACAATCTCGTGATTATTCGAACCCCTCCGGGTTCGGCACACGTTGTTGCCTCGGCACTCGACCGTTCCGGTCTGGTTGGTGTACTCGGAACCGTCGCCGGTGATGACACGATTCTGATTGTGGTTGCGTCCGATATCGGTGGCGAAACGATCGCCACCCAACTCTCTGAACTTGCCGGCTTGTAAATACTGATTTCCCCCGTTTCCTCTTTTTCGACTGACTATCTCCCGAAGGAATTCTGATGGCAAAGCGTGTAGTTCTGGCTTACAGCGGCGGTCTCGATACGTCTGTTGCAGTTCGATGGATGATCGAGAACTACGGCGTCGAGGTGATCACGGTTGCCTGCAACCTCGGTCAGGAAGGCGACTGGGAAGGCCTCCAGGCCAAGGCGTTTGCCGCCGGTGCGATCGAGGCAATCGTCGTCGATTGCCGCGAGGAGTTCGCACGCGACTTTCTTGCCCCGTCTCTCAAAGCCAACGCGCTCTATGAGGGCAAGTATCCGCTCGTCTCGGCGCTTTCCCGCCCTGTCATCGTGCGTCACCTCGTTGAAGCCGCTCGGGCTCATGGCGCAGACTCGGTAGCGCACGGATGTACCGGCAAGGGCAATGACCAGGTTCGGTTCGAGTTGGCGACGCGTGCTCTTGCCCCGGATCTCGAGATCCTCGCTCCAGTGCGCAACTGGGGGATGACCCGCGAGATGAGCATTGAATACGCCGAACTGCACGACATCCCGGTCCTTGCGACCAAAGAGAAGATGTATTCGATCGATGACAACCTCTTCGGTCGCGCCATCGAATGCGGTGAGATGGAAGATCCATGGATGCGGCCGCCCGAAGGCGTGTGGAGCATGACGACAGTGCGCGCCTCGGAAGCGCGTGAAATCGTCGTGGGATTCGAAAAGGGAATTCCGGTCTCAATCGATGGCACGAACCACGCGCTTCACGATTTGATCGTGGAGATGAACGACATCGTCGGTTCCTACGGTTGGGGACGACTCGACATGGTCGAGAATCGCCGTGTCGGAATCAAGAGCCGCGAGACATACGAAGCGCCCGGCGCACTCGCCCTGATCCTGGCCCATCAGGATCTGGAATCCATCACGCTCGAGCGTGACGTCATGCATGAAAAGCAGCGTCTCGAAGGCCGATTCGCCGATCTCGTCTACGACGGAATGTGGTTCTCGCCGCTCAAGCAGGCGCTTGATGCGTTCGTCGATTCGACACAGAAGTTCGTTACCGGTGAGGTCAGGCTTCGTCTTGAACCAGGCCGGTGCTACGTCGTCGGGCGTCGGAGTCCTTGGAGCCTTTACGACTACGGCCTCGCTACCTACGACGCGGCCGACACGTTCAAGCACGCCGATTCCGAAGGCTTCGTGAAATTGTGGGGTCTCGGAATCGAAACATGGGCCGCGAAGCAGTCGACGGCATCACCGACCGGAGAGAACTAGAGCATGAGCACCCTTTGGCACGGACGATTCGAAGGCAGTCCGGCGGAGGAACTGATGGCCTTCACCGTCAGCCTCCCGTTCGATATTCGGCTTGCGGCCGACGACCTGACGGGTTCTCGTGCCCACGTGCGCGGGCTTGCTCGGGCTGGGATTCTTTCCGAAACGGAACGTGACGAGGTCCTTGTTGCCCTCGACACCGTCGAGAGCGAACTGAGTGACGGAACGTTCGCCTTTCAACCGTCTGACGAAGATGTTCATACGGCGGTGGAACGGCGCGTCACCGAACTGGCAGGACCGGCAGGAGCGAAGCTCCACACCGGGCGAAGCCGCAACGATCAGGTGGCCACGGATCTTCGTCTTTTCACGAAGCGTGAACTCTTCGTCGTGATCGGGCGCATCATCGAGTTCCAGAACGTGCTCCACGAACGCGCCGTCGCTGCTGGCGATGCCTATCTTCCCGGGTACACCCACCTGCAACGCGCCCAACCGGTGTTGCTCGCCCATCACCTCCTCGCCCACGGATGGGCGCTCTCGCGTGACATCGACCGGCTGCACGACACTCGGCGGCGTCTCGACGTTTCTCCACTAGGAGCGGGTGCGCTCGCCGGCTCATCGCTTCCGCTGGACCCTGCGGCAACGGCAACGGATCTTGGCTTCGCCGGGGTTTTCGACAATTCTCTCGACGCCGTGAGCGATCGTGATTTCGTGGCTGAGGCGCTCTTCGACCTTGCATTGCTCGGCGTCCATCTGTCGCGTCTTGCCGAGGAGATCATTCTTTGGTCGACCGATGAATTTGGTTTTCTCGGACTGGCCGACGCGTACTCGACCGGTTCATCGATGTTGCCGCAGAAGAAGAATCCGGACATTGCTGAACTCACGCGAGGCAAGACCGGTCGGCTCATCGGCAATCTCACGGGCCTGCTGGCAACGCTCAAGGCACTCCCGCTCGCGTACAACCGCGATCTGCAGGAAGACAAGGAACCACTGTTCGACTCGCTCGACACGATCCTGCTGTCACTAGGTGCGATGTCGGGCCTGCTCGCTTCCTCCACATTCCATCTCGAGGCAATGGCGCTTGCCGCCGACGCCCCAACGAGTGCGGCAACCGACCTCGCCGAATGGTTAGTCGCGGGTGGCACACCATTTCGGGATTCACACGCGATCGTCGGCTCCCTTGTGCGGCGGAGCCTCGACGAGGGAATCTCGCTACGCGATCTCGTCGAAGCGGCACCGGAACTTGGGCCGGACGCGTTGTTCCTCTTGGACAAAGGCGTCGCCGTCGGGCGGCGCACGACGCGCGGGGGAGCGGGCCCGAAGCCTGTTACTGAGCAACTCGTCGCGTTCTCTGCGCAGCTTGCTGCATCGAAATCGCGACTCGAAGCACTTTCATGATTGCGTCGCGATGACGACAGGCGAGCAACCGCGTCCCACGTCGCCGGCGACGATCGACGCGCCGGTGATTCTCGACGAGACATCGCTAGGTGCATCTGCCGATCTAGCGCGTGTGATTGCCCATCTGGAAGAACTGACGCCCGCTGACGAGCAACAAGCAGGAGTTCGCGACGACATGCTTGCGTTTGCCAACGCGCATCCCGACGCTTTGCACCGAAGTTGCGTCGATGGACACTTCACGGCGTCGGCGCTCGTGGTGGAAGAAGGATCCGACCAGTTCATCATTCTCTTCCATACCAAACTGCAGAAATGGCTTCAGCCGGGCGGACATGTCGACGGCGATGCCAACCTCGCGGCAAATGCACTGCGCGAGGCATCGGAGGAGACAGGAATCGCAGGATTACGCGTCGTGGCTCCAGCGATCGATCTGGACATCCACGAAGTACGGCCACCGAAAGAAGCGCCTCATCTGCATCTCGATGTGCGTTTTGTGGTGCTCGCGCCAGCCGGTTCGGTTCCCATCGGAAACCATGAATCGGAATCGCTGCGTTGGGTGACGCTCAATGAACTTGAGGACCTCGGCGCGGACAACGGTCTCGTCCGATTGTCCTCACGCGGTCTGCCGGTGGCCCGCAGCGCGCAGCCCAGTAGGGGCTGACGGCTCGCGATTTCTCTACGCGAGATCGCCCGGAGTCTCGCAGTTCGGCATGTTGTTGTATCTGGCGAAGAAGTCGACGGGCTCGGTGACCTGACGCCGATCCTTCATCGTGACGTAGAAACGCGCGTCCGGATCAGTAGCAAGGGCGATTACGAAACGCTCGCGGTCGCTCATAAACGTTTGCCAGTCGCCGAGCCATTCCTGGACCATGGCGGCGTCCTTGCCCTGTTCAGCAGACGGCGCGATGGCGGCAAGACGGGCCAGCATGACGATGAGCGCGGCGTTCGATTCTTGGATGACTTCGGCGCGTGCCCCGGCATCGGGTGAGCTGTAGGCAGGAGGAAGAGCGGAGATGATTCCGGCGGCATCGGTGCAGATCAGCTGAGCGGCCCGGGAAAAGGTCGGGTCCGACATGACTCCGGGTGCAACCTTCTTGGTCGGACCCCACAGCGCATACGACCACAGGCCAGCGATGAGAATGGTTACGACAATGGCTAGGACTCGGGCCGTCTTGCCTCGGAACGACATCGGCTCCGCATCTTCGAATGCTGCGGAATCCTCGGATTCGGCCATGTCGTCGGGTGCGCCCTCTGGGGTCGTGACGGACGAAACGGTGTCATCGGACATGGACTCACCTTTGCCCGGGTGCGGCCGGTCCGCCAGTCGGGGCCTGGAATGGGCTGGACTACGGAGCTAGAGACGAAGGAAAGTGATCCTCGTGAACCACGCCGACATCATCGATGATCTGAAAGCCCGTGGCCTCGTCCACGATTCCACGGACGCGGAAGCGCTTCGGACCCGTCTGTCTGAAGGGCCGGTTTCGGTGTACGCCGGTTTCGATCCGACTGCTGACAGCCTCCACGTGGGCAATCTCATTCCGCTCCTACTGCTGCGCCGGTTCCAAGAGTTCGGACATCGGCCCGTTGCCCTCGCCGGGGGAGCGACCGGCATGATCGGTGATCCCGGCGGCCGATCAACTGAGCGGAACCTGCTCGATCGAGAAACGCTTGACGCCAATCTCGCCGCTATCTCCGAACAACTGCGGCGCCTCCTGGATTTCTCCGATGGTCCAAACCAGGCCCGTCTTGTCGATAATCGGGACTGGACCGAGCCCATGGGCGTGCTCGATTTCCTGCGCGACGTCGGCAAACACGTCACCGTCAACACCATGCTCGCGAAGGACTCGATCCGCACCCGAGTCGAGAGCGATGCCGGGATCTCGTTCACTGAATTCAGCTACATGCTGCTTCAGGCCAATGATTATCGATATCTCCATGACACCCTTGGTATTGAGCTCCAGGTAGGCGGCTCTGACCAATGGGGCAACATCACAGCCGGCATCGATCTGATCCGACGCACGTCGGGCAGCCATGTGCACGGGCTGACCGTGCCGTTGGTGACTCAGGCCGACGGGTCCAAGTTCGGGAAATCGGTGGATGGCGCAGTGTGGCTTTCCGCCGAACGGACGACTCCTTACGCCTTCTTCCAATATTTCGTGAATGTCGATGACCGTGACGTCGAGCGGTTCCTGCTCCAGCTGACCCTCCTTCCCATCCCGGAAGTCGCCGAAGTCATGGCCGCTCACGGATCGGCCCCCGAAAAGCGGGCGGCACAGCGAGTTTTGGCCCATGCAGTCACAACCTTGGTTCATGGCAGCGAGGAAGCCGATCGGGCTGCCGGTGCTTCGCAGGGATTCACCCGCACCGCTGCCGAGCTGAGTCCGGAGGAATGGGCCGATCTGGCCTCAAGCCTGCCGGTTATCGAGCTCACGAGCGCAGATATCGGTCGCGATTTGGTTGAGATCCTGGCTGACAACGGCGCGGTCGGTTCTCGTGGTGAGGGTCGCCGTCTTGTGGCCCAGAATGGGCTCTCGCTCAATGACGTCGTAGTCGCCGAGGGAACGACTCTCCAGGCGAGCGATCTCTTCCATGGATGTTGGGCAATGGTCAGGCGCGGGAAAAAGCAACGTTTTGTGCTTCGATCCGCTTCCTAAGAAGTTTCCCGTTCTGCTGTTGTTCAGAAAGTGGCGAGGAAATCGTTGGACAGTGTTTGCATTGGTCAAGCAGTCCCGCTAAGTTCTCCCTCCTGCCCCGGAAGCCGCTCTGCGGTTTCTAACCCGCTGCCGGATGTGTATCGAGGCTGAGTTTTCAGCCGATTTGCACGCCATCAGGCAGATGGGTAAGGTAGCGCTCCGTTCCTGAAGCGGCCCTCCTCGCCGGAGAGCCCCAATAGGGCGGTGAAATCTCTGGTCACTTCGGTGGCCCGCACTCAGTCACGAAAGTGACGGATTGCAGTGACGACCAGGAAACCGGTCGCCACAACGAGTGCATCGAGTTCTGGCTGCCGCAAGGCAAGGCTCCCTCGATTAAGTGCTCCTTGAAAACGGAACAGAGGACGAAAAAGCCAGTGCGGGCGATTACCGCAACGGCGACTTCCCGTGCTCATGAACTGCCCTTGGGTAGCTCATGGGGAAGACGTACGTGTCGTAGTCGTTCACCATGCAATTCCGGTGAAACTCGAAAGAGTGAATCCAAGACGAAGCTCGAAAGAGCGGAGTCGGTAATGCTCGAAAGAGCAATGCCACGTCGAGATTAAGAGAGGTGAGCCCCTCTCTCTCGGCTCTTCATGATTTAACCAAAGCCGTCAGTAGCCACCCTCGGGTCGCCGCTGGTAGCGGAGGAGAGATCTTAACGGAGAGTTTGATCCTGGCTCAGGACGAACGCTGGCGGCGTGCCTAACACATGCAAGTCGAGCGGGATCCATCCAGTAGCAATACTGGGGAAGATCTAGCGGCGAACGGGTGAGTAACACGTGAGAAACCTGCCCCGAACTTTGGGATAACACGAGGAAACTCGTGCTAATACCGAATACCCTCATATGGTCGCATGGCCGTTTGAGGAAAGATTTATCGGTTCGGGAGGGTCTCGCGGCCTATCAGCTAGTTGGCGGGGTAACGGCCCACCAAGGCGTCGACGGGTAGCTGGTCTGAGAGGACGATCAGCCACACTGGGACTGAGACACGGCCCAGACTCCTACGGGAGGCAGCAGTGGGGAATCTTGCGCAATGGGCGAAAGCCTGACGCAGCAACGCCGCGT